>CAWAWB010000005.1:0-111457 GCA_963785635.1 uncultured Phycisphaerales bacterium
TTGTACTTTGTAATTTGTACTTCCGCGAAAGCAAAACTCTCGATTACTGCTCCCTAACGGCCCTTTTGAAGGCCGCTAGCAGCCGGTTCGTGATCGGCCCCGGCTTTCCGTCCCCAATCGCGCGGCCGTCGATCTCCACCACCGGCACCACCTCCGCGCCCGTGCCCGTGAGGAAACATTCATCGGCCGTGTACAGGTCGTAGCGGCTGATGTCCGCCTCCATGACCGGCAGCCCTTCCTTGCGCCCCAGTTCCATCACCAGGTCGCGCGTCACGCCCTCCAGCACACCCGCGCTGAGCGGCGGGGTCATCACCACGCCGCGGCGGACGACGAAAACATTGTCGCCCGTCGCCTCGGCCACCAGGCCCTGGCTGTTCAGCATGATGGCCTCGGCCGCGCCGGCGTCCACGGCCTCGATGCGCCCATCACATTGTTGAGATAGTTGAGGCTCTTTATGCGCGGGGACAGCGCATTGGGATGGTTGCGCATGGTCGAGGCGACGATCACGCGCAGGCCCGTCTCGTACATTTCACGCGGGTAAAGCTGAATGCTGTCGGCGATGACAAAAACGCGCGGCCGTTCGCATGTGAACGGGCTCACACCTAAGGCGCCGTTGCCGCGTGTGACGACCAGGCGGATGTAACCATCCTTTATCGCGTTGGCGGCAACGGCTTCTTCCATCGCCTTGGTCAACGCGGCCTTGTCGTAGGGAATCTCCAGGCGAATCGCCTTGGCCCCGCAGAACAGCCTGTCTAAGTGCGGCTCACACTTGAAGATACGGCCGCTATAGACGCGGATGCCTTCAAACACCCCATCACCGTACAGCAATCCGTGGTCATACACGCCGATCGCGGCCTGTTCCTTGTCAACCAGCTTGCCATCCAGCCAGACTTTCATGCGCGCTCTCCAGCCATACCTTGCGACCTGCCATACTATCGGCAATTACGCTAACTGGCAACGCACAAAGCGCCCCGGCGAGGCCAAACCCGTGCATGGGCATCTTGCCCACGAGTTGCGAGGCGTCTTGGCCATGTTCCAGCCGTTTCGCGATTGGCAGGAGGTCCTGCGGGAATCATGGGAAAACACCCATGCCGCATTTTTGTTGATGCTAAAAGACGGATGCAGGCTTGCCAAGCCCCCAAGCTGCGTAACTTCTCTAAATTAACACACTCTGAATTCTCTGATTCCCTTAACCTATTTAGATATAGCGACTTAAATCAAAACCCGAACAACTTCCGAATCCTCCAAGCGTATCAGTTGGCGGTCTTGGCGGCCTTGGCGGTCTTGACATAGTTCGTTGTCTAATAGTAAGTTATGAAATAATAGGAAGCCTTCTTAGACCGCCAACCAATCTGCAAGTGGAGGCTACGCCAACGCTGATCCACCCTCTGGCAGCTATTTCAGCCGCCCATCCACCAGGTGCAAAACCCTGTCCGATTGCTCGGCCAGTTGCGGGTCGTGCGTGACCATAACGAGTGTCTGCTGGCCGTGGCGGCTGGCGTCCTTGATCACATCCAGGATCTCCAGCCCCGTGTGGCGGTCCAGGTTGCCCGTCGGCTCATCGGCCAGCAAAACCTTGGGGGAATTCACCAGCGCGCGGGCCAGGCGCCACGCGCTGGCGCTCGCCGCCGGACAGTTCCTTGGGCCGGTGCTTGAGCCGCTCGGAAAGCCCCACCCTGGCCAGGATTTCCTCCGCGCGCAGCCGCGCCTTTCGCCCCTGCGCCATCCAGCCCAGGACGCTCCTACCCGTCATCTGCGCGATCTGCACATTTTCCAGCACGTTAAGCTCGGGCAGCAGATGGTAGAACTGGAAGACGAAGCCGATATCTTCCCGCCGCATGCGCGTGCGGCCGCCGGCGCCGAGCTTGCCCATATCCAACCCGTCGATGTGCAATTCGCCCTTGTCAGGCCGATCCAAGAGGCCGATCAGGTGCAGCAGCGTGATTTGCCGCTGCCCGAAGCGCCCACGATGGAGACGAACTCGCCGCGGCGGACGGCCAGGCTTACGCCGCGCAGGACGTGCAGGTCCGCATGCCCCATGCGATAGCTCTTGTGCAGCCCGGCGACGGTGATGATTTGATCACTCATAGCGCAGGGCCTCCACCGGCTGCATCCGCGCGGCCCTCAAGGCCGGCAGCACCGAGCCGATCAGCCCGGCCAGGATCGCGCCGATGATTATCGTCACGATCACCGAGGGTTCCACCTGGTTGGGGATCGTGTCGAACAGGTACGACTGGCGGTCGAAGAGCCGATAGTGGAACGTGTCGGCCACCCAGTCGTGAATTGGGTTGATATTGCGGATGAAGAAATACCCGCCGATGGCCCCGGCGGCGCTGCCCACCAGGCCGATCGCGCAGCCATACATCAGGTAGATTCCCGCCACGCCGATGCTCGAGCCGCCGATCGATTTTAAGACGCCCACATCCCGCGTCCGCTGCACCACCATCATGTAAAAGATGGCGAACACCAGCACCACCGCCACCAGCGAAATGATGCTGAACATGATGGCCGTCAGCGTGCGCTGCTTCTCGATGGGCTCGACGTACGAGGCCTGCTTTTGCTCCCACGTCTGAATGGAGGAGTTGGATCGCTCCATATCCGGGAACTGGGCCGAGACGTTGTCGTACATTGCCTGCACGGCCTGCGCGGCCTGCCGCGGGTCGCCCAGATGGGCCTCCAGGCGCACGGCCTTGCCCTGCCGGTCGATTCCCATCGCCAGGCTGCTGCCAGCGTGCTTGTTGGCCAAAATGTCGTGTACATCATCTACGGTGGAAACACCTTTGCCATCCACCGAAGTCAAAAAGTCCCCCGCCGCCAGCCCCGCCTTGGCCGCGGGCGAATGTTCCACCACCTGCCGCACGACCAGCCTGTTGCCATCGGCGTTCAGCGATGCGCCCAGGTACGCCGGCAAAAGCTTGATCTGCACCTCAGAACACATGGCGGGACGACCCGGCTCACTCTCCACGCCTTGCCTGGCATCCATATCGACCAGTTTTTGCAGCACGTCAAAATCCACGTACACCTGCAGATTGTCGATGCCGTAGATGCCCAGCCGGCTGTCGCCGATGAACGTGAAAATCTTGTTGCGCGGCTCCGTGGTCACGTTGTAGCTGCGGGCAAAAGGCAGCAGCATGAGCTGAACTTTCTTGCCGACCGCCATCAGCCGCGTGTATTCCCCCGTGGCCGAATCTCGCTCGGTGGTGCCGGGAATGTCAATGCCCAGGATGATCGACGGCAGAGCGGGGTCATATTGCATCTGCGCCGGCAGCGCCTTGAGCTCGCGCTCGCGTGAGGCCTTTTTTATCTTGACCGAATCCACGGCCTCCGGGTTCACCTTCCCGGGGGGTAGCGCCGCGGCCTGCTTAAGCAGGCCGTCGAGGTGGGCAATTTCCTGCTCGAGTTCCCGCTGATCCAGCCTGAATCGTTCATCCAGATTCTGCACGTACCCCGGGGGCATCTCGAATTTCGGATTCGCCTTGAGTTCATCGGGCCACAGCCCCTGCCCGAACGTGCTGACCTGCGTGGCCTCGGGCAAGCGCATGCCCACCACGCGGACATAATGCGTGTACATCGGCCCCACGCGTACCAGCCCGTAAGCGTAAATGATGGGGGTTGCGGTCTTCACCTCCGGCAGCGTGTGCAGCTCATCCAGCAAATGCTCGTAGCGCGGCAGTCCGCTGGAATCGACGATCACATCGCCCATCATGCCGCGCGCGGCGTTCTCGACCGTGGCCAGAAAGCCGTCGAAAACGGACACCACCACCAGCACCATGAACACGCACAGGGCCATCCCTACGATGGCTACTAAGGCGATATACCGCCGGCGAAGATAACGGAGACACAAGAACAGTTTGTACATGTTGGGCCAGTATAGCCTTCGGAGACTGTTTTTCAAAAACCGTACGTTCGCTCACCGCGGAATTACAAATTACAAGTTACAAATTACAAATTGGCAGAATCGTCGCGTCCTCAATTTGTAATTTGTCATTTGTACTTTGTAATTCAGGCCTGTGGCCTCAACGTCGGGAACAGCACCACATCCCGGATCGTCGTCCTGCCCGTCAGCAGCATGATGATGCGGTCGATCCCGATCCCCAGTCCCCCCGCCGGCGGCATGCCGTGCTGGAGGGCCATCAGGAAATCCTCATCCATCGTCCGCATTACCTGGTTGTCGCCTTCGCCCGCCAGCTGCTGGCGGAAGTTCGCTTCCTGGATGGCCGGATCGTTCAGTTCCGTGTACGCGTTGGCCAGTTCCATGCGGGCCGCAAAGGCCTCAAAACGCAGGGCGATATCCGGGTTGTTCGGGTCCCGCCGCGTCAACGGGCATAGCGCCGCCGGCCAATCCTTGACGAAAATCGGCTGCACCAGGCGCGGCTCGACCAGCTCTTCAAAGAGGATCTGGAAGATGATCGCATCATCCTTATTCGACTCATCCACGCCCATCGCCCGCGCCTTCTGCCGCGCAGCGCCAGGTTCCCTTAGTGATACCGATGCATACTCGATCGAGAGCTCGTCGTATGTCGCCCGCCGCCACGGCGTGGTGAAGTCCAACTCGTGCTCGCCGTACTTGATCTTCGTCGCACCGCAGATTTCCTGCGCCGCCGACGCGATCATCCCCTCGGTCAGTTCCATCATCACGTTGTAATCAGCTCGCGCCTGGTACAGCTCCAGCATCGTAAACTCCGGGTTGTGTGTGGAGTCGATGCCCTCGTTGCGGAAGTTGCGGTTGATCTCAAAAACCTTCTCCATCCCGCCCACCAGGAGGCGCTTCAGGTACAGCTCCGGGCTGATGCGCAAAAACAGATCCACATCCAGGGCATTATGATGCGTGACGAACGGCCGCGCGGCCGCCCCGCCGGGGGCCGATTGCATCATGGGCGTCTCGACTTCCTCAAAACCGCGGTCTTCCAGGTAGCGGCGGATGTGCCGAATGATCGCCAGCCGCTTCTTGAAGACGACCAGCGACTCGGGGTTGACGATGAGGTCCAGATACCGCTGGCGATACCGCAGTTCCACATCCTGCAAACCGTGGTACTTCTCCGGCAGCGGCATGAGCGACTTGCTCAAAAGCTCCAGATTCTGCGTGAAAACCGTTATCTCGCCCGTCCGCGTCCGCATGAGTTCGCCGCGCACGGCGATGATGTCGCCGAGGTCCAAAAGGTCCGCCAGCTTCCACTGCTGCTCGCTCAGTGCCTTCTTGGACAGGGCGATCTGCATCGTCGCCGTTTCATCACGAAGCTGGGCGAAGATGAGTTTGCCCATGTTGCGATACAGCACGATGCGGCCGCAGATATCCGCCGTCTGCGGCGCGACCTTGGCGGCATCCGCCGCGCTGCCATCGTGAACCATGCCCGGCGCGGCCGTCTCGGACCCCGTCTCGCTGTTCACATCCACGTACCGCCCGAGCACGGAGGCGATGGGCTCCGCCGTGTCGTACCGGCGGCCGTAGGGATCGATCCCCAACTCGCGAATCTTCTCCAACTTGGCCTGTCTATCCTGTTGAACCTTTTCCAGCATTTTTTGCCTACATCCAACCGATTAAGTCGGCTCTGCCTTCACGAATATCCCGGGCTGAGCCAAAAACGGGATTGCCCCGAAAGCGCCAATTGTACCTGCGCGGCCGATCAATTGCCGCAGTCTAGATATTGAACTGCCGCGCCATTTCCTGCATGCACAGTTCCACGAAGTAGCCGTTGGAATCGTGGCCCATGTACGGGTAGACCTGGATCTGCTTCTCGCCGGCCAGGTGGTTGTACACGGCAAAGATGGATGAGGGCGGGCAGGTGGCGTCGCTCAGGCCCACGCTAAGAATCGTGCGGGCCGAGTTGCGGCCAGCCAAGTTCACGTTATCGAAGTAGCTCAGCGTGCGAAAGGCCCGCGTGATCTGCTCCTGATTGAGGAAGCGGCAATACGCGCCGATTTCCTGGTAAGGGTACTGCCCGCTGATCCACACCGCGCGTGGGTAATCGCACAGGAACGGCACCTCGGCCATGCACAAGGCGATCCTCGGATCCAGCGCGGCCATGGCCAGCGAAATGCCGCCGCCCTGGCTGATGCCGTACACGGCCATGCGGTCCTTATCCACCTCTTCGCGGCCGGCCAGCACATCCACGGCCCGCACGCCGTCGAGGTATACGTTGCGGTAGTAATAAGTGTTGGGGTCTTCGATGCCCGCGGTCATGAAGCCTGGCGTGCTCGTGCCGGGGTAGGCGGCGTTGTCGCCGGACCGGCCCATCTGGCCGCGCACATCCACCGTCAGCACGACCGCCCCCATGGCCGCCCAGTGCATCACTTCCGAGATGAACGGCCGGCGGGTGGAGTAGCCGTGGTGGATGATGATTCCGGGCAGCCCCTTGGCGCCGTGCGGCACGATCAGCTCGCCGTTGATCAGGGCATCGCCGGCGCCGAGGAAGTTCACATCGTACACATCAAAGTTCTTGAACGGCATCGGCCGCACGCTGAGGTTCACCGACAGCGGCTCGCGGCGGAGGTTTTCGAGGTTCCGCTTCCAGAAGGCGTTGAAATCGTGCTGCGCGGACACGGCGGGCTTGTACGTGCGCAGCTCTTCCAGCGACATATCAACCGGCGGCATGTGCGTCCTTTCTCATGCGCTTTATCCCGAATGTAACTGCACTTGCGAACTGGTATGCTAACGTGAGGCGGAGCAATTTGCGATTTTCGATTTGAGATTTGCGATTGAAAGGCCCGAATGGGTAATTGATCCCCAATTACTATCAGTTTATGATGACCTGTCAACATGGCATTTTGGAAGGATGGATTAACACTACAACGCCATCTGGGCTCAAGAAAGCTCAGGCGGCCAGACGATAGTTCCTTTCGGGAGCGCTTTTCCCGAAAGGAGATACGGCATGGATGCCAAGCAATTGCGAGAGCTCAAGCCGATGTTGGAACAGTACTTGGGACAATTTGACGACTGTTTCAGCCGCAGCGAGCCCTGTGGCAACCTGCGGGTTTACGTCAACGGTCAATTGTCGGATCTGCCGCGCAAGAGCATCGAGCCGATGGCGGACCGGGCCGACGTTCCGCCGCGGACGCTTCAGCAGTTCCTGTCGCTGGCAGACTGGGATGATGCGCGCATGGCCCAGCGGTTGATGCAGATCGTGGGCGATCAACACAGCCACCCCCTGTCGATTGGCGTGTTGGATGAGACGGCCCATCCCAAGAAGGGCGACAAGACCGCCGGCGTGCAGCGTCAATATTGCGGCGCCACGGGCAAGGTGGATAACCGCGTGGTTACGGTGCATATCAGCTATGTGGCGGGCGCCTTTCACACCCTGCTTCCGGGGGAGATGTTCTTGCCGCAGGAATGGTCCGATGATCGTGCTCGGTGCCGGGGGGCGGGCATCCCGGACACAATGCAGCATCGCCCCAAGTGGCAGATCGCCCTGGAACTGCGTGCCGCCGCCGTGGCCAACGGGATTCGGTTTGAATGGATGACGGGGGATGAAGGTTATGGCGAAGTGCCGGACTTTCATCGCGCCCTGGACGAGTGCGGCCAGCGCTACGTCCTGGAAGTGCCGTCGATTTTCTACGGCTGGCTGCGCGAACCGGAGGTTCTTCAAAAACAGCATCGTGCGGCCACGCGGCGCGGCCGGCCGAGGCATTATCCCCGTCTGAAGGTCAAGACCCTGCCCTGCATCCAGGTTCGCCACATGCTGCGCTACGGGGCAGCTTTTCGCAAACAAGCGTGGCGGAAGTTCCATGTCAAGGACAGCACGGTGGGACCGGAGGTTTGGCAGGTCAAGGCGGCGCGGCTGTATTTGAAACGGGATGGTCTGCCGACGCGGGCGCATTGGTTGATTGTGGCCCGCAACATTTTGGCGCCGCAGGAGGTGAAATACTTCGTCTCCAACGCGCCGGGTGGCACGCCGCTGGAGGTGATGTTGCACGTGGCCTTCACGCGGTACAGGGTCGAGCAATGCTTCGAGGTGGAAAAGTCCGAGTTGGGGCTGGACCATTTTGAGGTTCGCCGGTATCGCTCCTTGAAGCGTCATCTGCTGCTGACGGCCGTCAGCCACCTGTTCCTGGCCACGGTTCAGGAACAGTGGCGGGGGGAAAAATCCGCAGCTGACCGTATGCCAGATTCGCCAGGCGGCCGCGGCGCTGGTGCGTTCCCTGTGGCTGACGGGACAGGTTCGTCAAAGCTTCCTGGCCAGGGAGGCGGAGATTATTACTCAAACGCAGGCACGAAACGAGAAAGCGCGACGCTGCCACGTGAAAACACGCAAGCGACGGTTGCGTAGCCTTGGCATTCGAATATCGTCAATACGTTGCTGCATAATGGATCAGGTGGCGTTGTAGTGTTAAATGCAAATGCAGAATGTCTGCACCCGCGGAATTACCCTAGTACTCTGTAACAGCTAAATCACCGGGTATAGTTTCTTCAGTTTGATCCGGGCGTCGGCGGTGGTGAATCGCCAGTCGATGCCCTTCTTCTTTTCATTTCGTGAACGTTCCCACGGCGCGATGCTCGCCGCCAGTTGTTCGCGGCTTTCAAAGTAGTCATCCATGCACTGGCGGCTCAACACGCTCAACTCGATCTCGGCCATATTCAGCCAACTGCCATGCTTGGGCGTGTGGTGAATCTCCAGCTTCTCCGCCAAACGCCGAGCCTCAGCCGGTTCAAATGCCTCGTACAGGCTGGCGATGTTGTGCGTGTTGAGTTGGTCCATCACCAGCACGATCTTCTCGGCCTGGGCGTACAGCACATCGCACAGTTCCCGTATCACGTGGGCGAAGTCGATTCGCGTTCGCTGCTGACGCACACGCACGTGCCGCTTGCCCTTCAGCGGTTCGGACACCAGGAACACGCTGGCCGTGCCGCAACGGCGGTATTCCGGATCAACCCGCTTGATTCGGCCGGATCGACCGGGAATCGAGGGCGCGTCTGGGCCACCAACTGCTTGCTGGCTTCATCCAAGCATACCAGGGGTCGCAACGAGTCGAACGGCCGGTGGTATACCTCCAGCACGTCTTCCATCGCCGCGACAAATTCGCCGTTTTGCTTGGGCGGAATACACCAGTACTTGCTCAGGTGAGGCTTAAGCTCATTTTTTTAAGCGTCCGCTGCACCGCCATGTGACTGCAAGACTCGACGTATCCTTGCGCCACCATCTGGTCAGCCAGCAGACGCACGCCCCAGCGGCTGCGCCCCTCCGGCGGCTCCATGCGAGTCAGGGCAATCAAGTGCGCTTCGGCCTTGCCGTCGAGCTTGCGTACCCGATAGCTGCCACGGTTGCCGTGCTCCAAGGCCGCCTCCAGCCCTTGCTCCACCAGACGACGACGCAAGTTCTCAACCGTCGTGGGATGACAGTCAAAAGCCTCGGCAATGTGAGCGTCTTTCCACCCCGGACCTTCGGGGCCTTGGTCAGCCTTGAGCAACATCTGAGCATGCCTGCGTTGATGCGGCTTGCCTTTATCCAGCAGTGTCTGGAGTTGGGAACGCTCTTCGGTTGTCAATTCGACGATGTACTTTTTCATGACGGCCTCCTTGCCGATCAAAAGGGTTCTATCAACCCATCGGCAAAAAGAACCGCTACCCAGAAGTCTCTCCGTTACGGAGTACTAGTAATGATGCTTATTTGTGGCCTCGGGTTGTCAGGCTGTAGCAGTCCGAGCCGATTTGTACCTCGCTATCAGCTTGTGTCGGGAAAGCTTCCGCATTATCAGCCTGTTGATCGTCTGAAAGATTGCAAGTCAATCATGGCCGGCGGCAGCAGTTTTGTAAACGGCCGCAGCACGGAGCTTCGCGTAAATTGCCTCCTTGAATGCGACAGCGCAGACATGGATCAGATAGCAAAACTCATGATGGAGGATATGTTGTCTTCCTTAGGTGAGTTGAAAGCAAAGATTACAGGTCATACTAGCGGCGGCCAAGGCTCGAATATGGGCTACACGCATTTGTCCTACAAGTGTGATGGTCTCAACGGAAATTGCGATGTGGTCGTGGTGAAGGCGAGCCAGCCAAATCAGTATGAAATGCTGATCATGATTAATGAGTGGTGATTAGCACTACAACGCCACCTGATCCATTATGCAGCAACGTATTGACGATATTCGAATGCCAAGGCTACGCAACCGTCGCTTGCGTGTTTTCACGTGGCAGCGTCGCGCTTTCTCGTTTCGTGCCTGCGTTTGAGTAATAATCTCCGCCTCCCTGGCCAGGAAGCTTTGACGAACCTGTCCCGTCAGCCACAGGGAACGCACCAGCGCCGCGGCCGCCTGGCGAATCTGGCATACGGTCAGCTGCGGATTTTTCCCCCCGCCACTGTTCCTGAACCGTGGCCAGGAACAGGTGGCTGACGGCCGTCAGCAGCAGATGACGCTTCAAGGAGCGATACCGGCGAACCTCAAAATGGTCCAGCCCCAACTCGGACTTTTCCACCTCGAAGCATTGCTCGACCCTGTACCGCGTGAAGGCCACGTGCAACATCACCTCCAGCGGCGTGCCACCCGGCGCGTTGGAGACGAAGTATTTCACCTCCTGCGGCGCCAAAATGTTGCGGGCCACAATCAACCAATGCGCCCGCGTCGGCAGACCATCCCGTTTCAAATACAGCCGCGCCGCCTTGACCTGCCAAACCTCCGGTCCCACCGTGCTGTCCTTGACATGGAACTTCCGCCACGCTTGTTTGCGAAAAGCTGCCCCGTAGCGCAGCATGTGGCGAACCTGGATGCAGGGCAGGGTCTTGACCTTCAGACGGGGATAATGCCTCGGCCGGCCGCGCCGCGTGGCCGCACGATGCTGTTTTTGAAGAACCTCCGGTTCGCGCAGCCAGCCGTAGAAAATCGACGGCACTTCCAGGACGTAGCGCTGGCCGCACTCGTCCAGGGCGCGATGAAAGTCCGGCACTTCGCCATAACCTTCATCCCCCGTCATCCATTCAAACCGAATCCCGTTGGCCACGGCGGCGGCACGCAGTTCCAGGGCGATCTGCCACTTGGGGCGATGCTGCATTGTGTCCGGGATGCCCGCCCCCCGGCACCGAGCACGATCATCGGACCATTCCTGCGGCAAGAACATCTCCCCCGGAAGCAGGGTGTGAAAGGCGCCCGCCACATAGCTGATATGCACCGTAACCACGCAGTTATCCACCTTGCCCGTGGCGCCGCAATATTGACGCTGCACGCCGGCGGTCTTGTCGCCCTTCTTGGGATGGGCCGTCTCATCCAACACGCCAATCGACAGGGGGTGGCTGTGTTGATCGCCCACGATCTGCATCAACCGCTGGGCCATGCGCGCATCATCCCAGTCTGCCAGCGACAGGAACTGCTGAAGCGTCCGCGGCGGAACGTCGGCCCGGTCCGCCATCGGCTCGATGCTCTTGCGCGGCAGATCCGACAATTGACCGTTGACGTAAACCCGCAGGTTGCCACAGGGCTCGCTGCGGCTGAAACAGTCGTCAAATTGTCCCAAGTACTGTTCCAACATCGGCTTGAGCTCTCGCAATTGCTTGGCATCCATGCCGTATCTCCTTTCGGGAAAAGCGCTCCCGAAAGGAACTATCGTCTGGCCGCCTGAGCTTTCTTGAGCCCAGATGGCGTTGTAGTGTTAGATGCTAAAATAATAGGGCACAGCCAAACATGGCTGTGCCCTATTCTTGTCGTTTCCGGCAGTTGCTCAAGCCCCAAGCCTCAAGCCGCTGTCTTACGCGGCTCTCGTCGAACGCTTGCGAGTAGCCGGCGCCAGCTCGATATTCTGAACCTCCTGCCGCAGCACGGGCTCCAGGCCTAGCCGCGCACAGTTGGTCAGAACGGCCTTCTCGTACACCCGCTCCGTACGCTCGGCGATGTGGTCCCAGGAGAATTCATCGCCGATGCGCTTCTTTCCGGCAAGCCCCATGATCCTGGTCGCCTGTGGGTGGTCGAATGCCTCCACGATGCCCCAGCGGACCGAATCGGCGTGATCGTAAATTTTGAGGCCGTCTTTACCGTGGCGAACGAATTCCGCCGGCCCGCCGTTATGCGTGACGACCACGCACTTGCCCGCGGCCCAGCCTTCCAGGATTACGATGCCGAAGGGCTCGTTGCGGCTGGGCACGCACACGATATCGGTCGCTTTGAACAGATTGGAAAGCTCACTGCCGCGCCGGCAGCCCACGAATCGCAGGGCATGAGCGACGCCCAACGCGCGGGCCCTGTTTTCCAGCCCATGCCGCATTTCCCCATCGCCCGCCAGGACGATCTTGGCCTTGGGGTAACGATTGAGCACGGCGGGCACGGCCTCCAGCAGGATATCCGGGCCCTTCTGCCAGGCCAGGCGGCCGCAGAAGAGCGCCATCGGGTCTTTGGCGCCGATGCCATAGCGAGCGCGCTCCGCGGCGACGTTAATCTTTCCTTCAAAGCGATGGGCCAACACGCCGTTATAGATCGGGTTGATTTTCTGGCTGGGCACCGAATACAGCCAACCGTATTCGCGGCCGATCACGCCTGAAACCGCGATAACCTGGTCCGAGCAAAAGCCGCCTTCCCACTCCATGTGGCGGATCTCGCCGGAGCGGCCGCCGTGATTGGCGTTGCCGCAGCGGCCGTACTCGGTGGAGTGGATCGTAAAGATGCCCGCCAGCTTGTGGTGGTTGCGGGCCTGTACCAGCGCCTTGGCGGCCAGCCAGTCGTGGGCATGGGCCACATCGAACCCGCCCAGCCGCGCGGCCGTCTCGCCCAGGTGCCAGGCGAACGAGTTGCACATATTGTTGATTTCGTGGATGAAGTCGTTGTCCCAGCCGAAGGGGCAGCGATGGTAGTGAACGCCGTTGACCAGGTCGTAGCGTCCTTGCCCCTGGCCCATGCGTGTAAAGATGTGCAGTTCGTGGCCGCGCCTGGCCAGTGCATCCGCCAGTTCGCTCACATGTGCTGCCACGCCGCCGACGGAAATCGAGTGAAGGGTCTCCCAGGAAAACATCGCGACGCGCATCTGCCACTCCCTCAGTCACAAAAGGTCCGTTATGCGTGTGCTCCCGGCCCCGACGCACCGGGAAGAATCGACTGCAACCGACAGTCCTGACGCATTTAATGCATCGGCTATCGGCCGCGCGGGTTTAACGACTGCAACGGATTTGATGCGATTTTTGAAAATGCATTTAACCTGGGTGCCAGGGAGCCAACACCCTCGGTCCAGGAGGTTTTACCTCAAGCACATGAAGGTATTGCTTCGATAACCTAGATCGCTATACTTGTGGTCGACAATCCGGGGACGTAGCTCAGTTGGGAGAGCGGCTGGTTCGCAATCAGCAGGTCGAGGGTTCGACTCCCTTCGTCTCCACTGAAAAGCCCTTGCAAAACAAAGTTTTGCAAGGGCTTTTGCTTTTGTCGTAACTCTTTTGACTGCAGGGGTTAGCGAACCTATTACAGATCTCCAGCCATCCACATGGCCATCAGCTTGGTCACGCCCAGGAGCGATAGCAGGATGATGGTAGAGACCACCACGCCCCAAAAGGCCTGCCTGCGGGATAGCGAAATCTCCGACTTGGCTTCCTGAGTGGCGTGGGCAAGTCCTGAAGGCGCCGTCTGCTTGGCGATTGCCGTCGCTTGAGCACCTTCCTCCACAACGGCCAGTCTGTCGGCCGCCGAAGACAGGCTTCCAGATGCATCGTCCCAGTCGCCAGCGCCGACAGGCAACTCCACTTCTGATCCTTCCCCGAGAACGCCCAGGGCTCCTCTAGCGGGCAGCACAGCCTGGGCCGCAAGTGTTTTCTCGCGACGGTTCAGATAGGCAATGATCCATCCGACTGCGATCAGTATAAGGCCACCCCATACGAACCCGCCTGTCAGGGACACACTGATCACAAAGCGGCTTGACCACTCCATTCCAGCAGTGGCAGCCGTGTAGGCAAAAGCCGAATACACGCCGAATCCGATGGCCGCCACGCCGATGGCAATCAGCAAAAACGTCAGCAGCCGCGCAAAGTTTTCACTGTTGCGCCCGCTTGTTTCACCGGCCGTAATATCAAACGTGCCCGTGCCGGGAATTTCCACCAGGCCCGCCTTGCGCAGGACATCCTCGCGCCCCACCGGGATCTTCAGCAGCAGGTAGAAGCGGTCCAGCATGCGCTTGGATTCCGCCTGCGTCAGCAGCGAGACAAGGATGCCTGAGGGCAGCGCCACGCCCATAAACAGCGAGAGCGTCTTGGGCAACCCGGCATCGCCCTTCCATTTGAACAGATACACGGCAGCCAGCATCGCGGCGAAGGCCATAATGTAACTGGCGAAGGCGCCCCAGCGGTTGGCCCTGCGCCATAGCAGCGCCAGGAAGAACGGAATGCCCATCAATGGCGCGATCACCCACATGAAACGCAGCGCAGCCGGCACATCCAGGTTCCTGGATGCAAAGACCAGGCACAGCAGAATGGCGGCCACGGCGAAAACCGTCGAGGATAGCCGCGAATACAGCACAAACCGCTTCTCTTTGAGTTCCGGATTAAAGAATCGTTTGTGAATGGAGTTGGTGTAAATGGCGGCAAAGCTGAGCATACTCACGGCCAGTTGGTCCATGATCGCCGCCATCACGCACGCCAGCATAAGCCCCCTGAATCCCATGGGCAGCAGGGCCTTGGCCATGTCGCCAAAGGCGTGGTCGGACGATGAGAGTTTGCCGGCCCCAAACAGGGCGATGGCCATCACACCCGTCAAGGCCCAGGGCACGGTCATGATGCGCTTTAGCAGCATGCCGCCCACGTAGCCCACGCGGCTGTCCATCTCGGTCCTGGAGGCGCCCAGCGCCGACATCAGGTGCGGCTGGCTCACCGCCGTAAAGACCGTGTTGATGGCCATCATGATGATCCAGTACAGCGTCATGTTCTTATCCAGCACCATCTGGAAGGTCTGGTGCGGATTAGCCAGGTGCTGCTGGAAGCCGGGAAGGCCGCCGATCTTCGCCCAGAAGAACGGGATGATCAGCACCGACATCACAATGGTCAGAACTCCCTGGAGCGCATCATTCCATGCCGCCGCCACAAGGCCGCCGGCGATGCCGTACACGAACGACACGCCGCCCAGGAGCAGAACTCCCTGCATGCAGGGAAGCCGGCCATCCGTCAGGGACTCCACAAGCTTGGCCGAGGCGAACAGCATCACGCTGGTGTAGCCCACAGCAATGAACAGGCCGGAGAAGGAATACAGCAGGCCAAAGCCCCTGCCGAATCGCCGCTCGAAGAAGTCCGCCGTCGTCAGCACCCTTGCGCGGCGGAAAATCGGCGCCAGCAGCCAGTAAATCGGCAGCGTAAAGAGCATCACCCATTGGTACCAGATGCCCGCAAAGCCGAATTTGTAACAGCTCGAGGCCACGGCCACCGCGCCATCGGCGTGTGTGCCGGAAGAGAACTGGAAGAAGATCATGAGCGTCTTGCCGAACTTCCTGCCGCCCATGAGGAAATCTTCGCGGTTGCGGATGCGCCAGGTGGCGATAAAACCGATCACCGCCACGGCGATGAAGTAGAGGATGATGATTGCGATGTCCAGCCAGCTCATCCCTAGCATCTCTGGTTTTCCTCTTGCTGACGAGTCAAGGATTTCACTGACTTGTCACATCTCGATGAACAGCCATCTCGAAGCCGCATAGCCGGCTTAGCTTATCGGCTATGCGGCCATCTTGGCCAATGTTTTCTCCGCAACACCTTTGCTCACTCTTCTTCCCACAACTGTCGCACCGTGGCCATGGGCAGGAAAAGGTGCAGCGGATCGTCTTGCAGGGACAGGAACCCGAATTTGAGGTAGAAATCCCTGGCGGATTCCTTTAACGCGTCCACAGTCACCGCATAAACGCCCACCCGCTCGGATACCTGCATGGCTTTGGCCAAGGCATCCATAAGCAGTATTTGTCCCAGCTTTTGCCCCTGAAATTCCTTCGACACCGCCAGGCGGCCAATGTTCACGGTTGGGATGGGGTACTTGGGCAGGCGCCGGGACTGTTCCTCGGGCAGATCATTGAAACTAACGGTGCCGCTGGAGATCGTGTAGCATCCCGCAATGACGTCGGATCCTTCCGCTACGGCTACGTACGTGCGCGACATGTCCTTGCGGGCGTTCTGGACAGCGGCCTTTTTCAGGAAGTCGTCCAGGGATTGTTCGCCGCAATTGAAGCCGCCGCGGTCATGCCGCTTATTTAATGCCTCGATGCGCCAAGAGCTCATTTAGCCACTCTGGCGGCATGCTCGCGCGCGGCCGCGCGCAGTTTGGCATTTGGCGCCGGAGGATTATCCAACGCATCGAGAAAGATCTGGCGGTCGCGGTCGCTCAAGCGCAACGCCTCGGATTGACCCACAACCTGCCGCGCTTCGCGAATCAGGGTTGAAATGGTAAAGGAACTCACGGTCTGATTGAGCGAATGCGCGGCCCTCTCAATCAGTTCCTTAGATCCCGCATCCAGTCGTACATTCAGACGTTTCGCGGCGGATGAGGCCATAGGTAATTTTCCTTCTTTCTGCTTATTTAAATATAGCATCGGTGTGGCAAAATGCCACACACAAATTCTGAGCAAAAATGATTCTGCAATACTTCACTATTGTCGCGCAAGAGCCACATAGTGACAGTTTTGTTAACTACTCGAGCGTCGGGTACGAACCAGGAAATTGTTCCATCACGTTATAATACAATGAGTTATGTTAAGTTTTAACTTTTGGCACCATCCTTGCTCGTGTAAGCTTCATTGCACAAATTGGTCATCGTGGAGACGAGAAATGCCCAATAAGAAGTTTTGTTCGTGGATCATAGCTGTTTTTATGGCCGTGGCCGCGCTGACAGCAGTGGCCGCTTCGGCGCGAGCGGATGATCCTTCCCTGTCGCCCCCCGCCGCCGCGGCGGTCAAGGTCGATTCCGGCGACACCGCCTGGGTGCTGGTGGGCACGGCCCTCGTCATGATGATGACGCCGGCGCTGGCCTTCTTCTATGGCGGCCTGGTGCGCCGCAAGAACGTGCTGTCCATTCTCATGCAGTGTTTCACAATTCTGTGCCTGATCAGCCTCCAGTGGGTCATCTTCGGCTACAGCCTCTCCTTCGGCCCCGATCGCCACGGCATTATCGGCTCCCTGGCCTGGCTTGGCCTAAAAGGCGTGGGCGCGGCCCCCAATCCCGATTATGCCAGGACCATTCCGCACGAACTCTTCATGGCGTTTCAGATGATGTTCGCGGTGATCACGCCCGCCCTCATCCTGGGAGCGTTCGCCGAGCGCATGAAATTCTCCGCCTTCTGCATCTTTTCGCTCCTGTGGTCCACGCTGGTGTATGACCCGGTGGCGCATTGGGTCTGGGGCGCCGGCGGTTTTCTGCACAACATGGGCACGCTGGATTTTGCCGGCGGCACCGTGGTACACATCAACGCCGGCCTGGCGGCCCTGGCCGCGGCGCTCGTGCTGGGCAAGCGCCAGGGATTCCCGCACGCGATTTCGCCGCCGCACAGTTTGCCCCTGGGCGTGCTGGGCGCTGGGCTGCTGTGGTTCGGCTGGTTCGGCTTTAACGCGGCCAGCGCCTTAGGCGCCAACGGCCTGGCGGTGAGCGCCTTTGTAGCCACCCACCTTGGGGCCGCGGCGGCGGGCGTGGCCTGGTCCGTGCTGGACTGGCTCAAATTCGGCAAGCCCACAACATTAGGCATGATCACCGGCGCAGTGGCCGGGCTGGTCGCCATTACACCGGCCTCAGGATTTGTCAGCCCGATGGGCGCGATCGCCCTGGGCTTTGGCGCGGGGCTGATCTGCTGGTGTTCCGTCACCTATTGCAAGAGCCGCTTCGGCTATGATGACTCGCTGGATGCCTTCGGCGTCCACGGCATCGGCGGCATCTGGGCGCTCTCGCCACGGGCATCTTCGCGACCAAGGCGGTTAACCCGGATGGCGCCGACGGCCTGCTGGCGGGCAATCCCATCCAGCTGTGGATCCAGCTTAAGGCCACGGTCGTGACCATTGTGTTCTCGTTCGTTGTTTCTCTGGCCCTGTTAAAACTCGTGGATATGCTGGTAGGCCTGCGTGTCAGCGAGCACCAGGAGCGCGTGGGCTTGGACCTCACGCAGCACAAGGAAGCGGCGTATACGCTGGTGGATTGATGAAAAGGGTACAGGTTACAGGGTACAGGGTGCAGGAAAAACATCCAGACTCGTATCTGTAACCTGTGCCCTGTACCCTGTGCCCTAGCGCAGAGGCCTTGATAGAGAACAAGAGGAACAAAAATGAAATACATCATCGCCGTGATTCAGCCCGACCGCCTCAACGAAGTGCTCGACCGCCTCACCGAGCGGGACATTCACCTGGTAACCGTCACCAACGTCATGGGCCGCGGCCGTCAGAAAGGCATCGCCGAGGTCTACCGCAGCCACAAGGAGGCCGGCAGCCTGCTGCGCAAGGTGAAACTGGAAATCGCGGTCAATGACGTCTTCCTGGAACCCGCTGTCGAGGCCATCATGGCTGGCGCACGCACCGGCAATATCGGTGATGGTAAGATCTTCGTCCTGGACATGCCCCAGTGCATCCGCATCCGCACCGGCGAGCGCGGCGGGGACGCGATAGGCTGACATCGCCAAAAGAAATGAGCAGGGATTTGCCTGTATCCCCCGAGTTTTGCTAACTTTTTTTACCGAAAAAAAGCCGCGCCTGTCACAAGCGGGCAGGTGCGGCCATGTATGTCAGAAGCAACGTTAAACGGCTGCCGCGACCAGGTCTCCCACTTCCGTACAGGAGTAGCCCATCTTGCCCGCGGCCTGGCTCTTCATCTTCACCGTGGTGGCCATGACGGCCTTTTCGACCAGGTCGCCGGCCGTCTGGAGCTTGGCATCGTTCTTCTGCACACCCGTGTTCTTCAAGAGCATGCCCATGGCGCCGATGGCGGCGATGGGGTTGATCACGTTCTTGCCCGTGTACTTGGGGGCCGAGCCGCCCATGGGCTCGTACATGGAGACGCCGGAGGGGTTGATGTTGCCGCCGGCGGCCACGCCGAGGCCGCCCTGAATCATGGCGGCCAGGTCGGTGATGATGTCCCCGAAAATGTTGTCGGTGACGATCACATCGTAGTACTCCGGGTTCTTGACGAACCACATGCAGCAGGCATCCACGTGGTTGTAATCCTTCTTGATGTCCGGATATTCCTCGCCGATCTGCACGAAGGCCCTGTACCAGGTGTCGCCGGCGAAGGTCAGCACGTTGGTCTTGTGGACCAGGGTGAGCATCTTCTTGGGATTGTTGCGCCGGCGGCACAAATCGAAGGCATAGCGGATGGCCCGCTCGGCGCCGAAGCGCGTTGTGCAGTTGATCTGGGTGGAGACCTCCGAGGGCATGTTCTTGTACTGAATGCCGCCCATGCCCGTGTACAGGCCCTCGGTGTTCTCGCGCACGACGACGAAATCGATGTCCTTGGGCTCCTTGTCCTTCAGGGGAGTCCACACGCCGGGATAGAGCTTGACGGGGCGCAGGTTGATGTACTGGTCCAGTTCAAAACGCATGTCGCAGCAGGACGCCCTTTTCCAGGATGCCCGGGGCGATCTTGGGATGGCCCACGGCGCCCAGGTAGATGGCATCAAAGGTTTTCAGCTCGACGATCTCCTCGTCGTGAATGACGGGAATGGTCATCTTGTTGGGATCGCCGCCGGCCGCCAGGTAGCGGTTGCCGCTGAGATCAAAATCCTTGGTCGTGTACGTGAAACCAACCTTCTTCGCGACAGCCTTCAAGACCTTCAGGCCCTCGGCCGCCACTTCCGGGCCCGTGCCGTCGCCGCCAATGACTGCTAAACGCATGGCTGTTCCTTTCTGCTCAAGAAAGCGAAGCAGTATAGGGGCGTTTGGCTGAGTTGGCAAGATGGAATCGGGCGAGGGGCTTTGGGCTTTGGGCAGGCCGCACAAGGCAAGAGGGCTTCAGGCTTCGGACTTCGGGCTTCAGCAGACCGGACAAAGCAAGAGGGCTTCGGGCTTCAGGCTTCGGCGGCCGGATGAATGAGTAGCAAGAACTCGATTATCGACTTTTCAGCGAGCCTGTTCTGGGGGGAAGACAAAAAAATCACATTCGATCGGCAATATTGCCAGTATGCCCTGCTTTGGCCGCCGCGCGTTTGAGAATCCCCAGGATAGGTCGCAGCAGGAACTCCGCCAGCAGCAGTGCGTAGATAGGGATGATCAACATCACCGCGTAGCCGGGTCCAATTTTCGAAGGGTCAGCTGCATTTCTAGACAAATTGGCCCAGCCAACCAGGAACGCGAACAGCCCACCCAAATATACATACCAGATGAGGGCGCAAAACACCTCCAGGTTGTCCGGCCGCCAGTCTTCGGGTCCCGCCTCCACGACCAGGCATCGCAGCGATCGCAGCGCACCAAACATGCCTCGCGGACCGAATCGCAGCAGACCCAAAGCCAGCGGTACCCCCACACACACAAGCCCAGTCGGATAATCGACGTAAAAACCGGGTTCGCCACTCATCATGAAAGTGTAAACAACCAACCCGACCAGGATCGGCAGACCCAGCACCAGCGCAAAAGCACGATTCATGCTGCTCATCTCAAGCTCCTAACGGCGCGGCTGCGCTCCGCATGAAGATCGGCCGGCCATGGTTCTTTTCGTGACCCCTTTTTGTCGAAGTCCGAAGCCCGAAGCCCTCTTTCCGGCCTGCCGAAGCCCGAAGGCCGAAGCCTGAAGCCTTGAAATAAAGCAGTCTGTTCATATCATGCTGACAACAAGGAGAAACAAGTGCCGAACCAAAAAGAATACATCGTGACCAGAACCAACCAGTCGATGCCGCTGAACGGCATTCCCTGGAAAGGCGCCGACGTTCTGCACGTCGACCAATTCCCTTGGTATACCTCCGGAATCAAGCAGACGACCGAAACGCGGCTGTTGTACGATGACCAGGCCATCTACGTGCAGTTCATCTGCCAGGATAGGCACATCAATTCTGAGGCCACGGAGCTCAACGGCAAGGTGTGGCTGGATAGCTGCGTCGAGTTCTTCGCCAGCCCCGAGCCGGACAAGAAGCCGGATTATTTCAACCTGGAGATGAACTGCTGCGGCACGTTTTTAATGGGGTATAGCCCCGGCCGCGAAGCCCGCAAACACATAACGCCGGAGATGGCGAGCAAGGTCACACTCATCACATCCGTACCCGGTCCGACGAAGGCCGAATCTTCCAAGGATGATGGCTGGTGGGCCGCCGCGCGGCTGCCGCTGGAGGTGATAGCACAACTGACGGGAATGAAGATTCAGCCCCAAAAAGGCACGGCCTGGCGGGCTAATTTCTACCGCTGCGGCGGCAAAACGGATGTGCAGTTCGGCTGCTGGAGCCCCATCGATATCGTGAAGCACCCGGTGGCGGACTTCCACAGGCCGGAGTATTTCGGGCAGCTTATCTTCGGGTAAAGGCAAGAGAACCACAAAGACCACGAAGATCACAAAGGACACAAAGAAAGGCCAAGAGGGCTAACGGCGAGCATAGGACTAAGAAAAGCATTCTTGTATTTCTTCGTGTTCTTTGTGGCCTTTGTGATCTTTGTGGTCGCCTTTTCCTGCCGTTTGAAATGAAAGAGGCAGGCCACATTTGATCGTGACCTGCCTCTTATGCTTGTCGTTCCTACCACCTACAGCCTACAGCCTATTCTTCTTCCGGATGTTTCAGCTTCTCGGCCTTGGCGATGATCTGCTGCTGCACGTTGCCGGGCACGGGCTCGTAGTGGCTGAACTCCATCGTGTAAGAGCCCTGGCCGCCGGTGATGGAACGCAGTTGGCTGTTGTAGCTCATCACCTCGGCTAAGGGGGCGGTAGCGCGGATCACCTGCATGCCGCCGGGCAGCGTGTCCATGCCCTGGATACGGCCGCGCCGGCCGTTCAGGTCGCCGGAGATATCGCCCATGTACTGGGCGGGGATGGTGATTTCCAGGTTCACGATGGGCTCCAGCAGGACAGGCTTGGCCTTGGAAATGGCTTCGATAAAGGCGTACTTGCCGGCGGTGCGGAAGGCAATTTCCTTGGAATCGACCGGGTGGTGCTTGCCGTCGTAGACGCTCACGCGAACATCGCTCATAGGGTAGCCGGCGACCGCGCCCTCGGCCAGCACGTCGCGCACGCCCTTCTCTACCGCCGGCACGTACTGTCCGGGAATGGCGCCGCCGAAAATGTCATCCACAAACTCAAAGCCCGCGCCGCGCTCCAGGGGCTCGACCCGCAGGTACACCTCGCCGAACTGGCCGCTGCCGCCGGTCTGCTTCTTATGGCGGTGATGGCCTTCGGCCTTGGCGCTGATGGTTTCGCGGTACGGGATTTTCGGCTGCTTGGTAGTCACTTCCAGATTGAAGCGGCTCTTCATCTTCTCCAGCATCATGCGCAGGTGCAGGTCGCCGATGCCCGAAATGACCGTCTCATGCGTCTGGCTGTCGCGGCTGCCCACGAAGGTGGGATCCTCTTCCGCCAGCTTCGTAAGGGCCTCGGAGATCTTCGTCTCATCGCCGCGGGTCTTGGGCTCGATGGCCAGGCTGAACATGGGCGTGGGCGCGCCCATCACGCTGCGAAACATCGGCGGGTTGATTTCGGCGTGCAGGACGTCGCCCAGCTTGATTTCTTCGACCTTGGCCAGGGCGATGATATCGCCCGCCACGGCCAGCTTGATCTCGCGCGATTCCTTGCCGAACACTTTGAACAGGTGGCCGACTTTGGGGCCCTTGTGCGAATCCCGCAGCACGTAGGTCGTCTCGGGGACGACCTTGCCCTGAAGGATGCGCACCCAGGAGAGCTTGCCCACGAACGGGTCGGACGTCACCTTGAAGGCCTGCCCGATGAAGGGCTTGTCCACTTCGCAGGAAACGGGCATCGTTTCCGCATCTTCCTTCTCGCCCTTCTTCACCGGCCGCGCGGCAAACTGGTCGGGGCTGGGGAAGAACTGGGCGATGACATCCATCAGTTCCGGCACGCCGACCTGCTCCTTAGCCTCGGTGAAGAGAATGGGCACGACCGTGCCGGCCAGCATGGCCTTGCTGAAGGCCGCGCCGAGCTGCTCGGGCGAGACTTTCTCGCCGCCCAGGTAGGCCTCCATCAGCTTCTCATCCGCCTCGATGACGGATTCCATGAGCTGCGTCTGCGCATCGGCCGCCGAACCAAGGTCGCTGTCGCCGGCGCTGTTCTGGAAGCAGTCGATCACCTTCTTGCCGCCGTCGACGGGTAGATTCATGGGCTTGCAGGCCGCGCCAAAGACCTCGGCCACGGTCGAAAGCAGGCCGGCCAGGTCGGCGTTCTCGGCCTTGATCTTGTTGATCACGATGGCCTTGGCACAGCCGGCCTCCTCGGCCAGCTTCCACAGCCGCCGCGTGTTGACTTCGATGCCCGCCGCGGCGGAGATGACGATGACGGCGATGTCCGCCCCGCCGATAGCGCTGACGGGCCCGCCGATGAAGTCCGGATAGCCGGGCGCATCGATGACGTTGATGTCCTTGCCCTTGTAACTGAAGAAAGCCATCGACGGATTGATGGAATGCTGCCGCTCCTTCTCGGAGGCGTCAAAGTCCATCGTGGTCGAGCCGTCATCAACCGTGCCGAAGCGAGTGACCGACCCGGCGGTGAAGAGCATGGCCTCGGCCAGAGTCGTCTTGCCACTTCCGCCGTGGCCCAGAAGAATGATGTTGCGAATATCCTGCGGTCTTTGTGCTGCCATTACGCGCTCCAAAAAGCAATGCTTTGTCAGACGGTACAGGATAGCAAACCTGCACGCCCAACCCAACAGACCTGCGGGCGCACGGGCCGAAAACAAAGATTTTGTAATATATGGGAAATTTTCGCCCAGGCAAGGGAGAAATTCAGATATGCGCCTGCCATTCTTGGACTTGCTGCTAATCGCCGCAAGATCGCCGGCGATCAGGGCGTGGCCGCAACCGGAAGGGAGTACCGTGCCGGGACACGTAGCGTGAATTTGCTGCCGCGCCCGGCGCGCTTTCGATCTGAAGTTCGCCGCCGATCAAATCCAGCCGTTCGCGTAAGCTGAACAGGCCGAATCCGCCGGAAGATTTGCCCTCCGGCCGCAATTGGGACGGATCGAAACCCGCGCCTTCATCGCTGATCACAATCTCTATCATGTCATCCGCGCGGCGGATAATCAGCCTCGCCTGGTTAACCTGCGCATAGTTGGTTGGAACCGATTAGTTGCCAAGCTTTCCAATGTTGGCCATCTTGAGCCGACCCTTTATTACCAAGCACTTGCGCGAAGAGCGTCCCATTAGGTTGCCAACCTTTCCGAGGCTGGCCATCTAGAGCGGCTCCTTTTTTAGCAAGCACTTACGCGCGAAAAACGCTCTAGATTGCCAGCATTCCCCCGCACGCAAAGCGAATTGATTTTACACAAAGTTTACGATTATTAAGTAATAACTTACTATTGTTAAGTATCTCTTCCATTTCTAAAGCATCCCTTGTGCAAAACCGCCGGGACCGCCAATGCTACGTTGGCGGTCTTTGGACGATGTTAGGGTCGCCGAGCTCGGTGGTTGGGTTCACGTTGTGCGCCGCGGCAAGCCGGGGCTTTTGGCCGCGCTCGCGCGACAGCCGCGCGCGGCGGATAAACCAAGTAGCCAGGAAGATCAAAAAGAGTGTTAATACCAGAACAGGACCTGTGGGTACCGAATTCAGGAAAGGCACGTTTGTGGCGGCCAGGGCGATTGAAGCCCCAAGCGCTGCCATCACCCCCAGCACGCCCACCAGCAGCGATATCGCCAGCACTCCGCCGAACCTCCGGGAGATCATGCGGGCAGTAGCCGCGGGCAGAATGATCATGGCGTTGATCATGAGTGTGCCCACCATCCTGGCGGACACGGCGATCACGCTGGATACCATCACCAATAGCAGCAGGTGCACCAGGGATGTCCGAACTCCGCTGACGCGAGCCATCTCTTCATCCATCGTGGTGTAAATGAAGGATGGCAGCGCCAGCAGCACGATGATAAACACCAGCAGCGCCAGGATCGAAATCAGCCAGGCATCCGCCGCGCCCACGGAATTGATGCTCCCGAAGAGCACCGCCTCCGGTTCCAGCGGCATGCGATTGGGCCCAGGCAATGCGCGACGGATGAAAAGCATGATCACGCCCAGGGCCACCGAGGCGACCAGAAAAATGCCGATGGCCGAATCCATCGTCACCGCGCGGCCGCGCGAGAACAGGCCGATCAATAGACCGGTGCTTATGCAGAAAACGCCGGCAATAATTTCCTGTCCCCAATAGGCGTCCGCCAGGCCCCACCAATAGCCCAGGAGCAGCGAGAGCGCCAAACCTCCCAGCGAAGCATGGGCCACGGCCTCGGAGATCATGGCCATCCGCCGCAGCACAACAAAAACAGAGAGCAGGGAGCACGCAGCCGCCATAACCGGCGCTACAATCAACGGATACTTCATCAGGTGCAGGTAGAGGCGCCAGTCCAATTTGGAACTCCTTTTCAGGCTGGAGGCCGGAGGCTTCCTGGAACAAGCTGCCACCGCATCTCTCCGGCCGCTGCTCCAGCCTCCTGTCTCCAGCCGCCAGCCTATTTGTTCATATCCAGCATCGCTTCCACATCGCACTGAAAAACGTTGGAAAGCACTTCGCGCGACAGGGACGACGGCCTGTCGTGATAGTGCACCGTGCGATTGAGGCAGGCGATGTGGTCGCAGGTGGATGTGATGGCCCGCAGGTTATGCGAGACCACCACCAGCGTCAGCGCCAATTGCTCCTTCACCAGCTTCAGCAGACTTTGCAGACTCTCCTGCGCCCCCACGTCGATGCCCGTGGTGGGCTCATCCAGGAACAGCACCTGGGGCCTGCCCACCAAAGCACGGGCCAGGAACACCCGCTGTTGCTGCCCGCCGGAAAGGTCTCCGATAGTCGCGTTCATCTGATCTTTCAGGCCCACCGCCTCCAGCTGCTCGGCCGCGCGGCGGCGATCCGCCTGCCCTAACCGCCCCATAAGCCCGCGCCGGCCGGCCATACCCAGCTCAACCACCTGCCGCGCGCTGATGGGAAAAGTCCAGTCCAGCTCGTGCCGCTGCGGCACGTAGCCCACGAGGTCGCCGCGGGCGCAGGCCTGGGCTGGCTCGATGCCCGTAATGGTGACAGAACCAATCTGGGGCTTGAGTAACCCCAGCATCAATTTCAGCAAGGTGGTCTTGCCGCTGCCGTTGGGGCCGATCACGCCCAGCGTCGTGCCGCGCGGCACGTGCAGGGTCACATTTTCCAGCACGAACTGGCCGCCGTAGGCGAAGCTGACCTGGTCCACGCAGACGATGTCGTTGCCGCGGTGGCTGCCCAAGTCCTTGCCGTGGGCCTCGTGTTCGTGTTTGTGTTTCGACCTTTCAGTCATATTCAAATCCTCGCGCCGAAAACGCCTGCTGCTAATTCAAGGCTCTTTCCAGCGATTTGAGGTTCTCCCGCATCAGCGATACATATGTTTGGTCGGGACTGTCATACGTTTCCAGCGGTTGCAAAATGCCCGTCTTGGCGCCCGTTTCACGCAGAATCTTGTCCGCGGCCTGGGCGGGAAAGGCGTTTTCCAGGAAGATCACCTTTATGTGCTTTTCCTGAATCAGCCGGATGATCTGGGCCTGCTGCGCCAAACTCGGGCCCTCACCCGGCAGTTCCTCCACCGAGGCGACCTGCTTTAAGCCGTACCTTCGCGCCAGGTAGTCGTACGCCGAATGAAAGCCGATAAATTCCCTCTGCTTAAACTGCGCGGCGGCGGCCGCGAAATCCTCATCCAGCTTCTTCAGCTCATCCAGATACTTCGCCGCCCGCGCCTTGTAATCTGCCGCATGAGGGGGATCTATCTGCACCAGCGCATCGCGAATTACCTCGGCCGCCAGCATCTGCACACGCGGATCCAGCCAGATGTGCGGGTTGCCCGCCGAGACATCTTCGCCTTCGCTGGCCGATTGTTCGCTTTGCGGCGTAATGGACACTTCCTCCGTCTTTACCGGAGCCAGGCCCTTGGACGCCAGGGCCTTTGAAATATCGAGTACCCTTATCGAGGGATTGGCGCTGATTAACTTGTCGGCCCAGACATCGATACTCAGGCCATTCTTGATTAAAAGAGCGCCCTTGGACACCGCCGCGCGGTCCTGGATGGTGGGTTCATATCCATGCGGGCTTTGGTGCGGGGGCAGCAGGATGACAGCTTCGATATCGTCGCCGCCAATGAACCGCAGGGCGTCGTAATAGGCGAAGATTGTCGAGACGGCTACGGGCTTCTGTGCGCCTGAAGATTTCGGCTGGCACCCAGCAGGAACCAGCATGCCAATCAGCCCAAGCGCGACGGCCAATCCTTCGGCCAAATATGTCTTTTCGAGTTTCATCGGAAAAAATCTACCTTTTGGCTTCTTTTAATCCGCAATCCGCAATTCGCAATCCGCAATTCCGCTCATTCCTCATGCTCACACAGCAGGTGGAACTCGTCGCAGTCATCGCACTTTTCCACCGAATGCGTGCGCGCGAATTCCTGCCAGTGCTCGCGTTGATTGGGTGTCAATAGTCCCGTGCCCTTGCACAGGGGGCAGGTGTTCTTTAGCGCCGCGAGAATGGCCGCGCGGATGAACTCCGAGCGGTTGGGAACGCCGTCCAGCGCTTTGCGCAGCGACTCGTCCATCTTGAATGTCACTATTTCCGCTTTGTGATGAGCGTTTAACATAGCACCTTCCCTTGCGGCCGGTTCATTGCCGCCATATGTATTATTACAAAGTAATACGGCAAAGGCAAGCAGCCAGCAGCAGCCTCGCCATATTTCACAACTTCACCGGCGCGAAGACAGCGAGTACAATTTCAGCCGCATGGAAGCGAAAGGGCAATCCATCCTCATTCGCGGCGGCACGGTCGCCGATGGCACAGGCTCACCCCTCCGCACGGCCGATCTGCTCATTTGCAATGGCCGCGTGAAAATGCTCGCGCCGGGCGCGAGTGTTGGGGAAATTCCCCAAGGCTCGTGCCAGGAGATCTCGCGCGCGGGGCATTGGTCTGCCCCGGCTTCATCGATATTCATGGCCACAGCGATTTTTCTTCGATCTTCTTCTCCACGGCCGACAGCCGCGTGGCCTCCGGCGTAACCACTGAGTGCATCGGCAATTGCGGCTACGGCGCGTTTCCTTTAGCGGGCGAGGTGCTCTCCCGTCGCCAGCAGGAATACAAAAAATCCCTATGCATCGATTGGATGGATGCGGCCGGTTACTTCGCCGCCGGGCAGAAGGCCGGTTGTTCCATCAATCGCGTGGTCCTGGCCGGTCACGGCAATCTGCGCGGCGTGGTGATGGGCTACGGCCGCCGCCGCGCAACTGCGCGGCAGCTTGAGAAAATGTGCGAGCTGCTCGATGGTTGCATGGCCGCCGGCTGTACCGGCTTTTCCAGCGGCTTGGCGTACGCGCCGGGCATGTGGGCAGACAGCGAGGAATTGACCGTCCTGGCCGCCGTCGTCGCCAGATACGGCGGCATCTATGCCAGCCACATTCGCAGTGAATCGGATGAGCTGCTGGAGGCCGCCGACGAATTCATCGATGTGCTGAAAAACTCCGGCTGCCGCGGCCAGTTCAGCCACATCAAGACCGCCGGGCCCAGGAACTGGTGCAAGCTGGCCGAGCTGGAAAAGAAATTGCGCGAGGCCCGCGCCGACGGCATCGCTATCACCGCCGACCGCTACCCGTACACAGCCAGTTCGACGGACCTGGGCACGATCGTGCTGCCGCGCGCGGCAATGGCCGGCAGCCGGCAGGAAGTACTTGCGCGGCTTGCCGATGTGGACAGCCGCGCGAAGATCGTGCGTCAAATCCGCCGGCAAAAAAGTGAATACCTGCCCCGCTGGCACGAGGCGGTCATCGTCACCGGCGTGGCGAAAGAATCCCTGCGGCCGTGCATTGGCAAGAATCTCGTGCAGGTGGCGGAAATCTTGAAAATTGCGGATCCCACGGAGGCCGCGATCAAACTCATCCACGATGACAAACTGGATTCCCAGGCGATCCATTTTTCCATGTCCGAAGAGAACCTGCGCGAGATCTACACCTGGGACTTCGTCGCCGTCGGCTCGGACAGCTCCCTGCGCGGCCGTTTCGGCCCATCCGATGAGGAACGCCCCCATCCGCGGGCCTTCGGCACACAAGCACGGTTCTGGGACCTGGCTGTGAATCAGTGGAAGATCCTTTCCCCCGCCCAGGCCGTGCACAAAATGACCGGCCTGCCGGCGGAAATTCTGGGCCTGGCCGACCGCGGCACCCTCCGCGACGGCGCGGCGGCGGATATCACCATCATCGAACCCGAAAAATTCTCCGACCAGGCGACCTACGATAACCCCGCACAGCCCCCCGCCGGCGTGCGCTGCACCATGGTCAACGGCCAGATTGTATGGCAGGATGGGAAGCATACGGGGGCAAGGTCGGGGGAATTTCTAAGACATTCCAGGACAACGAATAATTCGTGAAATGAAAAAGAGCACACAGACAAAACCTGCAATGGCGATGGCCCGAGGGGCAAAAAGACCACGAATCATCATCCCCACCGGCTACGGCGTGGGCCGCAGCGACTTGCCCGCGGAGATGTACCTCAAAGAGGCGTATGTCACTTTTATTCAGCGGGCGGGCGGACTGCCCATCCTGGCGCCAGCCGTGGAAGACGCGGATGAAGGCTGGTATGCGGGCTTTGGTGGCGAGGGCCTGCTCTTAGTCGGCGGGGACGACATGGACCCCACGCGCTTCGGCCAGAAGCGCCATCCGAAGACAAAAGCCCTGCACCCCCGCCGCGAGGCCTCGGATTTCGCCTGGTTCGCCTTCGCCGAGGCAGCGGGCCTGCCCATTTTGGGCATCTGCCTGGGAGCGCAGGTAATCAACGTCGCACGCGGCGGCAGCCTGCACCAATTCCTGGGCGACCTGCCCGGTACCGGCAAACACACCATCGGTAAAGAGGAGGTCGGCCACGGCGCCCTGGTGACCGGTCCACTGCTGCGGCGCATCGTGGGCGAGAAACTCATCGACCTGGCTACGCACCACAAGCAGGCGGTGGATTCAGTCGGCCGCGAATTAGTCGTCGCGGCGCGGGCCCCGGATGGCGTCGTCGAGGCGGTCGAGGATGTCTCCGGCAAATTCATCCTGGGCGTGCAGTGGCACCCGGAGGAGCAGCTCGAGCATCCGGCAACGATTGCGCTGGGGCGGGCATTAATAGATGCGGCTGCGAAATTGAAGGTCAAGCCACAGGAAAAGGCATAGCACCAAGCTCACCAAGTTCACCATGAACACCAAACAGAAAAGACGCAGAATCTGATTTCTTGGTGCTCTTGGTGCCCTTGGTGCTCTTGGTGTTAAGTAGTTTTATTGCGATAGACCTTCCTCGCGTCTATCTTTCTCTCATGGCGAGTGATTCCGTTCAATACAGCCTCGGTCTTTCCGTTGCCGGCGCCGGCGAGGGCATCCACGCCGTCATCATCGCCGCGCAGCGGGAAGGAAATTCACTCGCGCTGCGGCAGGTTCGGCGGAACTGGCTGGAGCTCCCTCCAAGCGTGCGGCAGCAGACTCAGGCCGTTCTAAATGGCGGTGCGGCGGATCTGGCAACGCTCAACCGCGAGCTTGGCCGCGCCATGGCCGAGGCAGCCAAAGAAACGGTTGCCGCCGCGCGTCTGCCACGGAACAAACTCTTGGGCGCGGGCGTTTGGGGTCTGACTATTCCTCCTGCCCAAAACGCCACTCGGAAGGCAGAGGCTGAAGGCCGAGCGGCTAAGATTTCAATCGGTTCCCCCGCCGAGACGGCCGCGCAGAATTGGCCTGCCGGTGGTGGCCGACTTCGCCCAGAGCGATCAGGCGGCGGGCGGGCGCGGCGGTCCCCTGTGCGCCTGGGTGAATTACCAGCTTCTGCATGATGAGCAGAAGGCTCGCGTCGTGCTGGATGTCGGCAAGGTCGCCACGCTCACATTCCTGCCCGCCGGCGGCGACCTGGAAGACACGGTCGCTTTTGACCTTGGCCCCGGCATGGCCGTGATGGATGAACTGGCCCGCCGCCAGCTCGGCAAACCTTATGATGTGGATGGCGCGATCGCCGCCTCCGGCCGCGCGAGCCGCGAAGCGGTGGCCGATGTTTTAAGCAATCCCTATTTTTCTCAGCCCCCGCCCAAGCGATGTTTCCGCAGCGATTGGCAAGGCATCTTCGTGGATCATTTTGAGGCAGCCTGCGCTCGCAACCCCTCTCCCTCTGGGAGAGGCTCGCCCTGCGAAGCTTCAGCGAAGCGGGGGGCAGGGGTGAGGGTTCCCGATTTGCTCGCCACAGCCCTGGAACTCACCGTGCAATTAATCACTCGTGCCGTGGACTCGCTCACGCAGCGGCCGCACGAGGTGATTCTGTGCGGCGGCGGCTCGCGCAACATCACGCTGGGCATCCGCCTGCGCGAGCGGCTCTCCCCCGCCTCCACCGTGGCCCTGGAATGGTTCGACGTGGATGGCGCCTCCAAGGATGCCTTTAACGCCGCGGCCCTCGCCGCCGCGCGGCTGCTGGAAATTCCCGCAAATATTCCGCAGGTGACCGGCGCGGGCAAGGCGGTGCTTCTTGGGGGTGTCCATTCAGCCTAGCATCACTCCTTGGCTTTTGCCGCTGGTCAAACCCACTCATCCTCTGTGCTTCAAGCACACCTTGTTGATTTTAGAACGTGCAAACTACGCGCCGGATTCGCCAAAAACTCCTCATAAAACATCTTTACCGGCGCACCGCCCATGGCGATGGCGCACCAGGCGGCCTCATCGAGCTGCTCCTGTGAGAGCCCCATCTCGCGGGCCTTTTTCATGTGCACCGCCAGGCACGGCCTGCACCGCGACATGATGACCAGTGCGAAATTGATCAGCTCTTTCGTGGAGGCGTCGATGGCGCCGCCCGCTCCTGTGGCGCGCATCATCGCGCCAAAGGCCGCCTTGGCCTGGGCCAAAGCGGATGCACCATCGCCCGCGGAGGCCGATTTTGCGCCTTGAACCGCAGCGGCCGCAGGCGCAGGCCCGCAGCAGCAATCGCTCGCTGCAACAACTTTTGGCGCGGCCGCCGCGGCAGGTTCGCCGCCGCAGCAGGCGGATGAATTAGCAGGTGCAGCTTTGCTCTTGCCGACAGGAATACCGCTATCCGCTGATTTCTTCATGATGATCTTTCCCTTCGAAATCTCCGCCGCGCGGCCGATCGTGGCCGCCATTACGCCGCGCCTTTTCAAGGCGGCGAGCAAGGTCGCATGGTTCTGCGGACTCACCGCGATCAAAAGCCCGCCGCTGGTCTGGGCGTCCAGCCCGAGATTTACCAGCGTTTCATCGAGGCCATCCTCAACTTCCAGCGCCTCGCCCACATACTCGCGATTGCGCTCGGTCGCGCCGGGGATGACTCCGGCTTTAAGCTGCTCCAGCGTGCCATCCAGCGCGGGCAGTGCATCGGCCCAGATTTCCACGGTCACGCCCGCCGCGCGGGCCATGCCAAAGAGGTGCCCAAAGAGGCCAAAGCCGGTGATGTCTGTCGCCGCCACGCAACCTGCCTCGCGCATGGCCGCGGCGGCCTCGCGATTCAGCGTAGCCATGGACTGCTGCGCCTGCGCCATCGCCTCAGGGCCGATGCGCCCCACCTGGCGGGCAAACGCCAGCACCCCCGTGCCCAGCGGCTTGGTCAACACCAGCAGGTCGCCAGCGCGGAGGTTGGCCCGCTCGGCGGCCTTATCCGCCTCGACCGTGCCGGTAATGGCAAAACCCAGCTTGATTTCCTCATCCTTGATGGAGTGCCCGCCGATCAGGGCCACGCCCGCCTGGGCGAAAACTTCCATCGCGCCCGCCAGCATTTCAAACATGAGCTGCCCATCGAGCGTTTCCGAGGGAAACGCCATTATTGAGAGCGCCGTGCGCGGCTGTCCGCCCATGGCATAGATATCGCTGAGGCAATTGGCCGCGCAGATCTGCCCGAAGGCCCGTGGATCATCCACGCAGGGCGTGAATACATCCACCGTCTGCACGAGCACCGTGCCGTCATTGAGGCGGTAGAGCGCGGCATCATCGCCCGCGGCAATGCCGGAAAGGACGTTGGGGTCGGTGACCTTGGGCAGCCGCGCAAGGGCCGCTTCCAGGTCCGCCGGGGCAATCTTGGAGGCGCAGCCGGCGTTGTGCGTCCACTCGGTCAGTTGAACCGAAGCCGGCGGCGCCGCCGCGGCGCGCTCACCGGCGCAGGGGCAGTACCCCTGGCCGGTGAACACGTCGCACGGGCATTTTCGCCGCGCATCGCAGATGCAGTGGCCCAGCTCGATGGATCGCTGCATGATCCGCCGGCGCTTGTTTGAATCGACGCTCGGCATATACACAATCTCCCGCGGCCCTGCTAAAGCCGCGGGGCCGGCCATTAGTCTACATTAAATACGGCTTCTTTGGCCGTAGTCTCAATCGGGCCCATGTCATATTTGATCCTGGCCGTGAACTTACCCGAGTATTGCAGCGGCAGGCGGTACATGCAATAGAAGGTCTCGTACGACGTGTTCCAGAACATCTTGTCCGTGTGGATGCGCTGGCCCGCCTCGTTCATGATCGTGAGCATCGGCTCGTACAGGTGGTGGCTCTTGGGGTAGACGTGCTCCACGTAGTTGCCCATGGCGTCAGTCATGCTCAGCACAAAGTACACGTCATGCCGGCAGACGAGCGTGGCGAGATCCATGGCGATGGGGCGCGCCGAGCTTCACCTCGGTCACCTTTCCCGGCTCGACATCGAAGCCGGCCTTGGTGCTCACGGCCGTGCCGTCAATATACGAGTTCATAAACTTAGGCTGATTCGGGATCTTGGCCGACTCTTCCTCTGTCAGCTCTTCCACCACGCGATTCTCGAAGTGCTGGAATGCATAGCGCCCTCTGGGCAGCGAAATCGGATCCTTGCCGGATTCGGGAATATCAAAAAGGAACTGATCGCTCACGAGGTTGGCCAGCCACACATTCTGCGGGACCTGGATCTGCCCCATCTGGACGCTGATGGGCTTGGCGGAGAGGTTCTTGCCGTCCTCGGAAATCCCTAGCTGGTAGGCCTTGCCGTTCAGGACCACGCAGCGATCCACAAAGGCCACGCCGGCCTTCTTGTTCGGATCGAATGTCGTGTCTTCATAGAAAACGACCACATCGCCCGAAGGAGCATGAAACGCTTCACCCTTGACCACGCTGACTTTGCTGGGTGTGTTGAACTTGTGATCGTTATTCATGTCCCAGACGCGGACGCCGTACTCTTTGCCGCCGATGCGGCAAGCGCCTGCATGCCGGATACTTTCGCTTCGGTGCATACTGCCAACCATAGGGCGGCCCATATATGGGACGATCATTGGAATCGAGCATGGCCGGCTGCAGCGGCTCGCCCTGTATGTCAACCGCCTGCGGCGGCTGGGCGGCCTGGGGATCGGCGGGAGCCGCCGACGCCATCGGAGTCGCTGCCGATTCTTGGCTCGCCACCGAACAAGTCGCCGCCGCCACGACACACTTTGTCGGGCAACACGCTGCCGGCTGATCTTGGGGCTTGTTTCCACAGCCCACCAACACCCAGGGCAGACTGACCAGCACGCACGCTGCCACAAATATCCTCGCCATGACTGTATGCTCCTTCCACGTTCTATGACTGCCCCGTCTGCGAATGGCGCCGTTGCTGCCACCGCCCCGGCAGTACTTGTTTGGATGCTACTTCACAATAAACACAGCTTCCTTGGACACGATTTCAAATGGTCCGCCGTCGTACTTGACCTTCGCCGTCAGGTGACCTTTCACATCTTCGGGCACTCGCCATGAGTGCGTGCACGAGCCGCCTCAGCCAAAGCTCATTTTGCCGCTGTAGATCTTTTCGTCGCTTTCGTTGAAGACCTCCACGATCGGCTCAGGTTGGCGGCCATTAACCATGAGCACCTGCACCTGGTTTCCCAGCCCATCGAATTGCTTCAGGGTGAATGTGGCTGTCTTCTTCGAATACTGCACCGACAGGTCGGCGTTGATCGTTTTACCTATGGGCACATCGACCGTCTGGTCCGCCTCGACGTCGAAGCCGGCCTTCGTGTATAGCCCGCTGCACTGCAGCATCGAGGCCCCCGGGTCCGGCGAGCCGACAACATGCATGCCTCCCCAGTGGTAAGAGATAAATGCGTAACGCCCAACAGGCAATTCGATGGGTTTATCCGCCGGCGCAGGCTGCGAGGCGCCCGAGCGGCTGGCTTTTATCAGGGCCTGCTCATTTCGAGGCACGTAAAAGACAAACTCGTCGCTGAAGAACGTCCCGTTCCAAAGCGGCGGGCCCATACGAGCCCTGCCGGTCTTTACTTCTTGTGGTACAGCCGCGATCTTTGAGCCATCGGCCGCCACATCCAGTTCGTAGGCCTTGCCGTCGAGGAAGACGGATCGCCCCGCCAGTCCCATGGCGGCTTGCTTTTTAAATGTGTCATCGGCAAACACGACCACCGCGTCGCCCATCGGCATCTCTACGTTCTGGCCTTTCTTCACCGCGGCGCGGGAGGAGCCGCCGACCTGGAGGTCGCCATTCAGGTCCCACATCCGCACCGCGCGGAGCTTATCGCCGAATTTGCACACCCCCTGGGCGCCCGTGGCGATGTTAAGCTCCAGCCGGCGATACTCGCCGGACATGTTGTAATATCTGCCGGAAATTTTCACCGGAATCGACTCATCGCCGACCACAGCCTTGGCCTCTGTGGGCGTTAACTCATAGGTGTTGTTTTGCCCGGCGAGAGCTCCACCGCCACGGCCTTATCGAATTTCCCCTGCCCGGAAAAATCGATGCGCAACACATCCGGCATTCCGGCCTCGGCTGACGTGGAGTCCACGGCGACCCAGATTGTCCCAAAGGGCGCATTGGCCGTTGAAACCACGGCGTGCGGGTTGACGGCCCCCATATCCTCATCGGCCTTGGAGAACGACATAAAGAACAGCGTGCCGCCGTAGGGATTCATCTGCGGCCGGTCGTTGGGCTCCAGCGCCACACGGGTGAGCTGGCCCTCCTGGGCCGCCATCGCCAAGCTGCACAAGAGCAGCACGCCCGCCACCATCGCCATTTTTGACATGCCCACGCTCCTACCGTTTAGACTGCTCCTGTTTCAAAATCGATAGACCCGGACGTACGGCCCACACTATCTGTAAATATGCCGAAGTCCGAAAAAAGTTACAAATGTAAAACCCGCCATCCGCTGGTGCTCTTCACCAGGCGCAGCCCATTCCACACGCTCAGGCCAATAAATGAGAGTTTTGAAAGTGTTGCCAACCTGTCCTCCTTGCCACTGAAGCTTGGCCCCCTTCTGAAAAAAAGACCGTACTCACGGAATTCGTGAGTATCTTGTACTTAAGTGCATAATTTGCAATGAAATATGAGATCCCACGAAGCTGAATTTTCGTGAGTATCTTGTGCTTCGTGAGAATCTTGAATCCCTTCTCCTGTTGCGCCGACCGGTGGCCCCGAAGCGTGTCGTCAGGTCAGTAACCTTGTGACCAGGCAAAGAAAAAAAGTTCACTTTGGCGGCCGCAACTTGGACCCCGCGCGGCGGCGATTGCCGCTGCGCGTCGTAAGTCGTTGTGTATCAAAGTAATCCAGCAAGGGGACGGCGAATTTGCGGCTGACACCGAGCTTATCCCGGAATTCCACGGTCTCAAAGCTGTCCCGCTCGCTAAAAAGTCCCTTCACCACCTCCACCCCAGCTTCCACCGCGCGGCGATGCATCACCACCTTTGGGTCCAAACGCACAACTTCCTGACGGTCCACCAGCAATTGGATAATCCGCTGGAGTCTTTTCTCATCCACCCGCAGTGCCGCGGCCAGGTCCGTCGGCAGCGGCGGCTCCAAGTGAGCCTTTTCCAGCATTTCGCACAGCTTGCGGCAGAGTGTGTCTTCTTCGCTGGAAATATTTGCCCCGCGGCCGGCCAGGCTGATGATGTCCCCCTGCAACGTGATTTTTTTGGCGGCGGTCAGAAGATCCAGCGCCAAGGCCCCCATCGCCCCACCCAGCGCGGCCGCGGCCAGCAGTGCCGCGCGCTCGACGCCCTCGCGCATGGGATTGGAATCATGAAACTTTTTCAGCTCTTCCAATACCCGGTGCTGCGCGGCCGCGGCGATGCTGCGATGCACGAACTGGCCGGAGACAGTCTTTACGGCCTCGCCTTTCTTCACAAGTTCATCCAGGATCGCGGCCGTCTTTTCCAGCGGCTGAAGGCATTTTGCCGCCAGCGCCGCCGCGGTCAGGGGCTCAGTGGCTTCCTGCAAGACCGCGGCGCACCAGCGAACTTCATCATCCAGGGCAGCGTTTCGCCGCGCGAGTGATTCCAAAACCCAGGGGCGATTGCGGCGCAGCCGCGTGTTTGTCGATGACAGCACGCGCCCGCCGCCCAGCGTGGTCAGGCGGCCATCCTCCAGCATGCCGCGAATGACCAGTCGCTCGCCTGGCGCTACGGCCAGCGGCATTTTTATTCGTATCTGCGCGGCGGCCGATTCCCCCGGCGCCAACGATTTACCCGCCAGCAGAGCCACATTCGCCATCGCCTCAGCCGTGCCGATATGCAGGTGTACCTCCGCATAATCCTTCAGCGGCGTGGCGAGCTGCGGCAGGATTTGCAGTTGCGCCTCGAACATCGTCGCGGGATTAAGTTCTTCGGCGTTGGTCAGCACGCTGCCGCGCACGACGGAGTCGGCGGGCAGATCCGCCAGGTTCAGCGCCACGCACTGGCCCGCGCCGGCATGGTCGGTGGTTGCACCGTACACCTCCATGGACCGCACGCGCCCGGCCGCGCCAGAGGGCAAGAGCCGCAGATGATCGCCCACGCGCACGGTTCCCGCGGCGGGAATGCCGCTGGCCACCAGGCCAAAACCGTGTACATTGAAGGCACGCTCCACCCACATGCGAAACAGGCCCGCGGTCTGTTTCGGCGGGCAGTTGTTGGCCGTTTCATTCAGCGCATCAAAGAACGCGTCGTAGCCCTCGCCGGTAATGTTGGAGAGCGGGCAGATCGGGGCGTCTGCGAGGAACGTGCCGGCCAACAACTTGCGAATATCCTGGCAAACCAGTTCGCGCAGTTCCGGATCCACCAGGTCGATTTTCGTCAGCGCCACCAGGCCGGTCTTTACGCCCAGGATGGTGAGAATATCCAGGTGCTCGCGCGTCTGCGGCATCACGCCGTCATCGGCCGCCACGACCAGGATCACCACGTCGATGCCGTGCGCCCCGGCCACCATGTTCTTGATGAAATCCACATGGCCCGGCACATCCACCACGCCCACCACGCCCCCATCGCCCATGCGGCACGGGGCAAACCCCAACTCGATGGTGAGCCCGCGCCGTTTCTCCTCCTCCAAGCGGTCGGTGTCGCAGCCGGTGAGCAATTTGACCAGCGAGGTTTTGCCGTGGTCCACGTGACCAGCAGTGCCTAACATTATGTTTTGGCGGAATTGAGCCATTCGTTTTACAGGTCGCTTATGCTGAAATCAGACTCGCAATCAATTTTAAAAATCCCAAATCCCAAATTCCAAATCCCAAACAACTTCAAAATCACAAGCACCAAATCCCAAACGGAAACAGCCGGAACATAGAGTGACCTCTTTGGAATTTGGTGCTTGGAGCCTGTTTGGAATTTGGGTTTTGGGATTTGGGATTTCACGTTTGTTTACTCTTGCAGATTCTCCCCATCGCCTCGGCGATCACCGAAATATCTTTATCATCGATTGTTCGCACATCCAGGAGCACTTGTTCGTTCTCGATGCGGGCGAAGATGCAGGCGGGGTCTTCACGCAGCAGGCGGGCCAGGACTGCGGCCTTGCCCTCCTCTGACGGTATGAGCGCCACCACATAGGTAGGCAGTTGCTCCATAGGCAGCGAGCCGGAGCCCAGGTAGCCGACATCCTTGCGCGTTTCGACCTTCACGCAGGGCGCGGCCTTTTGGATGGCATCGGCCAGGGCCGCCGCGCGGGCTTCAAGACGTCCCATGGAAGCATGGAGCATGCGATACAGGGGATGATACTGGTGCAGCCTGTCCTTGTCGCGGAACAGGTGCAGCGTCCGCTCAAGGATCATCAGGCAGGTCTTGTCCGCCCGCAGGGCGCGCGAGAGCGGATGGCGGCGGATCTTCTCCAGCACGTCAGGTTTGCCGGCGATAAGCCCGCCCTGGGGCCCGCCGATAAGTTTGTCCGTGGAGGCCAGCACCACATCGGCCCCATCGGCGATGGATTCGCCGATGGTCGGCTCGTGCGGCAGGCCGTATTCCTCCAGGTTGACCAGGGCCCCGGCCCCGAGATCGTCGATCACCGCGATATCCCGGTTGCGGCAGAGTGTCACCAGTTCCACCAGCCGCGGCTGGCTGGCAAAACCGACGATGCGGTAGTTGCTGGGATGCACGCGCAAAATCGCGGCGGTGTTTTCCGTGATGGCCTCGGCGTAGTCGCGCAGATGCGTGCGATTGGTCGTGCCGACCTCGACCAGGCGGGCGCCCGACTGCGCGAACACATCCGGCAGGCGGAAGGATCCGCCGATCTCGATGAGCTGCCCGCGCGAGACGATGACTTCCCTGCCCGCGGCCAGCGCCGCCAGGACCAGCAGCGTCGCGGCGGCGTTGTTATTGACCACGGTGGCGGCGTCCGCGTTGGTCAGTTCCGTGACGATGTACTCGATGCGGTGATGGCGGTCGGAGCGCGTGCCCGTGGCGCGGTCCACGGCCAAGGTGACGTAGCCTTTGAGGTCTTGCATGACCGAATCCACCACGGTCTCAGGAAAGACCGAGCGGCCCAGCCCCGTGTGCAGGATGATGCCTGTGGCATTGATGGCCGCGCGAATGTGCGGCTGTATGCGATCATCAAGAACCGCCTGAGCCGCAGTGAGAATGTATTGCTCGGTGATGTGGGCCGGCCCGCAGCGGCCGCCGGAATCTTCGAGAATCTGCTTGCGAATATCCTCCACGACCTGGCGCAGGCAGTCGGCGACCAGGGCGATGGGCTGCACCTGGCACCACTTCTGCGCCGTCGGTGTATCCAGCAGCGCCGAGATCGACGGCAGCCCGCGCAGCAGTTCCTGCTTCAATTTTGACATGCGTAAATCTCCATTTGCCCCGACGCAATCATGATAGGAAATGTTTCATAAATTGGCTAGGGTTGTTCGGGGCTTGAGACTGGCGACGGGCGGCTGAAGGCCGGAAAAACAAGCACGGGGTTTTTGACTACTGAATCTCGAGTGCTTTCTGAAGCTGGTTGATCAGTGCCGGCAGGTCAATTTGGGTTGTGTCCCAGAGAACGTCGAGATCCACCTTATCGTAACCGTGAATCAGCCGATTTCGCATACCCCGAGCCTGCTGCCATGGAATTGCCGGAAAACGTTCTTGGAATTCCGGGCTGACCCGTGTTGCGGCCTCGCCAATAATCTCCACCAGCCGGACCAGCGCCAGTTGAAGTTTCCTGTCTGAGTCCAGATCGCACCGCCGCTGGCCTCGCACCATGTCGATGGCCTCGAGGGCATGGTCCAGCATGTGCCGAAGACGAATGAGATCATCATGCTGCGTCATACTGCACCTGGGCCTCAGCCAGCACCTGATCGCGGAATAAATCGCTCAAAAAACCTGGCGTGTTCAAATCGACATCTCGACCAAGGATCCGGCCGAGTTCAATCTCCATTCCAGCCAGACCAAGCAAGCCGACACGAGTTCCAGGGAGGAATTCAACCAGTACGTCCACATCGCTGGAAGGGCCAAAATCGTCCCGCAGGACCGAGCCGAACAAAGCAAGTCGCCGAATGTGATTTCGCCGACAGAAGTCGGCGATCTTCTCGCTCGGGATGTCTATATGTGGATGCATCGTTGCCAGCGGTCGCAGTCCTATGAATAACGTACATACTATTGTCGCCACGCAAAGTGACAGTTCAAGCCAAAAGAGGCGGGCCCTTCAGCCCGTGGCGACAAGCTGTCCGGACTTGTGCTACACTGGCGGAAGAGAATTTCAAACTGGACTCCTCGTTTACGGTGTGATTGGTGGCACATGCGGAACTGGAGCGGACTTGTCCTGGCAGCCTTGGCGCTCGCCGCCATTTCTTTGATCTCAAAGGCGGAAGAAGAGCCCGTCGTATCCGCACCCGCCGGCCCCGCCACTGCTTCCGCGCCCGCCAGCGCCGGCCAGCGCACCCGCGCCGCGAAAGCCATTGATGGCCGCGCTGGATTGGGCGGGGCTGGCCAAGCCGCTGGATGATTTGCACCTGAACATTTACGGCTACGTGCAGGGCGGGTACTTCTACGACTTCACCAAGCCTCATTCCGATGGCCCCACGTTCATCGGTTTCAACAGTTTCAAAAACACGGGCGTACTCGACAAGGTGGACCTGAGTATCGAGCGCGTGGCCGACCCCAACGCGCGGCTGCTCGATTGGGGCTTTCACGTGGAGGGCATCTACGGCACGGATGCCCAGTTCATCCATTCCAACGGCCTGTTCGACAACCAAACCGGCCGCTACCAGGGCGACCTGCTCCAGGCGTATGTCGATCTGACCCTGACCGATGTGCCGGTGCGAATTCGCGCGGGCAAGTGGATCGAGCTGGCGGGATTCGAGCAGTTCAGCGCCAATATCTACGGGGCGTTCGGCGACCCCTCATGGGCGTTCTACTCCTACAGCTACCAGTTTCTGTACGCCGAGCCGGGCACGCAGACGGGCGTGCTGGCCACCTGGGTGGCCAGCCCTGAGTGGACCGTCGACGCGGGCATCACGCGCGGCTGGAACCAGTGCCTCAAGGACACCAACGGCGACATCGACTTTCTGGGCCGCGTAACCTGCACGCCCAGCGACAAGACCTCCATCATCTTCACGATGACCGAGGGGCCGGAATTCTCGCCCGCCGTCGGCCCAAACGCGCCCCAGGGCGAGGACTCCGACTGGTGGACGGCCCTGGACCTGGTGGCCACGCAGAAGATCACCGATGCCCTCAGCCTGGGGGCCGGCATCGACTACGTCGATGCCCCGCACATCCCCGGTTTTGGCAGCGGCGATCAATGGGGCGGCGTGGCGGGTTATGCCAGCTATGTGATCGACCCGCATTTCACCTGGAATAACCGGCTGGAGTGGTACGAAGACGCCGCGCAGGGCTTTTCCAATGGCGCCCCCGGCAGCGCCAACTACTATGAAATCACGACGGGCCTGGCGGTAAAACCGTGTCCCAAGGACAAGATTCTCTCAAATCTGCTGCTGCGGCCGGAGATTCGCTACGACTATTGCGACAGCCCGTTCTTCGACGATGGCCAGCACAACCAGTTCACGTTTTCAGTGGATGCCCTGTTTCAGTTTTAATGCAAAGAACCAAAGCGATCTAGAAGCCCCTTGCGTCCCAATGTGTTATGAATTACGATCTCCCACCAAAGGCACCTGCGATAACAGGAAGAGTGTCCGCCTGTCATATGGAAGCCGTCTTAGAATTTGGGGAAGAGATTCTTCATGACTGGTTATGAACCTGATGATCTCCGAGCAATCCTACGAAGGTTTGGTAAGTTCGCAGGTGGGGCATCCCATCATGATGCCCTCAATGACATTGTGGTGACTATGGCCAAGAACCTTATGCCGCTGGCTGCCATAAAAGCAGGCCTGAGCAAGGAAGCTTTTGCTTCGGGGTTCAAACGTGCAGGAATGGTTAGAGATAGAAGTGTCAATGGATATGCAAGGTCATCTGATAACTGGAGAACTTTCGAGATAGGCATCAACGAAGGCCTAATGTTGTTTCTCCACAAGATGGTAAAGATCTTCGCGAGCCGAATTAGTTTTCTCGAAAAGTCTGGACTGCCCGCAAAAGAGCTTTCTATTCCAAGACTTCAAGCCAAACCTGCGGTTGAAAGGTTGATGAAGGCTTTTTGGGACGGAGACGCAATGTCGGGATTTGGATTTAAACTGGTTGATCTTCCGGACGATCAGGTTCTCATAGCTGCTCATCTGTTGGAACACGGAGAATGCTTTGTTGTAGGGCATGAGATGGCCCATATAGCTATAAACATCCCCAACACCAAGATGCCAGACCTGGACGCCATGGTCTCGTGGGTCGGTAGTAATTTGGCCCCAATAGAAACTGAAGCCGGGGCTAGCCACACAGAGATGCGGGATTTAGCTAGACGCTGGGGCGAAGAAGTATATGCAGACTATCTTGGCGTGGATCTGCTAGTCTCCAGCTTGCCGAAAGATGAGGCTGGCCAAAGGGTTTTGGCGTTCTCATCCGCCCAGCTGGTTCTCATCATTGTGATGATGCTGGAGACATACTACCAAAGGCATTACACGAAGGACGTTCCGCTGGGTGGGCATCCCCCTGGGCTTTTCAGGCTTCGATGCCTTCAATTGCTTATCGGCCGCAACAACCCGCCACAGGTGCTGCAGATTGGACAGTTCTTTGAAAAAGTGGCGAATGAATTCCTCTCAATGACATAGTTAAATTGGTTTTTTAGAATAATGGTGACCATCATGGAATGGGAAAACAAGTCATCTTGGCTATCGAGCCTATCAGAACAATCCCTTTGGGAAATCGCATTATCAGATACGGGAATTGCTGACAGAAGAACCAGAATCCAAGATGTCGACAACCTCGGAAGACTTTCCTTGCCACCCGCGATTGATGGGGATATGGATTATTTCCAATGGCCTGAGTATTGGGCGAAGCTGAAGCATGAAATTATGTTGCTCATATGCACTAACGACTCTAAGTACAGGAACCTAAGGCGTGATCTTTCCGCTTCTGGAAGAAAATCACAAACAGCAGTTATTTCGGTTATAGCGGCCGCGATGGCGAGTCAATTTGGCGCCACCGTGGGTGTGCTGGTGCCTTTTTGTGCGCTCTGCCTTATCGGCGTTCTTCGAATTGGCAAAGAGGCTTTTTGCGCCTCCTACGGGGACCCGTGCCAGAAAAGAGTAACACAAGCCCAAGAACTCCCGACCCAAAAACAAAGACGAGAAAAGCGGAAATAATGATTGGCGGGTTAGGTTATCGCGGCCGTGTTTCGTATCGAATTCCCCCGCCCGGCTCGACTGCGATGGCATCGTGCAACATGGAAAGAGAGGCCTGGCACAGAAGCAGGGCCTTGCACTTCTGGTTTAGCGAAATGGAGAAGGCCCTCACATTCGTATTCTCACGCGAGAGCCTGAGAATCTGCACCCGCAAATCATTGAATTTCACGTACGCGGCGGCGGCGGCTTTCACATCCGAATTGCCCGCCAGGGAGGGCATCGTTGAAAGCTGATCCAGCGACTGGTGCACCTGGCGATCATCCTGCGACATCCGCGCTTCCATCTCATCCATCTTCTGGTCGTTCTCTTCGGCGATGTGCTGCGGGATGCAGCGCATCGCTCCGCCAGGCGGCCAGGCGGGCATTTGCGGCCGCGCGCACGACCTGCACATCATCGGTGGACAGCCGCGCGAGGGCGGAATCCATCTGGGTAAGCGCCTCGGCGGCGGGCCCATATGCCAGGCCATACGCCTTTTTGTTGCTGTTCAGTACGGCCAGAGAAAGCAGATCCTTCTCTACCCGCTTGAACTCCGCAAAGGCCTCGTTGAATTGGGCCAGCAGGTCCCGTTCATTCTCCAGGCCCGCTCCAGTCAGGAGCTTTCCCAACTGGTCGCGCTGCTGGTCGACTTCGCTCACCGCCGCGCCGGCCTGATCGGCGAATTTGCGGGAGTCTTCATCGGACATGGCCATGACGGCACTGTTCTGGGCATCCGAGGCCTGGGCCAGGGCGGCCTCCATGGAACTAACCAGTTCCAGGCGCTTGGCCTTCATGGCGGCCTGTGCCGGCCCGCGGCCTGGCAGCGCGTAGGTAAGGATAAGGGCGAAAATCACGAAGATGATGGCGCCGACCACCATCCACAAAAATTCCCGTAAACCCAGCCTGATTTTCATTTTTCTTTCACCTTGCGGGTCGCCGCTCCAGAAGGCCCAGAACCTCATAATAAAGAACCTGCACGGGAATGGCTACGGGGATGTGGATCTGGCCTTGGGCTTGAAAGAACCTTGCGTCCCCCGCCATGGCCAGCTACGATTGCGCTTACAGCGCGGGCGTAATTCAGTGGTAGAATGCCAGCTTCCCAAGCTGGACGTCGCCGGTTCGAATCCGGTCGCCCGCTTTCACGCAAGGCTTCGCATCAGGTCGTTGAAGATCGCTTTTACCCCCGTTTTCAAAGGGTTTTCTTCGCTCTCCAACTGAGCTACTGCCGTCGGCCCCACCGCTCCGCTTCGCATTGTCTCGCCGCGTTTCGTGCCTCAACTGTTGGGACTTTAGGTGGGTCGGTTGGCTGGAGTCGCTGCAATCGCCCCCGCCGGCGGTCGCCGCGATTGCCTGTGCAGCCCACTCGATATCCGGCAGTTGGCCAATCGCCTTGGCCGTATCCGCCACGCCAAGAACCGTGTAATGCTTCAGGGTCGTCCGATAGTCACTATGGCGCATGATGCGTTGGGCAAGCTGGGGGGCTATGCCGGCCTTCGCAAGGTTTGTGCCGAGCGTTGTCCGTAGCGCGTGAAGGTCAATCACGCGGCCTTGGTCGTCTTCGGTAATTATCCGCGTCTTTGGGCGCTGCCGCTTACCCTTGCCAATCATCACGGGCTTGCCGTCGGCACCGGTGACAACTTCCCGCCGGGCCAATCCGGCGCGGAGCAAGTCCTTTTGCACGGTGATATTCGTCACCACTTCCGAAAAGACTTTCGCCATTGGCAAGGCCGGCATGGCGTCTCGGCGGGCCTTCAGTTCGGCCGCAAGCTGGGGGTGAAGAGGCAGCACATCAACCCGCTTTGCCTTGCCGTCGCTTATGGTAATTGTTCCGGCCACAAAGTCGATTGCGCCCCATGTCAGCCGACGAAGGTCGCCCAAGCGAAGCCCCGCGAGAGCGGCCGTCAAATACCAAGCCCGCCGGCCACGCGGAGCGGCCACATCCAGCAGCTTGACTAATTCCTCATCGGACAACGGGCGACGAACGCGGCGGCGGTCGGCGTTTTCATCCAGCTTTGGCACCACGCCCAAGGGATTCGACTCCAGCCGGCCTGTCTTCTTCGCCCAACTGGCGAAGGCAACGGCAATCTGCCGTGCGAAATTCACCGTGCGGGCGGCCTTGCCTGCCTGTTGCATTTGCCACAAGTGGCGTTCCAAAGCATCCGGCGTGAGGTCTGCGAGGCGAGTGGCCCCGGTTCCGTCCAACATGGCGTGAAGGTGCCGGACCTTTTCCGCGATAGCCTTTGGGGCTTGGCCCACTCGCCGGCAATGCTCCAAGTATTCTTCAATATGTTGCGACAGGGGCAGGCGGTCAGCCTCTGCAAATCGGTCCATCGCGGGGTTGACAACCCCATCACGCCGCAACGCGGAGTCGGCAAGATGCTTTCCCAGGATGCGTTCTGCCGTTCGTCTGTCCGTTGTCCGCGTGGAACGCTCGCGGCGTCGGCCGGTATGGTCATACCAGCGTGAAATCCACGGGCCATCCGACTCGTATCGGAAGAGTGTGCCTTGTCCGTTGTGTCTTCGCTTTGCCATGCCTCACCTTGTCTCCTGCCCGCGTTCGTCACGGGCCGCGATATCCAGTTTAAGCAAATCGGCTAACGCATCCAGGCATTCCATCGACAGCCCGCCTTTGCCGGCCATAAAGCGGCTCATAACCGATTGGTCCATTCCGATAGCCTTGCAGATCGCGTATCGGCTTATGCCGGCCGTGCCTACCGCCCGCCGGACTTGATCGCTCAGTCTGATGCGATTTCGTTTCATCTTCTATAGCTTACCATATACTAGGCGCACAGTCAAGTAGTCTTGCTTACAGGTTTGGCAACTGCGAATCTCCAGGCGCAACCGCTCTGTGACCGTTCTCTTCATGCGGCTGCCTTACCTCCACAAACTGTCCGCTCCTATCGGGGCCAGGATAATACCATTTCGTCAAAACACCTTCGCCGTGATCCCGGCACGCGGCTTCGTCCAGTTCGTGCCGCAACCGGTCAACCTGTTGTAACGCATTGATGTAAGCCCGCGCGGGTCGGCCACCTTTGGGGTAGGCGCTTAGCACCTGATCGCCCACGGCCATGATTCTGCCGCGTATTGCATGAAGTTCACCGCCCATTGCGCGGTGTTGGTCGATTGTTAGTTTTTGGTAACTCATCGTTTCATTTTCCTTTGTTTATCGTCCATTGTGGCCATTGTGTTCCACGTCCGGGGGTTGGGACACTATAAGGTTTCTGATCCACTATGCTGCCGTAACCGCCATGACCACGGCGTTTGAAACCCCTCGTGATAGGGTTCCACGTCGGCGGCCTTCTTCGCTCTCTTGACCGTCGGCCAGGAGAATCCTGCGGACTGAGATTCTCGCCTGATATCCTGTACCTTCATCGGGCCTTGCGAAAGAAATGAACGCAGCCAAACAGCGGCTTGTTCGCGTTCGCTCTGTTCTTCGCGGTCGCCAGCCGGGGCATCCGCTAGGGCTTCATCGGCGGACATCGGCACTGGCGAGGGTTCCCATACCACAACCCCGATACTGGGTCTTGTCGGGGAATCATGAATCGAATATGCCATGCCCGATGTTCCTTTCGCCAGGTTGTTCTTGGCAGGAAGAAATAGCCGTCTTTCCGGGTCTTCCTTGTCTTTGGCAACGAGAAACGCCGCACGGGCGGCGGCAACGAATGCGAGGCTCCCCGTGGCCCGATAGAGGGCGGACCCACCACCGCTCTTGTTCAAGTGGGTAATAGCCAGAATCGCTGTCTTGTAGCGACCCGCGATTTCTGACAATGGGGCCAATAGCCCCCGGACTTCCGCAGTGACATGGGAGTCTGTTCGCCCAAGATAAGCCGTGATCGGGTCCACAATTACAAGCCGGACGTTGCCCACCTGCGAAATAGCAGCTTCCAATGCGGATATGTCACGATCTAACGACACCATGCGGGGCTTGCCTTCCGAACCGACACCATCGTATTCCCGTACCGCCTGCAAGACGTGAATCGCCGACAGGTCAGCACCAGCCCCTTCAAGCCTGGGGCGGATCGTGTCAGCGGTATCGTCTTCGGCATTCAGGATGACCACTGCCCCGGCCGGATTCTGCACATTGGGGGAATCAGGCCAAGGTTCCCCGCGTGATGTTCTGGCGGCAAGGTCCATCGTCAAGAAGCTCTTGCCCAACCCCGGATCGCCCATAATTACAGTCAGCTTGCCCAAGGGAATCCGGCCCGGCCAGAACCATTGCAGTGTTTCTGGCTGCACATCGGCTACGCGAACAAGCACGGGTTGCGGCGTTCGGGAGGATGACGATTCCACAGCGGGCGGAGCGTATGCAGGCGCGGCAGATACGATTTTCAGTAATGCCGCCTGCATCTCTTCCACGGGCTGCTTGCCCTGAGATTCAATCCAGTCACTTACGTCTTTGCCGTCGCCGGGTAATTCCACGATCCTGACTTCGGAGGCCCTGCCGTACAATCGACGGGCCACGTCCTGAGCGTGCTTTCGTCCAGGGCTGTCCTTGTCGGCCAGAATTGTGACCCGACGGCCATTCAAGGGCGAATCACTGGCCAGCTTGCCCCATTTGCCCGCACCGCCGGTGTTGGTCGTGGCGACAAGGCCCAGGGCGGCCAAATTATCGGCGTCTTTTTCGCCCTCCACCACGAAAACCCAACTGTTCTTGTCGGCGGCTATCAGTTCCGGCAGTCGGTACAGCACGCGCGGCGTGTCGTTTAGATTCCAGGTCCAGCCGCCTTTGCCATCCGGGCGTCGCTGGCGGAAATCCTTCGGCTCATAGCGGACCACTTCGTATAGCAGTTCACCGCCTGCACTGTGATAGGGATAGGTTCCGGCAATCTTCTTGCCCGTCCCTTCGCCTATCACCCGCTGTTTCAGCCACGTCGATATTGGCGGCGGGGGCACAGCGCGTGGCGGTTTGGGCGTTGGCGGTTTGGGAACGCCATGCGGAGCGGCGGCTTTGGAAGGGTACAAGTCGGCCATCGTCAAACCGAGTTTCTTTAGCACGTCCACCGTCTCACAACCGGCGTGGCAATGCAGTACCCACACGCCCTCATCGCCCCGGCCGATGCTCAGGCTCGCACGGGCATCATCGTGGACTGGACAACAGGCTTGCCACTGATCGGGGCCGGTTCGCTTAATACCCTCCAGCCGGTTCAGCACGTTTTGAACAGGGTCGGATTTCACTTGCAGCCCTCCGTTCCACTCTGCCCCGCCAGCCAAGAACGTAGCCCGTCCACGGGATAAAGGATTGCTCGCCCCAAGCGAAGGTGCGGAATCTCGCGCCGGTTTGTCAGCGTCCAAAGGGTCCGCTCCGAAATGCTCAGTACCTTCGCCGCCTCACGGGGCCGAAGGGCTAGGGCCGGAATCCCGGCGGCTAGTTCCTTCGAACACAACGTCGCCAGTTGTTCCGGCTGTGAAGGTCGCCGGCAGGCATGAGGCGATAGGCGTCGCTCGATTCCCTGCACCGGCTCAAGACCGATGCCCGTTTTCGTGCTATTGCTGAGATTCTCCATGCTTATATCGTGGCATGGGTTCCTCTCAGACAAATACTGGAGCGGATTTGTCGGCCGGGGACGTGCTAGGAGAAGATTGAGATTGTCGCGACTTGCTTGGACGAACCAACTGCGAAATATTTCCCCCGACAAATAGATTCCCTTTGCAGTTGCATTTGTCGGGTAGATTCGTCGGGCTATTTCCGCTTTGCGTAGCTTCGTTGTTGGCGCAGCCGTTGCCAGTCTTGGTATCTCTCAAGGTCGGTCACTTCAATCCCCTTGTCACGGCAAAACTGCTTGCGACCAATTCTCGCTTCCTTGGCCCCCTGCCAGTCAACGAGGATTCTATCCCGTTCGGCAGTCGCTTCGGCAGACAAAGGCTTTCGGCCGCGCTTGGTCGTGCGGCTCCACTCTTTTCCCGTGGCGTTCATTTCGAGCGGCCGGTCCACTGGTAGCGCCACGGATTCAAGCTCTGTCTTGGTTTGGTCCACCCAATCAGTAAGCTGCCGGACATATACCATGTAGTCATTGCGTACACTTACGGCGCTCTTGGTTCGCAGTGACTCTTCCAACGACCTTAGCTTTGCGTCCAGTGCGGACAGGTTTTCTCTCAGGCTCGTCTCATAAAGACCTGGCCGCTGCATTCCGTAGGCTAGGTGTCGGCCAATCCCGTCGCTGAACAAAAAGGCATCGCTTGCCAGCTTAGCCGCATCCTCCACGCTCTGCCGCAGTCCTGAGCGATTCTTCTCCCACTCGCTTGACTGCCTCCAAAGGTTGTCTAACTGCCTCTCAAAGGCTGACATGCTGGCGCGCAATTCGTCAAGTTGCCGCGCCAAGCGTCGAACAGGGTGAGCGGAATCGTCGTTCGGGTCCGTTTCCACGGGATTCATGCCGCATTTGTATCGTCCGGCCGGGCCGCTCGCAATCCCGCGCCTTGCCAGAATACGGGTTCCGGCGCACGTGATATGCCTGCCTTAATCAAACGGGCCTTGATAAGGGTGAGACAAGATAATCCCTTGGATTCTGTAACCTCTTGACACATCGAGCGTTATAGAACTGACTGCCTTGCCTCCGAATGGCAGAGGGGCGATGGTTAGGCAGGCGTCCGCCTTGGGCCTGCCGCGTGCGGCGGATACTCGCCTTTATGTCGCTTCACTGAACTTGCAATGTTAGACTTCATGGGCTAAAACGCCGATGTACTTTAGTGGCAATTGCTGGGCTATGCCGGATGCTTTGGAATGAAAGGTTGAACCTGACGGAATAGACAATTTGAACTTGGTCTGACCAAGCGTTTGCTTCGATTGAGAACTACCACACTCTCTTACGGACAGGCAACAGCTTGGCGGACTCCCGTCCGGGAGTCCGTCGGCGAAACCCTGTCCGTGGGCTGTGGTAGGCCCTCAATCGGGGTAGTACCTGGCGGCTCCCCTTTCTTTTCAGGCAGCCGCACTGAAAGGGAGGGAAATTGATGAACACGGCACAGAAGGCGGTCTTGGGGCTCGGCATAGGGGCGATAGTTCTGATGGGGGTATTTCCACCTTGGAGGTACACCGTCAGTTTTCCAGGTATTGAGGGTTCTGCTGGCAGTCCCGCCACCACCATCAATGGCCATGCATTTCGCGGCTATCCCCGGCACTCCCGGCATACCACCAATACGGCGCACTGGAGTCGCGGGCTATGCTCCAATCTTTCAAACACCTGCGGTTGAACAAGAGATCGTTCGACAGATTGGACAAGCGGGCAAAAACAACGAGCGTGCGTATCTTTGGCTACTCCCCACGTGCTGCAATATTTCTGTTGACCTTACACGGTTACTAATCCAATGGGCAATTGTGGCAGCGGGCACGGGCGGACTTGCCCTGTTTATTAACAGCAATGCCAACAACAACCGGCCATCCGGGACGAGCGGAAACAAGTATGCCCCGCCCGACCCACAGATTCTCCAACGCGAAGCCCTAGCACAACCTAGCGTCGGTTCGGCAAACGTGCCAAAGAAGACGCAGGCTCAGCCCTCCGTGGCGGCCGATGCCCCGCGCTTCGGGCCTACGCTGCCGGCAGCGTCGAAGAGAGCCGACATCAAGGAGGTCTTGCGCTCTGAAAATATACGGCAGCCGGAAACTTTGGCCCCGGCATATCCGCCAATCTGGTCACAGGCGCACTGGAATCCGCCTGTCAAGAAGGAGGGAGATTCACATGTTTAGTGTGGGGATAGCCCTGCTTGTCGTGTCGTGCTTCATCGGAAGCGGCGCTTACATCTTCTTCCGGCATACCGGCTCTAAGAATGCCGGGCTGATCGGGAATGTGTCAATCGTGGGGGCGATTGCTGGCGTGGTGCTTTTGTTCACTGTCAACTGGTGGGCGGGGCTTGCAGCAATTGCCGGTTACTTCGTCGGAGGGATGTTCTTCACAATGTTCTGGCAAGGCGTCTTCATGCGGCGCAGCTTTTGCGCGACTTCCTTGCCAATAGCGGCACAAACATTGACTGGCAGGCCGACAGTCCAGAACAAATTGCGGCACGGCTTGCGCGAATGGTCAACAAAGGAGGGACAAGTCTATGACTACCGAAGAACGCCTGGAACAGTTGGAACGGGAATGTGCTCGCGAAAAGCGGCGGTTTCTTTGCTGGCGCGTGACGCTTCTTATCCTGATTGGCGCAGCGGCCATCGGCTTTGCACTGCTGCCCAAGCTCCCAATCCGCGTAAACGAAGTTCGCGCCCGTGGCTTTGTATTGCTCGACGAAAAGGGGAGAACCAGTGGCAACCTGGTGGATACGATCTGCGGCCCTTCTCTCACATTGCGCGACCCCAATTATGAGAAAAGTATTAGCTTAGCCGTAAATGCACTTGGGTCGGAACTAGACCTAGACTGCGGACACACCGGGGCAAGCCTAAACGTGACCAAGCTTGGCCCTGCCCTGGACATGAATGACGACAATGGCATGACTCGTGCTAAATTGAATCTGGACATGAACTGTCCGCGTCTCACGATGAACGACGGGGCGGAGAATCCCCGTGCTCGTCTTAGCGTGGATGCGCTTGGGCCGGCTCTCGCCCTTTCCGATGCGAATGGAAACTCCAGCGCCAAGATGGATGTGGATGTGGTCAGCAAAGGACCGCGCGTGGCCCTGCAAGATGAAAAGGGCACATCGCGTGTCCTAATGGGCGTGCCTACGCGCGGCCCGCTTCTGGGGCTATGCGACAACAACGGCAAACCTCGCTTTTGCTTGGGCGTAGCTCAGGACGACACAACATTGCACATATACGACGAGAACAACATCATGCGTGCCAAGCTGGATGTAACTAAGGCTGGGGCGGTCCTAGACCTGCGCGATGAGAACGGTAAACCAACCAAAGCCGTGTCCCAAGACAAGTTGGATACGGATAGTGCATCCATTGCGAAGGGAGAATGAATATGCCGGCATTCTTAGGATGGGTTGTTTGGGGGCTCGTTGCCCTGTGCGCCTTCTATGCTTTGGGCCAAGCTCTCAGGCCCCATATCGCAGGCAATGAGCACGACAAGTACATGCGCATTGCATATGGCGCAATGGTAATTGGGACAATCCCAGGACTGTTCCTTACGACCGCTGGCGGATGGTCGAAGTTTCATTTGTTCTGGATGATTCCAACGTCCATTGTGGCGGTTTCCTTAGCGATGCTCCCAATCGCATTGCTTGCCCGCCGTGTTAACAAGCAAGGCTTTCAGGTGCGGTAGACCACACGATGGCGAACTGATTCTTTGGCGTTTGGAGCTATGCATACAGCAGGCTTACGAATCCGACCGTTTGAACCAAAAGATCAAGCGGCAGCACGCAGCGTTATCCTTGCCGGTTTGGAGGAGCATTTCGGCTGGGTTGATGTTACTCGCAATCCCGATATCGACGACATTATGTTGCACTACGTGAGGGCCAAGCACGTCTTCGTGGTTGGGGAACTGGAGCACGAGGTCGTTGGTACAGGCGCACTGAGAATCGGTGAAGAGACCGGGAGTCTGGTTCGCATGTCGGTTGCAAGGCAACATCGGAGAAAGGGAATCGGCAGAGCGTTGGTTATGTACCTGTTGGACGTGGCCAGCGCGCTAAGCCTCAAAGAAGTGACGATTCAAACGAACAACGATTGGATGGATGCAATCGCCTTGTACAAGCGTTGCGGTTTCACAGAATACGCACGTGACGAGGCCGACGTGTGTTTGGTTCGGCAACTGCCGGCACCTCCTGCCAAGCCATCATCCGATTGTTCTACGCTGAAAGCCTGACCGAAAAAGTTTGTATTGAAAAGTACACTCGCGTCGGCCTTGATACCCGGATTCCACCATCGCATCGCCAAACCGGGAAGTCATACCGGGGGGCTTCGGAGGTTGCAGAAAATGCCCGTACATATCGAAGACATCATACATGGTGTGACGACTGGAAACTATATGGCCAAGGTAGGAAGTCAGTTCGGTTCTATCTGGGGTTGGGACGGCCTTGTCATTGCAGAGGCGACGCATGAGCAATATGCGGCTTATAACGCCAAGAGCAATATGCAGCTTGGTGTTGGAGAACCTTTGGCATGGCTGGGACAAGAATGGACCCCGATTCTGGCATACAGCCGAAATCGGTTGGATCAAGTTAATGTACACACTCCCAAGACCAAAGAAATCTTTAGAACCACACGCGCATGGTTAGATTCGGTCTTGGGCGAAGGGCGTAAACTGGCGGTTGACCGAACTGCCCCAATTGAACAGCTAGAATGGAATGGCCGGGATGGAACGGTTGTGCTCGTATCTGCGCCAGCTTTCATACAAGTTTGCGTCGGCAGATATACGTTTCCACGACGCACACTCTCTGCCATATTGAGGTTCTGTGGGATTTCCTGTAGGTAGGACCGCCTGCCTCAGAAGCCAGGGGTGCCAGCGGACTTGACCATTGTCAGAATCTTTGCTCGCATTGCCTGGGGCAGTTTCGGCCATGCTTCGGCAACGCTTTGAAGGCGGGCCGCAGAGCTATCCGGCAAGTCAAGTGCGGTTTTCACTAGCATCAGGCCCCGCCAGCCGCAAACGATCTTCCCACCTTCCCGGTGTCGGGCAGGAGCAACGCTAAGCTTGCACTGGTCACGGAAGACTTGGCCGAACCTACTTGCCCCCAGGCAAAGCCCCTGTGCCGGCGTCTTGCCCCGTGCGTGCATCCACGCCTTGAATGTGTCGTAAAGATCGGCATTGGAAACAAACATGCCGGGGATCGCCTGGCAACAATCGGCGATGAACTCGCGGACGCTGTACAGGACGCCTTCATTCGTGATTCTTCCGCTTGGCATGGCTATCGGTCCCCCTCTTCCCTGCCGGTAGCCTTGACCATTGCAAGGATACCGGACTTGATCGCCTGAGGCAGATTCACCCATGCGATGATGACTTCCGCCAATTCCGGGTCGCTACTGTTGGGGGAATGGTTGGGGGCGGATTGGGCCTTGTCACAAGTGCCCATCTGTGGCATACTTGCAGGCTGTAGTTGCAGCTTCCCAAGCTGGACGTCGTCGGTTCGAATCCGATCGCCCGCTTTCGAACCGGCGGCGTGCGTTTTCGTCTTTACACCGAAGGCGCCGCGAAAGCGAATTCGCTACGTGGAAACCAAACCCACATCTCCACTCGGCAATCATGGAAGTTGTCGAGAACCAGCTTCGCGACAACGATCCGCCCGAAACGCGGCAGACGTACGATCGCCTCGTTGCCGAAGGGCAAAGTGATGCTGAAGCCAGGCGTCTGATCGGCTGCGTGGTTGTCACGGAGATATTCGATGTCCTCAAGCAGAACAAGCCATACAATGCCCAGCGTTTTGTGGCCGCTCTGCACAAGCTGCCCGCAATGCCCTGAGATTAGCGAGATGCGGAAAAGAGGTGACCGTCCCGGATTCCGGATTCCCCCGAATTCCCCCGGATTCCGCCATAAGCTTCAGTTGATTCTGGGCAGGGCTTGGGCAATCTGCTTGGCGGCGGCTTTTTCCACGCCGGCCTGGGCGGCGTAGTCAGGCCACCGGGCGACGGCGGTTTGCACCTCGTCGATGATGGCGGCCGCTTCGCGTTTGGAGACATCCGCCTGCTCGGCCAGATGGAGCATGTGGGACCATCCGGGGGCTCGGCCTTCGCCGGCCACGGTCATGGTATGTTCGCCGCCGGGGCCAGGGGTGAAGAGCACATCGTAGGCAGGCGTAAGGGTCCAGTCGCCGGTGGAGTCATCCAGCAGGAACGCGAAGTTCTTCACGTGGTCGTCGCGGTTGTGGGCTAGCACGTTGAATACCATCCGGCGGAAGGCCCGCAGCACGTCCTGGTGGTTCCGCGTCAGCAAGCTCGTGGCCTTGAGCAGATCGGCGTAGTCGGCCGACGGGATGCGGAAGTTTGAATGGATCAGGTTGCCGAACGTGTGGACGTGATATCGCCTATTGCTCGCCGGTGGCGAGCCGGTCGAGCCGCGGTCAAACCGTTTGATGCCAAAGAACCGGTCGCCCTCGGCGATCTCGAACAAACGCGTCGATGGCATGTCGATCTCGGCGGCGACGGCCATCAGGCCATAGGCGTACTCGATGGCCCCGGCGTCGGGGCTGTCGATCTGGGCGGCGAACTTGACGATCCAGTGCTCGAACCCTGTGGGCAAGTCGTCCTCGCCGCTACACACATCGCCGGCGTCTGGGTTGAAACCCACCAGCACCTTGGGGCGAGCGCCGCCGGGCGAACCGCCGGCGCGGAGAAGTTCGGGCAGCACGTCGACGGCCGCGCCGGTCAGAATGTCGTGCGACTGCCGGGCCAGGTCGTGAAGGTCAAAAACGCTGCCGTCAACACCATCACGGCTGGCAGGCGGATGGTAAGTGAGCGCTCCCATCGTCCGCGTGCCCAGCCAAGCCGGGCGGTCGAGCGGACTGATCTCGGCCAGGCTGCGGTCGAGGGAACGAAAGTGGCGATCCATCAGCAGCAACCCCCAGCCATCGGGCAGCGAATCGTCGAACACGCCCGGCAGCGGCCCGAAGTCCCTATCGCTATGTTCGAACAGGCCCGGCTCGAAAGGCAGGCGAAATGGCGAGAGATTCAGGCCGGTCGAAAGAAAGTCGACGTCGTATTGGAAGTACACGCGGCCGCGATCCTCGGCCAGCTTGCCGACGAGCAGCGAATCGCCGGGGCTACGCGTGAAGCGAACCTCGAGCTTTTTCATAGACTGCCCCGCTTGCGGGCAGGCTGGCTGGTCCGCTGTTCGAGTTCGTCGATGCTCCGGGCCGATGGCGGCTGGAATAGCTGGTCGAACTCCTCCAAACGAGCCAGGGCGTGGGCTACCTTGAGGACCAGTTCCAACGAGGCCTTACCGCTCGTTTCGAAGCGACGGTATGACGCGGCTGTCACGCCGGCGCGCTCGGCAAGCGTGGCCTGCGTCCAATTACGCAGCAGGCGCAGGGCCTTGGCTCGATCTGCCAGCATCTTGGCGATGTCGGATGGGCTTTGTAATGTCAGTTTGGCGGCGCTCATGGGAACCCATGATACCAGAAATCAAATTCATTATCAATATATTGGAGATATCGACCATGAAAGGCATGTTCTTAACAACATATTAGCGCTTACTGAAGATCGTATGAATTAGCCGGGCGAGTCTGGACGCGCAAGTATTCGTACAAGCTGGCGAGGCGGATCGCGCAGCGAAGACGGGCATCACCAGTTTGATGCCGAAGGCGCGAAGTGCAGCGAATCCGGAGCCCGCATGAGATTGCGCGGCCGAGGGGTCTTCGACTTCACTCAGGGTGCTGAGCCTGTCGAAGTACGGCTTTGCCACACTTAAGTCCCCACTGAGAATGTGGCTGCACATAACTCATCGCCAGTCGCCGCCCAAGTCTGTCGAGCCTAAGAATAACTGGCGTGTGTGGATGTATGATTTCGGGGCTGAACTATTCAGGTCAGATGCGTTCGGAAATCCATCTAGCACCGAATTTGAAGGTCTGAATTCCGGGATGAGTTAGATGGACAAAAGTGTATTGGGCTTGCCGGATTTTCGGGTGATCATTCTGTTCCCGACAGGGCGAAGCGCCGAAGCGGCAGTACGTATTTTGCGCGGGAGGATTTTCCTGCGTTATCTGCCCCGACATAGAAGACTTCTGCGCTAAGGCCCATCTGTCGGCCGGCTGCGGCGTGTTGACCCAGGATGCGCTGAGCGACGCCGCGGCCCAGCAACTGGCGATGTGTCTGGCCAAACAGACCCCCTGGTCGGACCTGCCGATCATCCTGATTTCCTCAAAGCGGCCCAGTTTCGTTTCACGCAAACGCGTGGAGCAGTTGCTGGCCCGGAATTTCCTGGGCAACGCGACGATCCTGGAGCGCCCGCTGGCCAGGCTGACCCTACTCACGAACGTTCAAGTCGCTTTAAGGTCCAGGCAGCGGCAATACCAGGTGCGCGACTCCCTGGCTTGGCACGTACAGGCGGAGCGGGAGCTACGGGCCAGCGAAAGCCGGTTCCGCGGCCTGTTCGAGCACTCGCCGGAGGCCATCTTCTTTTCCGTGCCTGAAGGCGATATCATCGCGGCCAATCCGGCGGCCTGCGCCATGTGGGGCATGACGGAAGAGGAAATCCTCCGGCTGGGCCGCCGGGGAATTTCCGAGGTAACCGATGAGCAATACCGGAAGATGGCCCAGGAGCGACGGAAAACCGGCGTGATGGTGGATCGGCCGCTCACGTATATCCGCCGCAACGGGCAGCGATTCGTGGGCGAGACGAGTTCCGTTATCGTCTCGGCGAACCCTCCGCAGGCGTTCATTATGGTGCGCGATATCAGCGAGCGCATTGCCAGCGAGCAGGCGCTCCGCCGCGCACACGACGAACTGGAGCTGCGGGTCGCCGAGCGCACGGCCGAGCTGGAGAGCCGCGCCCGGCAGTTGGCGCGGCTGACCTCGGAGTTGACCTTAGCCGAACAGCGAGAGCGCCAGCGTTTAGCCCAGATCCTGCACGATCATCTCCAGCAGCTTTTGGTTAGCGCAAAGCTGGGCCTGGAGCCGCTGGCCAAACGTATCCGAAAGGATCAGCGGCCGGCGGTCGAGCGCATCAAGGTTATGCTGGAGGATTCCATAAAGGCCTCGCGCGCCTTGACGGCGGAGCTATCCCCGCCGATCCTGCATGAGGCGGGTCTGACGGCCGGCCTGGGATGGCTGGCCCGCTGGATGAAGGAAAAGCATAACTTGGATGTTGATCTCGATCTTGTCGGCGAACCGGCCATCAAGCGAGATGATGTAAAGATTCTGCTCTTCCAATCCGTGCGGGAACTCCTTTTCAACGTGGTCAAGTACGCCGGCGTGGCTCGCGCCACCGTAAAGGTCTGCCCCTGCCAGGATGATTTTGTGCGGGTTACTGTCAGCGATGAAGGGACGGGATTCGACCTGAGCAAAAGCGACCGCAAGGACAGCCTGGAAGGCCGCTTCGGCCTCTTCAGCATTCGCGAGCGGCTGATGCTGCTGGGCGGACACATGGACATCCAGACCGCCGCGGGCGCCGGCACGACCGTAACCATGGTCGCCCCGTGCGTCATCGAAGAGGAGGTCAAACCTACCCCGCCCGTCCGGACGGATCGCCAGGTGGCCGCCACGGTCGCCTTCACACCGCCACAGGAAGCCGGGAAGACCCGGGTGTTGCTGGTCGATGATCACGCGATCATGCGCGAGGGCTTCTCGCAACTGCTGGCAGGCCAGAAGGACATGATGGTCGTCGCCCAGGCGTCGACCGGCGAGGAGGGCATCGAGCTTGCGCAAGTTATGCCCGGATGTGGTGATCATGGACGCCATCCTGCCCGGCATGGATGGCGTGGAGGCCGCGCGCATCATCCATGCCGAGCAGCCGGAGATTCACATCATCGCCCTATCCATGTATGGTGAGGCCGACCGCGCCAAGGCCATGCTGGACGCCGGCGCCAGCAGATACTTCACCAAGAGCGGCTCGACCGATGTGCTGCTGGAGGTGATCCGCGAACAGGGAAGAAGTGAGAAAGCAGCCTGAATGCCGGGGGCGGCCGAAATGAAAAAGGGGTCCAGCAGCTCTTCCTGACGCGCAAGACGCTCTTGGTCTTTCGCTAATGCAGCCAGGGGAAAAGATTCCTGACCCCTTTTTCACGCCCGCGCGGCGGCCTTGCGGATCGTCGTCAGCAACGTGTCCGAACCGCCGCTCTTGGCCAGATAGGCCACGGCCCCCGCCGACAGCATGGCCGCGGAACGGTCGCTCTCTTCGAACATGGAAAGCCCGATGATGGCGATGTCCGGGTGTTCCGCGTGAATGACGCGCGTGGCCTCCAGGCCGTCCATACGCGGCATGGAGTAGTCCATGAGGATGATGTCGGGTCTGAGCCGCCGCGCCTGCTCGATGGCGTCCTGGCCGTCGATCGCCTGACCCACCACGGCCATATCCCGCTCCGACCGGAGCAACTGAGACAATCCTTCGCGCATCACCGCGTGATCATCCACCAGCAGGATGCGCGCCTTGCCGGACAGGCTTTTGTCGCTCACTTGACTGGCGTAGGCCGCGGCGGCGGCGGGCGCTGCGGCACGCACATGGTTCTCCATCGGCAGCTCCGCCTTTACGGGAGCGATCAACGTGATGCAGGTCCCGCGGCCGGGGGCGCTATCGATCTCCATGCAGCCGCCCATGAGCAAGAGCCGCTCGCGGATGCTGAACAGGCCAAAGCCTCTGACCATCTGATCGCCTTCATCCGCCAGGGCGATGGCGGGGTCAAACCCCTGTCCATGGTCGCGTACGACTGCCCAGATATCGCCTTCATCGTGCCGCAACAGCTTTACGCAGGCCTTATCCGTGGCGGCGTGTTTGACGATGTTGAACAGCAGCTCGCGCACGCTCTGGAACAAGAGCACCCGCAAATCCTGCCGGTGCGGCTCGGCATCCTCCTCCAGCACCAGGTCCACATGGAGCCCATGCTTCTGGGCCATCCAGCGGGCCAGCCACTTGAGGCCTGCCCCCAGCCCTGCCTGGTGCAGGATGGGCGGGGATAATTCCGCCGTCAGCAGCCGGCAGGCCTGGATCGATTCATCCAGCAATTGGCGGAGATGGTCGGCGGTCTCGCGCTGCTGCGGGCCCTCCTGGCGGTTCATCATCTCCAGGCGCAGCTTGGCCGAAGCCAGGATCTGCTGGAGGTGATCGTGCAGCACCTGGGCCATCCGCTGGCGCTCGCGCTGCTCGGCCAACGTCACTTCCGAGGCCAGGCGCGACAGTTGTTTGGCCCTCAGGCGAAGCTCGGAGGTGCGCTCGGCGACGCGCTGCTCCAGCTCGTCCCGCGCCTTGCGCAGTTGCACATCGGCATACTTGCGCTCCACGGCGTAGTGGATGGCCCGCACCAGCAGCGCCTCATTCACGCTGCTTTTGATCAGAAAATCCTGCGCCCCCCGCTTGACGGCGCGCGTGCCCAGGGTGGGATCATCCAGGCCGGTCAGGACCAGGATGGCCACATCGGGCGCCAGGAGCAGCATCGCATCCAGCGTTTCCAGACCGCTGCTATCCGGCAGCGACAGGTCCAATAAGATGGCCTGGCAGCAACTGGGATCCTGAAGTGCTTTCTGTGCCTCCGAAAGGGAGGCGACGTGCGTGATTTGAAACGACGGCTCCTCGTCTCCAATCAAGGACTGGAGCAGATAGGCATCCGCCGGGTTATCTTCAACCAGCAATATTTTCATCGCCGCGTTGGGCATGCAAACTACATCCTAATAAATGGGCCTGCCATTGGGCGGCAACGTCACAATGGCCAGCCAGAATCCTTCCACCGAACGCACCACCGCCATGAACTGCTCGAAATCCACCGGTTTGGTGATGTAGCAGTTGGCATACGCTTCGTACGAGCCCATCACATCCCGCTCATCCTGCGAGGTCGTCAGCACGACCACCGGGATGCGCTTCAGATTGGGGTCGGTCTTAATCTCTTTCAGCACCTCGCGCCGATCCTTGCGCGGCAGATTCAGGTCCAGCAGGATCAGGTCTGGGCGTATGGCATTGGCGTACTTGCCTCGCCGGTACAGGAAGTCCATGGCCTGCTCGCCATCCTCCACCACGGTCAGATTATTGGCGATCCGGGCCTCTTTCAAGGCCTCCGTGGCCAGGCCGGCATCGGCCGGGCTGTCCTCAACCAACAGGATTTCGATCGGTCTCGTGTTATACGGGTTCATGTGCTCCTCTTGCCGCTAAGGCGAAATAGACAGTTGTCCCCTTTCCCAGCTCCGACTCCACCCAGATCCGTCCGCCGTGTCGCTCCACAATGCGCTTGCAGATGGCCAGGCCGATGCCCGTGCCCTTGTACTGCCGCTGGCCGTGCAGCCGCTGGAAAATAATGAAAATCCGCTCGAAGTACCGCTCATCAATGCCTATGCCGTTATCGCGCACGGTGAACAGCCAGTCGGGGCCTTCCGGCGAGGCCGCTATATGCACGCGCGGCGGCGCCTCTCCATGAAACTTAATGGCATTGGAAATCAGGTTTTGCAAAAGCTGCGACATCTGTACGGCATCCGCCCAGATCGTCGGCAGCGGATCGTGAGTCACGGTCGCATTGGCCTCGGCGATGTAGGGTGAAAGGGCCTGCTCCGTCTTTCTGAGCACCTCCTCCATGTTCACGCTCTCGAACGGATTGCCGCGTGAGCCGACGCGGGAGTAGTTTAAAAGATCGCGGATGAGCTGCGACATGCGCTGCGCCATCGACGATGAAACCGATAGCGGTATCGGCATCCTGGCCTAGTTGGCCCTTGTATCGCTTCTCCAAAAGCTGCACGTAACCGGTGACCGCCCGTAGCGGCTCCTGGAGATCGTGGCTGGAGACGTAGGCGAACTGCTCGAGATCCTCGTTGGATCGTCTCAGGTCATTGGCGGTCTTCTGGAGCTCTTCGTGCGACCGATGAAGTTCATCTTCCATGTGTTTGCGCGCGGAAATGTCCGTGGCCGTCTCCAGGATGGCGATGGGTTTGCCGGATGCATCCCGGTGCAGCACCCACACCACCGCATCCGTAATCTGCCGGCCGTCGGCGCGGGTATGGACGAATTCCCCTTCCCACCGGCCTTTTTCCAGCAATTCCGCGTTGATCTGCTCCAGCGGCAGCGGGAAAACCGTCTTGAGCAGATCATCGCTCTTGCGGCCCAGAGCATCTTGTTCCTTGTAGCCCCACAATTGCTCGCAACCTTTATTCCAACGGATGATGCGGTGATCCATATCCAGCACCATCGCCACCGAGAGGTCCAGCAGCTTCGAGCGCCTGAGACAGTTCCGCCGACTGCCTCGCGAGCAGCTCGTTTTTGGCCGCCAGTTCCCGGGCCTCCTGCTCCTTGGCCACGCCAAATGCCTCCGCCCAGCGCATGCGCCGCATGCGCTCGACCACAATGCACAGGGCCAGATTGTTCCCCAGGAAAAATACCAGGGCGACAACATCAGCGGGTGATTCAATGGCGAAACCAAGGGGCGGGATAAACCAATAATCCGTGGCCAGGCCGCTCAGGAAGGTGGCAAATATGCCCGGACCGCCGCCGAACAACACCGCCGTCAGCAGTACTGCCGGATAAAAGGTGATGAATAGCGGCATCGGGCCCAGGCGCACCAGCCAGAAGCGCAGGAGCACCGCCAGAACTACACACAGCGCCGCAAACGCATATCGCGCGGCCACGGAGGCGCACGTGGCCCGGGCGGATGGAATTTCATACGCCACGTGGCCGGCCCCACCGGTGCGCAGGAGAATCAGGGCGGCGACAGCCAAAACCACCAGTGACAGGGGTATGACCAAGGACATCGTTCCCAGCGTCCAGAATGTCCTGACGCTGGCGGCCTGCTGACGTGACTGCAGCAGATCCCGCTCGCGCTTCTGCATCTGGTCGATCAGGGCACGGATGTCATCCATGGCCTTCTCGCCCTGCCCTGTGGCGGTAAAAGCGACGGCTGCCTCGAGTCCGGATCGCCCACGAATATCTATAGCCTGGCGCATCCAGGCCAGCTTCTCCTGCGCCAGCGCCCGCAGGCGGACCAGATCGGGCTGCTGACGCGGGTCGTCTTTGGTCAGTTCGCCCAGCCGATTGAGCCGGCTATCGATGAGGCCCATGGCCTGGTTATAGGGTTGCAGGTAGTTATCCTGGCCGGTGATGATATAGCCGCGCTGGCCAGTCTCCGCATCCTTCATCACGGACAGAATGTCGCCAAGATTTTCCAGGACTTCGTGGGTATGCACCACCCACTTCTGGCTCTCAACCAGCCGCTGCGTGTTGATGTAGGCGGCAACGCCAAGTACGCCGATAACGATCAAGACGCCGGCGAAAATAGCGACAGTCTTTGCACTTCTGGTCATGGAGTGCCAGGAACCTTATATGTATGTGACTGTGGTTTAATCACTTATGCTGCGATTTCAACATCCGCAAAAAAACACCTGAGAGCACATGTTCTGAGATTGTATCAAAATTATCACAGTGCCCAAAACGCGAGTGAAGCGCGGCCAGAATTCTCTGTCCACGTCTCTAAGGGCTAGCCTCCATTATAATTAATGACATTCGTGCGTGCGCGGGGGGTGGGGACAGAATGCGTACGGTGTGCAGCTTTGCTTCACACGAATTGACTCTTGGCAGTGCCTAGCTGCGTTGTTATCCAGCCGCGTTATTTCCATTGGCGGGAGAAGACGTGGCTGCAAACGCTGTACAGACCGGGGACATCGTGAACAGGTGTGCGGGGACATGGTGAGCGCTGTGAGCATGCCGACTTTACCTGCAAAAGGAGAGCCGGCAATGCCATGGATGGAGGCGACTCGGATGTCCCAGCGGCAAGAGTTTGTTCTTTTGGCCCAGGCCCAGCAGACCAATGTGCGGCAACTATGCCGACGCTTCGAGATCAGTCCCCCGACGGCATACAAGTGGCTTGGCCGATTCCAGGAAGGCGGCGTGGACGCCTTGCAGGACCAGTCCCGCCGGCCTCGGTGCAGTCCCAATCAGACGCCGCCTGAACTTGAGCGGCAAGTGGTGGAACTGCGCCAGCAGCATCCGGCCTGGGGTGGCCGCAAGATCCGGGCCCGCCTGAAGGCCTTGAAGTGTGCCAACGTCCCGGCCGCCAGCACGATCACGGACATCCTGCGCCGTCATGGGCTACTGCGCACCGATACGGATCATGAACCCGGACCCTTTACCCGATTCCAGCGGCTTTATCCCAATGACCTGTGGCAGATGGACTTCAAGGGCCACTTCACCCTACTGTCGGGGCGTTGCCACCCGCTGACAATCCTGGATGACCACTCGCGATTCAATCTGGCGTTGCGGGCGTGCGGTGATGAACGCGGCCAGACGATTTGGCCACACCTGGTAGAGGTCTTCCGTCGCTATGGCCTGCCGCGCCAGTTGCTCTGCGATAACGGGCCGCCTTGGGGCACGGGGCAACCTGGCGGCCTGACGCGGCTAGGCGCCCGCCTGGTGCGCCTGGGGATCATGCTGTGCCACGGCCGGCCCTTCCATCCTCAGACGCAGGGCAAGGATGAACGATTCCACCGGACCTTGAAGGCCGAGGTCCTCAACGGCCGCAGCTTTGCGGACCTGGCGGCCACGCAGCGGGCGTTCGATCCTTGGCGGGACATGTACAACCTCCAGCGGCCACATGAGGCGCTGGAGATGACCACGCCGGCCTCGCGTTACCAGGCTAGCCCCCGGGCGTATCCCGAGATGCTGGGGCCGGTGGAGTACGGCCCAGATGACCAGGTCCGCCAGGCGGATCACCAGGGTTACGTCACGTTCCACGGGCGCAGGATCCACATCTCTGACGGCGTGTCGCACCAGCCTGTGGGCTTCCGCCCCACGCCACAGGACGGGGTCTGGGACGTGTATTTTTGTCACCAAAAGCTAGACACAATCGACTTGCGGAGCGAGACTGGCAGCGACCAAAGGTGTTAAGGATGTCCCCGCACACCTGTTCGCGATGTCCCCGGTCTGTACAAACGCCGCAGCCACGGCAACCCGGCTTCGGCGAGCGAAAAGTACGCTGGGAATTTTTGCTGATAAGGATGCCTCTTCTAAAACGGGTGGGTGGTCCTGGAGACTGCCATTAAGAGTGCAGAGATCTGAGGAAGATGCGCGAGAGAAGGAGCGGTCGCAACCGCGAAAACCTTAAAAACATTGGGGTTTTTGTTGAAGGTGCGCAAGACGATTTTTGAAAATCGCTAAAAACCGGGCTTTTTTGGTGAAGGTGCGCAAGCGGGCCGGACTTGCGCAGCCTTCCGCATCTTCAAAAATCCTTAGAAAACCGGGCGTTTTCGGTGAAGGTGCGCAAGGTGCGCAACGCCGCGCATGTGCGCGGCAGTCTGGGTAGGCTGGGTAAAATGGGTAATTTGTAGACCAGAACCATGCTTGTGCGGCAGCTCTGAGAGCTCGTAAGAGCGACTGGTAGTAGCATGACAGCGCTACCGCGGCTCAAGGAGTAATGCCTTCCATGCCGATAGTCTGAACCAGACAATCGACACGGTAAGGAGACAGGCATGGATGCCGGTCAGATGCAATCGCTGCGCCCGGCGTTGGGCGAATTCCTTCAGGAGTTCCGGGACTGCTTCAAGCGGGAGAAGACCTTTCAGTACCTGCAAGCGTACGTTGGCGGGTTGATGACGGATCTGCCACGCAAAAGCATCGAACCTATCGCCCTGGCCGCCGGTTTGCCCGTGCGCAGCGCTGCAGGAGTTTCTCGCGGATTTCGACTGGGACCCTGTTCGCGCAGAGACCCAGTTGCACCATCGCCTGGCGGATCGGCGTGCGGCCGGGCCGGTGATCGGCGTGCTGGATGCCACCGGCCATCCCAAGCAGGGCGACCACACCCCCGGTGTGCACCATCAATATTGTGGCCAAAGCGGCAAGCAGGATAACTGCGTGGTGGCCCAGCACCTGATGTACTGTGATGATGAGCCGGCCAATCCCTTCGCCTGCATGCTGTGCAGTGATTTATACCTGCCGCAGGCCTGGGCTGAGGATCAAGCCCGCTGCCGCCGCGCGGGCCTTCCCGACGCCGTGAGCTTCCGCACTAAATGGCAGATCGGGATCGACCAGATCGAACGCAGCATCGGCCACGGTGTGCGATTCGACTACCTGGTGTTTGATGCCGATTACGGCAAAGCGCCGGCCTTCTGGTTTGAACTGGACCGGTTGGGCCAAATCGGTGTGGGTGAAGTGGCCTTGGATTTTCACTGCTGGGCCAGTCCCCCGGCCTATGAGTCGCCGCGCGCCGAATACAGCTCACGGCCGGCGCATCAGCTGGGCCGGTACAGCCCGGTGTTCCGCCAGCAACCCTGGCAACAGGTGAAGATCAAGGATACGACGCGTGGTCCGCAAGTCTGGCAATACAAGGCCGCACGCGTGCAACTGGTGGGGCATCGCGATCCGCATCGTCACCGGCCCAGTACGCCGACGGAGCGTCGTTATTGGTTGATTATCGTCCAGGAGCCTGGCAGTTCAGATCGGCGGTACTTTGTCAGCAATGCGGCCGCCGGCGTGGATGTGGGCACGCTGCTGCAAGCGTATGGCGCGCGGCACCGCGTGGAACAGTGGTTTGAGCGGGCCAAACAGGAAGCTGGACTAGGCGCCTTCGAGGTGCGCACCTATCAAGGGCTCGTGCGGCACTGGCTGGCGGCGCGGCTGGCTATGGCCTTCCTGGCGTTCCAGACGTATCGCCTTCGGGGGGAAAAATCCGGCCATTACCTTGGAACAGGTGGCCGTGGCTACCAATGCGGTGGTGTGGAATCTCTGGCAACAGTGGCCGACTCGCTGGTCGTCGTTGCTGAAAAAGAATAGATACCACCAGCGACGCAACGCCGCATCCTATGCCAGTCGACAAAGAAAAGCAGCAAGCATGAGTACCGGGTAGCGCTGTCATGCTACTTCCAGGCGGCCAAGGGCCTCTAAGCGGGGAAGCGACGCCCCAGTACGTTTTTCTGCGCCACATTGAAGCTCTGGGACGCCGATCGCATTCACGCAATGGCACAAGTTAACGTTCATCCAGTGAAATACTGCATCCGGCCGATACAAATGAAATCTATTTTCAATTGCGGAGTCTCCCATGCACTACTGGTCTTGGCAGAAATGGGCGGTGTTCCTGGCGCCGGCGGGGTTGATTGTCCTGGGCATGCTGATCGTGCTGGCCTTGCGCAACACGCTGCGCAGCCGCTTCCGCATGCAGCAGCAACTGGCGGCCGACCCGGACATCATCGAATACCTGGTGGTGTACAACTGGTCGGACAAGATCCTGTACCTGCCGATGATCCTGGCTTCGCTATTGGCAGCGACGATCATGTACATCGCGCCCCAGGGCGACCATTCCCGCGTGGTCGCCGCCATCTGGCTGACCATCTTCTTCCTGAACTTCATCGTGGATGAGTACGAGATCAACATCAAGGTGCTCATCATTTTTGTGCTGTGCGTGATCGTGCTGTTCCTGTGGCTGAGCTACCTGGACTGGGTGGCGGGCTTCATCAACCTGTTCCGCAATTTCGACGCGACGATGAACGGCACGACCTACCTGGTGATCGGGTTGATCTTCCTGGCGGCCGTTGGCGTTTCGTGGCTGCGGGGCCTGTTCTATTACGTGACCATCACGCCCAATTACCTGAACATCAAGAGCGGGCCCACGGACACGGATGAATTGATCAACCGCGAGAATTTCTCCATCCGCACGGACAGCAGCGATTTCCTGGAGCGGCTCCTGGGCTTCGGCAAGATCGTGATCACCTTCACCGACCATAGCCGCACACCGCTGATCCTGCTGGTGGGCCGGATCGGCCAGCGGACGGCGAAGATCGAAGCGCTGCGCGGGAAGTTGGCAGTGGAGCACCATGCACCTGGCGTCAACGCGTAGGTCTCTGCCCAGAATTTTGCCACAGAGGACACAGAGTCAAATCAGAATAAAGACATGAGGAAGCTCATGTCACAATACTGAATCTTGTTCTTGAGTTCATCCTGTCCGCGAAATTGACCACAGAGGACACAAAGGCCACAGAGGTCACAGAGAAGACAAGAACAAAGATGTTTTCTTTTACTCTTCTCTGTGTCCTCTGTGACCTCTGTGGTTAAATTCTTGGTCTTTTCTCCCGTGCCCCCTGTGGCAAAATTTGCTACTTACTTTGCCGGCGGATGATCATATCGAACGTCCGCACCATGGAGTTGTACATGCCCCAGACGATCAGGCTGAGGGCCGCGCAGATGATGATGGCGAAGATGAGCATCTGGTACTGGAGGTCCCACCAGGCGGTGGGCGGCAAGGAGCCCCCCACCTGGCCGAAGCTATGGGGCGAGACCGCCAGGTTGATGGCGATATAGGGGCTGACCATGGCGATCAGAGGCCCGGCCCCGCGCATACTGCCCAGGCTCAGACCGCACAAGGAGCCCGCCATGCCTACCACGCCCACGATGGCCACCGTGCCCATGACCGCGCTGACCGTCTTGCGGACCTTGAGCGACATATTGAGCGCGACGATAATCGCCAGCGCGCAGAAGGACAGCATGGTCAGGGCGATGGCGATGACCGCCGCCCAGGACACGATCGGCAGCCCGGCCAGGGCCGAGGTGGAGGCGGCGGCAGGATCCGCCATCGGCGGCTTTAGTACATCCTGCAAGCACAAGAGCACCACCGTGACCACGGGCGCTAGAAGCAGGATGGCCGCGAAACTGACCAGGCCGCGCAGCTTGCCCCACAGGTAATAGCGGCTGGTGATGGGCGTGACCAGGAGCAGGTCCAGTGTGCCATCCTCCCGCTCGCGGGTGATGGCGCTGGCCGAAACGTTGCACAGCACCAGCAGCACCACGGTCAACTCCACCCACAGGATCGATTGGAGCAGCGTCCGCGTGGTGGCCGGGCTGAGCCAGCTCCAGGCGTAGGAAATCCACAGGATGAACCCGGCCGTGAGGCCCAGGATCAGGAACAGCCAGCGCAGCATGCCACGGCCGCCGGCCGAGGCGGATGTGGCGGCCTCGCGCCAGGCCACCGGGTTATTCCAGACGCTGCGGGGATGCCGCACGAGCCGCCCGCCCGTCACGAAGGAGAGCAGCCGCCGCCAATCCACGCGCGTGCGAGCGTGCGACCAGCGCACAAAGATGGTGCCCAGGAGGACAAGCAAAAGGCTGCACCCCATCGTCCAACAGACGAAGGCGTAGTGCGGCCAACACAGCCAAAACCGGGCCAGTCCGGAAGCCTTGGACAGCACCGCCGGATCCGGCGCGGCGGTGATATTCAAGACCACCATCAAACTCAAAAACGGGTGCAGCGCGGTGAGGTAGTTGGTGGAGATCCCCGGCAGGGCGAAGATGGGCAGCGCGGCCAGCAGCCACACCGCCGCGAGGTACAGGCCGACGGCCAGGTAAAAGGCGAAGATAGTCCGGCCGGTGCCCACGCGGATCACGGCGATGGTGACGGCCAGAGCGCCCGTAAAGGTGGCCGTGGCCGCGGCGATCATGAAGCTGAGCAGGATGCTCGAGCCGGTCACGCCGCCAAAAAGCTGGGTGATGAGGAACACGGGAATCCCGCTGGCCAGGAGCATCAGCACGAAAAACAGGCGGCTCATCAAGGAGCCCAGGACGATCTGGGCGTTGGAAAGCGGGGTCGTCAAGAGCACGCTATAAGTCTGGCTGTCTTTTTCCTGCGTGATCGCGCCGGCCACAAAGACCGGGGCCATCAGGCAGGCCATGGCCAGTTGCACGAAAGAGATGATGGTGAAGATGAAGGCGGACTGCCGCGAAAGTGCGGTGAGGGATTGCCCGCCGCCCAGGCTCTTCAGGACGAGCACCATCGTCACGGCCAATAGCGCGCCGATGTAGGTGATGCGGATGGCCGCGTGGCGGCCCCGCTTGGCCGCCGTCTCCACGACGCGCACGAAGATGGGGTTGCCGGGCAAGAGCCGCCAGATCGGATTTTGCACCAGCCAGGTCATCCGCCTCCCCAATAAAAACTCAGGCACGCTTTGCTGTCAGCTTAGCGTGCCCGAGTTTATTTTCAAGCTTATGGGTTGTACGTAAACGTAGGATGGGCGTCTTGCCCATGAGTTCGACGGGCCTCTGGCCCGTGGCAGAGTGCGGGAAAACCCGGAGCACGGCCAAGATGTCCGTGCGACTCACGCGCAAGATGCCCGTGCTACGAAAGCTATCCGCGGCGGATTCTCCGGCGGATAAAGGCTCCTGCCGCGGCCGCGGCCAGGATAGAAAGCGATGCGGGCTCCGGAACCGCGATGACCACGGTGGCCACGCCGGCGGTCTTGAGGCCTTGCGCGGTGAAGACGTTGAAGAGGGCTGAATCGAGGGTAGGCACTTGCTGGCCGGCCGTGTACGTGCCTGTGGCCAGGACGACTGGGCAGGCCCAGGATGCAGCCGGCAACCAACTGGAGTTAGAACCGGCGGTTTGGCCGATGCCGTAGATCAGGCAGTTTCCATCGGTCGTATTCTGGGCGCCGAAGATTTCATATTGGATCTGGCTGACGGGCGAAATACCGCCCACAGTAAAGCCCATCATCGTCGTGGTCGCCGGATCGAACGCGGATGGCGCCGTGAGCTGCGCCGTAGCATAGCCATGCATATACAGGCTGAAGCTGGCGATGCCTCCATTTGAAAGGGCGTAGGTATTTCCATCCATGGAGACCGGCGAATCCGTGGCGATGACCTGCCATGCGCCATCGGCTGGACTGAGCACCAGGCCCACATCGACGGTTCCCAGATAATCCGCCTGGGCGGCGCCGGCTGCCAGCACGATAATGGCAAACCCAACTACGAAGCTCCCTCTGCACATCCCTCTCAACATACAAATCTCCGTGGCGCATGGCCGATGGCCGCGCAGCGACGGCGGCCGCAAAAAAGCAATGAAACAATCTGCCTGTGCTCGGCACTTGGCCAGGACGGCCTTGGGAAGGAGAAACGTGGAGCGAGTGCGCTCCTGCCCATGGTAGTTCGCACCGCCGCGCCTATACATAAGCGGTGTGAAGCTGAATAAGAATGCACGCCGAAAGCGAGGTTTCGTCAAGATGGATTCTCAATTGCGGATTTCGGTAGTGGGTCAGTTTGAATCTTTCTGGTCAAGAAGAGCAATAATCTCTGAAATTTCCCAAACATGATCGGCCACGCCAGAGGCCATAGCGGGCGTTACCCGTATAGTCTGGTGAATGCGGCAGAAGTTGTAGTGCATAAAATGAAGTGCTACGGCGTGTTCCAAATTCTCTATCTTCTTAGAGAAGCCATTAGTCAAACGAGTAAATCGGCGCATCGACATTCGCATGGTGAGATTCTGCCGCTCAACGTAGCTTGTCGAAACGTGTGCCTTATCTGGATTGCCTGAAATAACCTTTTTCTGTGTGCCAAGGCATGTAGGCGGACTGAATCGGCCTTCTGAACGATCAGGTCCAAAGATTTTGCGGAGCATGGCGTAGTCGATATTGTCCGCAAAAGCCCCGTCAACAGCCGTAAGATACGCCTTGTGGCCGTCTGTCGTCAATTGGACGCGGTTCACAAGCCTTTTGGCAAGGTTGGACATAAACTCGTAGGCATAGCCAGCATCGCGCAGACCAACAAGCCACGCGGGAACGAGCTTCGTATCGGCGTCAATGGCCGTCCAGGTCCAAACATCGCCATAGCCCCATTCGCCCTCATGCTCGGCTGGAACGTTCTTTTGCTTGGAATAGCAGAACGACCAAATCTCATCGCACTGAATCCGACTGCAAGTGAGATTCACAAAGGCTTTATCTTGATATTCGGAACAGGCCGTGCCAAGATCGGCTAGGAGCTTAACAATGGTGTTCTTGGCTACGCCCGTCATGCGAACGATAGCGCGAATGGAGTTTCCTTCTACCAAGGCTGCTACCACCGCTGCCCTCTTTTCGTGTGTTAGCTTATTCATACTGACCTTTATACTTGAGCGGTCAAGGCGTGTCAATAAAAAATGTGATAAATTTTGTGATTTTTTCTTTACTACAGATAATTATGTGATATAATTCCTACATAAAGGCGATAGAGAAATATGGAAACCGATGGATCGACGCAACAAATGGCGGAGCCCAAAAACGGCACGCTGACCGGTCATTACCACGTTAGGGTCTGTAGGCCAGCATTTAGTGAGGCGCGGCGCTTGTGCCCACATGTCGGCGACCTAATGGAGCTTAAGGCCCACGCCCTGAAGTTGCGTTACTGGCCAGATGGTCATGCCGGCGAGAAAGTGGTTGATCTCGATTGGGACTGGATTAAAGCCTGCGATGGATTCCGAATCGGAGAGCTGCGAATAGACGACAAGATAAACGGGCATGACAACCTGCGAATAATCTTTTTGAAGGTTAACGAAAAGATGCCACAGGAAGGCTTGCCTGCGATTTGGATACTACGCGTAATGCAGAAGAAAACGCAGAGGTTTAGTGCAAATGATGTTCGCATCTTTAAAGCCAGAAGAATGCTCGTCCTGCATTTTTACTACGGACATTCCAAGGCTGGGTAAATCAAACTGGGAGAAATGGAAAAATGTCTATGGGCACTGAGAACTTGATAGAAGCGGTAGGCTATCGTTCACAGACACAGGAGGTTGATCGCGCCAACATGGACTTGTTTGCGCGGATCTTCAAGGTGTATGAGCAGGCTTCACAAACTGTGAAAGATGTTATCGAAACGATGGCCAGTATTATCAACGATCCGGAAACTGAACAAGAAGAGCGCTTAGCGGCCGCGGATACGCTATGGGAGGCTCTGTTTCCATCAAAATTACACGATGGCTTTGGCGCTACTTTAGAACGGCTTCCCCTTGACTCCGAAGGAAAGACAGTTGTCGATAAAGAGACCGAAGGGAAACATGAACGGTTCTCTGAAAAAGTGCGTAATCTTTTGAAAGCTAGGCGGATGACTCAAAGTGAATTGGCCACAGTAATAGGGGTCGGCCAATCAGCAATTGCGATGATGCTTTCACGAGAATGCCGTCCACAGAAAGCGACTGTTGCGAAGATTGCAAAGGCATTGGGAGTTACGCCGGAAGAATTGTGGTGATTGTCAGCGAGATTTGCCCCACCTTTTACGCGCAGCTAACCTTGCAATCGCCGCTCTTTGGTCGGCGGTGAGTCGTTTTGCGCGGGCCTTTCCACCTTTGAGTCCGCCAAGTCTTCCCAGCGCAACGGCGGAGGGATTCTTCTTGGATTCATCTGGCGGAACTTGGCCGGTGGCTTGTTGCACAATGGACTGCGCCAGGACGTTCAGATCGTCTTTGCGAGCTTTCTTTGCCATGCTTGTAGTTTATCGACCGACTGACGGGCAAAGCAAGCATGATCGCTCAAGCATAAATTTTCAAACTGACCCACTACCCGGATTTCGGATTGCGGATTGAAAGAGACATCTGCATTATTTGCATCCTGTCGAATCATGCTGAAGAGCCGTTCTTGGCGATATAGAAGGATGTGACTTGCAGATTCTTCAGTGACGATGGACAATCGGCGGCGCATGTGGCGCGCTGCGGCGCCGGCGATTTCGGGGAAATTAACGGGAAAGGATCCGCGATGAAAACGCGAGTTTCGAGCATGTGTGAGAGTCGCCGACTCGGCCTTCTGCTGGTCCTGACGGCAATGGGCGCTATTTCGCTGGCCGGCTGCGAGAAGACGTTAGAGCCCGGAGAGACCTATCACAAGGTTTCGGTGGGCTTCCCCATCTTCGACGTGGACCGCTCTGAAGGCGTGGAAGCCGATGGCACGCAGTGGGAGAAGGTCAAAGGCGACGCGGCGGTGCTCCTGTACACCTGGGACTTCAACAGGAAATATTGCAAACAGGAGATGGTGTACCGCAAGGAACGCAAAACCTTCATCCCCTTCTACAGCGTGAACGTGGAAGAAACCCCCGAGTACAAGAAGACCTGGGGCATGATCCTGCTGTTCCCCTACTCATCCAATCAGCTTAAAGGTCCTGAGGCCCAGGTGCCGCCGCTGAATTACAAGTAAGGTTACAGGGTACAGGGCACAGGCAGCAGGAACGGCCGGACAGGGCGTGTATCATGCTGTGTCTGTGCCCTGTAACCTGTGCCCTGTACCCCTGCCGTTATTCGCTTGACCCGCCGGCCTCTGTTTGGTATTAAAGCGGGACTTGGACAATGCGGGGCGGTGGCGCAGTTGGGAGCGCGCCTGCATGGCATGCAGGAGGTCCGGGGTTCAACTCCCCGCCGCTCCATGAGAGCAAAGGGCTTCTTCCGGAAACGGAGGAGGCCCTTTTTGCTGCGATCCCAAGGTCTTTGTTACGGCAGAACTTGTTTCGAGCGTTCACACCTTGTTTAAAACCTTGTTTAGCTATTGCGGCTCCTTAAGTTGTGCTGTAAGGTTGCCTCAGGAACGTGAAAGGACATGGCTATGGCAATTCCTGATTTTCAATCCATTATGTTGCCGTTGCTACGATACTGTGCAGATGGACAAGAGAAATATTTTGCTGACGCCATCGACGCGATGGCTAAAGCATTCAATCTTTCCGATCATGAGCGGGCAGAGATGCTTGATAGCGGCAGGCCTCGTATTGAGAATCGGGTTGGATGGGCACGCACTCACCTAAAGGCGGCTGGGCTAATCGAGCCAACCAGGAGAGGTTACTTTCGCATAACTGAGCGGGGCAAGAAGCTGCTCGGAGAGAATCCGACTCGTATTGATCTGAAAACTCTTCAACGTTATTCGGAATTTCAAGAATTCCGTAAACGCAAGCCCAAGCAAAATGAGGAAACTGAGGGATCTGACACCGATAATCTCGGCGATGTTACGCCCGAGGAGGCGCTGGAAAGTGCATATGGCCTGCTTCGGGCGGCTCTCGAAAATGATTTGCTCCGCCAGGTCAAAGAATGTACGCCAGCTTTTTTTGAACGGCTGGTAGTTGATTTGCTGGTGAAAATGGGTTACGGAGGCACAAGGCAGGATGCAGGCAAAGCCATCGGTAGCAGCGGCGACGGCGGCATAGACGGAATTATTAAAGAAGACCGGCTCGGCCTAGGTGTGATCTATATCCAGGCCAAGAAGTGGGAAGAGTCCGTCGGCCGGCCAGTTGTGCAACAATTTGCGGGGGCGCTTCAAGGCAAACGAGCAAAAAGAGGTGTCTTACTCACCACCGGAACGTTTACCCGTGAAGCCCACCAGTACGCGGAAGGCATAGATACAAAAATTGCGCTGGTAGATGGCAAAATGCTCGCTGGCCTAATGGTTGATCATGGTATAGGCGTCTCGCCATTTGTCTCATATGAAATAAAGAAGATTGATACAGACTTTTTTGCGGAAGACTAACTACGTAAAGCAATTTGTAAAGTGTGCAGCACTGCTATACACCTATTTGTTATGGTTGCAGCTAAGCTCAAATCCTACGCATGAATCGTCTTTACGATCGCTGCTTCCAGTTCAGGCTGGCCGCAGATGAATTCCACATCAATCTGCAGCCAATGGATTTTTTGCACCAACTCATTTCCCAGCCCGGCCAGCTTCACTGCATCCTTGGAAGTCGTGATCACCAAATCCGCGCCGGCAGACTGGGCCTGCTGCGTGAGGAAGTGCAGGTCCGCCGCGCTATAGGCGTGGTGATCGTTGAATGTGGTCTGGCCGACAAGCTGTGCGCGAAGATCGGACAACGTGCGGTAAAACGCCTCTGGGTTGCCCAGACCGCAGAAGGCCCAAATCTTTTTGCCGGCCAGGCTCGAGGCAGGCTCGCACTTGCCATCTGCACCAGAAATGCTCACGGGTTTGACCACGGATTCCGCGATGATCGCGGTCGGCGCTAATCGCGAAAGCCGGTTTTTAATATCGGCCAGAGCCGCACCGCTGACTTGGTCGCAGCGCGTGATGACAATTACCTGGCAGTCTTTCAGCGCCGATAGCGGCTCTCTGAGCAGGCCGCGTGGCAGCACTTTTTCGAAGCCAAACGGACAGGTCGCATCGATGGTGACAATATCCAGGTCGCGTTTCAGGCGGCGGTGCTGGAAGCCATCATCCATCACCAGAACATTGGCCCCGGCGGCTACGGCCGCCGCCGCGCCGGCCACTCGGTCCGCGTTAACGATGACGGGCACGCCCGTGAGGCGTTCCAGGAGCGTGGCCTCATCGCTTTGGCCGCCCTCGGCGCGATAGCCGCGCGTGAGGATGGCGGGTTTTACCTCACTGCCGCGCAATTTGAGGAAGTTGACAATCCACGCCACCAGCGGCGTCTTGCCCGTGCCGCCGGTGGTGATATTGCCCACGCTGATCACCGGCACTCCCGCAGAATGCGACGTTTTCCAGCCCTGCCTGTACACGAAGCGGCGAGATGCCGCAGCGAATCCGTAAGGCCAACTCGCCGCGCAGGACCGGCCTCAGGAGACGAGCCCGCAAATCCGTGGCTTTGCCGGAAATGACGTCGCGATATCTTTGCTCGTTAATGGACATCGAAGTGGTGTCAGTATGCCGCAGAAATTCGAAATCCGAAATCCGAAATCCGAAGGAAAAAGATAAATCCTAAGCATCGAATCGGAACAAAACGCGCTTTGTGATTGGCACGTTTTCTTCTTATTCAGATTTCGTGCTTAGGATTTCCTTCGGATTTCGAGTTTTTATCTTTCCTCGAGCTTGCGAATGATTGCATCCGCCATTTGGCTGGTCCCCACAGCAGTCGGATCATCCCGCTGCGGCTTCATGTCGTAGGTGACATCCTTGCCCTCTTCGATCACGGTGGCCACGGCCTTTTCCAGCCGCTCGGCGGCCATGTTCTCGCTGATGTGCCGCAGCATCAGCATCCCCGAGAGGATCAGCGCCACCGGGTTGACCTTGTTTTGCCCTTTGTACTTCGGCGCTGAGCCGTGCGTGGCCTCGAAGATCGCGCCTTCTTCGCCGATATTGGCGCCCGGGGCCATCCCTAGCCCGCCCACCAGGCCGGCGCACAGGTCGGAGAGGATGTCGCCGTACAGATTGGGCAGCACGATCACATCGTACAGCTCGGGCTTCTGCACCGAGCTGCATGCACATGTTGTCCACGATGCGGTCTTCGAATTCGATGTCCGGGTACTTCGCCGCCACCTGCCGCGAGACCTCCAGCCACAGGCCATCGGTGAACTTCATGATGTTGGCCTTGTGTACGGAGGTGACCTTCTTGCGGCCGTTGGCGCGGGCGTAGTCGAAGGCGAACTTCACGATCCGCTCCGTGCCTTCCACGCTGATGGGCTTGATGGAAATGCCCGTGGTGGCCCTGGTGGAGACGATCTTCTTGCCCTTACTGAGCGCGTTGATCAGGTCGTACAGCTTGCCGGCCTCATCGGTGCCCTTCTGGAATTCAACGCCCGCATACAGGTCCTCGGTGTTCTCGCGCACGATGACCAGGTCGATGTCCTCGTAGCGGCTGCGCACGCCGGGGTAACTCTTGCACGGCCGCAAACAGGCGTACAGGCCCAGGCTTTGGCGCAGGTGTACGTTGACGCTGCGAAAGCCCGTGCCCACGGGCGTGGTGATGGGCGCCTTGATGCACGCATCGGCCGCCTTGATAGCCGCGATGGTCTCCTCGGGCAGCGGCGTGCCGGCGGTCTCCATGATGTCCACGCCGGCCTCGGCGGTCGTCCACTCAATTCCCTTTGCCCCACGGGTCGTCTTCACCGCCGCATCCAGGCACCGCCGCGTCGCCTCGGCGATCTCAGGACCGATGCCGTCACCGCGAATCAAACACACTTTGTGAGCCATGTCGTTCTCCGGAATTAAAGCGGGGTATGGTAGCGGAGTTGTCGAGCGGGGTCAACTAAGCCGCCAAAATCCCAAGTCCCAAACTGCAAACTACAAACTACAAACTACAAAAAGTACCAACATGCAAAAATCCAAATTCCAAACCTCAAGCGGCAGCGTCTATTCAATAAACCGACTCGGTTTTCTTCGTTGGAATTTGGTGCTTGGGATTTGTTTGTAGTTTGCAGTTTGTAGTTTGGAGTTTTTAGCGGAACGAAAAAGCTGTCGGTTCAGCGATCCTCAGCCTCTTCATTCGGCAGTTCTTTTCGCTCCTGCGCGACCGGCAATAGCAGGACCGTAGTCAAACCTTCGGATGTCTGATTATCCAGCTCGATGGAACCCCGGTGGGCGCGAATGGCGGCGAAAACCCCCGCCAGCTCCAATTCCGCGCGGCCGCGCCTCCGCGGGCTTTCCTGATCTGCCGGCACAGGTACCACGGAGTGGCTGGCCAGCTCGACCTCCACGTATGCGCCTGGCGTGATGGAAAACGGCTTTTTCTCGCAGTCGATGGCATCCAAAGTGAGGTTTCGCGTCTGGAAAGTCAGGATCCCCGTATGGCGCATGGCATCCTGGAGTCGCTTGGCCAGCTTCAGCATCGAGGCATGAAGCTCGTCCGCATCACCATCGACAGCCGAGGCGGCAGCCAGGTAGGTGGTTTCCACTTTAAGCGGCGCTTCGGGTGATTGCTGGATTTCCGAGGCCACTTCGTGCAGGACCTTGTGTACATCCACTGGCGTATTTGCTGCCAACCGGCGAAAGCCCATGGTGACCAGGCGGCGATTAATCTCCGCCGCGCGGTTACCGGCCTTGATGATTTCCATCACCAGGCCGGTGGGCTCGGGCTGGTTAAAAAGAGCCTGGCGAAGCAGCGAGGCGTTTCCCAGGATGATGGTGAGTATGTTGTTGAAATCGTGGGCCAATTGGCCGGCCAGGTGAGCCACGGAGTCCATGCGCTCGGCCAGGGCTGCCTGGCGGAGGCGCAGGTCGCGGCCCTGAATTTCGGCCCAGGCGACGATGCAGCCCTTGTACTGGCCCGAATCGTTTAAAAGCGGGTGCGTGATGGCCAGCACGGGATGCTTGCTGCCGTCCTCGTTCAGCAGGGTCAGCTCGTGCATGTCATCCTTGCCGCTGCGGCAGCGCGCCAGGCGCAGGGGGAACGTCTCCCGCTGGCCGGCATCGAGCAGCTCCTCAATGCGCCGGCCCAGGAGCATCTCGCTCTCGCGGCCGGTCATCTGCCCCAGCCGCCTGGAGGCGAAGGTGATGACCGCCTCCTGGTCCAGCAAGCAGACGCCCACGGGCGACTGCTCCACCGCGGATTTGTACAGGGATTCTCGCTGGCGCACGATCATCAGGTCGCGAGAGAGCTGGCTGATGGAAAGCAGGGTGCGGATCCGCGCCGCCAATTCATCGGCGGCCATGGGTTCGACCAGGACATCATCAACCCCGGCCTCCGTGGCCGCCTGCGTGGCCGTTGTGCCGTCATCCTTTTCAATTGTCGCCAGAACGGGCAGGTACCTGGGGAAGGCCTCGGCGCGGAGGTGGTGCACGATCTCCCCGATATTCTGGTTAGGGACAGCGGCCAGAAGGACGACATCCGCCTCGGACAGCCGCGCAAGGGCCGTATCCAGATTGGCCGCCGTGTACAGCCGCCAGGTGGACAGGTGCTCGCCCGCCAGGTCCGCCAGCGCCGCGCACGGCGAGGGTTAGCGCTGATAACAAGCAGCAATGGCGATGGCATAACTGACCCTCAACTGATTACGTCTAGAGTTTCTCTGAGGAATTATAGATATGGCTGATTGTGAAACCGGCAATAGGTCAATTAGTCAGCATTTCCAGAATAAGCGCCCTCACCCCACCCCTACCCCCGTAGGACGAAGAGGGTATTCGCATCAAAAAAGCCCCGACGGGTCTTGCGATCCCGCCGGGGCCTTGATTCACAACCTACTCAATCATCAATGGCAGTACATGTAACCCTGCTGCCAGATCAGGTAGTCCTGGCCATCCACCTTGCCATCGCCATTGGCATCGCCATTGGCCTTGGCATAGTTGGGATCACTGAAGTTGGCATCCAGGATCGGCGCGCCGCTGGCGGCCGTGCCGTGGTTGTAGTTGCGCTGCCAGGCCAGGAAGTCCAGCCCATCGGTAACGCCGTTCTTGTCATAGTCGGCCCGAGGATCCACTTTCACGGTAACCGTCATCGTTGCCGTCGTGGACAGGTTGCTGTCCGTGGCCAGCAACTGCAACTGGTAGGCGCCGACCCTGGTGAAGCTGGCCGTCGTGCTGGCCGCGTTGGCGTTGGTAAAGACCACTACGCCGTTGGCCGGAGCGGACAGGACACTCCAGGTCACCGCCACCGTGCTGCCGGAGGGCAGGCCATCGTCCGTGACGGTGGCATTGAGCGCCACACCGCCCGCGTTAGCAGCATTGGGCATGGCGGGCATCGGGTTGGCCGGCATGGTGATCGTCGGCGCCTGATTCTGCGGCGTCGAGGTCAGCAGGGCCGTCACTTCCGAACTGCTCAGTTCCTTATCATAGATCCGCACATCATCCACCCCGCCGTTGAAGAAGCGGGAGGAATCCTTGTCGTAGCGGCCGCCGATAAAGATGTCGCTCGCAGGATTGATGTAATCGCCGCCGTAGCCCGTATCGTTGGCCTTGAGTGAACCATCGAGATAAACCCTGCGGCCGTTGGTCTTGGACACGGTCAGGGCGACATGGTGCCAGTTGCCATCGTTGAAGTGGACATTGGCATCGGCCAGCGTAAATGCGGAACTGTCGGGGAAGTTGCTGTCGTTGTCATCGGCGGCAAAGGCTCTCAAGCAACAGCCGATGCCCGGCTCGGTGGCCGTGGTGCACCAAAGGGCAATGCCGTCCGCGGACAGCGCCGGACCCCAACTGAACATGTAGTGGTAACCGCCGTTGCTGCCGGTCAGGCTGCCCGCCGTGGGCTTAAACCACATGGCCACCGAGAACGACGGGTTCAAAGCGAACTTAGTGACCTGGACATAGTTGCTGGTGCCATTGAACTGAAGCGCACCGCCCACCTTGCCGGTGATCCACGAGGGATTGTTAACCAGCGTGCCGTTGCGGGCGTTGCCCGAGGAGTCCGTGGCAACTGTGCCGCTGCCATCGTCAAACTTCAGCCAGTTATCCAGCACGCTGCCCAGGCTGACCAGGACGGTCATCTCGTCATAGTTGGACAGGTTGGAGTCGCTGGCCGTCAGGCGGAAGACATAGGCGCCGGTCGCCGTAATGGTGGCCGTCGTCGTCAGCGCGCCGGGGTTGGCGATAGTGGCCGCCGGACCGGAGGTCTGCGTCCAGGTGTGCGTCACCGTGCTGCCGGTGGGCAGGCCGTCATCCGTCACATTGCCGGCAAGAGTAATAACGTTGGTCGGCAACGTGATCGTCTGATCCGAACCGGCATCCACCAACGGCGCCAGGTTCACGGTGCTCTGCCCGGCCCGGACAACATAGGCGTTATACTGTTGGTGGCCGCTGCCGCCCACCGGAATCGGAATGCTGACATTGCCGGAGGAATCGGTGCTGCCCTGGAAAAGAGGCGTGCCGTAGTAATTCCTTGGATCGAGCAGCTGGAAGCTAGTGCCGTTGGGGACGATGCTGCTGAGGTTCACCTGAACGCTGGCGGCATTATTCCAGTCGATGATGCACAGGTTGCCGCGGGTTGGATCATACATATTGGTCTTGAGGAACACGGCCGGGGCCGAGGGCGTTGAACCGCCCGCGGTCGTATGCGGATTGTAGTTGCAGGGGTCATAAACCATCAGGCTGCCATTAATGATGGTATTGTTGTTGTACGTAGGGGAGGTGAACCACCATATGGTGAAGTTGGTGTTCGCCATATAGTTGTTGGTGACCTCGCAGTCGCCGTTAACGGCCGACTGGTTCAGCGGATAACCCACGTAGAAGGGCACGCCCAGGGAGACGTTGCGGTTCACGTGGCCATCATGCACCGTCGCGCCGCCGCCCAGCAGGAATTCGCTGCCGACGACCGCGATATTGTCTTCCAGCCAGAAATGGTCGATCCAGGTGCCGCCGGTGCCGTAGGCCTGGCAGGCCAACTGACCGTCCAAGCCGCGCGTATACAGGTAGTTGTTGGAAAAGACCTTGTTGGGGTCGCGGTTCTGGATATAGGCGCAGTGGCCGTGGCCGCGGTCGGGGGCATTCCAGCCATTGTCGTAGAAAAGGTTGCCGTAGAAGATTTCGTTGCTGCATTCGATTTCGCTGGAGCAGCCTTCAGAGCACCAGTGGACGCAGTTGTTATAGTACCTGTTGCCGATGCCAACACGGGAGCACATGCCGCCCTCGGAGGGACCGGGAACATCGCTGGGCCAGGGGCCCGTCTGCGACGACTGGGGGCAGATCTGCCATGTATCCATGGCAAATTCAATGTCATGGAAATCGGTGTAGTTCGAATACGTCAGCACGTCGCCGGCGCCGTAGTTCTCTTTTTCGCCGACGTTAATGCCGCCCTGGATGCGGGGATGCGCCCGGGGGCCGGGCAAACCGTAATGCGTTGCGTGGCCGTGCCCATCAGCTTGACCCACAGTTCATTTCCCGGCGAGCCGGCGTCCGGCGTGTAGTAATAGTTGCCGTCCATCAGGTAAATGGTGTCGCCGGCCTGGACCTGGCCGTTGTGGGCCAGCAAGGCCGACTTGATGTCCCACGGCGACATTTGCGTGCCGTTGTTGGTGCTGGAGCCGTTGGGGGCGGCCCACCAGGTCGCGGCAAACGCGGGCGAAGACAGAACGACAAGCAAACTCGTCAAGACAAGGGCGCACAAATAGTCACGACGGGATAAGTGGGTCTGCATGCTCAATCCTCCTCTAATTTCTTTTGCGCTCAAAGGCGCGGCGGGGTTAAAAGTACTGCTCCTTTGCCTCCTATTGTATGCGCTTTGGCGAATTTTGCAGCATTATTCTGGAGAAAAAATGCCTGAATCTTGCATCAAATGGAAATTTCCAGAACGTCCCCTTCCCAGGCGACCAGCGGCCCCGCCGCCGCCAAAAGAATAAGCTGCGCAGCGTTTGCGGCCTGGGCGCCCTGAAGTTCTTGCGGATGGGAACAACGGGGGCAGATCCTGCATAACCGGGAGGAAGTGGTTGTCCTAACATATTCTGGTTTCAGAAATTACGATTTTTCCGGAAACCCTGGGGCAAGCCCATGCCGAGCGGGAACGGCGTGGGGCATATGTGTGAATTGACTGATGGGCGAAGGTTCGCCTTCAATTCAGCCTGCCCGACAGCTAGAAACGGCCGCGCGCAGCCGCCGGAGGAGCCTGCTGAGCACTCGTTAGCCGTGATACTCCATCTGCCAGATCAACATGTCCAGGCCATCCACCCTGCCGTCGCCATTGGCGTCGCCGGTAAGGCGCGTGGGAGAAGTGTTCTTGAGGTAGTTGGCCTGCCAGATCAGGAAGTCTGTACCATCCACCTGGCCATCCCCGTTGAAGTCGGCCAGTAGAGCGCCGACGGCCACATCCAGACCTTTACCGGCCGAGCTGGTGGCAGTTGAGGCAGTGACGCTGACGTTGTAGCTGCCCTGGCCCTTGAAGGTGTGAGTGGCTGTGGCGCCCGTGGCGGTTGTGCCGTCGCCAAAGGTCCAGGCGTAATTCACCGTACTTGATCCCGTGGGATCAGCCAGCACCGGTGTAAATGTGACCGGCTGGCCCTGCATGGTGTTCTTGTCGTAATCGACATCCAGCACATAAATCGGCGCGGCCGCGGCCATCGTGTGGGCGTTATGTTCGGCGCCCGTTACGTAAGTGAACGTGCCGTCCAGCATCTGCGAGGGTATAAACGACTTTGAGCCGGTGCTGGAGGTGTTGATAATCGCGTCGTATCGGCCACTGCTGTAATAGGTGTTGCCTTCCAGCGTAAAGACCCCGCAGTCATATGCATCCGCCGTCAGGGCGGTATTGCCGCCAAAATGCTCCATGATCGTGTTGCGGATGGTCAGCCCACCCTGCCAGGGCTCCCCGCCGTACGGCTGCTTGTAATTCACCGCCGGCTCCGTAGCGGCGCCCTGTCCGACAAAGGTGGAGTTTTCGATATCGACCACGGGCAGACTGAACGCCTTGAAGGTCGCCACGGCGCCGTTATAGGCCGTGCAATTGATGAAGGTGAAATGGCCCTGGTGGGCGTAGCCATCGGTGGGATCCCACACGGACCAGGCCTTGAAATCGACCGAACCGGCGCCCGAAACGATGTCGTTCTGCTCCAGGACGTTGTCGCCCTTGATGTCGATGCCGTCTTCGCTCACATCCCAGATACTCGTGTTGCGCACGATTATGTTGTTCGCCCAGGCATTGTCGGCATAGGTCATATTGATGCCGTCGGCGTCGCCGCTAGTGCCATTGCCATCATCGATATTGTGGATCGTCAGGCCGTCGATGGTCACGTTGCTGACCGCGCCCACGCCGGCGATGCCCACGCCGCCGACATCATGAATGTCGCAGTTGGTGATGGTGATGGAATCCACGCCGCGCAGGCGGATGCCGCGGCCGTCGTGAGTAGTGCCGACGACGTCGCAGTTGCCCAGGTCCAGGTGGTCCAGCGTGATATGGTTGGGCGTACCACCCTGCATGTTGAAGTCGACCAGGTAATTCCGCACGGTCAAGCCCTGGAACTTCAGATAGCTTTCCCCGCTGTACAGATAAATGAAACTGTCGAACGTGGGATCCTGGTGATCGATCACGACTGTTTCGCCAGGATAGTTTTTAACCGTTATCGGCGCCGCGGCCGTGCCGCTGACCTTAGGAGCGATATTCCGCCAGGCCTGTTGCGAGGCATCGTAGGCGCCGCCGCGCATGAAAACGGTGTCGCCGGGCTTGGCGATGCTGAAGAATTTCTTGAGTGTGGCGAAGGGCGCTGAAATATTGCCGGCGGCGGTATCCGAACCGTTGACGGAAATGTAATAGCAGCTCAAGAGCTCTCTGGCTTCCAGCGGTTCAAATGCAGCCTGGCATGGCACTTGGGCGCGACATCGCTTGCGCGGTATGTGCAAAGACATTCTGCACCTCCTGAGGATACTGCGGAAAAAAACTACAGAGTAAACGGCAGGGCCTCTCTTTTGTCCTCTTGCACTACGTGAGGAAATCTACCATACGATCCCCAATTTTCCCAACGAAAATGGGAAAAACCCGCAAGTTTCTCTGTCTTTCCATTCCAGGTTGGGGAAATATTTTTTTGTAACTTTTTTGAACAGCGTGAGTAAAGGCATTTGCTTTGGCGCAAAAGATTTTCCTACCTATGGCGTCGGACTCCAGCTAACTTTTCCCGCGATGGCGCTGCCCGCGGAAAACCTGCGTTTGATCCAGAAACTGGCACTGTTGGCCGTAGCCGGTTCACTGGGCACGCTGGCGCGGTATGGCCTGGGCGGCGTTGTACCGCGCATCTTCGGCACCTCATTCCCCTGGGGCACGTATGTCATTAACGCTTTAGGGTGCCTGGCCTTCGGGTTTGTCTGGGCGCTGGGGGAGCGGACTGTGCTTTCCGGGGAGATGAGGATTATCATTCTGATTGGCTTCATGGGCGCGTTCACGACGTTCTCATCCTTCGCGTTTGAAACCGGCTCGATGATCCGGGATGGGCAGTGGCTTTTGGCCCTGGGCAACATCCTGCTTCAGAACGTAAGCGGACTGATCATGTTTTTCCTGGGCTTGGGAGCCGGCCAGAGAATCTAGTGGCGGGAGAATACCATGCACCTACCTGAAGAGGCTCAACTGCTGCGGATCTTCATCGGCGAAAGCGACAGGCATCACGGCCGTCCGCTGTACGAAGTGATCGTGGAGATGGCCCGCAAGCTGGGACTGGCCGGCGCTACCGTGGTGCGCGGCATCATGGGCTTCGGCGCCGACAGCCGCATGCACACGGCCAAGATTCTGCGGCTTTCGGAAGATCTGCCTATCATCATCGAGATTGTGGATAAAGCCGAGCGCATCGATCTGTTGCTGCCGCAGATCGATGAACTCATTGTGGAAGGGCTGGTGACGCTGGAGAAGGTCCGCGTTATCGCGTATCGCCATAACGTTCCCGCGCAGTAAACCGCCGCAAGAGGTACAGGATCGGCCCTAAAACCAGCAGCAGGATACTTGCAAACTCCATCACAGCCGCACCTTCGATTTTCGCCTAGGTCCCCTATGGCTCGCCCGTCACTGATTTTGCCGCAATCTCGCAATTTTCTCAGCGCTTGCGCACAAACACGTTTCCCGGCTGCGAGGCCACCACTCCCTTTATCGTCAACATGGTCATGGCGGCTACAATGCGATGCGCGGGCAGCCCCGTCGCGGCGGCGATGCGATCGATCGAAAGTGCTTCCCCATCCAGAGCGGCGGCGATCTTCTCCTCGACTTCATCGAGCTGCACGGCTCTGGCCGGCGGCGTTTCATTCAAAACCTCCAGCGGCGTCTCGCGCTGAATGGCGTCCCCCAGTGCATCCAGTTGCTCCAGAATGTCATCCAGGTTCTGCACCAGCGTGGCGCCGTCGCGGAGGAGCTGGTTTGTCCCCTGGCTGAACGGACTATCCACCCGCCCGGGCAGGGCGAAGACGCGGCGGCCCTGCTCCTCGGCCAGCCGCGCGGTGATAAGTGAGCCGGATTTGTATGCCGCCTCGATAATCAGCACGGCCTGCGAAAGGCCGCTGATGATGCGGTTGCGGCGGGGGAAATTCCGCGCCAGGGCCTCGGTGGACATGGGCAGTTCGGAGATGATGGCCCCGCGCCCCTCCTGCACCACGCGCTCAAAAAGCGCCCGGTTCTCCGGCGGATACAAATGCTCCAGCCCGCAGCCCATGACGATCAACGTTCGGCCCTCCGCCTCGATCGCGCCCCTGTGCGCGGCAGCATCAATCCCCCTGGCCCCGCCGCTGACCACGGTAAAACCCGCCCGGCCTAAAAGGCCGCCAAAGCGGCCGGCCTGCTCCATGCCGTAATGCGTGCAGCGGCGGCTGCCGACGATGGCGACGGCAATCGTATCCGTGGCGGAAACACTCCCGCGCACGTACAGGACGGCCGGCGGATCGAGAATGTTTTTGAGCGCGTGCGGGTAAACATCCGATGAAAACGGGACGATTTGCACGCCGCGTTTATCGGCCCGGGTGATTTCTTTATCCACCATTTCCCAGGAAATATCGCCGATGGCCGCGGCCGTCTTTTCGCCCACGCCATCCACATCCCGCAGCGCCGAATTGGACGCCCCCGCCGCCGCCTGGACAGATCCGAAATGCGCCACCAGCTTTGCAAAAGTGATCGCGCCGACGCCGTCGGCTAAATGAAGTTTTAGATGGCAGCGAATATTTTCTGTTTCCTCATGCATGGCGAGCTTTCTCTTTAAAGGCCAAAGATAGGTAGCAGGGATGCAGGGGATACAGGGGATAACTGCTCAGAGAAAAGTGAAGACAAGAACAAGCTTTATTCCGGAATATCATTCGCATCCCCTGGCTGCGTTTCCTGGGTCCGAGTCTTCGATTGAAGTGAAACTGCGGATAGTTTGAACCAGGCTCTCTTGGTTTGATCCTCAGAGCATCTGACATGAAAAACGGCATCAACCTTTGAAAAGATGTGCTTCTTAGCTAAATCCATGAAATCAGTAAAGCGTGGTACCTCAAAGCTCTCTGTCACCCGATCTTGCCTGACAAAGACCAGCAGGTTAATTCCTTTGGTGCTTTCCAGACGATCATTCCTTGACCCCCGCCACTTGTAACCGATGTCTTTTTCTATGGCCTTCGGCGGTGTGTAAGGCCCGAAGACATACAAACGATCCCAGTCAAAATCCGTGCAGTCGGAGATTTTTATCGTTGCCGGCGGGCGGTCCTTTGCAGCCTGGACGGCGGCATTTAATCGCTTTACAAAGCGATCCTCTTTTGAAGAACATGCCCCCAGACATAAGAGCAACAACAGGAGGCAAAACGCTGTCGCTAGGCCAAATCCTTTCTGTCTTGTATTCATGCTTTTAATCTTTTGCCTTATCCCTTGCATCCCCTGCATCCCTGCTATTTTTCTTGCCGCTCCTGTGTATATCCGGCCGGCGGGGCCAGACGGAAATCGTTTTCATCCAGCTTCGGCCCCCATTCCATGTCGCTCAGGGTGATCGCCTCGCCGCTGGAGGAGTTCAGGTAACGAATGGAGGAAGGATGCTCCGTCTGCATATCCACGCGGATAGTCCATTGAGCGTTTGCGCCGCTGGCTACAAATACGGGCTGCTCATCCTGGGCGGTGTTTGCCGGATGACCGGAAAGCGAATCCAGACTCCTCAGCTCGGTCAGGATGCGCGGCACTCTCCGCTGCGGCGGCAAGTCGCTGCGGGATGAAAGTATGTACGTCTTGCGCCGAGGAAACAGCGTCAGCACCTTGTTGTACTGGCGATCGATGATCTCGATCCAGTCGCCATCGACGATCCGCACATACTGGGGCCGCAGGACCGACAGCAGATAGGTTGATTTCCCACCGCCCGCATCCTCGACGGTCATCTTGAAGCGAATCGTGCGTTCGTCGCGAATGTGGTCCAGCAGTTCCGTCCAGGTTATCGCGAGCGGAGACGTTTTTTTACCAAACCCTCCATGCATCGAACCCCAGGCGGCCTTCATGCCCAGCACAAGCAGCACAATCACCATCCCCAGCGCCACGGCCAGGAAGATCAGGGCCATCGTGCGACGGCCGCGCCCGTGCAGAACGTGGCCGGGGGTCGACAGGGCCATCCATCTGCGCCGCAGCGGGCCGGCCTTTTCATACCGCTTCTGCGCCGCCTCAAAGGCCTCCAGCATCCGCTGCCACAGGCCGCGGCGGTGCTCCTGCCGCGGCTGGTCAGGAATCTCCAGCCGCGAGATGAGGCGCTCGAATTTTGTCTCATCTACCAAAGTCATCTCCCAGCTCAGCGCCGAGCTTCTTGCGCAGGGCACTCAAGGCCCTGGTGCAGGTGACGCGGACGCTGACGGGTTGGCATTCCAGAATTTCCGCGATGCGGCTAAAGGGCATCTCTTCGAAGAAGCGCAAAGTTATCACCGCCTGTTGCTGGGGTTTCAGCGAGGCGATGGCCGCGTACACCGTCGGCCAGTCCAGCTTGCTGCCGAGGGCAATACCGCTATCCAAGTCGTTGTTGAGGCAAGAAAGCCGCCGCGCGGCGGTGTCCATCAGCTCCCGCCGCCGCTTGGCGTTGCGGATCTGCGAGTTGGACTGGTTGGTGGCGATGGCATACACCCAGTTGCGGAAGGCCGCCTCGGTTGCACCCGTGAAGGTGACCATGTGCCTGGCCACCTGGAGGAAGACCGAGGAGGTGACATCTTCGGCCAATTCGGGCACGAACAGCCGGTGCAGGCAGTACCGGTAAATGCGCGGGTAATAGCGCTCGTACAGCTTTGCCAGTGCATCGCTGTCGCTACGCGCGCGCAGGACCAGATCATCATCCGTGTCCCCATATCCATAGTGCGCGATTTTACTCGTGTCCATGTTGAACTGCCTGCCGGGCAAGATGTTACAGCAGAATGCCAGACTTGGCATGCAAAATCGGGAAACTGACTTAGGCCGCAAGCCTAGACGGGATAGCTCGTCCCACCGGTGGGGAAGACGACGACGCGGCGGCTGGAGCCGTTCAGGAGCTTTTCAGCCGCGCGGAAGGTGGCAGGAAGGTCATCATAAACAGCCAGGCCGGGGAAGGTCTGGCCGCGCTTCACCAGCTCCGGGGCATACATCAGCACCGGGTTGCGGCTGATGGTTTGCATGGCCAGTTGAATGAAGAACTGGGCCTCGGGGCTGATGGTTTTCACAAAGCGATTCGCCAGGGAAATCAGGTTGCCCGCGCCGAATGTCTTGATCAGCTTGCGCGTCCAATTCGGCGAAAGCGGCCAGCTTATCGGGCGCATGTTGGAGCCCACCGGGCAGGCCGCCAGCACGATGATCACGCCGTTGGGCCTGGCGGCCGCGGCCGTGTTGGGTATGGATTTGAAGCTCTGCCACAAATCGTAGTCGCGCGGATAAGCGTTGGCGATCACGACGTCGGCCGTGGTATCCATCACCACGCCGCAGGCGGCGGCGCACTGCTTGGCGAGCATCTGCTGGCCCTGTCGCAGGTCGCCCGCCACCAGTGAACTGGGCCAATCGGCCTCATCCAAAACGTACTGAATGGCGAAGGTCGTCCCGCCGGAGAGCTCCACGAGCTGGCCCGCCGCGTCGATCATCTGCCGCATGAAGTTTTGATTATTTGCCGTACCGACCAGCCTGGGGGAAGGCTCGCGCGGCAGTCCCATGGCGTGTACCTGGGCGATGGTTTGCAGGCTGGCGCAGCCGGGGACGAACATCTTTGCCCCGCCGCCAAAACCCGCCTGCAAGTGCGGCGAAACGGCGGTCAGCACGATCCGCAGATCCGCCTCGATCAGCCGCGCATCCACGCGGATGGGCACAGCGCCGCGGCCCTGCGGCGCGGGCACATCGCCGATATTGACATGGCTGTCGGCATCGGCCGCGGCGTTGCAGCGCCAGGCGAAACGGTCGGCATAGCCGCCGATCTTGCGGCGGACCTCCTGCTCGGTCATGGCCGGGTGCATGCCCGTGGCGAAAAGAATGTTCACCTGCTCATCGGCGATGCCGGCGTGCGTCAGTTCCGGTAGGATGACGTTCAAGAGCTCGGCCAGCGGGCTGTGCCGGGTGATATCCTCCAGCACCAGCAGGATGCGGCCGCGGCGGCCCAGGGGCGCAAGAGGTCGGCCAGGGGCGGCTTGCCTTCGGGCTTATTGAGTGCGCGGCCAAGGCGGTCGGGCCAGTCGGCGGCGGCGCGCGGCATCTGCGACTGGGCCACTTGGACCAGCGACCAGCTCTCCGGCAGTTTTAACTCCAGCGTGCCGGCGCCCCAGGCTAGCGATACCTCAGCCATTGTTTAGCGTTTCCTTCAGGCCAGTCGGCAAAGCGGCCGTTGTGGCAGGCCCGCTGCCTGGGGCCACGCCAGTGGCAGCGCGGCGGCCGATAATCACGTTGTAAACGCCCAGCGGCTCGCTGTGTATCTCAAAGTTGTCGAAGCCTGCCCGCCGCATCAAGTCGGTCATCTGCTCGATAGGCCGATAGTTCATGTGCAGGTTGAAGATGCGGCGGAGGAACCGGTCGTTGCCGTGACGCCGCGTGATGTTGTTAAAGATGATGGGCGACCCCGCCGGCATCACCGCGGCCACCGCCGAGGCGATATCCACAATCATCTGATCGGTCAGGTGCTCGCACAGGCCGATCATCTTGACGATGGCCGGCGGCTGGGAGAGATAGATTTTGACGTCCCGGGCATCGCCGCAGATGAAGTTGACACGCTGGGCGAGGCCATAGGACTCGGCGATGTTTTTGCCATAGTCGAACGCATCCCGGTTTATATCCACCAGCGTTGCGCGGCTAATGGCCTGGGCCCGCTGCATGGCCCGCAGGACAATCTGCCCCGGCCCGGCGCCCAGGCAGAGAACGTCAACCGGCGGGGCCGGCGATGTGCCGGCGGCCACGGAAGATGCGGCGGAGGCATCGATAAGTTCGGCCAATAGCCGCGAGGCCAGCCGCAGGCGGTTTCGCAGGGCCATGGAGACGGCCCCGCCGCCGACGAGAATCTTGTCGGCCCACTGCTGAGGATTGCCGTGGTAGCTGATGACCATGGTCCGCCAGCCACCGGGATCGATCCAGTTGGAGGCGGCCAGTTCGCTCTTGCCGAAGCGCAGGAGCCCGCGCATCCAACTGGCGGGCATGTAGTTGGCCAGCGGATCGGTAATGATCCGCTTCAGAGCCCAGCGCACAGGCCCAAAACGCTCGAAGGCTTCGTCCATCTCACCTCGCCAGACAATAGGCAATGCCCCTCCGTCCACGATGGATGGCTAGGGCTTAGGCCCGTCAGTATACCTATCCCGCATACACGAATCGTGCGGCCGAATTTTTCACTGGGGTGAATTCTATCAGAATTTCGAGCGTAACTTCTTAAGTAGCAAGGCTTAAGGCATTTACCCTAAAGAACCTTGTTTAAAGCTTTAAGCGGCGCTGCTCCGATACTTCCTATCGCAAGCAATCAGGAAGTGAGGTCATTCGATGTGCAAACGCGAAGTTATCGATGAGATCATGCGAATCAATTTGTCCGCCCGGCCGGGTTTCCTGGCGGAGTTCGCCCTGGAAGATCTTCAGGATTACCTGAAGCACCTTCAGGCCGCGCAGATGCCCCGCCCCCTGGCCTGCCTGTATGCCACGGGCATACCCGCCAGCTCGCAGCACATGCGGCAAAGCCAGCTCCAGGAACCGGAAGAATCCCTGGTGGGCGCTCAAGGCGGAACGCTTTTTTGACCGATAGCAAGAAGGCAACGCCGGATTTCTCCCTCCGGCTTAGCGAAGAAGTTTCTCGTCCTCCTCCAATTCGTCGCCGGCTGAGCGGGCCGGCGACGAACTTTTTTTGTTTTTGGCGGGGCTTTTTCCAGCCTGTGGGCGGCCATTACACAGCCTGGAAAGGCTGTGCCACAAAACGCATTGACAATCCAGGCGTGAATAATATACTTTGAGGTTCTTGGCGGGGCTCAACAGCTCCGCCGGTTGAAGCCGTAGCTCAATTGGTTAGAGTACCGGACTGTCGATCCGGTGGTTGCGGGTTCGAGCCCCGTCGGCTTCGTAAAATTTTTTCCGGACCTGCGTGAAACACGCAGGTCCTTTTTTTTTCGCTAATTGCGCTTCCTCGCACGTCTAACAAACTCGTTCTCGGCCTTGGCCTGGCCGCCATCACCTACAGATTCACGGATTTCACCGCGTCTAGAATGGGTTGATCTAAAAAAATTCTGGCCGGGGAGAACCACAGGGGCGCTCAGATGGGATCGGCATGGGCAATGGGGGTCGGCGCCGTCGAAGGGGGCGATGGCGCCGATGTAGGGGGGCGGAAATTCACAATTGACAATTTACAATTGACAATTTGGGAAGGATCGCCGTCTTGCTCCGGCAGTTAAATTGTCATTTGTAAATTGTAAATTGTAAATCAGTTTCGCAGTCAGAGATGATCCGAGGGACTTTGCGGGATCACCAATCTCGTAACTTCGTTACGAAGTCCTCGATGATCCACTCCGGCGTGGATGCCCCCGCCGTGACGCCGGCCACGGATTTGCCCGCCACCATTTCGTCCTCGAACTGCTCCCAGCATTCCAGGTGATACGTGGGCACGCCGGCCTGTTGGCAAAGCTGGGCAAGCTGCCGCGTGTTGGCGGATTGCTTGCCGCCCAGGACGAACATCACATCCACCTGCCCGGCCAGTTCCACGGCGGCTTCCTGGCGGCGGCGGGTCTCCAGGCAAAGGGTATTAATGACCTTTAATTCGGCAAAGCCCATCGCGGCGATGCGGCCCACCATCTCGCCGAAAAGATCCGGTGAGTGCGTGGTCTGGCAGACGATGCCCAGCCGCCCCGTTTCCGGAAGCCGGTCGAGCTGCTCGGGCCTGTCCACGCAGATGATGCCGGGGGCATAGCCTAAGACGCCCTGCACTTCGGGGTGGTTTTCGTCGCCGATGACGACGACCTGGTAGCCCTCTTCCGAAAGCTCCTGCACGATCTTCTGGGCGCGCTTGACCAGCACGCAGGTGGCATCCACCACCTCGGCCCCTCGTGCCCTGAGCTGCTCAATAACGCGCGGCGGTACGCCATGACTCCTGATCAGCACCGTGTCGCCCACCTGGGCTTCTTCCGGCCGCGCCAGGATGTGTAGCCCTTGCTCTTCCAGGCGATCCACCACCTGCTGATTGTGGATGATCTCGCCGAGGCTGTAGAGGGCGCCGGATTGACCGCCGCGCAGCATTTTGTCCGCGAGCTCGATCGCCCGCTCGACGCCAAAGCAAAAGCCGCGCTTTCTGGCCAGACGCACTTCCATGGCGGCGATTCTAGCAGGTAGCGGCCAAGTTTCTCCAGTTCGAAACTTGCCCCCCAACGCCCCGGAAAACTAAATGGCCTTGCGGCGTCTTCATCGGCCGCTAACATAGTCTTCACACAGAAACCATAGCCTGCAACCGCTCCTTCGAATGCGATGCGAAGCCGCCTCTGTGAAGAACCGAGAAAGGATGGGACCATGCGCCTGGAAAACAAAATCCGCCCGCATCTGATGAAGATGGCTTTGATAGCCTCCCTTGCCTGGATGGCTGCTGAGGTGGGTATCGGAGCCGATGGTTCCAGCTCAGTTCTTACACCACCGGCTTCACATCCAGCCGGTAAACGGGTTTTGATAGTCAGCGTGGATGGCCTGCGTCCGGACCTGGCCCTGCGGGCCAATACTCCGACGATTCATGACCTGATCCGCCGCGGCACTTTCACGTTCTCGGCGCGCACAACGGCCGTGGCTATCACCTTGCCCTCGCACACCTCCATGTTGACGGGCGTCATTCCCGATAAGCATGGGATCGAATGGAACTCCGATCTGCCTCTGAAGGAGCCAATCTACCCCGCATGGCCAACGCTTTTTAAGCTTGCGCACAAGGCCGGGTTCACCAGCGCCATGGCGGCGGGCAAGGCCAAGTTCAGCACGTTGGCAAAACCCGGCACGCTGGACTGGTGCTTTGTGCCGAAGGGAGAAACGGTCAATGACCGGCGGGTGTGCGACATGGCGCTGTCATTTATTCACGAGCACAAACCGGAGGTCCTGTTTGTGCATCTGCCGGATGTGGATACCGTAGGACACGCCTCGGGCTGGAGCTCGCCCGCGCAGATCAAGGCGATCAAGACCGCCGATGCCCAGATTGGCCGCCTGCTTGAGGCGCTGGACAAGGAGCATCTGCTTGATCAGACGCTGGTGATCGTGACCGCCGATCATGGCGGCGCCGGTTGGACGCACGGGGCCGATGATCCGCGCAGCCGGCATATTCCCTGGATCGCAGTCGGACCGGGCGTACACGAGGGTTTGGACTTGACTATTTATCGGTCCCTGACAGTCAATACGGAAGACACATTTGCCACAGCTTGCTGGTTCCTGGGCATACCTTTGGCCGAGGGTCTCGACGGCAAACCTGTGGTCGAAATAACGGCGCCTGTGCAGACGGTGGGCCATTACGACTAAGAAATGCGGAACTGCGGGAGCTGGACAGTCACCTATTTACACTGCTCCTTTTGTCCATAAGACAACGAAATAGATGACTGTCTTGCATTTCCCCGTATTTCCCATGGAACTCCAATTATTGTTATTTGCGCACTGAAACCCGATAATCAAGGAATGAAATGGATCTGGAAGTCAAGTTCCCTTCGACGACATCCGCTGCGCACCGCCCTTGCATTAGGTGTCCTTTGTGTGCTCATCATCAGCGTGGTACAGGCGACCTGGCTTTTAGACCACGTGTTCTTTCCCTTGGGGTACGAGTGGGAAACAGGTAAGCTGACCCGCATTCCTTCGTGGGCAACAGAGACCATTGAGACGGAGCATTTCGTCTATCATTATGCGAAAGCTGATGTGCCGGTCGAAGCCTCTCTCGAGGCACAGGAGCAGCATTATCAATGGATTAAGCAAGTGTTTTCAATCGATCTGCCCGCCCGGATACACTTTGTGAAGTATCCAAAGAATGTTCCTCTCCCAGGAGACGTAGGAGGCCTCGGAGGTAAAGGGTATGTGGTTTCGCATTCCTGGTTCCATCCACACGAAGCCGTACATAACTACATTATTTGCCGCAATCCCTTTCTCAATGAAGGCGTGGCCGAGGCCTTTGGCACGACCTTCTTTTATGGATGGGAAAATGATTGGTCTGATCCGATTCCAATGATGAATGTCACCAATCTCAAAGCGGCGATGAATCGGTGGCTGAAAGTTACCCAGCAGGACCGTCTTATAGGGTGCAGTTTCATACGCTGGCTTTATCACAGGTATGGCGCCGCGAAGTTGCTGAAGATGCTTCAGCAAGCGCACTTCGATGGCCGCAAGAATTTTGCCGTCATCAGCGAGGTTTACGGCTTGCCTTTCGACGACATGGCCCGCCGCTGGCAAGAGGACCAGAAATGGCTGAGCAAGCAGCCGCCGCCTGAAGGCTTCTTTGTCTATGCCCCGTGGGATAAGGAAGTGCCAGTTCCAGCCAACATGCCAGATTGATTCCGAGCGATTCGCTGGTATTCTCCCCCTGATTTATGGCAACAACGCCTTTATCTGGAACTGTGGATTGAGACATGCATCTTTCTATATAATGAGCGATTCGGGTAGGGCTGTCGATCAACATCCTCCCTGTGCTGGACGTGTGAACACTTGCGGGGCATCTCGAACTGCGGCGGCCTTCGAAGGAGTTTTAGCAGATGGGTCTCTGGAACAACATGAAGACGACGATCCTGCTGGCCGCGTTGATGGGCCTCTGTTTGGCCATCGGCTACGCCCTGGGCGGGGATCGCTATCTTATACCCGCCTTCATCCTGGGCGGCTTGCTCAACGTGATTGCCTTCTTCTTCAGCGACAAAATCGCCCTGGCCACCATGCAGGCGCATCGGGTAACGCGCGAGGAAGACCCGGAACTCGTGGATCTGGTGGCGACGCTGGCTGAGCAGGCGGGTCTGCCCATGCCCAAGGTATATGCCTCCCCCGCCGCCGCGCCGAATGCGTTTGCGACCGGCCGCGGGCCCCATCACGCGGCCGTGTGTGTGACGGACGGCCTGCGGCAGATGCTCCGCCGCGAGGAGCTGGCCGGCGTGCTGGCCCACGAGCTGGGGCACGTAAAGCACCGCGATATCTTGATCAGCACGGTGGCGGCGATCATCGCCGGGGCCATCAGCGTCCTGGCGCGGATCGCCCTGTTCTCCGGCGGCGGCCGGGGTGATCGGCGGGAAGGCAATCCCATCGCGGCGCTGCTATTGCTCATCCTGGCACCGATTGCGGCGATGATCATCCAACTGGCCATCAGCCGCTCGCGCGAGTACGAGGCGGATCGATATGGAGCGGACCTGACGGGACAGCCGCGATGGCTGGCCGGAGCGTTGCAGAAGCTGGCCGCCGGCAACAGCCGCATTCCCTTGAATGTGCCGCAGACGCAGTTGAGCCTGTTCATCGTCGCGCCCCTGACAGGCACAGGCGAACGAATCTCGCGGCTATTCATGACGCACCCGCCGATTGAAAAGAGAATTCAGCGGCTTGAGGAGATGGAGCAGAAGTGATTTGCGATTTTTGATTTGCGATTTGCGATTGGAGGCGGCACATCCTGCTTTCTTCAATCGAGAATCGCAAATCGAAAATAGCGACAAGACCAACAACAGAAAAAGGAGTGGTAAATCATGGTCTTCACACTCGACATCGGCTCGCCCGTCCCAGATTTCAAATTGCCCGGCGTTGACGGCAAGACCTACTCGCCTTCCAGCTTCAAGGATGCCAAACTGCTGGTGGTGTTCTTTTCCTGCAACCACTGCCCCTTCGTTGTCGGCTCGGAAGAGCGGATGAAGGCCTTGTACCGCGATTTTTCGCCGAAAGGCGTGGCGTTCATCGCCATCAACTCCAACGAAACCGAAAACCATCCGCAGGACTCGTTTGAAGACATGGTCAAGCGGGCCAAGGAGCGAGCCCTGCCCTTCCCGTACGTCCGCGATGAATCGCAGGATGTGGCGCAGGCCTACGGCGCCCTGCGCACGCCCCACTTTTACGTCTTCGACAAGGAGCGCAAGCTTCGCTATACGGGCAGGATGGATGACAACCCGCGTGAGCCGGGCAAGGAAACCACCCACGAGCTGCGGGATGCCATCGAGGCCCTGCTGGCGGGCAAGAGGCCCTCGGTCGAAAAGACCAACCCCATCGGCTGCAATGTCAAATGGAAGGGCCAGGAAGAGCACTGGATGCCGCCGGAGGCGTGCGATCTCGTCTGAAAGGCCGGTTTGGGCGGTTGTCAGCCTATTACACTAATAGTAAGGGTGAACCGGCTGTGAGAGAGGTTCGCTCGCTGCGCTCGCTCTTGGTTAATCAGTTAACCGGTTAACTGGAAACGGCCCGAGGAAGGTTTGACTTGGGTTCTTGCCTTTTCCAGTTAACCGATTAACCAATTAACCAGTTAACGTTATTGCGGCCCGGACCCATCTGTCATCGAAGCGGGTCGTACGGGGAGGAAGAATGGTCCAATCAAGGGTCATGCCGCTGCGGCTGGGGCTGATCGGCTGCGGCCGGTTCGGAGAGTTTTGCCTGGAGTCGTACTGGAAGCTCCCTGGCCTGCGGCTCACCGCCGTCGCGGATCATTCCAAGATCGTCGCCGACCGCGTGGGCAAGCGATTCAGCCTGGCGGCGCAGTACGATGCCGATGAACTACTCAAGCGTGAGGATGTGGATCTGGTACACATCGCCACGCAGCCCAGCACGCATCACGAGCTGGCCATGCGGGCCATCGCCGCGGGCAAGCACGTCCTGTGCGAAAAGCCGCTGGCCCTGTCGGTGGCGCAGGCGGATGAAATGCTCGATGCCGCCGCCACACAAGGCGTGATCGTACCGGTTAATTTCGTGCTGCGGTACAGCCCGGTGACCGACGCGGTGCGGTCGATCATTACTTCCGGTGTCCTAGGCAAGCCCCTGCACGCGGTATTCGAGAATTTCGCCCAGGATGAGACGCTCGGCCCCCATCACTGGTTCTGGGACCGCCAGATTTCCGGCGGCATCTTCGTGGAGCACGCAGTGCATTTCTTCGATCTATATTCATCCTGGTTTGGCAAGGGCAAGGTCGTGGCCGCGCATGTCGAATATCGCACGGATGAGGACCTGCCCGAAATACCGCACGGGCCGGCTCAGGACCGCGTGATGTGCATCAGCCACTACGAAAACGGCGCGGCCGTCTACCAATACCACGGCTTCAACCAGCCCATCCGCATGGACCGCCAGCTCCATCACATCCAGTTCGAACTGGGCGAAATCTTCGTCCACGGCTGGCTGCCGCAGTCCCTGGAATTGATGGGCCTGGTGGATGATGCGGGCCTGGACGAACTGGAGCGGCTGCTGCCCGGGTCAAAGCCAAAAGTGCTGGAAACGTATAAAACCGAGGATGACCAGCATTTCAACAGTCACTGGCGCAGGCGCAAGGCGACGCAGAGGGTGAGCATGGCGTGGGATCCGGGTGTGCCCAAGGAACAGCTTTACCACCAGTGCATTTCAGACCTGATGCAGGACCAGCTTGAGTTTTTAGGGGATCGGCGGCACTTGCGCAGGATCGAGGAGAAGAACGGCCGCGAGGCGGTCGTGATGGCCGAAATGGCAAAGGAGCTGTCGGGAGGATAAACTGGTCAATTAGTCGACGGGTTAAGTCAATTAGTCACTTCGTCAACTGGTCAATTAGCCGGATGGATGATCGTCCGCTTGTATGTGGGACGATGTTCTTTCTAATTGACAAACCAACAAAACTGACTAATTGACGCATTACAAGGGAACCGTGCATGAAAAAGATGATTCCGCTGTTCGTAGCACTCCTGGCCGCTGCCGCAGCTTACGCCGCCGCGCCTGCTAACTTTCTGGAAGACTGGGATGCCGCGCGGAAGGCCGCGGCCGAAACGCACAAACCCATCTACATTCACTTTTCCACCACCTGGTGTACCTGGTGCAGAAAAATGGAGCAGGATACGTATGGGGATTCCAAGGTAAAGGCGGCGTTGCAGAGATTCGTCCCCGCCAGCCTGGACTGCACCACGGGTCCCCAATCCCCAAATCCCTCCCGGGGCGCCGCTAACAACGACTTGATGGATTACTTCGGCGGCACGGGGTATCCCTTCCTGGTGATAACCACCCCGGAGAAGGCCGTGCTGGCCAAAGCCACCGGCTATATGGCTCCCGCCCAAATCCTGCCGTTTCTAGAAAAAGGCCGGCAGATGTTCGACCGGCTCCAGCAGAGCGACGCGCACTATCAAACCGTGCTGAAAGAGGGCGGCTATGACGACACCTTAAAGGACATGCGCTTCTACGCGGAGGTGCAGCTTTGGGATGAGGCGTCGCGCCTGGCCGCGCGCGTGAAGGAACTCGATAAGGATAACGCCAAGGGCGACAGGGCCGAGGCCGACTGGGTGGAGTTTCAGGCCGCGGCCAGTCACAAGCCCACCTCGCCGGATGAGCAAAAGCAGCGTGAGGACCGGATGCGCGAGTTGAGCGACGCCATCCACAAGCTCGACGCCGACAACACTCACGGCATTCTCGCGCGGCTGTTGCGCTGGGAAACGAACAAGAACATCACCGAAATGAACGGTGTCAGAGGTTCCAACGAAAAAACCACGCACGCCGATGCCGCGGCTCAGAAGCTGGAAGAGTTGCAAAAAGTTGCGCCCAAGGCGTCGGGCATCCAGACCATGTGGGTGGATATCGGCGATGGCTATGCCAAGGCCGGCCACAACGATAAGGCGGCGATGGCCTATCAGAAGGCTATTGATCCCGATCCCAATGGCCGCGCGGTGGAATCGATTAAGCAGAAGATGGCGGCGTTGAAGGGCAAGGGCGGAAAATAGGCTTGAGGCCGGGTGCCTGGCTTGACAAGAATCTGGCCTGTTTCTTACGCGGTAAGATGATCAAGACGCGCGATAAGATGATCAAGGCGATCAACCTTGATCATGTTACATTTCCTTGCCGCGAAAGCACTTATCGATAAGATGATCAAGATGTTCAATTCGGTCAACTAGTCAATTAGGGTTCTCCTCCCAAAAAGTTGGTGTTGGCAGCCCTCGCAGGTAGGCCTATATTACAGCTTCCTGGCCGGAGGATACGTCAACCCTGACGAGCGACCCGAGCGTGGCAAAGTCAGCTGTTCTGGTCGATGCTGATAAGCGCGTCGCGGAGATGCTTTGAGTAGCTTACATCTCCTTAATTAACAATAGCTTATTGATAAGATTCTCAAGGTCTCACCAGCTTGAGGATCTTACATCTCCAGTTGTAATAAGCTATTACGATAATATCTCACGAATCTCATCCAAGGGTGCTTTAGAAACTTGCAGGAATGCTTAATAATCTCAAACTATTACTTAATAATTTTAAATACTTTGCTGTGCATGCATGGGAATGCTGGCAATCTAATGCGTTTTTCGCGCATAAGTGCTTGGTAATAAAGGAGCCGCTCCAGATGGCCAGCCTCGGAAAGGCTGGCAACCTAACGGAACGCTCTTCGTGCGTAAGTGCTTGGTAATAAAGGAGCCACTCCAGATGGCCAACCTCGGAAAGGTTGGCAACCTAACGGAACGCTCTTCGTGCGTAAGTGCTTGGTAATAAAGGGGCCACTCCAGATGGCCAGCATCGGAAAGGTTGGCAACCTAATGAGTCCCAACCAACTTTTTGGGATGAGAACCCTAATTGACCAATGACTGAAATTCACGCCTGACACGCCGTAATGGCCGAGATCAGGACGATATCCTCCGCGCTACAGCCGCGGGACAGGTCGTTAACCGGCTTATCCAAGCCCTGAAGCAGCGGGCCCAAGGCCGTGGCCCTGCCAAAGCGCTCGACGAGCTTATAAGCAATATTGCCGCAGCTTAGGTTCGGGAAGACCAGCGTATTCGCGCGGCCGGCCACGGGCGAGCCCTTGGCCTTCTTCTCGCCGATGGAGGGAATCATCGCGGCATCCACCTGGAGCTCACCATCGAGCTTCACCTGCGGGGCGCGCTGTTGGGCCAGCTTGGTCGCGGCGATCACCTTCTCCACATCGGGGCTGGAGGCCGAACCCTTGGTGGAAAAGCTCAGCATGGCCACGTACGGCTCGGTATCCAAAAGCTGGCGGCAGGAATCCGCCGCGGCCAGAGCCGTATCAGCCAGTTGCTCCACGGTGGGCTCGGGCAGCACGCCCGTGTCGGAGAAGATCACCGCGCCATCCACGCCGAATTCGGGAATGATGGTCTGCATCAAGCTGCACCCGGAGACGGTCTTGTTGCCCTTCTTGGTGCCGATGGCGAAGATGGCCGCGCGGATGGTCACGGCGGTCGGGCTGGCAGAGCCGGTGACCATGCCATCGGCCAGGCCGTGGCGGACCATCATCGCGCCGAAATAGGCCGGGTGCTCATCCAGAAGCGCATTGGCCTGGTCGGCCGTCATGCCCTTGTGCTTGCGCAGCTCCATGAAGCTGGCCACGAACTTCTCCCGCAGCTTGTCTTTCTTGTAATCGATGATCTGCGCGCCATCGATATTCCATTTATTCTCCCTGGCGATGGCACTGATCTTTCCGGCATCGCCCAGCAGCGTGATCTTGCCGTATTCCCGCTTGATGAACTCCCCCGCCGCCTGCACCACGCGCGGGTCATCCGCCTCGGGAAGGACGATATTCTTCTGCAATTTGGAGGCCCGTTCAATAATCCGCTTTACCGCCGTTTCAGCCATATGGTTGCCTTTGCCTGCACCAGTTATTACGATTTCACACGAGCGCGCCAGAGCCGGCGTACACCCGCCGGGTGGGATGGCTCTATAAACGAGACGCAACAGCTTAGCGTTTAGAGTGATTATCGGCAATGACTGAGCAACGTTGGCACATCCTGGAAAAAATCCAGGTCCAGATCGCCGCCGTGGCGGCGCTGGCCATCATGTACTTTGTCTTCTGGCGCTGGATTAAGCCGGAGGATGTCAACGGCGTGGCCACGTTCATCCCGCTGCACGCTTACGGCCACCTGATTACCTTCGCCCTGTTCACCTGGCTGCTGGCCGCGGGCGTGGCCGTCATCACGACAACTTCGCGGCCGCAGGGGGCGCTTCTGGCGACCCTGGTCGGCGCCGGCGGGGTGAGTCTCCACACGCAACCCATGCGGCTGCTCCTGATGCAGTTTTCCCCGCCGGCGACGCTCATGCGGCCGCTGATCGTGGAAATGGTTTGCATGGCCGCCATCGTTATGGTGGCGGCGGCGATAATCCAACTGGTGCGCGCGGTAGTGCAGAAGATCCACCCGCCGATCATGCGGCCCAACGTGCTGATGAGCGAAGGCAGCCACGGCGGCGAGGCGCGGGAGAATTCATTGCTGGTCTGGCTCTTGACCGGCCAGAAGTACAGCAGCGGGCTTTTGGCCAGGACGGCCGCGCAGAAGAGCGAGATATCGCTGAAGGATGTGTTTTTGACGGCCGGCGGGTGTTTGGCCATTACCGTGATCATCGCCCTGCTGCTGATGGAAGTGACCATCTTCGAAGTCCAGCGCGGGCAGCTCCTGTTCGGCGTGGCCATCTCCTTTTTCGTCGGCGCGGCCGTGGGCACGTACTTCATGCCCATCAACTTCTGCTGGCCATGCTGGCTGGCGGCGATTCTTATCGGCGGCCTGTGTTACGTCAAAGGCTGCGCCGTGGTTGACACGGGCGTCCTGACTTGGACGCACATGGACTATTTCACGAACATTCTGCCGGTGGACTGGCTTTCGGCGGCGTGCGGCGGGGCCGTGGGCGGTTTCTGGCTGGCCCGGAGGCTGCACGACCTGAAATTCTCCAGCCATCATGAAAAGCAGCCTGCGGCAAAGGCGGCCGCCTCCTGAATTCCCGCCAGATATGAATTTGAGGCTTGTATGACCGTACAGGAAAAGAACGCTCGCGAAGGCTATTTCGGCCCCTACGGCGGCCAATTTGTACCCGAGACGCTGAGGGCCGCGCTGGACCAGCTTACGCAGGAATACACGGCGGCGCGCAACGATCCGGCCTTCAACAAGGAATTCGAGCGCTGCCTGCGCGAAATCGCCGGGCGGCCCAGCATGCTGTATTTCGCCCAGCGGCTGACACGAGCAGGTCGGGGGGGCGAAGATTTATCTCAAGCGCGAGGACCTCAACCACACCGGCGCACAAGATCAACAACACGCTGGGCCAGGTGCTGCTGTGCAAGCGCATGGGCAAGACGCGGGTGATCGCCGAGACCGGCGCGGGTCAGCACGGCGTGGCCACGGCCACGGCCGCGGCGGTGTTCGGCCTGAAATGCGATGTGTACATGGGCAGCGAGGACATGCGCCGCCAGGCCCTCAACGTCTTTCGCATGCAGCTCATGGGCTCGCGAGTGATCGCCGTGGATTCCGGCCAGCGCACGCTCAAGGACGCCACCAACGAGGCCATGCGCGACTGGATGGGCTCGGTGGCGCACACGCATTACATCATCGGCAGCGTGGTCGGCCCGCACCCCTTCCCCACGATGGTGCGGGATTTCCAGAGCTGCATCGGCCGCGAGAGCCGCGGCCAGATGCTGGAGGCGGCGGGCAAGCTGCCGGATTTGGTGGTGGCCTGCGTGGGCGGCGGCTCGAACGCCGCGGGTATCTTTACCTCGTTCATCCCGGATACGGGCGTCGAGCTATTAGGGGTGGAGGCCGGCGGCACGGGCCTGTACTTCGGCAAGCATGCCGCCAGCATCAACGCGGGCAGCCCCGGCGTTCTGCACGGGTCCTTGAGCTACGTGCTCCAGGATGAGGATGGACAGACCGCCCCGGTACACTCCATTTCCGCCGGCCTGGATTATCCCGGCGTCGGCCCCGAGCACGCCTGGTGGCACGACACCGGCCGCGTTCACTACACCACCTGCGACGACGTGGGCGCGCTGGATGCGGTGTGTACGCTGTCCAAGGCCGAGGGCATCATCCCGGCGCTGGAGTCGGCGCACGCGGTTTCGGCGGCCATCAAACGCGCGGCGAAAATGCCACAGGACAAGACAGTGCTGATCTGCCTGTCCGGCCGCGGCGACAAAGACTGCAATGAAATCTCTGATCTGCTGGCAAAAGTTGGGAAAAGGCCCTGATGGCTATGCCACTTGAGAATAATCGTATCGTTGCAAAACTTTCCTCCATCCGCGCGGCGGGCGGCAAGACGCTCGTGCCATTCATCACTGCGGGCTATCCCAGCCTTGAAGCCACGGCCGCGGTGCTCAAGGAACTGGACAAGACGCAGGTAGGTGTGTGCGAGCTGGGCATTCCCTTCACCGATCCGATCGCCGACGGCCCGATCATCCAGGCCAGCTATACGGATGCCTTGGCGGCGGGCATCAAGGTGAGGAAGATTTTTGACGTGCTGAGCGAGTTTCGCCGCGCGGGCGGAAAACTGCCCCTGGCGGCCATGGTCAGCTACAGCATCATCTTTCACCACGGCCCGGTGAAGTTTATTGAAGAGGCCGCCGCGGCCGGCATTGACGGGCTGATCGTCCCTGACCTGCCGCTGGATGAATCCAGGGGGCTGGAAGAAATCGCAGCCAATCACGGTCTGGCCCTGGTGCTTTTGATCGCCCCTACCACTCCCGCCGCGCGGCGGCTTGAAATCGCCCGCCACAGCCGCGGCTTTGTGTATTACATTAGCGTGGCCGGGATCACCGGCAAACGCACCAGCCTGCCGCCCGAGACGCTGGAGGCCGTGGCGGAACTTCGCCGCCACATCGAAACGCCCGTGTGCGTGGGTTTTGGCATTTCCACTGCCGAGATGGTCAAGGAAGTCTGGAAAGCCGCCGATGGCGCGATCGTGGGTTCGGCCATCGTGGCGAAGATGACGGAGAATCGTGGCCTGCCGCCGGATCAGGTCGCACGAAAGGTGCGTGCGTTTGTGGAAGAGTTGATTTCCCGCTAAACTCGTTAATCAGTTAATAAGGCAGAAGGTTCGCCGCTGCGTTCGCTCTTGGTTAACTGGTTAGTTGGTTAACCGATTAACGGTTTCAAGGCCCACTCTTTCATTGACACGGCGGGCACCTGTGTTTTATGATGGCCCTGTCGTCGAACGAAACCCTAAGGCCTTTTGCGAGATCCGCCTGCGCTTGGAATCGGCTGGCGACTCTCGCCAACGGCCTGCCATTTGAGGCCTACGTGGAAGACGCTGCGATTTGCCGCTGCCAAACGATCCTCGACTACACTTTTGAAGACCCCGCTCTTCTGGAAAAAGCCCTCACGCACTCCTCCGTGGCCACCAGCCGACTGGAATCAAATGAACGTCTGGAATTCCTGGGCGACGCCGTGCTGGGGCTGGTGATCTGCGAACGGCTGTACCGCGGGCAGACCGACGCCATGGAAGGCCAACTCACCCAGGTCAAGTCGGTGGTGGTTTCGCGCCAGACCTGCGCGGCCGTGGCCGAGGAAATCGGCCTGACGGACGCCATGCGGCTGGGACGCGGCTTCGCGCAGGTGGATGTGCCTTCGAGCCTGTCGGCGGGCGTGCTGGAGAGCGTGATCGGCGCGATTTACATGGACGGCGGGCTGGAACCGGCCCGCCGCTTCATCCTGCGCACGATGGAGCGGCACATGCAGGCGGTGCTGGCCAACGAGTACAGCCTCAACTACAAGTCCATTCTCCAGCAATACGCCCAGCGCGAATGGAACTGTACACCCGAATACGAACTGCTGGATGAAAAAGGCCCCGATCACGCCAAGGCGTTTGAGATCGGGGTTTTTTGCAACGGCCGGCGCTATCCCAGCGCCTGGGGCTCCAACAAGAAAAATGCCGAGCAACTGGCGGCCCGCTCCGCCCTGCTGAAACTGGGGGCGATCGACCCGGAAAAGGAAGAAGACCAGCGCGGCTGACAAAAATTACAAAGTACAAATTACAAGTTACAAATTAAAAAGAACGTGGTTCTTGCCGTAATTTGTAATCTGTAATTTGTCATTTGTAATTTCACTTCTTGGAGTACGTCCCCATAAGGGTGGTCTCTTTGATGATCCGCCCTGCCATCGTCCTTAGCAGCACTTCCTTGGTGGCGCGGGGAGGCAGGATCACGCCCCCTTCCAGGGCGTACAGGTGAAAGAAATAGCGATGCGTGCCCGACGGCGGCTTGGGGCCGTGATAGCCGACATTGTCCTTCGGCCAGGAGTTCACACCCTGCACGGCCGGCGGGTCATCAATCCGTTCCTTGCGCGGCACTGCCTCGGGTATCGCCGTGACATTGCCGGGAATCTCATAAATCACCCAGTGCACCCAGGGCTCGGTGGTCGGGGCGTCCGGGTCGTCACAGATCAACGCCAGTTGATCGGCGCCGGGCGGAGCGCCTGTCCAACTCAAAGGCGGGGAGATATCCTCGCCGTCGCCCGTGTACTTTTCCGGAATCGGCTGGCCGTTCTTGAACGCGGAACTGCTCAATTCAAAACCCATGGCTCTCTCCCCGGCTGATGGTTCGTCGGCGGCGCTGCCTGGCGCGGAAGACGGTGGGTCGGCCTGCGTTTTCTTGCCACAGCCTGCCGCCGTCACCGCCGCCATTGCCGCGCAAAACAAAAACACGCTGATGATGAATTTATCCGTCACGTCGTGCACCCGTTCTTTTGTCACCGTTACCATTTTACGGCTTCATGGGTCCGGCGAAAGGTCCCCGGGCAGCGAAGCCATAAAAATTTACATTGTTTTGTCCAAGTGGGAAACAGCCGCGCAGGCTTCTAGAATGTTGATAGTTTGTGGAGGCATGGCCAATTCCTTTCGGCCGAGCACTCTCAGAAGAGGCAGTTTTTGCGGGGGTTTCAACGCCTGGTATCGACGACGTCGCCCGTTCTCCGGGGGGCGGCATCCAACAGATACCGCACCCGCGATCAGGGGACATCTTACAGCCGTGCTGCACCTGGGCGGCCGGGCGGCCTGCGCGGGGAGAGCCAAAAGGGGAGATTACGCTAATGTCCAGAAGCACACACAGAAACGAGCAGCACCGATGGAACGATCATCTGGAGCTGGAGGGATTGGAGAGCCGTACACTGCTGTCAACCGCGCCGGTGGTGTATCCCGATCTTGCCGCAAGCGTGGTCGATACGGGCATGACCTTGAAGGCGTCGACCGTGCCTGGGGACCATGCGTCGGTGCCGGTGCTGATAGTTAACAAGGGGGATGGAACGGCCGTCTGCACGGCCAAGGTGAATATCTTCCTCTCCAGCGACAGCTTACTGTCCAGCAGCGACACGCTGATCGGCACAAAGCAGGTGTCCTTATCGCTGGCCCCCGGCAAGCTGTCCACAGTAACCGTGCCGGTGACGGTCCCGCTGATGTCGGCGGGGAAAAAGTGGGTGATCGCCCAAGTTACTACAACCATGAAAGAGTCTTCCACCAGCAACAACGTCGATCCCAGCAATTCCACCATCACCGTGATGGACAGCTTCGGCAATCTCACGGGGCGATCGGGCAGCACCAAACTGGTGTTATCCAATCCCGCCACGGGTCACCCGGTGACCTTTACGCTGACCGGTCCGGGCATGGCGACCGTTCAAACGAATGGGGATATTTCAGTCAGCGGTTCCACCAGCGCCACCAGCATCAGCATCATCACGACCGGAAGCGAGTTTTACCAGCTTAGGAATTTCTCCGCCGGAAGCGGGCTGGGAACGCTCAACGCCCCGCGGGTCGATACGGTAGGCAATCTGGTGATCGGTTCAAGTTCTAACAGCATTACCCTGGACACCATGGCCGACGGGAGCCTTCTGGTGAAAGGCCATCTCAACCAGTTCAAGGCCGCCCAGGTTACCGGTGGGACCTCCATCGAAGTTGATACCATCGACATGTTCAGCATCACCGGGCGCGGCGGTTCGAAGGCGTTGCCTGGAAACTTCAACGGCACACTGTGGGCCCACAACACCGCCGGCCACTCCACGGCCATCGGCGCCTTCAGTGTCGCCGGCGCCGCCAGCCACGGCTGGATCGAAGCCCAGCGAGGATCCATCGGCAGCGTAACCGTTGGCGGTGCGTGGATCACTTTACCATCGCCTCAAATAAGAATATCTCCTCCGTAAAGTCCGCCGCGATGTTTGACTCGGCCGTTATGGCCGGCGCCACCAGCAACGCCAGAACGGTCGTGACCTGGACCAAAGCTGTGATCGGCAGTATTGCGGTCACGGGCGCCCTCAAACGCGACGGCGTCTCCTTCAGCAACACGGTGATCGGCGCGGGCACGGTGAACTCGGCCAGCCTGCATAACGTTGATCCTTCCAACCCGGGCAATTCACCCCAGGGCACAGACGTGCTGCCCGGCAGGCTCGCACGAGGAAGGCATCTTTGTCACCAATACAGTCGGCGTGGTACACGCCAACGAGGTGGGCGGGCCGACTTTAAGTTTCCCAACTACATCCGTTTCGGCCGTGATCGGGCCGGACTTCTTCGTCCGAAAGCTGTAACGGCAGGTTACAGGTTACAGGGCACAGGGTACAGGGCACAGTTGCAGCCCAGAACCTGTACCCTGTAACCTGAATCCTGCACCCTCACTTGGGCGCATAAAAAAAGCCCCGGTCGGCATGATATAAGCCGAGTTCTGTCCCAGCGCGGCGCCGGGGCATCGCTCCACGCTGGGGAAGGCCATTTATCTGGACCGCCCGTTGCCGGGCGGCTCTTCCCCTTCCGGGGAAAGCGGCCTACCCGCGGCCATTGGCCCAAGCCAGGCCTGACCGCTGCTTGGCCTTGCACTCGGTGGGGTTTGCCCTGCCGGCGGGCTCACGCTCGCCGCGGTGCGCTCTTACCGCACCATTTCACCCTTACCCGCCAAAAGCGGGCGGTATATTTTCTGTGGCACTGTCCCGTACCCCGCGGGGACCGCGAGGCAGGTGGAGGTTATCCACCACCGTGGCTTGGAAGTGCTCGGACTTTCCTCCCCCTTGCGGGGGCAGCCTTCCTCATGCCGACCGCCTGCATTATACAGCGGATTCGGTTCTAAGAGGACAGGCGTGGCCAAAAAGCAAAATCCAAAGTACTAAATCCGAAATCCTAAACAATGGGACAGAAATCCAAATGGGAAGGAAACGAGCATATATGTTGGGGTTTTCTTCCGCTTTGGGCTTTATTGGCTCCCATTGTTTCGGATTTAGGATTTAGGATTTGGCTTTTTCGCCCACGGCTGAAACAACCGGGGCGGCCCATCAGGACCGCCCCGGGTAAAACTGTCACATCAATCGGCAATGCTGCTTATCGCTTGGATCAAATGATCAGGTTCCAGGTTCCGACCAGATAATCACGCTATCCAGCTTGCTCAACGCGGGACCCCAAGGGTCGTCCCTGGAAAGCGTCTGCTGGGTGGTTATGGCCTTGTAATCCATCAAGTATCCGCTGGTGTAAATGTCGCGGGCGTACAACTGGTTCCTGTTGGCGCCGCCGGTGTTGTGGTCATCCTTCACGAAGGTTACCGAGCCGCCGGCACGCAGGGCAGCCTCACCCTCGCGGTTGTGGTTGCCGCTCCTGTAGAACAAGTACCACATGTTTCCGGCACTGGGATTGAGCGTATCCTGGGTCGTGGTGTCAATCAACTCGGTCATGGTAGTGAAGTTGGTGCTGCCAGGTTTGCGGCGCTGGCCCTTGTCCGCCATGATCACGACGGATGAATCCATGTCATCCCGCAGCCCGGCGGCATTCAAGTAGTTATTGGGATTGTTAGAATCCGGATCCGTGTACTGCTGGGCTGTAACGGCGATGTTGTTTTGGCCCACATAAGTCTTGGACATGGCTTGTATGCCGTAGCTCAAATTGCTCGCCTGGGCAAAGCCGTGCGTGGCCGGGCTGGTCAAATCATTGGGATCCATGCGGTTATGCACGTAATCATCACCCGTAGCAGATGGACAGATGAACAACTGCTCCGAGGTGTAGTGGCCTTCGATGAGCAGCCATAAATTCTGCAAGGGCGAATAGCCCAGGTAGTGCCAGGCTTGGTTCGCAATTGCCGCGGAAATATTCTTGGCCGTAAAGTTCGTGTAGTTAGGGTCGGTATCGAAGGGATCCTTGCCCCAACTGCCACTGACTACGCGTTGCGGGGTGGCCGGCGCCAGATGAGCCAACGAGTTGGCAGGCTCGATGATGGCGTAATACCACATGGGGTACTGCTGACGGTTGCCGTTCTTGTACATTTCCAGTGATGTGCCCAGGCCCTTGACGTTGCCCTGGCAGATGGACTGCCTGGCCAATTCACGGGCTCGACCGAGGCTGGGCAGCAGGATCGACACCAGCAACGCGATGATGGCGACCACCACCAACAGCTCGATCAGTGTGAAACCTCTCGATCGCTTCATGGCGACCTCCTTGTAAATGCTCCCGAAGCTCATGCCTTGCCTTGAGATTTACGGATGGATAATAGGGATCAATCCGGTTGCACCAATCGGCGCGGCATGCTCCCAGGAAATCTCTGCACCGGCCCACGCGAACCGGCCTGTATTCTCTTCCACAAGCGCCCAGCAGCCGTAAAAGGTTGCCAGCCGCCGCTACACACAGAGTCAAAGCTGCGGGAGCAGTTGGTCAGCCTCCGCAATGGAGCCGGCGGAGGTCGGTCAACTGCCGCTGTCGGTGTGGCACAACCCGGCGGGATATTACAAAAGCTATATTATGATTCCGGTATGATGATCCGCCATCAGTACCACCATCAGAATACTATGCCCATTTTCGGAAGTTTGTCAAGCAACATAACACAAGTTTTTTCAAGGTGAAGGCGGCGGCTGAACACAATGCCCGGATCAGCCGGAACAGTCTCTCCAAAAGCTAAATCCTAAGCACTAAACCCTAAATCCGAAACAATGGGAGCCAATGAACCAAACGGGGAGGAAAACCCCAGTTGACGCCCGTTTCCTTCCCATTAGGATTTCTGCTCCCATTGTTTCGGATTTCGGATTTAGA
>CAWAWB010000006.1:0-5657 GCA_963785635.1 uncultured Phycisphaerales bacterium
TTTAGGATTTAGGATTTTTCGGTTAAGTTGTCAGTCTCAGACTCTGTGTATTCTCCGGACGATATGCCTTAGGTCCGCATTTCCCATCCCCCGCTCCTGGGCCAGCGAAAGATACCGCGGGTATCGCTCTTCCTGCTCAAACGACGGCAACGAGGCGGCTCTGCGCTGGCGGTCCAGCCATTCGCAGGCCAGCGCATCTACGGCGACCGGATCAGTCGATACCCACACCTCGCCCTGCGAGATGACCGTCGTTTCCATCACCTCGGGCCCGCCGTCAAAAACGCAGCGCAGGGCGTTGGTGATAGTCAACGCCACCGGCCAGCGCTGGCGGCAACCCTGGGCGATCTCCACCACCGACTTGTGGATATCGCCGCCGATGAACCTGCCCGGCCTGCGCACCAGCGGCAAGGAGATATTCTCCACCGCGCAGCTCACGCCCAAAAGCCGATGATCCGCCAGGCACGGCAGGTTGATGATCGCGTCAATCCCATCCAGATACTTGCGCAGTTGCTCAGACTCTCCGCCCACCTCTATCGCCTGCTGCGACCACCCCACCGGGCAATCCGCCAGCCCATCGAAATATTGCGCGGCGGTGCAATCCGCCACGCGAATGTCCTTCAGCGCATGCCCCGCGCCTTTCAGGCAATTCAGCAGCGCCGCCAGCATGGGATGCTCAGTCCCCAGCAATGCGCCCAAAGGCGAAGAAAACTTCAGCAGCAGCCGCTGGCCGGGATGTACAAAATGGTCCCATGCCAGGCGGCTCGTGCCAAAGCCGGAAGAGGCCATGACCCCCGCTTCGATCATGTCTCGAATGCGGCCGGGATCCACCTGCAATCCCTCAATCGCCTTGGACGAGCTGACCACATCAACCACGCTGCCCGAACCGTGCGCGGCCATCCAGCCACTGCCCACCGGTGCACTTTTTGCCGCCGCGCCGGCAGTGCCGCAAGCGCGCACGCCATCCGCCCGCAAGCGCCGCAATCCCGAGCCAATCGCCAGCGCCGCCAAGGCCGCCTTGGAGCCCAGGCGCAGGAAATCCCGCCGCGCCAAAAGCCCGTTTGTTTGCGCCTGGCCCTGCGCCTGCATTGACTCTTTCGCCTCAGGTGGATAACTTTCCATGCCTATACTTCATCGACCGCTGCCACAACCATCCATGAGGGTGATTCGCGGCCGCGCAGCAGAGGTTTTGCTATGGCTAAAAAGTCGGCTAAGAAACTCGCCAAGGCGGATTTTCAGCAGCTTTCCTCCACGTTGGCCAGATTTGGCCAGCAGCATCTGCTGGCCTTCTGGGATGAGCTGGATGGACGCGGCAAAGACCAGCTCGCCGAGCAGCTCGGCCAAGTGGATTTTGAGATGATCTCCGATCTCATCCCCTCGCACGTGCTCAAAGAGCCGCAGACCAAGCTGCCCGAGCAGATCACCCCGCCGCCGATTCTGCCCGCCGCGCCCGCCGACGAGGCGACGGCCAAACAGTTCAAAAAGGCGCGGGCCACCGCAGAAAAGCTGCTCAAAGCCGGAAAGGTCGCGGCGTTCGTCGTGGCCGGCGGTCAGGGCACGCGTCTGGGCTTCAGCGGCCCCAAGGGCTGCATGGGCGTTACGCCTATTATGCGTAAGAGCCTCTTTGCGGTCTTCGCCGAGCAGATCCTGGCGACGTCGAAACGTTACGGCCACGCCGTGCCCTGGTACATCATGACCAGCCCGGCCAACGATGCGGCCACGCGGGAATACTTTAAGGAGAACAAATACTTTGGCCTGGCCAAATCGGACGTGATGTTCTTCGCGCAGGGCACGCTGCCGGCCATCGGTTTGGACGGCAAGCTCCTTTTAGCCGAGAAGGATAGCCTCGCCTTGAGCCCCAACGGCCACGGCGGCAGTTTGACGGCCATGGCCGCCTCGGCGCGCTGGCCGATATGGCCCGCCGCGGCGTGGAAGTGATCAGCTATTTCCAGGTGGATAACCCGCTGGTGAAGTGCCTCGATCCGCTCTTTATTGGCCTGCACGCTGACGCGAAGGCGGAAATGTCCGCCAAGGCGCTGCCTAAGCGCGACCCGCAGGAAAAGCTGGGCAATTTCTGCATCATGGACGGCCGCACGACCGTCATCGAGTACAGCGACATGCCGGAGAATCTGGCGCGGGCGACGGGCCCGGATGGACGGCTGAAATTCCGCGCCGGCTCGATCGCCATCCACCTGTTCAATCGCGATTTCGTGGAGCGGCTCACGCAGGGCGGGCGCCGCCAATTGCCCTTCCACCGCGCGATCAAGAAGGCGCCGCACATCGACGGCGCCGGCAAGCACATCGAGCCCGCCGCGCCGAATGCGGTGAAGCTGGAGATGTTCGTCTTCGACGCGATGCCGCTGGCCAAAAGGACCATGATCCTGGAGACCTCGCGCATCGAGGAATTCAGCCCGGTGAAGAACGCCTCGGGCGAAGACAGCCTGGCGACGTGTTTGCACGCCCAGGTTCGCCGCGCGGCCGAGTGGCTGGAGACGGCCAAGGCCGAAGTGCCGCGCGACGCGGATAACGAAGTGGCCTGCGCCATCGAGATCAGCCCGCTCTTCGCCCTAGATGCCGAGCAGTTGGCTCAGAAAGATTTGTCATCCATCGAGCTGGAGCCGGGCAAGCCGACATATTTGGCGTGATCCCAACGTAGCACGGGCGTCTCGCCCATGCGTCGCAGGAGCATCTTGCTCCTGCAAAATAAATTACAACGATTTAAGACACGGGCGAGACGCCCGTGCTACTCATGGGCAAGATGCCCACGCTACTTTTTAGCGCCGCCCCCGTCGCTTCTTTTGGCGGCCGCCGCGCGGCTGGGTGTTTACGCCACCGGGCTTCTTGGCGCCAGATTCGCCCCGCCCGCCGCCGCGAGATGGTTCTTTTGCCTTTTTCTTGCCGCCCCTCATGCCCCGCCGGCCGGTTTTTCCCTCCCCCGCGACTTCGGGCCTTGGCTGGGCCGCGTGTGAGGGAAATTCCTCAATCCGCAGGTTGAGCTGCCGCCTGTCGAGATCGACGGAAATAATCTGCACCACCACCGCATCGCCCATGCGAATCTGGCGGCCTGTGCGCTCGGCGACGACCACGCCGGCCTTGGGCCGCGGCTCCCACCAGTCATCCCCCAGGTCCTGGAGCCGCACCAATCCCTCCACCAGGTACTTGGAAAGCTCTATGAACAAGCCAAACGTGGTAATGCCCGTGACCACGCCCTCAAGCTTTTCGCCCACGTGCTCCTGGAGCATTTGGAGAACCAGCAGCTTGCGCAGCTCCTGCTCGGCATCCGCCGCGCGGCGCTCGGTGAAGCTACAGTGCGCCCCGAGCGTGGTCAGTTCCGCCACGTCCATCTCGCTTTCTACATCCAGACCGCCGGAGAGGTGCGCATCGAGCAGGCGGTGTACCGTGAGGTCCGGGTAGCGGCGAATCGGGCTGGTGAAATGGCAGTACGCCTCGGAGGCCAACGCAAAATGGCCCACCTTGCGCGGCGAATACTCGGCCTGCATCATCATTTTCAGCAGCGCCAGGTTCACCGCGTAGCTTTCCGGCCGGCCTTTGACGCGGTCGATCAGCGCCTGCATGTCCGCCCGCGTCAAATCCCCCGGCAGCTTGAAGCCGCAGGCGCGGACGAAGTCCTTGAGGTGGCTGGTGGCGATGACATCCTTTTCCGGGTGAATCCGCCGCAGGAACGGCACTGCCAGCCGCTCCAGGTGGCGGGCGACCGCCTCGTTGGCCTCGACCATGAACATTTCGATGATGGTGTGCGTGTAGGACTGGTCGGTGTGGACGGCGTCGGTCACGCGGCCATCCGCGCTCAAAACCAGCTCCACCTCCGGCAAATCCAGGTGCAACATGCCCGCGCGGCGGCGACGTTCCTCAATCCTTTTGGCCAGCGCGTTCATCTGGCGGACCAGCTCGATAACCTCAGGGGCATAGCCGCCGGTCTGGCCATTGATGATGCCTTGCGCTTTGCGGTACGTCAGCCGCTTGGCGGAGCGCATCACGCCATTGGCCATGCGGGCGCGGACGACATTGCCATCATCGTCGTAGTCGATCAGGGCGGATTTCACCAACCGGTCCTGCCCCTCCTGCAGACTGCACACGCCGTTGGAGAGGATCTCCGGCAGCATGGGCAGCACCTTGCGAGGGAAATACACGCTGTTGCCGCGCTGGCGCGCCTCGATGTCCAGGGCCTCGCCCGTACGCACGAAATAGGAGACATCGGCAATGTGTACGCCCAGCGTGGTAACGCCGCCCTGCTTCTGGATGGAAATCGCATCATCGTAGTCGCGCGCATCATCGGGGTCGATGGTCACGATGGTCCAGTCGCGGAAATCCTGGCGGCCATCCAGCACGGCCCCGCCTTTGACGAAGGCGTCGATAGCGGCGCGGGCATCGCCCAGCACATCCGCCCCGAACGTATCGGGCAGGCCATGCTCGCGGATCATGCCCACCGTTTCCACATCGATCGGCCCGGCCGCGCCCAGCGTTTCCACGATGACCCCGTGGGCCAGCTCCGTGCCGCGGCCGTAGCGGACAATCTCCACCACGACCTTCACGCCCTCCGTGCCGGAGGGGCCGACGTCGTCGACGATAATGGGGTCCGTATAGGTGTCGCCCTGGGGGATCACGAACCAGAAGCTCGGCGCCTCGGTATGCTTGAGCTGGCCGACGAAGCGGTTATGGCCGCGCTCCAGGACCTCGATGATTTCGCCGCGCAGAAGCTGCTCACCCTCGCGGATGGCCCCCTTGAAAACGCGGCAAAGAACCTTGTCGCCTGTGATAGCGTCGAGATTGGCGCCTTGGGGGATGAAGAGGTCGCCATGCGTCGTAGGCTCCAGCGGCACCACAAAGCCGAAGCCGCGCGGGTTGTGGCGGTACGTGCCGGACACCGTTTTGCCCATGGGCGGCAGCATGAGCGCGTTTTTTTCGCCCAGGACCACGCGGCCGTTGTCGCGGAGCTGCTTTACCGCGTCGCGGAATGAGTTGTAGTCCTCGTCGGTGACGCCCATGCGGCGGGCAAGCTGGCGGACCTTCAGCGGCTGGTAATGCTTCTCGCTGAGGTATTTAATAATGGCTTCCAGGTATCTTTCGGTCATAATGCGTTCTTTCGGGCAATAATTCGGGTACAGGGACTCTCTTAGGAAATACTAACCATGGCAGACATCATGCAGCTTGCCGAGGAACTTGGCAAGGCAATTGGCTCATCCCCCCAGGCCGCCGCCATGCGCACCACGCGCAAGGCCGTTGAATCCAAGCCGGACCTGCGGCAGATGCTGAACGATTACCAGGCCCAGGTCAACCGCGTGGGCAAAATGGAGCACGAGGGCAAACCCGTCGAGGTCGCCGACAAGCAGAAGCTCCAGTCCATGCACGACAAGCTCATCGCCGACGGCGATTTCAAGAAGCTCACCGAGGCCCAGATGGATTACGTGGAGTCCTGCGCCATGTGAACGAAGCGGTGAAGAAGCAGCTACGGCCGATCGAGGGCGACTAGTTCTGATTGCGAATTGCGGATTGCGGATTGAAGATATTGGTGACATGCCCTCACGCCGGGGACCGCAAAGCGGTCTGAGGCGAGTGGGCATCGAAGAGGAATTCCTCGCATTCCTGAAAAAGTACGATGTGGACTACGACCCAAAGTTTTGTTTTTGGATGATCTGCTG
>CAWAWB010000007.1:0-276248 GCA_963785635.1 uncultured Phycisphaerales bacterium
TTAGGATTTGGAATTTAGGATTTGACGAAAAGTAAGGAACCAAGATATGGCAGACAACGGCAAAGTAGCCATAGTGACCGGCGGCGCTCGTGGAATTGGCCTGGAGATTTCCCGTGAGCTGATCGCCGCGGGCATGACCGTGGTCGTGGCGGACATCCAGGAGAAGCTTTTCGACTCCACCCGCGCGGCCCTCGGCAAGGCCGACCTGGACTGCCGCAAGCTGGACGTCACCGACAGCGCGGCCTTCACCGCCCTCGTGGATGAGGTGATGGAGAAGTACGGCCGCCTGGACGTGCTGGTGAACAACGCCGGCATCACCCGCGACGGCCTGCTGCTGCGGATGGAAGACAGCGACTGGGACCTGGTGCTGAAGGTGAACCTGTACAGCGCCTTTTACGGCACCCGGGCCGCGGCCAAGCACATGGTCCGCCAGAAAACCGGCAGCATCATCAACATGGCCAGCTACAGCGGCGTGGAAGGCAATCGCGGCCAGGCCAATTACTCGGCCTCCAAGGCCGGCATGATTGGCTTGACCAAGACCACGGCCAAGGAGCTGGCCGGCAAGAATGTCCGCTGCAACGCCGTGGCGCCCGGATTCATCGAGACGGAAATGACCGCCCAACTGCCCCAGCAGGCCAAGGATATCGCCTTAAGCCTGATTCCCCTGAAGCGCATGGGCTTGCCGGCGGATATTGCCCGCACCGTCCGCTTCCTGGCCAGCGATGACAGTTCCTACATCACGGGCCAGGTCTTCAGCGTCGACGGCGGCATGCACACATAAGCAGCACAAAAAGATTGAAACTAGCCTTGCAAGCGTATGGGGCCAAAGCTATAGTACCGCCGCGGTTGGCGGAACTGGCCAGGCAAGGTGGCCGCAAAGCCGGTTCTGCAAGTAGACTTGGTTTTTCAAAACCTTCATAGGAGGTCATGCCTGTGGCCGAGCAGATTGACGAGAAGGTCGTAGAAATCGTTTCCGAGCAGATGGGCGTCGACAAGAGTGAGATCACGCGGGAGACATCCTTCGTGAACGATCTGAACGCCGACTCGCTGGACACGGTGGAACTGGTCATGGAGTTCGAAGACCAGTTCGAACTGTCCATTCCGGATGAAGAGGCCGAGAAGATCCAGACGGTCGGCCAGGCCATCGATTACATCCGCGACCATCTGGCCTCCAAGGAATAGCGAAAGCCCCCCATGGGCAAACCTCGTGTTGTTATCACGGGCCTGGGGACGATCAATCCCCTGGCGCTGAACGTGCCGGACTTTTGGTCCAGAATGCTGGAAGGCCGCAGCGGCATCGCGCGCATCGCCAAGTTCGACCCCAGCCTGTACGCCAGCCGCATCGGGGGTGAGATCAAGGGCTTTGACGGCCCTCCCGAATCCCACGTCGATCGGCGCGAGGCCAAGCGCATGGACCCCTTCACCCAGTACGCCCTGGCGGCGTCGGTGGAGGCGGTGCTCGATAGCGGCCTGGACATGAGCAAAGAAGACCCGGAGCGCTGCGGCGTTTCAGTCGGCAGCGGCATCGGCGGCCTCCAGGAGCTGGAAACCCAGTTCCTGCGTCTGATCGAAAAGGGACCCGACAAGGTTTCCGCCTTCACCATTCCCAAGCTCATGGCTAACGCGGCCGCCGGGAATATTTCCATTGTATGGAATATTCGCGGCCCCAACTCGGCTTCGGTCACCGCCTGCGCATCGGCCGGGCACTCCATCACGGAGGCCCTGCGCGTTCTGCAGCGCGGCGAGGTGGATGTGATGATCGCCGGCGGCACCGAGGCGGCATTGACGCGCATCGGCCTGGCCAGCTTCTGCGCCCTGCGCGGCCTGTCCACGCGGAACGATGACCCCGAGCACGCCTCACGGCCCTGGGACAAGGGCCGCGACGGATTTCTCATGGCCGATGGCGCCGGCGTGATCATCCTGGAGACCCTGGAGCACGCCCGGAAGCGCGGGGCCCGCATTCACGCCGAGCTTTTAGGCTCGGGCGTCAGCGGCGACGGTTATCACATCACCGCCCCGGACCCCGAAGGCAAAGGCGCTGCACTGGCCATGGAACACGCTTTGAAGGATGCAGGCATAGATAAGGACCGCATCATCTATATCAATGCCCACGGCACCAGCACGCAGCTGGGCGACATCGCCGAGACCAGGGCGGTCAAGAAAGTCTTCGGCGACCGTGCCAAAAAACTGATGATCTCCTCCACCAAGAGCTTCATCGGCCACTCGCTGGGCGCCTCGGGCGGCATCGAGGCCGTGGCCACGGCCAAGGCCATTACGACCGGCACGGTTCCGCAGACGGCCAACCTGTATGAGAGCGACCCCGAGTGCGACCTCGACTACGTGCCCCTGACCCCGCGCCGGCACCCGATCGACGTGGCCATGAGCAACAGCTTCGGTTTCGGCGGGCACAATGTGAGCCTGGTGATTGGGAAGTTTAACGGATAGTTTTTCAGATTTGTTTGTATTCAAAAGATAGCCACCCTCAAAGGGCTGTCTTTTTTTATTCCAAAGAAAATATCGAATATCGAACACGGAATATCGAAGTGAAGATTCGCTCCAGCTCACAGCTTCGCCGCGCGGACATATACCTCTGACTTCATCATTCGAAATTCCTTGTTCGATATTCGACATTTCTTTCAATGCAGATGTAAACTGGACGCCGCATTGATTTGCTTGACCCTTCGCTGTGATCTTGCCGATACGAATGTTATGGGACCAGTAATGGAAGCTTCCGCGCCTGCGGCCGCCAAACACGGCAGCAATTTCGAGCACCTGCTGAAAGTGCGGGTGCCGGTGGTGGTGCGCCTGGCCTCCAAGAAGATGAGCCTGGAGGCCATCGGCCAGATGTGCATGGGCACGATCATCGAGTTCGATAAGCAGCCCGGGGAAGAGCTGGAACTGTTCATCCGCGACAAGGTCATCGGCTACGGCATGACGGTCAAAACCGGCGAGCACTTCGGCCTGCGCATCACCTCCATCTGCGATATGCGGCAAACGATACAGGCGATGGGACCCCAGGGTTGAGTTCTATATCTGCGTACCGCCGCCCCCCTTCGAATGATCCTGCCTTCCTCAATTTGCGATTTTCGATTTGCGATTTGCGATTGAAGAAAAGCCGCGGTCGTCGAGGCCGCGTAACTCCTCTCCCTTGGGAGAGGGTGGCCCAAAGGGCCGGGTGAGGGTCTCTTCGGTGCCGCGGGTGCGTTGTCTGCACCCGTGCGCAAGGCGATCTGAAAGAGCGAATGCTCCACCGGAAGCCATGTGAAACGTCGTCCATTCCCCTTCCAAATCATTCTGTTCAGACGAAGGACTTGCGCACGGCTGCAAACGACGCAGCCGTGGCACCCAGGAACAACGTCTGGTTATGCTGAGATCATTCTGTTCGCCGCTTCGACCGCCTCTTCCTTTGTGCGGATCTCCTCCCCCAACTGCTTCTCGTAGAGCTCGCGCAAAATTGCCCCGAGCTTCGGGCCCTGCGTGAGGCCCATGGTCTTCAGATCATCCCCCGTCACAAAAGGCGGCGGGGAGATTTTCGCGGGATCGATGGTGGAGATGCGGCGCGTGAGCCGCCGCGCGGCTGTGTCTTTATGAGTCAACCTCCGCTCTTCGGCCCGCCACAGCCGCCGCAGCTTCAGCCAGGCCGGGTGAGCCATCAAATGCTTCAGATCCGCCAAGGGCATATCCGGGGCGGCGGTCCATTCGTTCATATGCTTGCTTAGCCAGGCAAGCGTTGAGGCCAGTTCATTGGAGCCACCCCACCGCCGCACGAGGGCCTCGATTTCCGCACCGCTCTGGCCACCCAAGATGGCCGCCAGGGAGAGCGTGGGGTCGAGATATTTATCCAATTGCTCCAGGCGGTCCATCGCGGCGGTCCAGGCCTCGCCCGCGGCCACGTTTTCACCGAAAATGGGTGCGGCCAGGTTGAGTTGGCTGGCTAGCTCCATGGCCGCGCGGCCGCGCGGGAACTGGAAGATCTTCTCCAGCTCCTCACGGATCCGCTCGCCGGAGATCTGCTGGATTTTGGGTGCGTGGCGGGCAATAGCCGCGCTGGTTGCTTCATCCATTTTGAAATCGAATCGCGCGGCAAAGCGAATGCCGCGCAGCATGCGCAGGTAGTCCTCGCTGAAGCGCTGGTCAGCTTCGCCGATGGCGCGGATAATGCCCGCCTTCAAATCTTCCTGGCCGCCCACGTAATCGATGATGCGGTCTTCCAGCGGATCGAGGAACATGCCGTTGATCGTAAAATCACGACGTACCGCATCCTCCTGTGCGGAGGCAAAAAGGACACGGTCGGGCCGGCGGCCATCGGTGTATTCCACATCGCTGCGGAAAGTGGTGACTTCGACCTTGCGGCCCTCTCGTAAAACCATGGCCACGCCGAACTTCGCCCCCACCATCAGCACGCGGTGGAAGATCTGGCGGACCTCTTCCGGCATGGCGTTGGTGGCCACATCATAATCCGCCGGGCGATGGCCTAAGAGCACGTCGCGCACACAGCCGCCGGCAAAGAGCGCAGTATAGCCCGCCTCGTGCAGCTTGCGGACGACCCACAGGGCCAGTTCTCGGGTGGCAGGTTTGGCCATAAGAGAAGCCTACGCCGTCGCAGCCCTAATGCAAGTGAGAACGTAAAGGAGTAACCACAAAGATCACAAAGGAGCACAAAGATCACAAAGGAGCACAAAGATCACAAAGAAAGACCGGGGATAAAGGCCGGAAAAGAAAAATGAGACTGCACAGAGCAGGAGAGAATTTGTTCTTAACTTTTATTCTTTCTTCGTGTCCTTTGTGATCTTTGTGGTCTTTGTGGTTCTCTTCGTTCTTGGACTAACCCCGGCGAAGGAAATTCAGCGCCATGGAGCCATATTCCCGGCGGCGGTCCACGAGCAGGCCGGCGGGAAGATCGGACAGAGCCAGATCGCGCGGCGTGCGCAGGATGATCAGGCCCTCAGCGGCGATGGCAGCTGCGAGTAATGAAAGGATATTCTGACCTTCATGGCGATGGCTGCGGCCGCGCGGCCGCGCGTGGCGGGGAGTCTCATCCATATCTTCGATCGGCCCCCACTGAGCCTCCAGCTCGCGAAGCTGCGCCTGTTTTCTTGCTCGTGCTCGTGCTCTCGCTCTTGCTCACTGCCAAACCAATCCCGGGCGAGCTGGTACGGCGGATCGAGCGAAACCACATCCAGCGGCTCTTTCAGGTGGCCTAGCCATCCCTCCAGCCGCCGGGGAATATCCCCCGCCCAGATAGTCGCGCGAGGCAGCGCCAATTGTCTCCAGATTTCTTCGCAGCAGCGCCAGCGCACCCCGGTCCAGTTCGGCGAAGCAGCAGTGGCGCGCGCCGCGGCTGAGGGCTTCGATGCCGAAGCTGCCCGTACCGCAGAAGAGGTCGGCCACGGCCGCGCCGCCCAGGATGGGGTCGAGCATGCTGAAGAGCGAGACCTTCACGCGGTCCGTGATGGGCCGCGTGCCTTGCCCCTTGGGCGAAAGCAGTTTTCGACCTTTGAATTCTCCAGCAATGATTCGCATAACGTTAGCAATGGTAGCTTTTGCAAAGTGTTTTAACCACAAAGACCACAAAGGGGGAACACAAAGGGCACAAAGAAGGCCATGAGAGGAGTTTTTTTTGAAGCCTCAGTTCTCTCTTTGTGTTATTCGTGCTTCTTTGTGATCTTTGTGGTTACTTCTTCTGGGAGGCCGTGACGGAAAAGAAGGAACTAGAGGATTGGCCGCCAGAAGGATAAAGTAGTCGCCGGCGTGGCCGCGTGCGCAGAAAAAAAGGTCCCCGGCCAGGAAGGGGGAGCCTGACCGGGGCGGGGCATTGGTGCTGGGCTTGTGTGGGCAAGCCAGCTTGCGGGTGCCAAAGTCTGTGCATATGAAAAGTACGATACGGTTGCGCGGCGGCCAAATGAGGATGCGGAATTTAATGTCGGGTAAAAAGTTAGATTGGCGCGGCCTCTTTAGAATGGCGGTGATAGCCCTTGCTTTCGCCACAGCCGGCTGCGCGGCGGGCAAGGATCCGATGGTGCATGCGGCCACCGGCCCGGAGGCCCAGGCGTACGATAACCTGTGGCAGTCATCGCTGGATGTGCTTAGCCGCTACAACTTCCGTGTGGATCGCCAGGACCGCTGGGCCGGCATCATCAAAACCGAGCCGCTGGTGGGCAAGTCGATTTTCGAGCTTTGCCGGCCGGATGCCGCCACCTCCTGCGATGCCTGGGAAAGCACGCTCCAAACCATCTACCGCACGGCCGAGGTGCAGATTCACCGCTCCAACGGGGAGTATTATCCGGTGGTGCGAGTGTACGTCAGCCGCGCGGACACCGGCGTGCCGGCGATCACCTCGGATGCCGATGCGTACAGATACTTCCGCGAAACGCCGGCGCACAGGCAGGAGCGGGAACTGCACGCCACGAGCAAGCCGGCGCTGCCCACACAGTTGGGAGTCGATGAGCTGCTGGCCGGAAGAATCGCCGCGGACATCATGGCGGAAGTGAAGTCGCGCCCGCAGTGACGAAGCTTGAGGTAACAGGGCACAGGTTACAGGGAACAGTGTTGATGCCGGAGCTCTTTGCTTTTTCTGTCCCCTGTACCCTGTCACCTGTGAACTTTAATCACCCCATCAGGGCCAGATTCATCTGCCGCGTGGGCAGCGCGTATAGCCATTGCGACACATTGGCGCCCAGGGCCCAGTGAATGGCCAGGTCGGAGCGGCGGGCCAGGTCGATATCCTCGATGGCGTTTTCGTTTTCCAGGATGCGCACGCGAGGGCGGCAGGGCTGCTGCGTGTTGATTTCCGTGACGGCGGCCAGGCGGCCGTCGTTGAGCACCACTTCCACGCCCGTGGGAAATGGCGGCAGGCAGCGCAGCACCGCCTCCAGGACCATCGGATCCAGCCGCGTAACGTACGGCTCCTGCTGCATCGCGTGCAGGGCGAAAATCGCGGGCTTGCACACGCCGCTGATGCGCGTGGTGAGATTGTCGAAAAGATTCGCCGCCGCGACGATGCGGGCGAAGATGTGGATGTGTTTGCCTTCCAGCCCGCCCTCCCGCCGCCCATGCGTGAGCTCGTTCATGTCGGGCCAGCCGGCGCCGTCCCAGCGCTGGTGATGGTGCAGCGCGACCGTGGTGGCCACGGGATTGACGCGGTGGCGCAGCATCTGCCAGCCGGTCGTGACGTGTTGGGCATAATCCGGGTGCCGCTTGGCCATGATCTCATGCTGCTGAAGGATTTCCGGCGCCAGTTGGAGCTTGCCGATGTCGTGCAGCATGGCGCCCACGCCCAGGGCGGTAAGGTCCCCGGCCGCGCGCGCGGAGGCGGTCCTTTGCCGTTCGCGGATCACCTGGGTTTCCAGGTGCAATCCGATGGTCGTGGCCAGATACGCCACGTTGGCGCAGTGGCCGCTTAGATCATTTGATTCCCCAAACAGCCGCTCGGCCAGTTCGCCGGCGGGCGAGTCCCGCCCGAGAAGATCGTTTATCAGATCGGCAATGACCGAGCAGTAGCGGCGATAATCCTCGGTTGTGATCGCGCGATGCTGGAGCTCGTCGAAACCCTGCTTCACCGTTTCGTAAATTTTGCGGCGATGCTCGGGAATCTTCGTGATCAGCATGTGGTCCAGGTCGTCCAGCAGGGGATGTTTCACCCACACCTGGCGCACCCGGAGCTGCCGTGCGCGGGCGATCAGTTGGGTGGTAAGGCGGATGCCCATCTGCACCAGGTGCGTGGAGGGCCGCGCAGGGTGCAGAATCGGCGCGGCGATGATCATCCCCGGCATCAATCGCTCGACGGGCACCATTAACATATCGCGCCACAGCCTCCATCGGCGGCCGCAAGGCCGCGGTTACAACACTGCCGCACGGGCGCACGGTCCGCGCGCGGCAAGGACTGTCCCGCAATCGTATCGTCAAGGCGGCGGCGGACCTTAAGCAGCCCGCGGCGGAGGTTTTAGCTCTTGAACAGGGATACCAGGCGAAATATTGTGTGGGGTTGAAATGAACGGCCACGAAATACACATGCAGTTGGCGCTGGACCTGGCCGAACGCGGCTACGGCAGCGTCGAACCCAACCCCATGGTGGGCGCGGTGCTGGTGAAGGAAGGCAAGGTGATCGGCCAGGGCTGGCACAAGGTCTTCGGCGGCCCGCACGCCGAGGTCGAGGCCATTGCCGATGCCCGCGCGGCCGGGCAGGATGCGGCCGGTTCTACGTTGTACGTGAGCCTGGAACCCTGCTGCCACCAGGGCAAAACGCCGCCGTGCACAAGGGCAGTGATTGAGGCGGGCATAAAAACTGTGGTCGTGGCGATGACCGATCCGGACACGAAAGTCCGCGGCCACGGCATCAAAGAGCTGCGCCAGGCGGGGCTGGAGATAATCGAAGGAATTTGCGAAGACCAGGCGCGGCGGCTGCTGGCGGCATACATCAAATCTGCGCACGACCGGAAGGCCCTGGGTGATCTGCAAATGGGCGCAGACGCTGGATGGCCGTATCGCCGTGCGCACGGGGCATAGCCGCTGGATCTCGGGGAAGCTTCGCGGCAGCGCGTACACAAAATCCGCGGCGGCTGCGACGGTATTGCGGTGGGCATCAAAACCGTGCTGGCCGATGACCCCATGCTCACAAACCGCAGCGGCAGCGGCCGCCAGCCTACACGGGTTATTCTCGATGACCTGCTGGCCACGCCGATCAACTGCCGGCTGGTCGCCTCGGCGGACAAGATTCCCCTGCTCATCGCCACCACCAGCGCGGCGGCGACGGGATCCTCGGCCGCGCAGGCGCAGGCCCTGCGGGCGCGCGGGGCGGAGGTGCTGGAAATTGCGGCAGGCCCCGGCGGGCTCGATTTGGCGGCCTTGCTGGATGAACTTGGCCGCCGCCAATGGATGCGGCTTCTGGTTGAGGGCGGCTCGACCGTGCTAGGCTCCTTCATCGGGCAAAAACTCGCCGATGAGCTCAACGTGTTTGTCGCCCCGCGGCTTTTAGGCGGCCACGAAGGCATGCCCTGCATCAGTTGGGTCGAGGCGGATACGATCGACCAGGCCCACGCCCTGCCGCCGCCGCAGGTGGAACGGATTGAAGAGGATCTGCTGCTGACTTATCTCCTTAATATCAGCCACGGCGTCTGACCAGCCGAGCAAATATCTGAATACTTAGTTATCTTACCTATCTTGCCTATTTTCACCAGATTAAGTCATTTTTGCCTATTTTTGGTGGTGGTTGGCGGTCTAAGAACTCTTCGCATTAGTTTGTAAGATATTTGTTTTCCAAGGATTATGTAACACGATTCCAGACCGCCAACACCGCCAACTGGGCACGGTTGGCGAGCTTTTGGGGTTGTTTTTAAGCGTTACAGTGGCGCATGAAGTACGCAGAAATAAAAACGACTGCGAAAGATTCGCAGTCGTTTTCATTAAGGGCCACGCAAACTGGGAGGCTTGCGTTTCGTCTGTATTCAGTTCGCCGACCTACTCTGCCGGCTGGGTTGTCGGGGGCAGTTTGCCCTGAGCTTCCAGTTGCTTCTTCAGTTCCACCAGCTTGGCGGCACGATCAGCCGGGGACATCTTGAGCAGGTCCGCCTTCTGCTGGGGCGAAAGTTCCGCCACCACCGCGGTCAGCCACATGGCCCGCTGGCGATACTTTTCTTTCTGCGAGTCGCTGAGGCTGATGAATTTCTGCCAGGCATCCAGCATCTGCTCGCGCTGGATGGAGTCTGCCTGACGGAAGGCATAGGCTTTTTGCCGCAGCAGGGCCCGCTGCTCGGGGCTGTAATTGTCCCAGTTGCGGCGGTTATTCTGGAGCACGGCGATCACCGATTCCTGCCCCAAGAGCACCTTGCGCTTGAGGCGAAGCTGCTGATCCACGCTGATCGTGTCGGGGCGAGCCGCGCGGCTGGCGGGCTGCGTGGAATCCACGCTGCCGATCGCGGCGGCCGCCAGAATCACGCAGATTGTGCCCAGCACGTAACGCATCACATTGCCCCAGCATTGGAGGCCAGACGATCCATGGCCTCCAGGGTGTCATAATTGGCCAGCACGTCGAGATTCTCGATCACATCGAGATTCTCCACGACGAACTTATCTTCATCGGGCACGCTGGCGATTGCGCGTGCCGCGCCCTCGGGCAGGCGGACATGCGGCGTGGCCTTGGCCATCATGCCGCCGCTGCTGCCGCGCAGAGAAATAGCTGTCGAGAGTGTGACTATCAGCAGGATGGCCGCGGCGGCTGCCAGCGGCGCGGCCACTTTGAGCCACGCCGGCCGCGCGGGTTTGCGATGCGCCTCGGCCAGGATCGATTGCGTCAGGTCGCGCCGCAGCGGGGCGGCCTGCCAGTTTTCCAGGAGGGAATCGACCGCCTCGAAGGTTTTGGCAGCCTTGGTCCAGTTGGCATCGCGGCGAATGTGCTCGGCGGTGCGCTCGGCTTGATCCTGCGGCAGCTCGCCATCCAGGTATGCACTGATCTGCTCGAGCTCGGCGCTCTTGAGCTTCAGTTTCGAATTGGCTCTGCGTTTGGACATTTTGCCTTAGCTTTCGCCGGCAGCGGTCGGCCTTCAAGAAGTTGGCCCGGCCTGCCTGCCCATGCCGCTCTTCGTAAGGTTTAACCCGCCACCGCCATCAAAGATTCGGTCGAACTTCTGTTTTTTACAGGTTCAAAACGAGGCCCTAATCACTCCCTCAAATACCGGCTCAGGGAGTCTTTAAGGCTGACCCGGGCGCGGCTTAAGAGGCTCTTTACGGCCATGGTCGAACATTCCAGCACCTGGGCCACCTGCTCATAACTCATGTGCTCGTAGCGGTGGAGAACGATCGCTATCCTCTGTGTTTCCGGCAACTTATCGACGGCGCGGCGAACCGCCTGGGCCACCTCGTCGGCATCCATTATTTCATCGGGGTTCATCGCCCGGTCATCGGCGATCTCGCGGGGGCCATAGTCCGAATCCTCCGACCCTTCCAGCCCCACCACGCGCAACTTGGAATTGGCGCGGATGGCGTTGAGACTCAAGTTTATGGCGATTCGGTACAGCCAGGTGGAAAAGCGGGCGCTGGGCTTGTACTTCTTGGCCGTGCGGAAGACCCGCAGAAAAACCTCCTGCACTAGGTCCTCGGCCGAGACCGCCGAGCCCGCAAAGCGGCTGACCAGGCCGAAGACGCGGGCCTGGTTGCGCTCGACGAGCTTGGTGAAGGCCGACTCATCCCCTGCCTGGAAGGCCAGCATCAGGGCGACATCCTCATCCGTCTGCGCGTAATTCGCAGGCCCTTTGGCCGCATCAGCTTGTGCAGATGCGCCTTGAGCCATAGTCTGCGGATCGGCGGGCGCAGGGACTGTGTTACCTGCATCATCCGCCGCGCGGGATGTCTCTTGGCGACTGATAGCGAGCATCCTCCTGATATCGGCGTAAACCCCATGGCCACAAGACCGATACCGGAAAAGTAAGCCGCCATGATAAACAATTGGCAGGGGCGGACAAAACGGGATTTTGGAGCAGGGGGAAACTTGAGGGTGCAGACCGAAGACCCGTGCTCCCCTTCAACCTTCCATGCTGCTGACGGCCTTTTTGAGGCGTGCCCGGTATTGGCTGAAGGCCGTGCGGCCGGCGCTGCTTAACCGGCAGATAGTCCGGGGAATTTTTTCGCGATAGGTCTTCTCTATCTGAACGTATCCGCCGGCCTCCAGCTTGGTCAGGTGGGAGGAGAGATTGCCCTTGGTCATGCCCGTTTCGTGCAGCAGGTAGAGAAAGTCCGCGGCCTCGACAAAATACAGCGTGGCCACGATCACCAGCCGCGCAGGCTCGTGAATCAGCCGGTCTATATCGACCATGGCACGGAGTTCCTGATTCACAGCACGTTCTCCGTGTCAATGGGCCGCCGCAGGAATAGCCGCAATGCCAGGGCTCCACTGATAAGCAGCGCCAGTCCCATTGCCAGGAAATAGATCGCGGGACCCAGGGTGTCATCCATGCGCGCAAAGAGGACGATAATGCCCGCGCCCAGCGAAAGCACACCCAGCGCCAGGAATCGCGGCAAACGCTGTTGCACACCCGCCAGCAGCAAGAATGTGCCGATAACGAGGCTGATAGGTAGCGTGTTCCAGGCTTTTCCCATCGGGTAAAGATGCTTACCAACCAGCAGCAAGAACGCGATTAGGAACCATAACACGATGCCCAGTCCGATCCCAATCAACTTCACGCGGCCGGGTATCTGGCGGCTGATCACCAGGCCAGCCCTCGGGAGGACCAGCCGTTCCTTCAGTTTTCGTCCCACGCGCTGAGCCAGCAACGCTCCGATCGCGACTACCGCCAGGAAGGCCAGTTTCCAGGCGTCCGGTCCGATGCTTGAGGCCGCCTCGCCACCAGGTCGAAAAAGCTTTTCCGCCAGAAACAACAGGCCCATCAGCACAAACATAAAGCCGAAAACCATTTCCCCGATGCCGTCTTCAAATGTATGCTGGGCCGCCCGCCGGCCAATTTCACTCATTTCCGAAAGATCCATTGCTAATCTCCAAAAATTACAAACCAGTTTGTACTGCAAACCGAAAGCTAAGTATATGCGGCAAAGTTTGCTTGGTCAAGGGAGGTTTTCGGGTAAGAAGGAAAACAAGATTGCGCGAGCAACAAGTTGCTCGCCCTACTTCTGCCCCGCCAACTGCCCGCAGGCGGCGGCGATGTCTCCGCCGCGGCTGGCGCGGATCTGCACGTTGATCCCCGCCGCGGCGAGCTGATCGCGGAAGGCCCGCACGCGGGTCTCGGTCGGCCGCTTGAAGGGCAGATCGGGCACGGGGTTATAGCGGATGAGGTTTACATTGCCGCGCAGGGGGCGGACCACCTCGGCCAGGCGGGCGGCATGCCTCGGGCTGATCATTCACATCCGCAAGCAACAGATATTCCACGGTCACTTCGCGGCCGGTGATCCTGAAATAATCCTGCGCGGCGGCGATAATCTCCTCAATGCTGGCGGCCTTGGCCGCGGGGATCAGCCTTCGCCGCAGCCGCTCATCCGGCGCGTGCAGGCTGATGGCCAAGGTCAGCGGAATTCCCTCTCCCGCCAGCTTGCGCATGGCCGCGGGAATGCCAATGGTGGAAATGGTGATGTGGCGGCCGGATAAACCGCCGCGCTCGGGATCGATCAGCGTGCGCACTGCGGATAAAGTGGCATCATAATTCGCCAGCGGCTCACCCATGCCCATGAAAACAACGTGCGTCACCTTCTGTCCCGCGGCCTGCTGGAGCTGCAAAACCTGCTCCACGATTTCGCCCGCGGTGAGGTTTCGGCCCAGACCTTGCTGCCCTGAGGCACAGAACGCACAGCCGACAGGGCAACCGGCCTGGGTCGATACGCAGGCGGTCGCACGCTTGTCCGCAGGGATCAGCACCGTCTCCACGCGCTGACCATCGGGCCATTCCAGGAGCAATTTCGTGACGCCATCCGAGGAGTCGTGGCGGTCGATGACCTTGCCGCTGAGAATGGACGCGCGCGCTAAAAGTTTTTCGCGTAAGGCCGCGGAGAGGTTTGTCATGGCGGCAAAGTCCGCGGCGCCCTTGGACCACACCCATTGAAGGATTTGTTTGGCCCTGTAGCTGGTCTCCCCCATCCGCAGCAGCTCGGCCTCCAGGTCCTTCGGCGAGACATCCAGCAGATGGATCATGGCAAAAGGCCTTTGCTCTTGCGCAGGGCCTCCAGTTCGCCGTTGCCCAGGAATGTCTCGAAGCCGTCCAGATCGGGAAAGATGCGGTCGCTATAGGCCCGCAGCACCCAATTGGCGGCCATGGGCGAGATGGTCAGCACGATCGCGCCGGCCTTCTTGGCCAGGTACATCTCGATGGCCGTGCCCATGGAGGCCTCGGGGACGTAGCAGATAACCAGGTCAGCCGCCGCCGCGCGGCTGTTGCCATCCTCCAACGTGGTCAGAATATCCGGCAATTCGTAGGTGATGCTGTTGGGATGGGCCTCGTAGTGGCAATACACCTGGGCGTGTGACAGCCGGCGCGTAAGGATGGCGCGAACGGCCGCGCGCCAATCCTGCTGGTGGATGCGCGGCTCGCAGATGGAACCCTGAATGATGCCGGCGAGAAAGACTTTCATTGATTTAATAAGTTCCAGTAAGTGCAGGATACTTATTCGAACGGCAAGAAAACAAGCAGGGATACAAGGGATACAGGGGATAAAAACAAAAAGCACCAAAACTAAATTCTTAAAGCCTTTATCCCTTGCATCCCTTGCATCCCTGCTAATTTTTCTTCAGCACTTTGAAAAGCTTGTCCTTGTTTGCGACAAATCCCTTCTGGGCCCGCAGGATTTCCATCATCGCCACCAGGTTGGCCGGCGGGACGTCGCGCGGCACATCGTGCGAGGGCGAGAAGATCAGGCCGCCTTCGCTGCCGGCTTCGATCAGCTTGTGCGTGGCCTGGCGGACATCCTGGACCGTGCCGAAAGGTAAAATCTTCTGCACGCTCATGCCGCCGTGGAAGGCCAGGCGACCCTGGTATTGCTTCTTCAGGGCGTAAATATCCATCACTTCCGGCTGGAAGGGATTGAAGACATTCAGGCCCACTTCCACCAGGTCATCAAAGAGCGAGGCCACGCAGCCGCAGGAGTGCAAGAAGACTTTTTTGCCCGCCGAGCGGATCGGCTCCCACATTCTCTTTAAGCGCGGTTTGATAAAATGCCGCCAGTGCTGGAGCCCCATGATGAGCCCCGTCTGGCTGCCGTAGTCATCGCCGAAGTACACCGCATCCACGTTCATGGCCAGTGCGCGGCGGATCTGCCCGAGGTTGTGCTCGACGATCTTATCCAGCAGCTTTTCCACGAACTCAGGGCTCTCTATCATGTCCATGAGCAGGTTTTCCATGCCGCGAACCATCCACGACCGCTCATACAGCGAAAAGTTGATGCAGTAGATCGTGAACAAGTGGCGGTTCTTTTCCACGTATTCGGGCAGCCCCTTGTACCAGTGGTCGGCCGTGGAATCGGGGAAGGTGTAACTGTCCAGGTCCTGAGGCTCCTTGATCGGACAGTCGCAGGGGGTGCCGATGTCCTTGTCGATGGAGCGGTCCCAGGTCGTGCCGTAGTTGTCGTGGAAGATATCGCCGGAGACATGCCTGAAGTCGCCCAGGGATGAGCCCAGGCGGGCGATGTGCTGGGGCCCGCTCATATCCTCGGGCTTGATGCCCAGCTCCGCCTCGATGCGCTCGATCGACTGATGGGTCATCCACCAGGACCAGGGCACATAGGGCGGCTTCTTGAAGTTGATCGTGTCCAGAATGATGTCGCGCGGCAGCATTCTCACTTTCTCCAAACGGAGCTTTTTGCCTCATGTTCTTTCGCCGCGGGCGCCGGCGGGCCGGGTATTCTCTCTTGACCGCCGCGGCAAGTCAACGAACGCCCCGCGGACGGCCCCGCATGCGGCATAGAATTCAATGAGCGAATGGAGGATACATCATGCCGGGTGTGCTTACGCTGGGCCACTATCGCAGCACGCTAGTTGCGGTGCGGTCACTGGCACGCGCGGGATTTACGGTCGTGGCGGGCCTGGCCAGGGATAGCTTTTTGGCGCGCAGCCGCTATGTAAAAGAGGTATGGCAGCACCCGCTATTGGTGCAGGAAGACCGATTCATCGAGTCCCTGCTGGCATTCCTTCGTGGTCGACCGGATATAAAGTATGTCTTTCCCACGGGTGATACTTCCACCGCCGCGCTGGCCGATCATTATGAGCGGGTGCGAGGTTTCGCCTTGCCGGTAATGCCCGAGCCGCGGGTTGTGCAGTCATGCATGGACAAATCCGCGGCATATGCCATCGCCGCCGAGGCCGGTCTGGCCGTTCCCAAAACATATGTGGCAAAGGACCCGGAGGAATTGCTTGGGCGCGCGGAGGAGCTGGGTTACCCCTGCCTGGTCAAGCCCAATGATTCACTGGGCGGGTTCCACGAAACCAAGGCGATCATCTGCCACAGCGCCGCTCAGGTAGACAAGCCTCTGTGCCAGTGGATGTTTCAAAATCAAACCGTTCTGGTGCAGCAACTCGTGTGCGGCAGCCGCTTCAACTGCGATGTCGCGGCGAAAAATGGACAGATCCTGTCCATGTTCCAGAGCCAGATCCTCCGCACGCACAAGGCCGACGACACGGGTCTGACCGTGGAATGCGTGAGCATCGCCCCGGATGCAATACTGTGGTCAAGGTGCAGCCAGTTGCTGGAAGCTATGAACTACACCGGCGTGGCGTTGATACAGTTCCTGCGCAGACGCATGGCTGAGCCGGTTTTCCTGGAAATCAATCCGCGGCTGGGGGCATTTATCACTTTCGCGGGCCATTGCGGACACGATCTGCCGCTGATGGCCCTGCAATTGGCCGATTGCCAGGCGGGGCGAACGGAGGGCACTGTTTCGCGGCCGCGCTATTCGGAATTCGGCAAACGGCTGCACTGGCTGGGGGGCGATGTGAACGGGTTCTGGGATGAGCGGCGCCGTCTCACGTGGCGGCAGAAATGGCGGTGGCTGTTTCATACTGCCGCCGCAACTATGCGGCGCGGCGTGCCGATGACCTGGTCCATGCGCGATCCGCGACCGACCTTGTCACTGTGCGCGGAGTTCTTTGACAAGCCGCTACGCCACCGGCTCGCGCGGCTGCGCAGGATCTCCGCCATCGCCGCCGACAAATTCCTGGCGCCAGCGCGATCTGTGCAGGAAAGCCGCAAGGGCTGAGAAGAATTGCGGATTGTGGATTGTGGATTGATCCGTTACGCAGACAAGGCTGTCGAACTTCTCCACTAGCCCATCCCCCAGTATCATTAACCAGATGGGAAAAAACGTTACCGATCTCGGCGTGATCTTCGATATCGACGGCGTCCTGGTGGATTCATACCGGGCGCATTACGAGTCCTGGCGGATCCTCGCGGCCGAGCAGGGTCTTGAATATTCGCAGGAGCAATTCGCCGCCACGTTCGGCCGCACCAGCCGCGACATCCTCACGAGCCACTGGCCGGTGAAGCTTTCCCCGCAGCAAGTCAAAGCCTCAGATGAGCACAAGGAGGAGCTGTACCGCCAGATCGTGCGCGAGATTTTTCCGACCATGCCGGGGTGCGCGCAGCTGGTCAAGTCTCTCTATGATGACGGCTTTAAACTGGCCGTCGGCTCGTCCGCTCCGCCGGCGAACGTGGAAGTTTCGCTGGATGGCCTGGAAATCAGAAAGTTTATCTCCGCCGCGGTCAACGGCAGCGATGTGCAGCGCGGCAAGCCCCATCCGCAGGTCTTCCTCCTGGCCGCCCAGCGCCTACGCCTGCCGCCGGAGAATTGTGCCGTCATAGAGGATGCCCGCGCGGGCGTCGAGGCCGCCATCAACGGCGGCATGATCGTCATCGCGCTGACGGGAACTTCCACCAGAGAAGAATTGGCGGAAGCGGATTTGGTCGTGGCCCATCTAGATGAACTGACACCGCAGCGAATCAAAGAATTGCTTCAAACGGCGTAATTGATAGCCGTTTAACTTATGAAACTCCGAAGAATCCGAATTCTTAAGCTTGCCGAGTCTGTGTAGTTGGCACTCTGGAAATCTTGGCACCCTTATTGAAAAAAGCCAATAAAATGATGGGCTTTCCAGAATGCCAACGCTTGGCAATCTGGAGAAAAAGTTGGCAATCTGGAACAAGCCGCCTTGGCCGCGCAAACCCAAGCCAATTTGCGCAGATTGCCCAGCTTACCCAGCTTGCCGCGCACTTATGTACTCTTGCGCACCTTGCGCATCTTCCGCACCTTCACCAAAAACCCCCAGTTTTTTAGGGATTTTTGAAGATGCGCAAGGTGTGCAAACCCCGTCCCTTTTGCGCACCTTCACCCAAAAAGCCCCGTTTTTGACGATTTTCAAAAAACAACTTGCGCACCTTCACCAAAAACCTCAATGTTTTGAGGTTTTGTGAATTTGGCAATCACTCTTTCACCGGGAATTCCACCGGCTTTCCCCGCCTCATCGACAAGTACGCCCCGCGGACGACTTCCAACGCGCGGCGGCCTTCGCGCCCGCTCACCGGCGGCTCGCCGCCCGTGCGGATGGCGTTGGCAAAACCTTCGATCATGAGCTGCCGGCCATCCGGCGCATTTTCGGGCTTCCCGATCACTACCCATTTATCCGCCTCGATACCGCCGAAGGGCTCGGCCAGGAAGATTCTTACGCCGTTCCAGACGGGGTAAATCTGGCCTTTTTCGCCATAGATACGATCGTTCAGGCTGTCCCCGCCCACCGCCGCGCTAGCCGAATCGGCCGACCACAGCGAGCCGTCCGCCGCGCGCATGACGAAGGAGATGAAATCCTCCACCTCCACCGGCGTGGCGAACGTGCCATACTCGGCGTAGATGCGCGTAGGCTTGGGGTCCAGGACCGAAATCGCGGCGTCAATGCTGTGGCTGGTGTTCATGATGAGGCAGCCGCCGCCGCTCTTTTCCATCGACACGCGCCAGTCGCCCTTGGAACGCTGGCTGTAGCCGCCGTGCCAGTAGGACTCGGGCTTCTGTGAAACCGCGTGAAACTTCACGGCGATCAGCTTGCCTATGGCCCCGGCTCTGTAAAGCTCGGCGGCCTTCAGCCATTGCCAGCACAACCGGACGGGATATAGCACGCCCAGCTTCACCTTGGCCTTATCCGCCGCACCGATCATGCGGTCGGCCTGCTCCAGCGTGCAGGCGATGGGCTTTTCGGTGAGCACGTGCTTACCCGCCTGGACGGCCTTGAGCGTCAACGGTTCGTGCAGGAAGTGCGGCGTGGAGATAATCACCGCCTCCACCGCCTTATCGGCCAGCAGTTCATCCACGTTGCCGGTGAACTTCGGCGCGCCGTACTTTTTTGCCAGATCCCCCGCCAGCTCCTTGTTCACATCCATGCAGTGTACGATGCGCGAATTGCTGGTCAGGGCCATCTGCTGGGCCGTATCGACGGTGATTTCGCCGCAACCAATCAGCCCAAATCCAACTTTATCAGCCATTGCCGGATCCTCGCTAGAACGCAACAAACCACATTACATGAACATGCACTCAAGATACACAGTCACCGAGATGCCCAAGACCCCATATCGACAGACGGGTCTCCATGTATCGACGAAGAGATTCGTACCGCGGAGCGAGCTTTTCGTCGCCGATTTGCTTGAATCGGTCGCTTTCCGAAAGAACGAACCTATAAGCCTTTTCCACGGCATCGACGTGCGTTGGTTCGGGGCCTAAGATGTCAAATATGCCTCTTCCAAGAAAATCGACGATAATATTGTGGTCTTCGTCGTGGCACAAAATAGAACGACACGTGCCAGCGAGGCTTTTCATGAGGGATTCGATCGACGGATGCTCACTAAAGCCCAAGTTGCCCTGTAAAAACCTCACCGCATCAGGTGACACCACAATGCGAGGGTATTGCGCTATTTCGTCCTCCAAGTGATGCGCCTCTGCCAATGCAGGGCCATAAAAATTGTGTTCGGCAAGCTCAACTCCCATACCAACGCAAACTGATCCCCGGATTGGAATGGATGCCGCGAGGGAGCAGGTCATGGCCATGCAACACGCAGTCAATATCCTGTACAGCGGAACCATGGATACATCGCCATACGCGTTCGGTATCAGGGAATAAAAAACAAATGTGTCGGAGAATTGCTGAGTATTCAGGCGGCATTCTTTACAACGCCGATATATCTCCCGGCCCTCTCGCGGGAGGGAATCTAATAGGGCTGGAAAATATGTTGCGGCGACTTTTTGAAAAAAGTCCTCAAACATTTCCTGGAATTTCAGGATCGTTCCAGCCGTTTGTCTTATGCTCCTTATGAATTCTGGCGTGGGCTGGGGTTCTGATGGAATTTGGCGCCATTCGGCAAGTTTAGATTTCTGGGCAAGTAAATCAATCACGCAAACCGCGTGGGAACCCACAAAGAACTCTTGTTTTTGACCTGCCTTGCTTTCCATTCATCTGACCCTGTTCATCTTCTTCTTATCCTTATCGCCCAAGCTTTTCCTTCGCCCATTCGGCCGCCGCCTTCAGCGCCTCGGGCAGCTTGGCCGGTTCTTTGCCGCCGGCCTGCGCCATCTGCGGTTTGCCGCCGCCGCCGCCGCCGACCAGAGGGGCAATCTGCTTCACCCAGTCGCCGGCCTTCAAACCCTTGGCGGCGATCACCGCATCGGAAACCGAGGCGATGAGTGTGACTTTGTCCTCTTCGATCCAGCCGATCATGATCGCGACCTTCTCGCCCGCCTTCTGGCGGATCTGGTCGACCGAGGTGCGCAGCTGGTTGATGGACGCCGCGGCCAGTTCGCCCACGATCAGTTTTACCTCGCCGATTGTTTCAGCGCCGCCGACCAGTGCATCGATACTGCCGCCACTGCTCGCCGCCGCGCCGGATTCCAGTTTCTTGCGCAGGGTTTTGACCTCTTTTTGCAACCCGGCGATGCGCTCCGCCAATTGTTCCGGCGAGGCGGCCATGGTCTTGACCGCGGCGGAGAGTGACCGGTCCATCATCTGGATTTCAGTCACGGCCGCGCGGCCGGTCACGGCGGTGATGCGCCGCACGCCCTTGGCCACCGCCTCTTCCGCGGTGATCTTGAAGAAGCCAACCTGGCTGCTGTGCGTGAGGTGCGTGCCGCCGCAGAATTCCACCGGTGTGGCCTGCGTGGCCTCGTGCAGCGGGTCGGCCGTGCCCACGGAGATCACGCGCACCGGGTCGGGGTATTTCTCGCCGAACATGGCTCGCACGCCGGGGATTTTCTTCGCCTGGGCCAGCGGCATGATCGTCGCCGCCACAACCTCATCCGCCAACGCGCGCTCATTGACCAGCCGCTCCACCTTCTCCAGTTCCTCGGTGGTCAATGCCTTGGGGTGGGAGAAGTCGAAGCGCAGGTGCTCGGGCGAAACTTCACTGCCCGCCTGCTGAATGTGTGGCCCCAGCGTTTCCCGCAGCGCCCAGTTCAAAAGGTGCGTGGCGGAGTGGTTGCGCATGGTTTCGTTGCGCGAGTGGTCGACGAACAGTTTGGCCTGCTGGCCGGGCTGGATCTCGCCCTTGGCTACCTTGCCCGCGTGCAGCACCGCTTCGCCCTGCTTATAGGTGTCCTGCACGGTGAAAACGCCCGTCTCGGTCTCGATGCGGCCGATGTCGCCCACCTGCCCGCCGGCCTGGGCGTAAAAGTTCGTGCGATCCAGCACCAGCGAGGCCTCGCGGCCCTGCGTAAGCGAGCCGGAGCAAACATACTTCTCGCCCTCCGCCCAGCCCAGCACATCGGCCGTGGTGGTCAGCGCGCCGTACTTGGGCGCATCATCCGTCGCGGGCAAACCCACCACCTGCACGGCTGTAAAAGCCGCGCCGGCAGAGGAAGTCTGGCGATGCTCTTCCATGGCGCTGGCGTAGGCGTTCATGTCCACATTGAGCCCGCGCTCGCGGGCCATCAGTTGCGTCAGGTCCACCGGGAAGCCGTACGTCGCGTACAGCTCGAAGGCCGTCTGGCCGGAGATTTCCTTGCTGCCGGAATTCTCAACGTGCGCCGCCTCCGCCTCAAAGAGCGCCAACCCTCGGTCCAGCGTGCGATTGAAGGAGGTTTCCTCATCGCGGATGATCTCGGCCACGCCCGCCGGATTCCCTGCAGCTCGGGGAAGGCGTCGCCCATCTCGCGCACGATCGGCTCTACGAGTTGGTAGATGAATTCCTTGCCGCCGGTGTTGAGATATTGCATGCCGTATCTGGCCGCGCGGCGGAGGATTCTCCGCAGCACATATCCGCGCCCATCGTTGCTGGGCCGTCCGCCATCGGTCAGCGCGAAGGTCAGCGCCCTGGCGTGGTCGCCCACGACGCGATAGGCCACATCCTTCATGTCATCCAGGCGGCCCGCATAAGCGGAAGCACCCGTTACCCGCTGGATGGAGGCAAAAAGGCCAGCGAAAATGTCCGTGGCGTAGTTGGAGGGCACGCCCTGGAGCACGCGGCAGATGCGCTCAAAGCCCATGCCCGTATCCACGTGCCTGGCCGGCAAGGGCGAGAGTTTGCCATCGCCGCCGCGGTTGAACTGGATGAACACCAGGTTCCAGATCTCGATCACGCGGGCATCGCCGGCGTTGACCAGGCGGCCGGCGGAGTTGTCCGGCGTGAGGTCGATATGGATTTCCGTGCACGGGCCGCAGGGGCCGGTCTCGCCCATTTCCCAGAAGTTATCCTTCTTGGTGCCGCGATGAATATGCGCTGGGATCGATGTCGGTTTTCGTCCGCCAGAGCTCGGCGGCCTCTTCATCGGCGGCCAAGCCCTCGGATTGATCGCCGCCGAAGACCGTGGCGTGCAGCCGCTCTTTAGGTACGCCCCACTCCTTGGTCAGAAGCTCCCAGGCCCAGGCGATGGCCTCGGCCTTGAAGTAATCGCCGAAGCTCCAGTTGCCCAGCATCTCGAAGAAGGTGTGGTGGTAGTCGTCGTGCCCCACCTCTTCCAGGTCGTTGTGCTTGCCGCCGGCGCGGATGCACTTCTGGCTGTTGGCGGCCCGCTTGTATGGCCGCGTGCCGGTCCCCAGGAAGACATCCTTGAACTGGTTCATGCCCGCGTTGGTAAACAGCAGCGTCGGGTCATCCTGCGGAATCAGCGAGCTGGAGGGCACGAAGGTGTGCCCGCGCTGGGTAAAGAAGTCGATGAACTCCTGGCGTATCTGGTTGCCGGACTTTTTGCCGCTTTTTTGGGCCATATTCTCGCTCTTTCGGATCCTAAGGGGCACAAATTTCAAGGTTAGCAATAGTACATTTGTCGGCCCTTGCAGGCAAGCAAAGCCTGAGGGCCAAGCCAGACGTTGAGCTTCCGACAGCAATCGGCTGGTCCAGCAGAAGAAAAAGCTTAACACCAAGCTCACCAAGAGCACAAAGAGCACCAGAAAAAACAAATATATATGTCTTCCTGGTGTTCTTGGTGTCCTTGGTGCTCTTGGTGATTCCTGTGCCACTGAAAAGCGGTGGCTATTCTCAATGAAACTCGTGCGCTGTTCTGTTCCGTCTATCCGCCGCATTTGCTACACTCCTCCGACAACGGAGACACCCATGCGCGGCTGTACATCCAAGATAACCTTCCTGCTGGTAGCGTTTCTGACCACCTCCTGCGCCGCGTCTACCAATCCGACTTCTCCCTCACCCGGTGGTAATACCATCCCGCCCCGGTTGCTTCTGCGCTCGGAGATCCTGGGTGAAAACCGCGGCCGCGAAAATGTGCAGCTCAGTCCGGACGGCAAATACCTCTCCTGGCTGGCCTACCCTGACAATGCCCCCGCCTCTGGCCCCTCGCGCGGCCTCTTCATCGCCCCGCTCGACGACCTTTCTGCGGCCAAGGAGTATTTTTCCGGCCCCGACAGTAACCAGCCCATCCAAGAATATCGCTGGAGCTATGAAAGCGGCGTTATCCTCCTGGATTTGGGCGGCGGGCATTTTACCCGCGCCCTGGATGTGCGTACCGGCCGTTATTGGGACATCACCGTCAAGGCTGCCAAGCTGCTGGCGATGAGTTCAAAGTACCCCCACGATGCTGTGTACGAAGTGCGCCCGGAAGCAAATTCGCGCGTATTGTGGCGTCAGGAGCTTTTGGGCAAGAAAAGCCAGTTTTTCCTGGAATGCAAACGCTTTTCCACCTTAGCGCTCGACGAGGATTTTAGCATTCGCGCCGCCACGATCAAAAAATCCGATGGCAGCGTGGAGTGCTACTTTCCAGATGGCGACGACTGGCGGCTGTACGACACCATCTCCCCCGAGGATGCCCGCACGACGCGGGTGATTGGTTTTGCGGCCGATGGCAAGCACATCTACATCATCGGCAGCCACGGCCGCGACACGACCGCCGTGGTTGAAATCGATCTAGCCAGCGATGACAAACGCATATTGGCGGCTGATGACCAGTCCGATGTCTGCGATGTGCTGTTGTCGCCCATCGATGGCCACGTGCAGGCGGCGGCGTTCAATTTCGAGCGCAAACGTTGGAAAGTCATCGATCCCAACATCCAGGCCGATTTTGACATTCTCGGCAAGCTGGCCGATGGCGATATCGACATCATTTCCCGCACGCTGGATGACCGCCTCTGGCTCGTGCGCCTCTCGGTGAGCGATGGTCCGGCACTTTTTTACCTGTATGACCACCCCAGTCAAAAAGCGCGGCTGCTCTTCAAGCAGCGCGATGACCTGGATGGCCTGCCCCTGGTGAAGGTACACAGCGCCACGGTCACCGCCCGCGACGGGCTAAGATTTCCGGTTTACTATTCAGTGCCTGCCGGCGCCGATCGCCCCGTGCCGCTCGTGATCATCGCCCATCCCGGGCCCTGGGACCGCGAGGTCTGGGAGTACAACAACTGGCTTCAGTGGCTCGCCAATCGCGGCTACGCGGGCCTCGTCGTCAATTTCCGCAGCTCGACCGGCTTTGGCAAAAAGTTTCTGCACGCCGGGGACAAACAATGGGGCGGCGATGTTTTGAACGACATTCTCGACGCCCGCCAATGGGCCATCGACCGCAAGATCGCTGATCCCAACCGCGTGGCCCTCATGGGCGCCAGTTTCGGGGGCTACATCACGCTGGCCGGCCTGGCGTTCGCCCCCGATAAATTCGCCTGCGGCGTGGACATGTACGGCCCCTCGGACCTCGTGAGCCTGCTGGATTCCTTCGGCCCCTCCGAGAAAGCTGGCTTTGAACAATTCGCCCGGCAGGTGGGCGATCCGCGCACCGAAGCAGGCCTGGCGCTGCTGAAAAAATATTCGCCCTCCTATCACCTGGAGAACATTCACCAGCCGGTGCTGATGATGCAGGGCGGCAAGGATCAGCGCTGCCGGCAGAAGGATGCCGATGCCCTGGCCGCCAACCTGGACAAGCAGGGTACATCCGTCACCTACGTGCTCTTCCCCCACGCGGGCCACGAAATTGGCGGCCAGGCCAACAGCAATGCCTTTCACGCGATTGCCGATATCTTCTTTGCCCAGCATCTTGGCGGCCGCTGCGACAGCGACTTCCGCGATGACCTCAAAGGCGCCGATATGCTCGTGCCCGTCGGCTCGGAGCGCATACCTGGGCTAGTTGAAGCAATTAAGCGTTAGAGCGGGTGCCGTGGCTGCGTTTTTTTGCAGCCACGTCTTTAGCCCCGCCAGGGGCGGTAAGATTCCAGGCCGGGGCGGAAGCCCCGGCAAAAGACGCATTTCAAATTGGAGCCCCGTCAGGGGCGGCACAATTAATCGAATACATGCGCCTTGTCATAGTCGATGCCATGAGCATCCAGCAGCCCTAACAGCTCCTCCTGAAACGTCCGCTTGGCATGGTGAACCGCTTGTCGGTCGATGTATTCCACCACCTTGGGGACCAGCGATTGGCTCACGGAAAACGCCGCATAACCCGTTTGCCAGGTGAAAGACTTCGCCTGAGCGAATTCCTGTCTCACCCATCGTGAAGAGTTGGCCTTTATCGTTCGGATTGCAGCGCTGATATCCAGGTGCGGCCTGACCTGTATCAGAATGTGCCGATGATCCTGCATTCCGCCGTGCGCAGAATGTGTATATCGTGATTCGCCGCAACGCCGGTCATATATGCGTTCAGGCGATCAGAAATTGATCCATCAATAAAGGGCCTCCGCTCCTTCGTGCTGAATACGCAATGGAACAGGAGCTTTGTGAGCGTATGTGCCATTCCTGTCTCCCCGAAAATGTGCCGCCCCTGACGGGGCTCCCACCGCATATGTCCCTTTTGCCGGGGCTGCCGCCCCGGCCTGGAATGTGCCGCCACTGACGCGGCTATTCCCGACCAATTACCTCGCCACCACTTCAAACCGCTTCTTTAAACCGCCGGTGGAAACCTCAAACCAGCCCGGCTCCACGGTCCATTTGAGATCGCGATCCACGATGGCCAGTTCCTCGGGTGAAAGCGTGAATTTCACCGTCCGCTTTTGGCCACTCTTCAGGTCAATCTTGTCAAAACCTTTAAGCGCCTTAGCCGGGGTCGTCGTGGTGGAATACTCATCCCGCACATACAGCTGCACCACTTCCTTGCCCTGCGCTTACCCACGTTGGCCACATCCACCGAGACCTCCACGTTGCCCGCCGCGCGAATCTGCCCGGCGTGATGCGCAGGTTGGAATAGCGGAACTTCGTGTAGGACAGCCCATAGCCGAACTCAAACAGCGGGGTGGGCGGCGCATCCACATAATCGCGGCCGGATTTTTCCACGCTGCCCGGCTGGTGGTAAATGCCGCGGGCCGATTTTTTGTGGTTGTAGAAGACCGGGATATGCCCCACGCTGCGCGGGAACGTAACCGGCAGCTTGCCCGAGGGATTGACCTCACCGAAGATGATCTCGGCGATGGCCAATCCGCCTTTTTCGCCCGCAAACCACGCCTCGATGATGGCGGGCGCCTTGGCCGCGATTTCCTCGATGGCCAGCGGCCGCCCGTTAACGAGCAGCACGATCACCGGCTTGCCGGTTTCCAGCAAGGCCTTGACCAATTCTTCCTGCACGCCGGGCAGCCCCAGCTTCGTGCGATCAAACGTTTCGCCCACCACGTAGCCCTGTCCGCCGAAGGCCTCGCCGTCCCGGGTGGTAGAAGAAATCTCGCCCACGGCGGCGATGACCACATCGGCCTCCTTGGCCACGCGCACGGCCTCAGCAATCTTGCTGCGGTCCGGGGTGTAGATCGGGCAGCCTTCCGCGTGGAGGATCTTGGTGCCTTTGGGCGCTATCCGCCTCAGGCCCGCCAGCGGGCCGATCTTCTTGGTCGGCTTGTCGATGCAGTACCCGCCCAGTTGGCCTTCGGCCGCATTGGGCCCGATAATGGCGATCTTCTTGTACTTGGGAGCCAGCGGCAGCAGGTGCTTCTCGTTCTTTAAGAGCACGATCGCTTCCCGCGCCGCCTCCAGTGTCAGCGCGGTGTGCCGCGCGTTGCCGATGAACTTCTCGGCGTCCTGCGCCGCGCACCGGCTTTTCCTCAAAAAGTCCGGCCAGGAATTTGACCCGCAGGATGCGCGACACCGCCTGGTCCACCAGGCGGATATCCACCTCGCCCTGCGCGCACCTTCTCGCGCAGTTCATCGGTGAAACCTTCCATGTAGTTCGCTTCCAGGTCCACACCGGCCTGGAGGGCCTGGCGGCCGGCCTCGGTAAAGCTGTCGGCGGCAAAGTGCGTGCGATGGATCATGTAGATCCCGGCGAAGTCGGAGAAGACGTAGCCGTTGAAGCCCCACTCCTGCCGCAGGATCTTCGTTAAGAGCTCCGCGTTGGCGTGGGCGGGAATGCCGTCGTATTCGCCGTAGGCCGGCATGACTGATAAAGCGCCAGCCTTCACGGCCGCATGAAACGGAGGCAAAAAAAGTTCGCGCAGCTGCCGAGGGCCCCCCGCGATGGGCGAGATATTCATGCCCGCCTCGGGCGAGCCGTGCGGCACGAAATGCTTGATCGTGGCGACAATGTGCTGGTCATCCACCATCGGCCCGTGGCCCTGAAGCCCGCGCACATACGCCTCACCCATGCGGCTGACCAGGTACGGGTCCTCGCCGTACATCTCTTCCACGCGGCCGAAGCGCGGCTCGCGGGCCAGGTCCAGGTTGGGTGCCAGGCCCTGGGCGATGCCCGCCGCGCGGGCCTCGCGGGCGGCGATCGTGGCCATGGTGTGCACCAGGCTGGGGTTCCACGTGGAGGCCATGCCGATGATCATCGGGAAAATCGTCGTGTTGCGCAGGTGCAGGCCGTGCAACGTCTCGTGGAAGATCATGGGCGGAACGTACAGCCGCGAGCGCTTCTTCAGGTAGGCCTTCGCCTGGCTCACGGCCTCGACGCCCTGCTTGATGGGCAGCGCCGCCGGGAACAGCAGTGCGCCATACACTGGCTGACCCTTGAGCACCTTGGCGGCCTTTGCGCGGCTGAACTTGCCGCGGTGAACCATGTGGCCGATCTCGTGGCAGCCCATCTGCCGCCACTTCTCCTCCAGGGTCATGCGGCTTAGCAGATCAGCCACGCGATCATCCACAGGCAAGGAGGGATCCAGATACGGCGCACGAGTGCGAAGCGGTTTCTTAGCCATTTTGTGCCTTCCGCAAACCCGAAAAAGGGGAAGCTGCCCGGGTATTTTTGCCCACGCGATACACGGCAGTTGTAATGAGTACCGCAAAGGCCTGCAAAATCAAGTGGCTTTACTCCGAGAGAGCTTCCTATTCCCGCCATGGTCGCGCTTGTGTGTCATTGATCATTACAGAGGCGAAGGTATAATCCACGGGGTCACTGGAATTCACGTATTATTCCTCGTTTCTTCGGAGTGATTATGTCCGCCAAGCATCGCATCGGCATTATCGGAGCGGGGGCCAGAGGGGCAGGGTTTGCCCCGCAGCTTTATGGCGGCATGCCACGGGCAGAGTTGGCCGGCATTTGCGATATCGATGCCGACCGTCTTCAAAAGTTCTGCGCGTATCTGAAGATCGGCAAGGATATCCCGCTCTGGACAGACCCGCAAACGTTCCTCGCCCAGGCGGACATGGATGCGGTTATCCTCACCGTCCCCGATTTCGTCCACAAAGATATGGTTCTGGCCTCGCTGGCGGCATCCAAACATGTGTACCTGGAAAAGCCGCTGGCCAATTCGTTGGCCAACTGCTACGACATCGTCGCCGCCGCGCAGCAGAGCAAGTGCACCACGTTCATCGGCTTTAACAAGCGGGCCAGCGTGCCGCACGTGAAGCTCAAGGAGATTGTGGAATCGGGCGTGCTGGGCCAGATCCTGCACATTGAAGGCATGGAGCAACTGGGCCTGGCTCATTCGGCCTCGTTTATGCGCCGCTGGCACCGCCGCGCCGCCAACAACGGCGGCTTTCTCAACCACAAGTGCTGCCACGACCTGGACGTCTTGCAGTGGGTTATCGGCCACGAGCACAAGGTCAAACGCGTGGCCAGCTTCGGGGACAACAACGTCTTCTCCCGCCGCAAGGCCCCTGCCACGCATTGCCACTTGTGCCCGGAGGAACCCACCTGTCCCTATCATGACCAGGCCGGCTTCATGTTCCCAACCGATGGCCCAAAGCCCATCCACAAGACGATGGAGCCGGAGCTGTACGGCAACGACCTGTGCGTGTACAACACCGACAAGGACGTCGTGGATAACCAGACTGTCATCCTGGAATGGGACAACGGCATCCGCGGCAACTTCAACATGCAGCTTTTCCAGCGGGACGGCATTCGCCAGAACAAAATCTGGGGCGAACTGGGCTACGCGGAGTTTACCGGCTCGCTGGTCCGCGTGGTGAATTCCCGCACGGGCGACAGCACTGAATATCGCTTCACCCCGCGCACCGGCGGCCACGGGGGCAGCGATACCAGGATGATCGACCGTTTCCTGGATGCCATCGAAGCCGGCGGCAAGACGGACTCCGGCGTCCTGCACGGCCTGGCCGCGACACTGGTGGCCATCAAGGCCGATGAATCGCGCAAGAGCGGCAAGATTGTCAGCATCGACGCGCGGGAGTATCTTGCCCCGCTGGCCTGACCGATGGACAGGTGCGGAATTTCCGCACCTGCATTATCCAGACCGTCTGCCTGCTGGATTTTCATCGCCGCCGCTCGCTACAATCGCCACCGATGTCCAGTTCGCGGACCAACATGGCAAAGGACCGGCGGCCCCTGGCACAGCCGCTACATGCCCAGCCAGCCGCGCTGCGCGGCGGTGGCCAACCTGGCTTGCCGCATTGGCCATCATACTGGTGACCGCGGCGGCTCACGCCCCCGGCATCCCCGGCCAATTCCTGTGGGATGATGAATACTGGATCCGCGACAACCCCATCTTGAACGCCGGCGCGGCACCCTGGGGATACTGGTGGACGACCAAGACGGTGGATTACCTGCCGGTGACGTCAACAACGTTCTATCTGGAGCGGCAGCTCTGGGGGGATAGAGCCTCCGACGATCCAAAGCTCCCCTATCCCGCGCTGCCTTACCGCGCCTTCAACGTGGCCTGTCAGGCGCTGGCGGCAATTCTCTTATGGCGGGTGCTGGTGGTACTGGAGGCGCCGGGGGCCTGGCTTGCGGCGATGTTGTTCGCCGTACACCCGGTGACCGTGGCCTCTGTGGGGTGGGTGGCGGAACTGAAGAATACGCTGTCCCTGATTTTTTATGCCCTGGCCATCCTGGCGTACCTGCGCTTCGATGCAAGAGGGCAGTGGCGCTATTATGCCCTGGCCGCGGCGGCCTTTGCCCTGGCGCTGCTGAGCAAAGCTTCGGTTGTCGTGCTGCCGGCGGTGCTGGTGACCATCCTGTGGTGGAAGCGGAGGCCGCTGTGGAAGCCGCGCCAAGTCATCTCGCTGCTGGGGCTGGGGCTGCTGGCGGCGGCGGGCAGCGCGATTATGATCTGGTTCCATCAGGCCAGCCGCGTCAGCAGCAACACGGATATTGGAGCGCCGCACGGCATCGCCCAACACCTGCTTACAGCGGCCAAGGCATTGTGGTTTTATGCCTACAAGGCGGTGCTGCCCGTCCATCTGAACTTGATCTACCCCAAGTGGAACGCGGCCAAGTTAGATTGGACCGCCCTGGCAATTCCGGCATTGCTGGCTTGGATAGGCGCGCTCGTGGTCCTGCGCCGCCGCGCGTGGCGCGCGCGGCCGCGGCGGCGACAGCGTGCTTTATTCTGTCCCTTATGCCGGTCCTGGGCTTTCTGGATATGTCGTTCATGCGCTTCTCATACGTCTCGGACCACCTGGCGTATGTGGCCTTGCCTGTAGCCATGGCGGCAATCGGCGCGGCGGCGGGCCTGCTCTATCGGCGATGGCCGCGCACGGTGATGGCGGCCGCGGCCGCGGTAATCGTGCTGCTATCTGTGCAAACGGGAATGCGCTCGTGGAAATTCGCGGACAATGGGCGGCTGTGGCGGGATGTGCTGCGGCATAACCCCGATGCCTGGGTGGCTCATAATTACATTGGGGTGCTGTTAGGCAAGGAAGGAACAGCGCAGGACCAGGCGCGGCGGGAGCCGGAGGCTTTCCAGCACTTTGAGAAGGCCATCGAGCTGAAGAAGGATTGCTGGGAGGCGCATGCGAATCTGGCCGCCGCGCTGGTGCGCCGGCAGGAGTATCAGCGGGCGCAGGAAGAATATGCCACCGCTCTATCCGGAGATCCGGAGAACGCGGAATGGCTGTACGGGCGCGGCTGGGCGCTCATTAAGCAGGGGCGGCCCGCCGATGCAATCGAGTACCTTCAGCACGCCAGCCGCAATCGGCCCAACTATCCTGAGGCGCATTTCCAGATGGCGCTGGCGTTCGCCCAGATGAACCAGGCCGCCCAGGCGGTGGAGCAGTACCGCGCTGCCATCGCGCTTCGTCCGACCTACGCGGCAGCCATTCAGAACTTGGCCTGGCTGCTGGCTACCTGCGATGACAACGCCGTCCGCAACGGGCCGGAGGCGGTGAAGTGGGCCGAGCGGGCGCGGGAACTGCCGACCAAGGACAAGGCTTCGCTAGATATGGCCCTCTCCGCCGCGTATGCCGAGGCCGGCAGGTTTGATCAGGCCCTCACCGCCGCGCAGGTGGCGTTGGCTGCGGCCAAGGCACAGGGACAGATAGAGCGGGCGAAGGGGCTTGAGCAATTGATTGAGTTCTACCGACAGGGGAAGACGTATCGGGATTACCTCCGGCTGCACCCGTAACAGGAACTGTGTGCAACTTTTCCACACACACTTTTATTACCAGACAGTTCGTGTGCAGCCAAGCTGCACACCTATTCAATAAACTTGGCTGCGGTCCCTCAAACGTTCACTTTTGGCAACACTTGGTACTGCTTCTCATTTGTATTTGGCGGACTTGGCGGCCTTGACTACGTCTGTAAGTATTTCTTGATATAGGATTTATACAAATATTGTCAAGTCCGCCAAGTCCGCCAACGGTTTTAAACTCCTTGTTTGGAATCAACTGCTGGCAGTCTCCAACACCATCCGCCCCGAAGCTGACCAGGAATTCTTGCCGCTGAGACATTTAGAAGTTGCTTGGCCCGCTCCAGAGACCTCTTGCTAAACCCATCCCGCCGCCCGAGGCCTGTCAGGATTCTGACCGCCATTGGGCCATCGGCAAGCATTTCCGTAAGCCACTCGCTCGCCTCTTTCACCAGCGACGCATCCTGTAGCTGCTGGCCGTTGCGGCGACTCATCGCCTCATCCGCATCGATTGTGACGGCTTGGCTCTCCCACGCCACGACGGGGGCGCCGGCGCGGGAATCATCCAGCCGGTAGGCCAGGCCCTGGGCGTTGCACAGGTTGTTCTTGAGAGGCAAGAAGAGCCGCCGGGCGCCGGTGGGGTCATCCTTATCTTTCATTACGCCATAGGCACTGCGCGCGGCGGCGACAAAAGCCACGCTCCCCAGCGCCCGGTACATCGCCGGCCCTCCGCCCTTGCGCAGGTGGGTGACGGCCACAATGGCCACGTTCAGTTCGGCCGCCAATTGCGATAGCGGCCCCAGCAGCTTGCGCAGGCGGGCATTGCCGCTGAAATCGTCGCCGCCCAGGTACGCGCTGATGGGATCGATGATGATCAGCCGCGCATCGCCCATTTCGTAGGTGGCCTTGCCCAGCGACTTGATGTGCCTGGCCAGGCTGAACGGTTCGTAGCCGTGAGAGCAATCCTCGGGGTTGAATGTGTTCATGCAGGTGATGGCCTGGATTTTCTCCAGGTCGGCGCCGGCTGCCTCCAGGCGCGGGCGGATCGTGTCGGCGATGCCATCCTCGGCGGAAAGCAGGATGACGCCGCCAGGCTTGTGTACAGTCGAGCGCGGCTGTGCCACACCCTCACCCGGCTTCGCTGAAGCTTCGCAGGGCAGGCCCGGCCCTGAAGAAACCTCACCCGAGCAAGGCCTGGAGATGTGGAGACTGTCAGATGTGGAGTTCTCCGTATCCTGCACCGTGTCTCCAGGTTTCTGCGCCGGCCCTTGGGCTTCGTTCAGCAGGCGGAGCAGCTCGACCACATTTTCATCCACAGACTCACCCGCGCGCTGCACAGCGCAGGGCCCTTCAAATTCGCTCCCTTCGACTTCGCCCCCATCGACTTCGCTGGGTGCCGTGGCTGCATTTTTTTGCAGCCACGTCTCATCATCAGGGGAAGAATCGTGGCTGGACAAAAACCCAGCCACGGCGCCCGACACACCAGTTTCATCCGGCCAGGCCGCCCCGCGCGAAACTCGCGCGGCCATATCCAGCGTGATGAACGATTTGCCCAACCCCGGATCGCCCACCAGCAGCGTGAGTTTGCCCAGGGGGATGCGTCCGGGCCACAGCCAATGGACCCGCCGCGCGTTCACATCGCACAGATAAACGGAATTCGGGTTGGGAATCACCGGCGGCGTCGGCCGCGCCCAGGCGGCGAAGGGATTTTCTCTCTTACGCAGGTCGTAGCGATCACTCATACAAACATCTCCTTTTTCTCCAGTCGACTGTGACTTCGTCGACGCGGGCGAATCTAGCAAGTTGGAAATAGCGCGAGGCCAAGTTGATGAAGTTTGATGAAAAGAAATGAAAAGAAATTAAGTTTGATGAAGTTTGATGAAGTTCGTGCGTTGTAAGCCCATGCGGCGCAGAAGCTTGCAATTTCAGGTTTTTCGTGTTTTTCGGATTTGCCCGTTGAACACGACTGAAAAATGAAAAATTTGACGAGAGGACCAAAATCACGCAAAAAGGGGGTCGAAAGCCAAAAGAACGCAGCCATGGCACCCAACGCCCGGCGTCCCAAGCAGAGGAGTGGAGATGTAGGGACATATTACTTCTCTGCCGTCCCTACGGGACTCAACTGGCGGGTCGATTGAGACCCGGCACTGAAAAAGGTTATTGCATCTAGGCTATAAGTGTTTGTCTTTCGCTGCGGACATAATGAAAGATCAGTTTTGCCTGCACCCAAAGACGAACACGAAAGTGTGTCCGTACCCAGGGCGGCAGATGCTTAATCCCGCAACCGCTGCTATTCCAGGCGCCAAAGAATCGGTCAATGCTGGCGCGCTGTTTAAGTAAGCCGTATCCAAAAGGCCGGCTGCACAGGTCAATCGACCGCAGACGATACGGGCTTTGTCGGCGATGTCCCAAACGAGCGCCTTTCCTTTTGGGAACCACCAGCTGAATTCCTTTGGCCCCAGCATGGTCAAAGAGTTTGTTGTTGTCATACTCCCCATCGCCGAGCAAATAACCCTCTCCGTTAACGTCGCGGAGCAGCCGCTGCGCCATGCGTTGTTCGTTGCAGTGCATGGGCCCCACGCGCCAGGCGACAGCGACGCCGCCGGGAGTGCAAATGGCATAAAACTTATAGCCTTTGGCCTTCCCTGTGGCCGCGCGGCCGAAGCCGGCCTGGCGGTCATGCGAGGCACTGCCGATCACCAAGGGCATGGCGTCGATGCAGCGCCAAAGGCTCTGACCGAAGTGCTGACGATAGTGTTCTTCCAGGTCCACGAGCAACGCTTGCACCGGTGCCGTTCGCAAGCGCCGCGACATGCACGAAGGACTGGGCAGATCGCCCAGGCTCGGCTCAGGCCAATTGCGTTCATCACACGCCCAGCAGGTCGGCCGATCATGCAGCACGGCCCAGAGATAAACCGCCACAATGCGCCGTGTTGAATACTGCACCTTCGCTTGGGAATACTTCTTGCCCGAAATCACAAGCAGTTCGTACACTCGCTTCCAGAGTTCGCCTTCCATGGCCAGTCTCCTTCTGTAATGAGTGGGAGACATTGTGGAGGCGAACTTCTTATTGCGCAATAGGTTACATCAATTTTTCAAAATCCTCTGAAAGTGCTGGGCTGCACTCTGGCGGTCCCTACGGGACCTAAGACGTGGCTGCACACCCTCACCCTGCTTCGCCGAAGGCTACGCAGGGCAGGCCCTGCTGATACCACTTCCGACGTTATCCATAAGCTTGCGGAGCGGCCCAAGCGGAGCCGGCGCAGCAGGCTTGTGGATAACTCGGCGGCGACAGATTTGAAGCCTGTGAGTAATATGTCCACTTGCAGTCCCAACGCCACGGCCGTTTCACGGTCCTCGCCCTGCGATTCCCAGAGAATCCAGCGAAGATCACCGGTCCCGGCCGCGGCACCTGTGCAGAGATCTAAGAGAACACTGCCCCACGAGGGCTCCGTATCAGGTCGATCGGTCACAGGTCGGCGGAGGGTCTGTCAAGGAGATCCTATGGAACCCGACAACACACAGGAGGCGCCATTCCAAGAACGATTCATCGCCTTCGCCGGCTTTGACTGGGCCAGCGACCACCACGACATTGTGATGCTCGATCCTCGAGGCGCGACTCTGCTGGAACTGACCTTTGACGATGATGCTGCAGGATGGCAACACTTGAGCCAGCAGTTAAGTAAACACGTGGGACCGGAATTTAATCGCCTCGCCCTGGCGGTCGAGACCAACAACGGACCCGCCGTGGAGCGATTGCTAGCGTTGGGACTGGTGGTCTACCCCCTCAACCCAAAAGCGGCCCAGCGGTACCGAGAGCGGAAGAATAATGCCGGGTGCAAGGATGATCATTTGGACGCCTTAAGCTTCGCCGATGCCCTGCGCACGGATGGCCACGGCTGGCGACCCCTCAAGGCGGATGATCCGACCACGCAGGAACTGCGGCTGCTGTGTCGTGATGAGGTGCAGCTTATCGCCCAGCGGACGGCGCTGGTCAACCAGCTCCGCGCGGCCCTGCGCGAATATTATCCGGCCGCCCTGGAGGCGTTTGATGACTGGCTGAGCGCGGGTCCGTGGGCTTTTATTCAGGCCTTTCCCACGCCCCAGGATCTGGTGCGCGCCGGCAAGCGCCGCTGGGAGAAGTTCCTGCACACGCACCGCTGGTATCGCCCTGAGACGTTTGCAAAACGACTGGAGATCTTTGCGCGCGCGGATCAATTCTGCGGCACCCCCGCGGTCACTCGGGCCAAGAGTCGCCTAGCCATCACGTTGGCCGGTCAGCTTCGCCACCTGGAGGCCCAGTTGGTGCAGTACCGCCAGGCCATCGAATCGCTGTTTGCCGAACATCCCGACCACGACATTTTCGGGTCTCTGCCGGGGGCCGGCCCCAAAATTGCGCCGCGGCTGTTGGGGGAGCTGGGCAGCGATCCGGCCCGCTTCAGCACGGCCCAAAGCCTGCAGTGCTATGGCGGATCAGCGCCGGTGACCAAGCAATCCGGCAAGAATCGCTGGGTATCCTTCCGACGTGCCTGTAATAAAATGCTGCGCTACACCCTGCACCTTCAGGCCGATAAGAGCCGCGAAAAATGTGTCTGGGCTCAAGCGTACTATCTGCATAAGCGAGAGCAGGGCCAGTCGCACGCGGCAGCCCTGCGCTGCCTGGCTCAACGCTGGACGAAGATCCTGTGGAAGATGTGGCAGACGGGCACGTGCTACGATGAAGCCTTGCACACCCGCAATCAAGTCAAGCACGGCTCATGGATCATGCGACTGCCCCAAGGAGACATCTGTTGAAAACTTCTCGAAAAATAACCTTGCGAAGCAAGAGAACATCTTCGCTCCCCGCTCCGCTAAAGCTACGCAGGGTCCAAAGCTTCGCAGGGCAAGCCTCTCCCGTAAAAGGGAGAGGAGTTGCGGCCACGGCGCCCGGCCACCACCCGGTTTCTCAGATTCGCTAAGAGTTAATTGGTGTGCAACGATCCTGCTTCGCCAAGGCTACGCAGGACCTTGGTTGCACACCCTACTTTTCCGGCAGTCCCATGGCCTGCTTCATCGCCTTGGTGACGGGTTCGACAAAACTGTCTTCCAATTCAGTGGGTCGATTGTTGCTGCTCCAATTGGAAGCGCGGATGTAATAGATCAATTCGCCAGTGCGCGCATCATACAGGTGATAGTCGATGATGATCTGGGCAACGGGGCCGTAGTACGTATAGGGAAAGTCGTAGTCATCAGCCCACCAGCCAAATGCCCCAAAGACCTCGCGATGCTCATGACCTCGCAAGGGCGGCCATCCGTTCATAACGCTGCGATACGACCAGCCGGGGGGGTGGGCGATTACAACAGGTTCATCCGCCCCAGGCATGGCCGCGCCCTCATTGGGACACGGCGCGGGGATAAATTGTGCGGGTTCCATGGAGGTATTTGGGTCCGCAACATCCAACGTGCAGCCCTCATAGTATGTTGTGACCTGCTGCGGCGGTATGTAGGCAATGTAATAGCCATACCGCTGGACAACCGGCTGGCAGATAATCGTGTAGTCGGCGCCGTCGGCAATCTGGGCGCGCTGCTGAGGTGAGAGGGCCAGCCAATTGATGATGCACCTGTGCGGCTGTGGACAAGGCTCGACCGCAGGCGGCAGCGCGGCGGTAACTCTGGCTGCGAAATCATCATTAAACGCCGGTATGCCGCCGCATTGGATTTCCAACGTCAGCTGCTCGGTAAAGATGGACGCCAGCGTTTGATCTTCAGAGCCCGCCGCCACAACCGGAGGCAACATGGCGATCTTGCCGGCAGGCAACGGCCGTCCAGTAAGATTCCGCCAATCGATCGATGCGGAGGGAACGCAGCCAGCGACCACGCAAAGCATGCCGTACTGCAAAAGAACGAATGAGCATTTCATTTTGAGGCCTCCAGGACTCATCAAATTCTATGAGTTCTGAATAGCCCCGATTGTTAAGGTTCAGTTAAGGGCCCTGGTTATTGGCGCGCCCGTGCTGCGCGCTCGACCTGCTCGAGATAGCGGGCCACATCTTCGCGCGGCTTCAGTTCCTGCACGCGACGGAGCAAGGGAAGTGCATCGTTATAGCGTCGCATCTGCACATACACCTGCGCTTTGCGCAGTTTGCCGGTAGCCTCAAAGGAGTCGATACTGGCCGCGCGCTCGTACCAGAAAATGGCGCGGTCGGACTGGCCCTGGTGAGCATAATGCTGGCCCAGGAGAAGCAACGCCTCACCATCCAGGGGATCAAGCTTGACCATCTCCTCCAGAACGCCCGCGGTTTGGTCCGTGCTGGTGCCCTCGGCCATGCTTAAGCGTGCTTCCAGCTTTAGTAGACGGCGCCGATCAGCATCCGACATCTGGTTTTCCAGCGTTTGCTTTAAATGCTGCGTCACCTGCCGCGCCTGGAGCAAGGCGGCATGTGATGCCAGCACCTCCGCCGCGCGCAGCGGCCGCGTTGCCGGCTGTGAGGCTTCCACATCCAGCGCACGGCAATACGCCCTGACCGCCGCATCCGGCAAGTCTTCACTCACATATATGTCCCCAAGGGAGTACAGCGTGTCAGCGGAGGCCTTGCCCATGAGATCCACCGCTTCCAGGTTCGCCGCGGCTTTTAAGGGCTTCTTCATGCCCAGATATGAATGGGCCTGGAGCAGCCAGAATTCGGGTTTTTCCGGAAAACGATCGATCAGCACCGACAGCAGCGTGGCCGCATCTTCGAACTTTTCCTGCTTGAACACGCAGCGTGTCAGGCCTAGCCGCCATTCCGTATTCTTCGGCTGAAGCAGCAGCGCATTTCGATAAGCCACCTCCGCCGCCTGATAGTCCTCTTTGGTCGCATACGCAAAGCCCAAGAGGCCGTAGGAATAGGCGTCACCGCCGCCCAGTTCGATCATGCGGGTGAAGGCATTGATCGCTTCATCACATTTGCCCATCCGGACGTAAACCAGGCCGAACTTGCGCCACGCGCGCGGAAACTCGGAAACTTCGCCACCGCCTTGGTGTAACATTCCAGCGCCTGGTCGGTCTTGTCCTCCTGGAAATAGATATTTCCCAAGGTGATATCCATGATCGCCGAGCATTCGCCCTTGACCTGCTTCTCGAGGATGGCCTTCGCCTTGGGCATGTTGTCCGCCATTAAGGGCCGAACCTTCTCAAGCACCTGCACTTCCTCGGGGGTGACGCGCGGCTCGATCTCCGCGTTTATGCCGTAGCCGCCGACGAATTGTTTCTGGAAGGTTGGATCGTGCCAGAGGCCCTGGAGTTCTTTGGCAACATCAGCACGTAAACCGGGTGCGCCAACAGTCAACACCAGCACCGCGAGGACCAGTTGCCACACTCGACATCCTGTGAAATTGCCGCGGTAACGGACCTGCATATGGTTTTTCTCATTCATGCTTAGCTCGCCTGGAAATGTATGGGGACGCGCATCTTGCAGGCCACGCGCTGGCCGCTCTTGATAGCTGGTTCGAATTTCCACTGCTTCACCGCCTCCAGCGCCGGCTTTTCAAAAGCGACATGCGTGGATTTTTCCACTCGCTGTTTTATAACTTTCCCATTTACGTCCACGATGAACATGACGGTCACGACGCCTTCGATTTTCTTGCCGCGCATTTCGGAAGGGTAAATGGGCGAGGTCTGGAACATGGGCCGCGGCTTCTGGTCGATCTCAGCCATGCTGAAGACGTTGTCTGACGATTCTCCCGGAGGAGATCCCCGGCCTTTGCCATCGATGCGTCCTCCGCTAACAAAGGCCAATGCCTCGCCAAACTCTCCCCCGCCGCTGCCGCTTAGGGCAGCCTCGATTGAACTTAAGCTGGCCAGTTCCAGCGCGGGGGCCTTGTTCTCGCTGGCCTGGAGACTTCGTACGACGCTCTCAGCATCCGAGGGCGGCGCCTCCTGATCCGCATTTTCAACCTTTTCCGCGGGCTCGGGTTCCTTCTGCTTTTCCTTTTTCTCTTCCACAGGAGCATCACTGACCAGTTCCACAACATGCATCGCGGTGTGGTCTTTCTCCCCGTTAGGAACCAACAGCCCGCCAAAGAGGATGAAGCCGGTGTGCAGCACCGCCGCGAGGAAGATAGCCGTTTTCATCACTTCTTCTCCGTGTTGATGCCCACTTTGCTGATGCCGGTCTTGCGCACTTCGTCCAGAACGCCCACGACATGCTTGAAGTCCGCCGCGCCGTCGCTGTTGATGATGACCTTGGGGTCCTTGGAGTTGATCTTGAACGTCTGGAGCCTCATCGGGAGTTGTGCGAGCGTGATCTTTTCCTTGTTATAGAAAATGTCGCCCTTGTCCGTAACGCTCAGAGTGACCGCCTTTTCCATCTCCTGCTGATCGCCCAGGGAGGTGGCGCTGCCTGCGGCCGGCAGGGCCACCTGCACGCCCTGGTTCTTCGTCATGGACAGGGAGACCATGATGAATGTCGCCAGCAGAAAGAAAATGATGTCGATCAGCGGAATGATCTCGATTCTCGCCCGCTTGCCGGAACCGCCGCCTGATCCGTGCATGGCCTACTCCTTCACCAGTTCAGCGACCTGTTTTCCTGAGACATAGCCGGAGGGTTTGCCCTCGGTGGCCTGGCGGGTTACGGTCGCCATGCCTTTGCGCATCGAAGGCGGGACGAGCAGTTCCAGTTGCGTGCCGGCCGCCTCCAGTTCGTGCCGAGCATCTTCCACGCGGGCATTCAGCGCATTAAATGGAATGACCGAGACGATGGCGATGCCCAGGCCAAAGGCGGTGGCGATCAAGGCCTCGGCGATGCCGCCGGTGATCGCTCCGGGAGCGGAAAGTTCGCCGCCGATGAGCGAGAACGAACCCATCATGCCCGTGACGGTGCCCATCAGGCCCAGCAGCGGGGCCAGCGTGATGATGGTATCGAGCACCGGGATACCGCGCCGGTAGCGCTCGAGCTCCCTGTCACGAGCGTAGGAAAGGGCATTAGCGAGGAGCTCCTCCTTGTGGCGAAGGGCGTATGCCAGAGAGCGCAAGACGTAAAACTTGGACTTGTCCGCCAGAATCAATGCCTCCGCGAGCCGGTTTTCCTGAACAAGCTTGAAGAACTCGTTCAGCGCTTTACGATTACGCCGGACCCGCTCCAGCAGCAGGAAGCAAACCCTGTCCAGCACCGTGGCCAGAGAGAGGATTGAGGCAATGAGCAGCGGCCACATGATCGGACCGCCCTTGACGAAGATGTGGATTAAACTCGTTTTCTTCATCAAGGCCTTGAGCGCGGCCCCGCGCGAAGGATCCAGAGGCAGGAAACCTTCACCCGTGGCCATCAGCGTGGCCAGGCCCGCCTGAAGCTTGCCTTCCAGCGGCCGTATCAGAGGCTTGGTCGAGCCCGACTGGGGCACGACCAGGCCGGCCTGTTTGCCATCGCTGGAGCGGAATAAAGCTACCGGCCCCACCATGGCAAATTGCCCCTGCAAAACCGTGCTTTGCAGGTCCACCGCTTCACCCGCAAAACGCAAGCCGCCGATGGCGTCAAATAACCGAGTGATGGATTTGCTGACAAACTGAAGTTGCCGTTCAAATTTCTCGCCCGTGGACAGGCTGGTGTTGCTGGAGGCCTGTTTGGCCTCCTCGATGCTCTTACCCACGTACTGCAATTCGCACACGTTTACCTTGGATTCATACGTGCGGGCGAATTCATCCAGCAGGTTGGCGATATAAGCCAGTTCATCCTGCCGCGCCTTCATCTCGGTTTTGAGATTGGCCGTTTCCAGATTGCCCGCATCCAGCAGCCGCGTAACATCGGCATGGTCTTTGCGGAGCTGGGCGAGTTTTTCCTCCAGCCTGGATAATTCCTCGGCCAGCGGAATCTTTTCCTTGGCGATCTGGTCGCGCAAGGCATCCAGCTCCTGGACGGTTTTGGCCAGATCCTGCTCGGCCGAGCTGGATAATTTACCCACTATGTCCGGAGCGGAGGCAGGCTGCTGCGCCCATGCGGATAGTGCGACGCCAAATACCACGATAAGGCTGATAATTGTTTTCATTTCAGTTTCACCGGAAGCGGCACAAAGGCCGCGGATTGCTTGCCCTGAAGGATTTCCAGCACCGTTTGCAATTCCCGCGCGATCGAGTTGCGAGGTTCCCATTTCCAACCTTCGGCCGTGGGATGGCTGATGCCTGCCTCCCCCGCCGCGCTGACGTAATAGGCCTGCGTCAGGCCGACATAGATCGCCTGCACCTCGGCGGGCTTGCCGCTGGCCAGCGTGTGTACCTCGTAATTAACGGTAATCTCGTTGTTGGCCTTGTTGACTTCGTTCAGGATGCCCAGAACGTTCTGGTAACGTTCGGCGACCGCCGCGCGAGTCTTTTCGGGATCTTCCGGTATGCGGCCGCGCAGCGGCTCCAGTTTTGTCTGGATGGGTTCAGGCAGCATTTTATACAGGCCTACGACATTATGTTCCATGCCTGTAACCGCGGCGGTGAGCCTGAAGGCGACTTCCTTCAACTCCTTGTTTTGCGCCACCAGTTCATCCCGCTTCTTCTGCGCCTCGGCGACGGAAGCCTGGGCCTGCTGGATCTTCTCCTCCAGCGTCGAGATTTCCTTGCTGATCAATTCAATGCGGCCTTGGAGAATCTCTTTGCCCTGCTGCCAGTCCTTGCGCTCCTTGGCGATGATCTGCTGCGTCTCGATCCATTTGTCGAGCATCAAGCGCGTCTGTTCCAGGGAGGCCGCCGGCCGCGTCGCCGGCTGGGATTGCGGCGCATCCGCCCGCGCGGGCCTCACCAGCAGCAGCGCGCATAGCGCGACAACCGTCAGCGCGGCGGCCAGCAGCAAGCCTGGCCGCTTCGGCCATCGGTGGCGTTCAGCGTCTGGGGGATCTTTATGCGAAAAACCTGTCAACATTCCATTCACCTGACTTTCCTCCGGGAAATTCCTGCGCCCGGTCATATTTGCATGTTTCATTTCCATGTGGCCGACAAACCGAGCCAAAACTCGACGCCTTTATGAAAGGATGTCTGGGTAGTATCCGCGCCGTGGTAGCGGTAGGCGGTCTCGATGGCCGGGTCGAGCAGGTTCTTGGCCTGGAAATTGAGCTTCCAATGCTGTGAAAGCCGCTGGCCGACGGTGAAATTCAATGTGCCGTAAGATTCCTCGTAAACGTCCGGGAGAAGCCCGGCAGTGGCCGCCCCGGCGCCTGCCACCAGGGTATCGCCCTTGAGCGTGTAGAACAGGCCCAACTGCGTCCCGTACCGCTCGATATCGTAAGTGGAGAAAAGGTTCAGCAGATAATCCGGCGCGCCGATCATGTGCCGAGTGGTGGCGTGGTCACCTAAGATACGAAGCGCCGTCTGCTCGTCCGCGGGAATATCCACCTGTGAACTGATGATCGTGGCGTTGCCGCCCAGGGTCAGGCCATCCAACGATTTGAAGAACCTGCCCATTTTCTGGCGGGCCTCCAGTTCGAAGCCGTCGAGGCTGCCTTTGGGATAGTTATCCGGGCTTGTATAGGTTCCGCTGACGCCGATTCTTTGCACATACTCGATCGGGTCCGTCACATCCTTGTAAAACCAGCCCGCGGAGTACAAAGTTCCCTCGGCAGGCGTGTAATCCAGGCGGATATCGTAGTTGTCAACCGAGGCCATCCGCAGGTCAGGATTGCCCCTGAATTCGGGGCCGCCCAGGTATTCCTCCTGCCCGATGGGCGAAAGTTCCTTAAATGTTTGCCGGGCGACTGTCTGGCTATACACGGTATAGATTTTGATCTTGTCGGTCGGTTTGATAATCAAACCAATGGAGGGAAGCACATCGTGCTGCCTGTAGGACACATCGGCGTCGCCTGGTCCAATCTTTGTGGGCACATCATGCCCAGGGGGATACCATTCCGCACCGGGCTCGGGGTGGTTAACAATGCTCAGATCCGTATCCTCGAAGCGAAGGCCGCCGACGACATCCAGATAATGGCACGTCGGCACATCCGCCATCCAGTACCATGCCGAAATCTTCTGGCGCCCGTGGTAGTCCACATCGCCGTCATAGGCGGTCATCGGATGATGCTCATCCAGGAAATAATGACTCCAGTAGTCATCCCAGCCGCGCTGGGCTTGAGTAAGCGGGGTAGTATCGTTGAAGTTTGCGTAGGATTGCTGGGTGTATTCGCGCGTGGTGTCATCGGCAAACAAGCCGGCTTTCAGGTATCCCTCATCCCCGCTCCATTGCTCGAAAGGATAGGTCAGATTGATAAAGCCCTGGTCGCTGTCTTCATCGATCGTTTTCCAAATACGCTGCAAGTTGCCCAAGGTAAAACTTTCGCCGGGCTTATAATAATCATATCCCTCGGGATACACATCTGTAGGGTCCGGCTGGTGCATGGGGGACCAGGAGGAGCCAAACTTGCGCGTGTCGGGCTGATCCAGGCTGGCCGAACTGATCGCCCCGGTCCAGTCGATGGTGGGCTCTTTGAATTTCAGGAAGTCTCCAAAGCCCCATTCATCTGTTTCCAGCGTGTGCTTTCCTGAAAGCTGGAGCGTTTGCGTCGTGCGCTCCGTGTCCGTCAGCGTCTCGGTCCGCAGGTACGGGGCCATGGCCGCATTGGCATTGCCCGGACTGGCGGGATCGTTTACGTTGTAATCCGGGAAGAAGTACTTCTTGCCCCGCGTGTCTTCCGCGAGGATGGCGGTTGATTGTGCGGAATGAGTGTACAGGTCCGTCAAGCGAATGGAATTTTTCTCGTTCTCCAGGCCGACTACGCCTAAACCTCCCCACTTGACCTGTTCAGTTCCTTGATTGATGTCATATAAGGCTGTCTTAAAGGGAGTCACACCATCGGTCGACCCCTGCTGAATAAAAGGTGTCAAGGACGCCCCGGGCTGCGCAGACCACCTCGTATCATTGACGCCGTTCTCGATGGAGCTGTAATCATGCTTGTAGAAAATGCTGCCCAGTCCTCCGACTCTCCAGCCATCCCCGATATCCCTCTTCCCGCCGGCCGTCACGCACCAGTTTTCGTTGAGATTTGAGCTGCCATCGCTGACCCCTACAGGGCCGGTAAACTTGCCCGTATCCGGGTGATGCTCCAATCCAAGGCAGTTCAAGCCAGCGCCTTTAGGAAATTTATCGTCGAAGGAACTCTGCGTGTTGACGCCGCCGTTTACATCCACTTTCACCATGTTCTCGTCAGGAATGCCTTTCAGAATCACATTGACGGCGCCACCGGAGGCATCCCCCTGCTGGTCAGGGGTGAATGTCTTGGCGACGGCCATCTGCTGGATTACCGCCGCGGGAAACTGGTCGAGCTGCACGGCGCGCTTGTCCACATCCGCCGTGGGCAGGCGCACGCCGTTCATTTGCGAAACCACATACCTGTCGGGCAGGCCGCGGATCACCGCGTACTTGTCATCCTGCACCGAGGCGCCGGTCACCAGCTTTAAGGCCTGCGCGGCATCCCCCGCCGCGGCCTTGCTGATCTGATCGGCACTGATGCCGTTGATCAGGGCGGCGCTGTCGGCGCGCAGGGCTAGCAGGTTCTCTTCAGAACCCGCGCCCAGGCTTGTGTCCTGGCAGAGGAATTCATCCATTTCCACGACCTCGCCTGCCAACGCCGCGTTTAGCTCGGTCATTTGCCCCGCGACAACGTTCACGTCGTTCCTGACCTGCTGCGCATAGCCATCCTTGGTGAACACCATCGTGTACGTGCCCGCCGGCACAGTTGCGAAAACATAGTTACCGCCCTCGCCGGGGGTCACCTTCTCATCGAGCTCAACGATGCGCACGGTCGCGCCGGCCAGCGGCGTCTCGAAATCCTTGTCGGATACCATGCCGCGTATCGATCCTGCGCCCTCGTCGCCGGCGGCAACCTGAGATACCAGCAGGATGGCCAGAAAAGTCAACAGCGCGCACCAACACTTCACCATGGATCGCCAAGCCTGCCGCATATGTCGCGAATTCGAGTCCACATCCCTGTTTCGGGCTCTACACCGCATCGCGCCATAGACAGGCAAATACCGCACAGATCCTCCGCCCGAGGCCTTGAGTTGGGGTTTATCACGGCACAATCCAGAGCCTGCGCGTATACCTTCCGGGCCGCCTGTATATCCCCCAGGTTCTGGTAGGCTTCCGCCATGGGCAGCAGCGCCCGCGCACGCTCAATATCCAGGGTCAGCCCCAAGTTTTTGTCCCAATCGGCCAGCGCCGCCTGGGCCTCGGCCTGGGCTCGTTCTTTTTCGCCAACCTTGGTCCATAGGCGAACCAGCTTGGCGCCTTGGGAAATCTTGTCGACCGGCCGGCCGCCGGACTTGTTTGACAGGTCCCGAGCTTCATTCATCAGGTCAATTGCTTTGGCCTTGTCGCCGTGGGCCGCCGCGCCTTGCGCCAGTTCGGCCAAAAGATCGATCTGAATGAAGGAGGGCATCTTGCTCCAGGAACTCTTCACCTTCTCTTCAATCTGGGAGCGCCATTCCTGGTTCGGATAGAGACGACTGTAAAGCCGGGCCCCCGACTCCAGACCGTTGCGTATAAGATCAAACTTGCCCGACATCAGATACCCGTCGAGAGTTTTCATAGTCTCTTGGAATTGCTCATCCGTCTGCACAGGCAGGTCGCCGATCAGCTTTCCTTTTTCGAAGTTCTCCACGCCGGCCTCAGCGTCGACGGAAGTGAGCTGCCCAAGGCAGACCTTCACCTGGGCAATCTTGATGAGCATTGGATCCTTGCGCCAGTCTTCCTGGGCATCGGCGATGACCTTAGCGCGGGCGACATACTGCGCCGCCGCATCGGCATCCTTATGCCTGGCAAAATACAGCGCCAGATCGGCATAGGCTGAGCCGCGCCGGTAATTGATAATCTTCTCCGTAAATGCGCAGGCCCGCCCCAACTGATCCAGCTCCAGGCAGGTGTCCACCACCTCTTCCTGGATCTTGCAGCGATCCTTGACATGCGGGTCCACGGGAATCGCCGAAGCCACGCCAAAAGACAGGTCGAGCAATTGCTCGCGGAAATCCGGCTGGGAGGCCGCGGCGGTCTTTCCGACATCCGGAGAACCTTTTGGGGAGGGAGGATTGTCCACAGGACGGGTACATCCAGCAAGGCCATAGATCAAGCAAGCCAACAGAAGGAGTGTTTTACGCATGTGTTGCATGGTGTTTCCCAGGCTGAGAAATAATCCCTGGCGGCGGGGCACGAAGCCCCGCCACCAGGATGAACAAATCACATCACAAATCTCTTGCTACCGGAAAATTACTGACGGATAGCGCGATAGAACTTTGCGTTGTCGAAGTCATTCAGATCCGTGACCGTCTTGACCGTGCCGTCGCCCACGATCGTGGTGATCGCCGTCCAGTTCACCATGTCACTGGAGGACTCGACGGTGTAGATCACGCCGGCTACGGTCGGGAAGGACGTGGAGGCAGTCATCTTCAACGTGGCCGTGGGATCAGCCGCGTTGGCCGGGGCGGAGACCAGACCATATTGGTCGGCAGCCGTCCAACCCTTAATCCAGCAATTGTCCTTGCTGAAGCCGCCCTTGAAGGGCGCGGGGGTGAAGAAGCCATCCGCCGGGGCGGGGGCCGGGGTGGTCAGCAGCGGGTCATTGATCGCGCGGGGGTCCAGGTGGAGCATCTGCTCGATGTTCTCGGCATTGGCGCCCGAGCCCACGACCACATTGGCGTCACGGATGAGGCTCTGGATCGGCAGGCTGGACCCAATCGTGTTGTTCATCGCCGGATCAAACACGCCACAATTGTTCGCTTCAGTGAAAGCGCCAGTCATGACGAAGTGGTAGAAAATGCTGTTGCGGATTTCGCACAGATAGCCATCGCTCTGCTGGGACTGGTACAGCACGGTGGGATCGCTGATCCCGCCGGGCGTATAGCCGGGAACCTGGTAGACCGGCTCTTGATAGCTGGCGGGGGTGAACCAGCAAGCAGGCCAGCCCAAGGTGCCGTTCACGCCGAAACCCTGGGTGCCGGTGACATAGGAGTTGGAAGCCGTCTCGCCTGTGGTTTCCTTGCTCACGAGCTGCCCACCGACATCGATCCAGATGCAATTGCGGAACTGGGCGTGCATGTTATCACGCCAGGAAGTGGCCTGGTGCGTGTTGTCATGCGGCTGGCCGATAGCGGTCCAGTTGTAGATGCAGACGGCGCTGCACGGTTGGGCATCGCAACCTTCGGCGCCATCCATCTCAAAGCACTTATCGCAGATGCCGCCGCCCTGGGAATTCGACAGGCAGTAGCCCTGAACGGTCAGGCCGAACTGGGCCTTGCCGCGGTAGCCGCAATCCAGGTCGAAGCTGTCGTCGCCCGCGTACCAGATGTTGAGGTACTTCAGGTTAGCGCAGCCGCCCCAGATCTCGATGCCGTCATCGATCGAATTCATGATGTCGATGTGGTCGATATCCGTCTGGCGGCCGATGCCGCCCAGGGACAGGCCGTTCAGCTCATTGCCGAAGCCGATCACCTTGCCGTGCGCCGCGAGGACACGAAGTGAAGGGCGCCGCTGTCATCGTTGTCGTTATTGCCGCCGAAGACATAGCGCAAGTCATTGGGATCGTTCGCGTCCAAGCCTTCCATGATCATCCAAGTATTGCCATCGGCGTAAGGGGAGTTTGCATGGCCGTTAATTGCCTGCGCAGCCTGGGAGTACTCGGAAACCAGGGCATTGCCCATGATCGTGAGGTTGCCCCACTCGCCGGTGCCGGCGGTCCAGTGGTCCAGGGGGTCATTCGTGGAAGTGAAGACGACGGGGGCGGCGGCGGTGCCATTGGCATAAATCTTGGCGCCGCGGCAGATGGCCAGAGCGCCCTGGTCAGCCGGGATGCTCTTGATCCACGTGCCTGCATCAATGGTCAGCGTGGCGCCGGCCTTGACGTATACTTGGCCGACAAGGTTGTACACATTGTTGGCCGTCCAGTGTTGTGAGGTTGTAATATCGCCACTGATTGCCACATTGGCCGCGCTGGCGGCAACTGCCGTCAGGGCGAGGACAATGCTCAAAATCGCAATTTTCGAAGTTCTCATTGTGTATTCTTCCTAAAAGTTATTTCATTGAAAGTTGGGAAACATATCGTGAGCCGACGCGAGCTTACGCCCTCGCGCGGCGGCGAGCCACCAGGCCCGCCAGACCAATCAGCACCAGCGCGGTGGAAGCCGGCTCGGGAACCGTCGTCAGATTGGCCGGGCCGCCGTTGGGATAGTAGGTATAGTCGCCGGGATCGGCGCCAACAGTGCCCAGATCTTCTGCGCTATAATGTACGCCAGCGCCTGGACCCGCGGTGGCAGCGTTATAGGGCATATCGAAGCAAAGCAGGTAGAGGTGATCCACCCCAGCGGTGTACCCAGGGGTGCCCGCTGCGGTAATCGTGTTGTTGAACGGATAGCAGTCGCCGGCATAGCCGTCAACCGCGATGCCGATGGGGCCGCGATCCAGGACGATATCGTTGCTGTCCCACAGCCAGCTCTGGCTGTTGTTTACCGAGCCGCCATCCTGCGCCGTGTAGGTGACGCCTTTATAGCCGTTGTTGTCGAGGTCTGCGACCAGGACATACGTGCCATTGGCAATCGGGTCGCCGCTTGCATTCAGGGCATTGTAATCGAAAACGGAATAGCTCATGGTGGCCTGCGCTCCAGCGGCCACAAGTGCAATCACAAACGCTACGCTCAAAATGGTTTTCATGGTTTTCGCCTTGTTTATGAGTTAGTTCAAAGTTCCTAGTAAGGACGGCTGATCGTAATCTGAGTCGCCGTCTCTCCAGCGGGCAGCCGCAGCGTGACCGCTTGAGACGGATAAATCAGTTCATTGCCCGTGATGCCCGAGCCGGTCCAGCGGCCGCCGCCGCTGGTGGTATAGCTGGCGGTCTTGGAAGCGCTCTTGTTGGTGCCGGTTGCATTGGCATCATAGAAGAGCACCGTGCGGCCAGTGCTGCCGCCCAGGCCCGAATTGTTCAGCACCACCGGCGTGGGATAACCCGAGCCGATGACCAGGTCGCCTGCGGGGGCGATCAGCATCTGGACGGTGTAATCCGGCACGTAGCCCATGGTGTACATCGTGAGGGCCGAGCTGCTGTTGTTGCGGACAATAAACAGCGTCTCAGGAGGCAAAATCGTGGTGCTGCTGATGCCGGAGCCTGTCCAGCGACCGCCGCCGCTGGTGGTGTAGCTAGCGGTCTTGGCGGCCGACTTGTTCTGCTGCATGGCCGCGATGTTATTGGCATAGATCAGCACGGTCGTGCCGTTCGTGTATGAAACACCGTACATGCCCTTGGGGAACAGGCTCCCCAGCGTGTGGTGCTTGTACACGCGGAACTGGCTGCTCTGATCGACCAGGGCCAGCACGCCGGCATCCGCCAGCGTGAAATCGCCCACTCCGTTGTTGGTGATGGTGGTCCACAAACCCGCCGCCCTGCCGCTGATGAAGCGGACGTAGTAGGCGTTAGCGTACTGCCCCGCCGTCAATGTGCTGCTCACCGTTACGCCGCCAGCCTCAAAGCTGGACACGGTGAACGTACCTTCAATCGGCTGCGTGAACGGGACGGTCATGCGCACGTCACTCCCGGCGGGAATGACGGTGCGGTTGTAGCCGACCACGTTCTGGGCGAAGGCCGATTGAGCCACCAAGGCCAACAGCGCCATAGTCGCTATGGCTGCTACCTTGTTTCTCATTTGGATTTCCTTCCTTTTTTGGATTTTGGGCCCCGCCGTATCTCTTAAGACTTGAGCATTACCCGAGCAGGACCTGCCTCTCACGGACAGTAATTAGTCCGCGAACATGTAAATAGTTTTCACCTTGCGCTCAGATTTGGTTAAATCATCCAGCCTCCTTTCCTAGGGCTCATGAGCTCAGGTCGATATTGCCGATACAGCCGTGATCGCTTTCAACAAGGAACAACACGAGCGGCGAATCAACCCTCACAGTTAATTGGGCTCCCGATTGCGGGTGAGATGCTAGCACACTAGTGTAAGGACACGATTAGCAACTGGTCTTTTTTCAGCTAAGAGTGTTTTAAGAAAACTTGAGGATCTGCATCTTGTTGTATCCTCCAATTCATAGTGCAGTGTGAGCGCAGGCGCACACCTCAGAGCCTGAAAGCTGTTCAAGAATCAACCTCACTTTAAGATCGTCACTGGCTGGCGGCCGGCCCATCCACTCGCCTGGGCACAGCCCGTGCAGGTAGACCAGCAATGACACCTGGAGCCGATGATTACCATTCACCGATTGGGTAAAGCAGCCCAACCGGTCCATCCTTGTAAGTAAGCGGCCAGAATCCTTCTGTTTCCTGCTGCCGAAGGCTTACCGCCCAAAACGGGCGTTAAACCAACTGCGTGATCCTGAAGTCGACATTCGACTTGTCGGTCTGCGTAGTTGTCCAGGCCCAATTATCAGCACTATTACTCAGGTTCTTGTGAGTGACTGACTTAATGCTGGAGGCCCAGAAACCAAACTCCTCACCGGCATTCGCGCCCGCCTGGCCGCAATCGTATGCGACATTTATCAAGGAGACCGTGCCGATGGCGCCGGCGGAGAAGTTGCTGTCCTGGAAGAATGACGTCGTCGTGGCGGCACCTTTGATGCCCTTAATGGCGATGGACTTGATTCCCACCGTCGTATCTAGGTCGCCCAGATCATCCGCGTGGCGTGTGACCGTGGGATCGCCCGCGGCAGTAGCATCCACTCCGGCCAAAAAGTCCGCGTGATTCACCGCGCCAAGCTAAGTGCGCCCATGCTGCCTGTCGCGATGACCGTGCCACTGGCGGTACCGGTTACTTGTAGATTCCCCATGTCTCCCGAAATACTCCAAGTATCGGACAGCAGATCACCGGCGATGGCAGCCTTGCCCAGGGCAAAGCCCGTGGCGGCCCCAGTCAAATGCACATCCGCCTGGAAATCGCCGGCCAGCACGCCCTTGATGCCGGTCGTTTTCAGGCTGTTGATGGAGTTGGCCGCGATACTGCCGGTCCCGACTGCGGCTGCGCCTATTGTGTTAGCCGCGCCGGCAATTTCCCAGTCGCCGGGCGTTAACGTGCCGGCGATGGAGGCCATCCCCAACGTGTAGCCTGTGGCTGCGCCGCTCAGGTTCACATCCGCCTGGAAATTTCCGGCCAATAGGCCCTTGATGCCGGTGGTCTTGAGGTTGTTGATTGAGTTAGCCGCGATACTGCCGGACGCCACAGCGGCTGCACTAATCTTGTTAGCCGCGCCAGTAATTTGCCAGGCGCCGGGCGTTAACGTGCCGGCGATGGCGGCCGTCCCTAACGTGTAGCCCGTGGCGGCGCCGCTCAGGTTCACATCCGCCTGGAAATTTCCGGCCAGGCTGCCCTTGATGCCAGTGGTCTTCAGGTTGTTAATGGAAGCGGCGTCAATGGTGCCGCTATCTACGGCAGCGGCCTGAATCGTGGTGACGTCGCCGTCGATCTCCCAATCCGTGGGTGTAAGCGTGCCGGCAATCATCGCCGTGCCCAGCGTAGCGCCCGTCGCGGCGCCGTCCAGAATCACGCTAGCATCACAATCGCCCACAATTGAACTGCCGTTAATTGCACTCTTCAGGCCGGTGACTTTGAAATTCTTAATCGAATCGGCTTCGATGCTGCCCGCCGTTACTGCCGCGATCTGAAGATTGCCGATTCCGCCACCGATCTCCCACGACGTCGGCCGCAGCGTGCCATTGATCTTGGCATTGCCCAGGGCCAGAGCCGGGCGATTCACCGACAGATCATCCCTCGACAGGGCCAGGTCAAGATTTGCCTGGAAGTTGCCGTCCAGTCCGCCTGTCAGTTCCTTGCGGCCTTTGATGGTCAGATTGCCGATCCAGGACGATACGATGCTGCCGTTGGCATGGCCGGCGGATGCCGCCCATTCCCACGCAGTGATGCTCTTGATCGGTTCACCGTGCGTGTCCAGACCGGTGTCGACGACATCGTTGGCGGTCAAGGCAAGCTGCGCCTTGGCATCCGGCGTCACTGAACCATCGCCACGAATATCAATTGTCGAGCCGGAAAGTCCATCGACCGTCAGGCCGCCGAGCGTACCGCCCACGGTAAGAGGACCATTGACCGTCAACCCCGGCGCTGTAATCTGGCGCAGGCAGCCATCGGCAGTAATACTAGTCAACGTCGTCCGTTTCAGGTCGCCGCTGATGGACATGGCCAGCGCGCTGGTGGTAGTGACGCCGGTCAGCGCCATCCAAGTGGCATCTTGATGCACACTGCTGTCATCGCTGCTGAACCACAGTTCGCCGCTACCTGCGCCGGTAAGCGATACCGTCACCACATCGCCACTGGCATCGGTGTACACGGCCTTGTGGAGAGAGTCGAAAGTAACTGTTCTGCCGCCAACCTCCACATCAAAGGACTCGTTGGGTACCCCCACATTCGTCATGCCAGCGCTGTCGGCCCAGGAGCCATCAATGAAGCTGATGCCCACCGTGCCGGTGGAAAAGCTGCCCGTAAAGCTGTAGCGATAGACGCCGCCGCTCACGAGCGTCGGCGCTGAACTGACCACCACATCCGCCGCGGCCGCGCCAGTCAATGTGAACTCGGGATCCGCATCCGTAATTGAATTGGCATTCAGTCCGGCGGCGCCCAGGGCGGAGAAAGCAACATCGATATAGCCGCGATTGTTCAGTTGCGTCACCGCCGCGGTTGCACCATCGGCCGGATTGCTCAACGCCGCCGTAGGCGGGGCGTGTACGGTAAAGTTCTTGGTGGCGGCGACATCGCCGTTGCCCTGGTTGTCGGCAAAGCTGCCTGCCGTAAAATTCACGCTGATGGGCCCGCCGCCAAAGCTACCGGTGAAGGCGTAGCGATATGTTGTTCCGCTGACCAGCGTGGCCGCCCCATCCACCACCACACCGCTGGCGCCGCGCCGCCTAACGTAAACTCAGGGTCATCATCGGTAATCGTCGAGAGATCGAGTCCGCTGCCGCCGACATCAGAATAGGTCACATCGATATGGCCGTTGCCGTTAAGGTCGGTGTAATCGACCGTCTGGCCGTTGGTCGGAGACGCCAAAGCCGCCGTCGGCGGCGTGCCATCCGTTACCGTAAAGCCCTGGCTGGAGGCGACCATCAGATTGGGGTGATTGTCGGCGACGCTGCCATCCACAAAATCCACCGTCACCTCTCCGGCCGTAAACGCGCCGGTAAACGAGTAGCGATATGTTGTTCCGCTGACCAGCGTAGCCGCTCCATTCACACCACTCACCCCGGCTGCACCGGGCCGCCTAATGTAAACTCAGCGCCGGGGTCGGTAATCGTCGAGAGATCAAGTCCGCTGCCGCCTGCATCGGCGAAAGTTACATCGATATACCCGCGGGAATTGATCACGGCGTCCGTAATACTTCCCGCATCCACCGGGTCGGCCAGCGCGGCCATGGGCGCCTGCGTATCCACTGGGATAACCGTAAAGTTCTGGCTGGCCGCCACATTAGCGTTAGCCGCGTTGTCCGCAAACGTGCCGGGCTGGAAACTCACGCCGACCGCGCCTCCTGCAAAATCGCCGCTGAACGTGTAGCGGTACGTCGTGCCGCTGACGAGTGTGGCCTTGCCATTGACCGTCACGCCGCTGGCCGCCGCGCCGGTAAGTGTGAATTCCTCGCCGTCGTCGGTGATTGTGGTGGTGTTGAGGCCGCTGCCGCTCAAGTCGGCATAGGTTACATCGATATACCGCTCGTCCACGTTGATCGTGGGCGTTTCTACGTTCGCGCCATTGGCCGGCTGGGCCAGCGCGGCGGTGGGCGCCACGCTCGACAGCACGTGCAAGACCACTTGGCCGTAAGAAATCTCATCGGCCGGGATAGGCATCTGAGGCTGAAGGTCGTAAACCAGCGTGGGATGGTCCGGCTGAATATCCGCCGGATCGCTGGCGAAAGTCAGGATGCCGGCGGCATCGGCGTGCATCGTGATGTAAAAGAGCATCTTTGCGCCGCGCCAAGCTCCGTCGTGTCGGCACATGCGCCCGCTTCATCCAGCAGGCCGGATGCAGCCGTGCCGGAATGGACGTTGGGATAGTCTGTGCCGTAGGTGAACGTACCATCTTTGGCATGGGCGAAAGAGCTGTTATAGGCCACATCCATGTAGCCGGCAAACACACCGTGCGGGCTAGAGCGAAGGTCTTCAGCGTAGGCCCTCAGCTCGAAATCCTGCCCGACCTGCACCGCCGTAATCGGCGTACCGGACATATCGGTGATCGCGAGCTGATAGCCCACCAGTTGCGTGGACAGCAGCAGCCGCTCTTCGAGATTTTCTAATTCGCATCTATTCATCGACCGTTTCATCAGGTCCTCCTGGATTCAAATCAGGGGAGAAAACTGGAATTACTTGGCGCGGCGGGCTCTGATCAGGGCAGAACCAAGCAGCAGCAGCAGCACGGTTGCGGGCTCGGGTACCATGCCACCGGACAAGTGCATGGAAGGTGAACCGACGGCTCCGTTGAGTTGGTCAATCACTATGATGGCATCCAACGGCGAAATATATGGCGTGGCATCCCCGCTGACATCCCAGTACTGACCGGTTGGCGGCAGAGGGTCGCCGGGCGTTTGCAAGGCGTGAGAGCCTTCCAAGTTGAGTTTGGCGATAATGGCCAGGGCATCGGCCGAAGTGACTGACCCATCTCCGTTGACATCCGCGGCCAGTGCGGGATTGTGCCACGGCATGGCACCGGCAATCGTGATCAGCGAAGCGTTTCCGCCGTTGGGGAATGTGGTGTAATCGCCCGGATCGGTTCCTACGACTCCGAGGTCTTCGGCTCCGTAATGCACGCCCGCTCCAGGACCTGTGGCGCTGGCATTGTAGGGGGTGTCAAACCACAGCAGATAATAATGATCCACGTTGGCCGTGTAGCCCGCGGGAATCTGCGATGTCTTGATGGTGTCGAAGGGATAGCACTCGCCGGCATAGCCGCCGCTGTTGTTGAACTCGCCGATGGCCCCACGGTCCATAATGTAGTCGCAGGGGTCCCACAGCCAGTTTGATGAGTTCGCAGCCCCCGACGATTGCGCCGTATACCCGGTGCCCTGCCAGCCATTGCCGTTCAGATCCAGCACGAGAAGATATGTGCCGTTCGCGATTGCATTGCCTGAGGCATCCAATGCGTTATACATGAACGGTGAATACGTCATATCCGCCTGCGCGGTCATCGCAGCAGCGCCGACAACGATAAAAAACACGATCAGACTTCGCTTCATGACTTGATTCCTCCGAACACAATCTCGCCGGCAAGGCGGATTTCTGTGAGCCGTTCAGTTCGACCGGGTCCGCCGCCCGCGCACGGCCATACCAATCACCGGCACCCAGACGACAGCACTTTCCAGGCTAAAAGCTTCGGATGAGCCCGCCGCGTCGATAGCCTGACGCAGCGCCACAAATTCGTCCAACTGATGTTGACGTTGAACTTCAATATCGGCCGGCGTCGGGCACTCCGTGCCCTCTGCCAGGCAGCAGCAATCTGTAAACATGTCTTGTCTCCCCGAATCCATTGGTGAGAGTCTCCACAAACAACTGGTCAAGTTGAATGGAAAGCTAGGTAGGCCCCGTTATGCCACGATTAACCGATTATGAAGAAAATGTTAATTCGCTCGGGACATGTCAAACCAAAACATAGCGCCAACATAGCGCAAAGTGCATACCGGCTGAATGGTCGCTCTTCAAAATGCAAGGCGGATAAATGCGGGTATGGCGCCTCACAGAATAAACAGTCTTAAAGCTTTCAGACCCAGTCAGGTCATGGCCGACTTTGAGCGGGTGCGTCGTGAGAGTGAAATCAAAGAGGAAAAAATTCAGTACTACGCCGAACTAGTAAGTCGTGGTCTGTGCCTCTTTGAAGATGGCCGGCCGGTCGACCCTGACTGGCAAGATGATGATGACCCGCCGCTCCTGATGCCCTACGACGAGAATTCCCCTCTCGAGAATAGCACTTCCAAACCTGTGGCGCCTCCAAAAGATGTTCAAATCGCCGAGCAAACGGCGGAGAGCCTGGCTGCCGACCAACCCTGCCGGGATCTGGCGTGAAAGAAGGATTTTTCCCAGTTAAGGGCCGCGATCCAGGCTGAGAGATCAATAACCGGTTGTGGCAGAACTCGAGGTCGGAAGAAATCGGCCTTGCGCGGAGGCAGCGAAGGCGCCCGGGGCCAGCGGCAGCAAGGTTGCGGGACTCAAAGGCCCCGGCCCGAAGGAAGGCTCCAGGTCTTTGACAATCGCGCAGAGTTCCAGATCGTGCTGGCGCAGTTCGATGCGCCCCCGCTGGATGGCCAGGTAATGGCAAGGCCGCTCTGTCCAGCAGCCGCTGTTGTAATAGATAATATCTTTTGAATCATCCTCCACGGCGCGGTGCGTGTGCCCGCAGATCACTGCATCGCAGCCATGTCGAGCCGCGCTGGCGCGGGCCCCGGTGCGAATCTTGTCTTCACAGCGCAGGAAGATCTTGGAGCTGCGCTTGGCCAGGCGGGCAATGGCATGTCGCCGATCGAGTTTCTGCAAGAGGCTATAGGCCGTATCGGCCAGCAAAGTGACAATAGGATGATCCTGGATAAACCGGTCATACTGATGGCCGTGGAAGATCAGGATCCGCCGCTGACCGCTGACCAGGACGCATTCTTCCAAAACCCGCACGCCTAGAAGGTGCGAAACGATGTTGGCCGAGCCGTCATGGTTACCGGCCAGCCAGACCACATCCATCCGGTCTGAGAGCTTGCGAATAAGCGAGAGCACCTTCCAGTGCAGCTTGCGCAGCCGGCGAAAATCGATGGAATCAAACACATCCCCGTTCAGGATGAGCCGCGATGTGCATATCTCGCCGTGCAGGATTTCCGACAGCAGGTGCACCAAAAGGTCCACCTGGCTGTTGGGCGATCCAAGGTGCAGGTCGGAGAGCACGATGGCATCTAAAGGCTGGAAGGCTTCCACATTACCACTGCTTTGAACTTCATTCGGCTGAATACTGCTTCTCATGCCTGTAATATCGTAAACAAACAATTGGTTTTCCTAAAAACTACGTTTGGACTGCGCGAAGACTATTCGCACCTGCAAATGCAGGTGCGTGCAGCCGACCTTGCAGGCCTAAGCCTGTTGCATTAGAATCGTAACATCATGCTGTTTCAAAACTTAGCTCCTTAACAAACTCTTAGCACGAACTTAACAAGACCAAATTGAAAGCTCGGGGTACCATAGGAACCCTTTGATTCAATAAACGGGAGGCTTTGTTGCGCCCCAAAATGTCAAAAGCTGGGATCTCCAAGCCGGGCAAAGGCCCGCGCCGACTTTGCGCGGCGGCATCCGGCTGGAACCATCAGGGCAATGCGGAGAGTGCTTCGGCCGGCTCATATGTAAGTCACGCGCTGGATATACACGGACCCAAGGGCCCTCTTGTCCTTCAGGCCGCGCTCGATAAGAGCCAGCCCGCCGACGCTTGCTTCATTAACCGTGAAACCAGTTGGCTGGAGTTCAACAAGCGCGTGCTGCACGAAGCCCAGGACTTGCGCACCCCGCTGCTGGAGCGCGTTTCATTTCTGGGGATCGTGACTTCCAATCTCGACGAATTCTTCATGAAGCGGGTGGGCCTGCTTTTGCGGCAGGTGGCCACGGGAGTGTTGCCACGCAAGTTGGATGGCCTGGCGCCAGCCCAGCAATTGCAGATGATTCGGCCCATGGTGCAGGAGATGATTGCAAACGCGGCCAAGGTCTGGGAGCAGTCCATCCGTCCTGCCCTGGCGGCCGAAAGAATCTTCCTGCACACCTATGACGAGCTTACGCCCCAGCAGAAACAATGGGCAGAGGGATTCTTTCGCGGCAAAGTCTTTGCCGTGCTGACGCCCCTGGCCGTGGATCCCGGCCACCCCTTCCCATTTATTTCCAACCTTTCGACATCGCTGGGCGTGGCCCTGCGCCAGCAGGGCCAGGACGAGTTGCTTTTTGCGCGGATCAAAATCCCGGCGGTGTTGCCGCCGCTGGTGCGCCTGGAAGGTTTCGGGGAAGGCGAACATCATTTCCTGACGATGCTGGACTTGATCCGGCACAATCTAGATGAGCTCTTCCCCGGCATGACCGTCGTGAATGCCATGCCCTTCCGCATCACACGCAATGCCGAGGTGGAGCAGGATGATGAAGAGCCCGAGGATCTTTTAGAGCAGGTCGAGCAGGAGCTGCGCCTGCGGCGCTTTGAGCCGGTCGTCCGCCTGGAAACCTGTGCCAATCCCGAACCGTGGATGCTCCAGTTGCTCATGGAGGAGCTGGATCTGAATGAGTTCCAGGTGTACCAGATGGACTCGCTGCTGGATTACACCTGGCTGCGGCCTATCGCCGCGCTGCCCGTCCCGGCCCTGCGCAAAACGCTGGGCGCCCGTGGTGCCGGGCCTGCTGATGGATCCCCAGGGCGATATCTTCAGCCTGATTCGCTCTCAGGATATCCTGGTGCACCACCCCTACGAGAGCTTCTCCGCCAGCATCGAGCGGTTCGTGCGCGCGGCCGCGGACGATCCGGACGTGCTGGCCATCAAGATCACGCTATACCGCACGGGCACTGATAGCCCCTTCATACCGGCGCTCATTCGCGCGGCCGAGGCCGGTAAGCAGGTCGTGGCCCTGGTGGAATTGAAGGCCCGGTTTGACGAGGCGCGAAATATCGAGTTGGGCCAGGTCCTGGAAAAGGCGGGCGTCCACGTGGTGTACGGCCTGGTGGGCATGAAAACCCATTCCAAGATCACGCTGGTGGTTCGGCACGAGGCGGACGGCCTGCGCTGCTACAGCCACATCGGCACCGGCAACTACCACATTGTTACGGCCCAGCTCTATACAGATGTGGGCCTGCTGACCTGCCGCGAGGACCTGAACAACGACCTGATCATTCTGTTCAACTATCTCACCGGGCGCAGCAAGCAGGGCCAATATGGGCGGCTGCTGGTGGCGCCGGTAAACATGCTGGATCGCTTCCTGGAGATGATTGAACGGGAAACGGCCAACGCCAAGACGGGAAAGCCCGCCGCGCATCGTCGCTAAAGTGAACAGCCTGGAATGCCAGGAGGTTATCGAGGCCCTGTACCGCGCCAGCCAGGCCGGCGTGAGCGTGGATCTCCTCGTGCGCGGCTTTTGCTGCCTGCGCCCGGAGTTAAAGGGCTCAGTGAGAACATCCGCGTGCTATCGATCATCGGGCGGTTTTTAGAACACGCCCGCATTTTCCACTTCGCCGCCGGACAGACCGATCCCCTGGCGGGCGAGTTCTACATCGGCTCGGCGGACTGGATGAGCCGAAACCTCAAGGGCCGCGTGGAGGTCATCACGCCGGTTGAAGACGCCGCCTCTCGTGCGCGGCTGTGGGAGATCCTGGACATCCAGCGCCAGGATCAGCGGCAGGGATGGGATCTCCAGCCCGATGGCTCCTACATTCAACGTCACCCGTCCAAACAGCCGTCAGAATTGCCGGCACTGGGTAGCCATGAGCTGCTGATGCAGCGGACAACCGAGCTGGCCCGGCAATCCGTCTAAGCCGGATGCCTCTCCTCATGTTTTTATGGCTCCTTTTTTGCGCAGCCACGGCACCGGGCTCGGTGCGCGCCGTCCAACCGAAGGTCAATTCCAGATTGCCAAATGTTCTCCAGATTGCCAAATTGTGCTCCAGATTGCCAAACATTGGCAATCTGGAAAACCCCTCGTTTTATTGGCATTTTTCGATAAGGTTGCCAAAATTTCCAGATTGCCAACAACACCTATCAGCACTCGTGTTTATTCGCATTTTTCGGATTTTTCCTGAGTTTTCCTCCAGAACCAAGGTGCCTTTCTGTCGCCAGGAGCCCTATCTGCCAAGATGTTCAAGAGGGTCTTGGCACGAAAGAGCGTCCTGCGACTTATTCCATCCCGCCGCTCGGCGGTAAGGATTTCTTTGGCCGCCACCGGGCCGGCCGATAATGCATCACTCAGCCATCGAGCTGCCTCGCTTAGCTGAGAACGATCGTTCTGAGACTTTTCTATGCGCTGGCCATCCCTCATCGCCTCATCCGCATCAATTGTGACGGCTTGGCTCTCCCACGCCACGACGGGGGTTTCGGCGCGGGGTTTTGGCCGCGCAAAAGATCGCGGGCGGCCGAGAGGGGCGGCCGCCCGCGACTGCGTTTGCCCGTTGCCGTTTGGAAAGGGACTTACCGGTGACGGCTGTGAGCCGCGCTGCCAATCACCGGGAGACTTATCGGCTCGGGCCCTTCGCTGAGGTTTGCGAGCTGGTCCGGAGCGAGCAACTCACCTGGCGAACTGGAGGTCCTGGCATCCATGTTTCATGGCAGGATCTTATCGCAAGGTTCTTAAGACCGGATAAAGCCCGCATGAAGGTGCTGAAAGTTTCTCAAAACGGGGACAGGACGTATCATGCGTCGCACTGGCGCCGAGGCAAAAATAAAGCGGGCGATCCGTCTATTGGGTCGCCCGCCCTCAATTACCCTCCGCGGGGGAACATTTCTCCGCGGCTGGAGTTCAAAGAAAACGCCATCCTACGAGCCGCTTGCTAAGGCCAAATGACGCGCTCATGAGCATTGCACCAAATTTGCGCAAGGGAGCCGTTAAGACACGAAAGCGCGTTCAATCCGCCGCCGATTCGATGCCTGTCACAAGCCAATGGCAGGTATGCGCAAGATTGAAATATTCAGATTTCGTTAGATATTCTGAATGAAATTGACCATGCGTAGCCTGCGCCGATAAACTTTGTCCACGTGGCTCCTTCCCCCGCCCCAGGAGCTGCAGGAGATTTTGTTTGAGGCACAACCACTCCGTGACGAAACAGGCGCAAGGCAGACGAGCCAGAGCGCGCAGAGTCCTTTGCCCGGCCCTGTGCCTTTGAATCGTTGCCGGAAAGGCGCGCCGAGAAGCATGGCCGCCGGGATTGGTTTACTGGCCCTGGTCCTGGCGGCGCACTGGCCGGCCCTGAAGGCTGATTTCATCTGGGATGATTCCTACTGGCTGGGCAAGAATCCCGTCGCCTGGGCCAACCAGGCCCCCTGGGGCTACTGGACCAGTTCCAAAACCGCGGACTACCTGCCCGTGACCGCCACTTCCTTCTATTTTCAGCAGCGGTTGTGGGGCGATGTGCCGCTGGGCTACCACGCGGTAAACCTCCTGCTGCACGGCCTGGTGGTCGTAGGGCTCTGGCGCGTGCTCAGGCAACTGAACATACCGGGGGCGTACCTGGCGGCGGCCATTTTCACCGTGCACCCGCTGACGGTGGCCTCGGCAGCCTGGGTGGCCGAGCAGAAAAACACGCTATCCACCGCCCTGGCCCTGGCGAGCCTGCTCACTTACCTGCGTTTTGTGAAGCGCGGCGGACGGGCCTGGCTCGCCCTCTCTATAGCGGCCTTCGCCCTGGCGCTTTTAGCCAAATCGGCGGTGATTGTTTTGCCCGTGGTGCTGCTGGTGTGCGCGTGGCATTTGCGCGGCCGCCCGGCTCGGGCCACGCTGCTGAGCCTGCTGCCATTCTTCCTGCTGATGATCGCGGCGGCCTTTATCACCGTGTTCTATCAGCATCGTAACGCTATGAGCGAACCGGTGGATGGACCGGCGAATCTTCTGGAGCGGTTAGTGCTGGTGGGCCGGGCATGCTGGTTTTACCCCGCCAAGGCGCTGTGGCCTGTGCACCTGGCGATGGTGTACCCGCGCTGGGCTGTACACACAATCACCGCCTGGGGCATCGTGCAGGCGACGGCCGCCCTGGTATGCGCGGTGGCAGTTTTCGTGCTGCGGCGCAGGCCCTTCGTGCGGCCGATGGCCCTGGGGCTGGGATTTTATTACCTGGCGCTGGCGCCACGCTGGGCTTTGTCGACACCTCCTTCATGCTTCACTCCTTCGTGGCCGACCACTGGCACTACCTGGCTCTGCCCGGGATTGTCACGCTGATTGTCAGCGTAATGTGGCGCTGGACAACGAAACGGCCCCGGATGATTCAAATCTGCGCGGCTGTCACCGCCGGCCTCCTGATTTTCGTGCTGGCCCTGCTGACCAACCAGGAGGCCAGATCATTTGCCGGCCCGCTCGAGCTGTGGACCAGGACCCTGGAAGTTAACCCCGACTGCCCCACCGCGCATAGAAACCTGGGCATCGCGCTGGCCGATCGCGGTCGAAATCGGGAGGCCATGGCGGAGTTTAAGAGGGCCGTGGCGCTGAAGCCGGATTATGCATTCGGGTATTACAACCTGGGGGTCGCGCTGCTGGCCGCCGGACAACCGTCCGCGGCGGCTGAGAGCCTCCAGCGATGCACTGAGCTTGATGGCGCCAATGCTGATGCCTATAGCGACCTGGGGGTCGCGCTGGCCCAATGCGGACGCAATTCTGAGGCCATCGACGCTTACCATACCGCATTAAAGCTCAAGCCCTCATTCGCTGAAGCACATTCCAATCTGGCCGCCGCGCTGGCAACGGATGGTCGGCTTCGGGAAGCCGCCGCGGAATTCAGGGAAGCCTTGCGACTTGCGCCTGATTCAAGCATGGCCAGACAAGGGCTCGCGCAAGTTCAACAGCTTCTCGACCGGGATGTGTACCGCCGCGCGCGTTAGATGGTGGGTGCAGATCTGCCGGCCCGGTGCTTCTTGCTTCTCACATTAGCTAAGAGTTAATTCGTGTGCAGCCAAGTTGCACCTGCAACGACCATGCGAGAAATCGGTGACTGTCCCGAATAACCCGTCCCGAATAACCCCGCTGCACACATCTTTCCTGCCTGCTCCGTTTCGCTATGCGTGCAACGTCGCAGCCATGGCACCAACACCCCTCTCAAAATTCCGAGTACTTATACTCACTGGCAAGGCTTAGACGGCGACTCCACAGGAGGCCCTTTGGGAAAAAGTGCGAAGTAGTCTTTAACCGAGGGCAGCTCGCCTCTGCTCAGTTTCAAAAGGTCGCCTACTTCATGTGGCTTCAAAGCTGAGCGAGAAACGGCCCCGTCTGTCGAGATCACCAGTAGTGTATTCGGCTCGCAGTCGACGCGTACGTCACGACCCGCTATCTGCCAGACTGTATACAGGCGCGGCAGATTTTGCGGGATAGGGAATGGTCTGCCTGCTCTGCTCCTTAGTCATCTGTATGATCACAGCCATGTTTTGACGACCATCAACAGCAATAATCTGGCACTCGTTGGCCGCAATATTTTGTCGCCAATAAGCCAAAAATGCCCTATCGGATTGCTGGAACGAATTTGATGCAAATAATGGCGGCGTAACATAGCGATATAATGTGATACTGCCAAGTAGCCCGCCGAATAGCAGGACCGATGGCAACAAAACCCGCGGGAAGGTTAACCATCGCCATGCCTTGTGCATTTCGACAACCTTTCTCATTGACGAAGATCAAGGAAATACAGGACAGTCACCTATTTCTTTTTTTCCTTCTGCTTTTTCGGGCGGCCAACTGGCAACGGCCGTAATCGGCAGCCAATACAGGTTTCCAGTTTGGCCAGCCAGGCATCGCTGCCCAAGGGGCGGCCCCGGCGCGCCGGGTCAAGTGCGCTAGAGGCAGAAAAACATGGCCATCTCACCTTTATGCAAATGACGTATCCGGAACGGGACAGGCACGTTTTTCCGCAAAAGACGCGGAAAAACGAGCCAGTCCCTGCAAGCCAGCGGAGGGAATCGGACCCACAACCACCGCTTTACAAAAGCGGTGCTCTACCATTGAGCTACGCTGGCGATTCCAGCCCCACCGGGGCCGGTTGCTCGTGGAAGTCTAGCCCAGGCAGGCTGCCTGGTCAAGAATCGCAAGACCGGAGGCTGGAGACTGGAGGCGGTAGAACAACGATTGTCGGACCTCCGGCCTGCCAAAGCCTAACGCCCAAAGTCCAAAAGCCCATGTTAAAACGGGTAGACTGGGCGCTCTGGGAAGTGTGGCTAGAATTCTTGAGCAAATTTTTTTTAAAAGGCGCACTTTTTTGCGCGGCACTTTTCTGCAAGCGTATCTAGAATGCTGCGCTTTATAGGGCCTGCACATGGATGTTCCGCGGTAGGCACGAGGTCTGCCGGCTTCGTGCGGCGGATGACAGGCCGAAATGGGCCGGCAGCAGGAATGCAAATGTATGGCCCGCAAGCCAACCGAAGGTGGACCTCGGACACTCGGTCCTATCTCTGACTTGGAACGCCACCTCCCGCCTGACTGGTGGCGGAACCTGTTCAACTCGCTGTATCTGAAGACCGACGGCGATGTCGTGGAGGATGATCGCAACACGGCCCAGGAGGTTGATCTGCTGATCAAATCCGTGGGCCTGGAGGCGAACGACCGCATCCTGGATCTGGCCTGCGGCCAGGGCCGCCACTCCATCGAGCTGGCCCGCCGCGGATTCCGCCAGCTCTTCGGTTTGGACCGTTCCCGGTTCCTCATCCGCCTGGCGCGCAAACGGGCCAAGGGCCTGGGCCTGAACATCTCCTTCCACGAGGGCGACGCCCGCAAGGTGAAACTCGCCCAGGGCTCGTTCCACACCGTGGCCATCATGGGCAACTCCTTCGGCTATTTTGACCGGGAGGAGGATGACCTGGCGGTGCTGCAGGCGGTCAAGCGGCTGTTGATCTCCGGCGGCACGCTGGCCATGGACCTGGCCGATGGCGACTGGATGCGCACGCACTACGAGCGGCGGAGCTGGGAATGGATCGACCAGGACCACTTCGTCTGCCGCGAAAGATCGCTGGCGGCCGATAACCAGCGGCTGATCAGCCGCGAAGTGATCGTCAACGCCGAGCGCGGCGTCATCGCCGACCAGTTCTACGCCGAGCGGCTGTACTCCCAGGAGCAGATCACGAAGCAGCTGGAAGCGGTGGGCTTTGAGTTCGTCCGCGCGCATGGGCCCATCAGTGCCATGTCCGAGCGCGATCAGGACCTGGGGATGATGAGCCGGCGCATGTTCCTGACGTGCAAGGCCCCGCGCAAGGTAGCCTTGGCCGCGCAAAGGGTCCGATGTGGCCTACCGTGACGGTGATTATGGGCGACCCACGACTGCCGGATGATGTCAAGCGCGACGGCCAGTTCAATCCCGAGGATATCGATACCATCGGCCGTTTGAAGAGCGCCCTGGCCGAACTGGCCGAGTACAAGTTCGAGTTCATGGACAACCACGCCTCGCTCATGACCGACATGCGGCGCGGCGCGGTGCCTTTCGCCTTGAACCTGTGCGATGAAGGTTTCAAGAATGATGCCTTCATGGAGCTGCACATTCCGGCCATGCTGGATGCACTGGGCATTCCCTACAGCGGCGCCGGCCCGACCTGCCTGGGCCTGTGCTATAACAAGGCCCTGGTGCGCGCGGTGGCCATGTCGCTGGAAATTCCCGTGCCGCTGGAGACGTATTTCGATCCATCGGACCAGTCGGCGACGTTGCCTTCGATCTTCCCCGCCCTGGCCAAACCCAATTTCGGCGACTCGTCAATCGGCATCACCATGGATGCCGTCGTGAAGACGCCCGAACAGTTGGTGGATTATCTGCGGAAGCTCCAGGAAGAATGGCCGGGCCGCCCGGTGCTCATCCAGGAGTTCCTGTCCGGCATAGAGTACAGCGTGGGCGTGGTGGGCAATCCCGAGCAAAACATGCAGGTACTGCCCGTGCTGGAAGTGGACTTTTCCGGCCTGGACAAGAACCTGCCGCAGATTCTCGGGTACGAATCCAAGTGGATACCGGACTCGCCCTATTGGAACCAGATCAAGTACAAGGAAGCCTTGCTGGGCGAGGAGCAGCGCCAGCAGCTTGTCGACTGGTCCAACCTGCTCTTTGAGCGGCTGGGCTGCCGCGATTACGCCCGCTTCGACTGGCGCAGCGATGCCTCGGGGCAGATCAAGCTGCTGGAAGTGAATCCCAACCCCGGCTGGTGCTGGGATGGCAAGCTCAACTACATGGCCGGTTTCGGCGGACTGCGTTATTCCGATCTGCTGGGCATGATCCTCGATGCCGCCCAAGAACGGTGCGCCGCCGAAATCGCTGGAGCCAAAAACGGCAACGGAAATGGCAACGGCCATGCCAACGGCAATGGGAATGGCAACGGCAATGGAAGCTACGTCTCCGTGCTGACCCTCAGCAGCAACGGCAACGGGAACGGGAACGGCCATGGCAATGGATCCGCCAGCGACAGCGGCCAGTTAACCAAGGTTGCGGCGGCGGAGAACTAGACCTTTAGCCTGTTAGGCAAGAAAGCCAGGCTGTTAGCTATTTAGCTTTTTAGACTGTTAGGCAAGGCGGGAGCGAGATCTTTCCGGCTTTGCCTAACAGTCTTTTTTTCAGGCTATTAGCAGTTTAGCTATTTAGACTGTTAGGTAAGAAGCAGAGACCGCGCCGGCATTTTCCCGGGCCTTTGCTAAACAGCTAAAGGACTAAAAGGCTAAATGGCTGTCTCCCCCGAAGATCGCGCTGCGCTGGTTCAACTGGCCCGCCAGTCAATCATCAGTGAACTGAGCGGCAAGCAGCCGCCCCAAGTGCCGCATCGCGATGGCATACTGGGACAGCCGCGCGGCTGCTTTGTCACGCTCACCAATCGAGGGCAGCTTCGCGGCTGCATCGGAACGTTCCATCCGCGGGGCCCCCTGGCGGATATGGTCGTGGAGATGGGTGCCGCGGCGGCGCGGGATCCGCGCTTCGTGTATTACCGCCCCGTTACGCTGGCCGAGGCGCCACAATTGAAGATCGAGGTTTCAGTCCTGAGCGAACTCGAAGCCATCGCCGACCCCCTGAAACTGGAGATCGGCAAGCACGGCATCTTCATTATGCGCGGCGGTGCGGGCGGCTGCTTCCTCCCCGAAGTGGCCACCGAGCAGGGCTGGGATGCCGAGGAATTCCTCACGCAGTGCTGTAGCGGCAAGGCCGGCATGGCCCCGGATGCCTGGCGGGACAAGAACACCAAAGTCTTCGTCTTCACCTCTGAAAAATTCAGTGAATAAGCAGCTTTTTAGGGCTCTCATCCCAAAAAGTTGGTTGGGACTCATTAGGTTGCCAACCTTTCCGATGCTGGCCATCTGGAGTGGCTCCTTTATTACCAAGCACTTACGCACGAAGAGCGTTCCGTTAGGTTGCCAACCTTTCCGAGGCTGGCCATCTGGAGCGGCTCCTTTATTACCAAGCACTTATGCGCAAAAAACGCATTAGATTGCCAGCATTCCCATGCACGCACAGCAAATTATTTAAAATTATGGTAGTGGTTCACTTAGGCCCTATCCGCACGATTTATGCGGCCACCGTCGTTTTGCAAGCGTTCTTCACGTTCAAGCAATGCGACTAAGTCTGTGATTTTCCAGACCTTAGAAGCGATACCTGCCGCCATAGCTGGCGTTGTGCCTATCGTCTGATGCTTACGGCAGAAGTTGTAATAGAAGTAGTGTAAGGCTATGGCGTGTTCGTGATTCGTCCACTTCTTAGAAAATGCGTTCGTTAGCCGAGTAAACCGCCTGTTGCCCATGCGGAGCGTAAGATTTTGCCGTTCGACGTAAGACGTGTTGATATGCGCCGGATCGGGATTGCCAGTTATCACATGCCGTTCCGTCGCAATGCAGGTAGGCGGACTGTATCTTGCGTGGGTTCTTTCATCGGCGGGATTGTTGCCATAGACTTTACGGAGCATTGAATAATCAACGTTCTCACCGAAAGCATCGGCCACCGCGTCCAGATACAGCTTATGGCCATCGCTGGTTAGCTGGATGCGATCTACAACGCGATTGGCCACATCACGGCAAAACTCAGTCGCATAGCCAGAATCCCGCAAACCAGCCAGATAAGATACCACCAGCTTTGTTTCAGCATCGACAGCAACCCACGTCCAGCAATCGCCATCGCCATAGCCACCGTTCTGTTTTGTGCGTTGTTTGCAGCCTACAAAGCTCCAGATTTCGTCAACCTGGACGCGCTGGCAGTTTAGACCTCTGACTTTCAAATCGTGATAATCATGGCATAACTGGCCCACGTCAGACAACAGGCGCAGCACAGTCAGCTTGCTCACGCCGCACATTCTGCGCGTGGCATTGATGCTATTCCCCTCAACAAGAGCCGTGAGGATTTGCGTTCTTTTTTCTGTGCTTAGTTTTCTCATGATATATTTACTGTAGCCACAAAAAGTCTACGCGTCAAGGTGTAGCCACAAAATATCTACAGAAACTATCTTGACCTGTGGTCTTTCTGTGGCTACAGTACTTTTATGACCGGCAGACCGAAGAAACAGGCCGCAGAACGGCGGGATAAACCTTTGCGTGTACGTCTGACGCTAGACGAACGCGCAGATATTGACGCCGCAGCCAAAATCCAAAGCCTAGATACTTCAGCATGGGCGCGCATGATTCTGCTTCGTGAGGCCCATAAGGCACTGAAGAAGGCTTGACTGAATTGCCGACCATATGATTTAATGGATGGGCCAAGTCGGCCCCGTAACAGAGCCGACTTGGACCCATGAGCCGTTTAGGCTCAGATACGGGTGTGCCAAAGATGCATGAGCATCCGGCGCAACCATAACTTGAAGGCGATCTGGCTCATGGCCTGATCTCCTTAAAAGCGCCCTAGGTCGGTGTGATCCGCCAAGATAACGACCGACCTTTGGGCTAGGATTCGCGGCTGGCGACGAGCCAGCCGCTTCTATATCTAGAAGGTGAGTTTTACCTTCTTATAAACCGATGGGTTTGAACCTCGGCCCGTTTGAACAGCTACAAGTTCTCCATTTTTAGCCAGCCGCTTTAAAGTGTGACTCAAGTTTGCCCGCCACGTATCGCTTTCCATCTTGTGCTCGGACTCGATGATTTTGGCGACATCGTTTGTGCTAAAGGTGTCGCTTGGAATCCTGTTGATCGCTGATCTCGCAAGAACCGGAAGTGCCGGGATAGCCTTAATCGTTAAGGAATCCTCTACCTTTTTCATTACATCAGGCTCAGGCACACTTTGGTTTTTGGGGCCATTCACCGCATATAAACTGCGGAGCATTGCCAGTGTGTCCTTTAGCCAGGCATCAGCTCGCGCCGTCGCTGACGACACGAGTTCATCCCGCATTTGTTGTGCCTGCTCCGCAAATTGCTCATAACTGGACATTGCTTTCTCCAATCTTTCGTAGCAGTCTACGCGAGGTGACGAGACACGACAAGCGCAAAATCTCCCCAAGTTCTGTTTTCGTGCGGGTACTACAAGCAGCGTGACAGTTGGTAAAGTATTGGGTTTTATTGGGACTACTTGTGGTAATGCGACAGGTAATGGCGTAAGTAATGGACGACGCGGGAGAATTGCTTGTCGCAACGTGGACAAAGACGTGTACAAAGACATGGACAAAAGAGTACACGACAGCGTATGTTATTCTCTATCAGAAGGCTTCTTGGATGAATCTGTATCTATCTGTGAAATAAGCCACTTAGCTAATTGGTTTGGATCGGTTGGTCGCTTGCCGCGACCATCAGGCGGGGCAGGATTAACGTGCTTTTTCTTCTTGCTTTTATTCTTCTTTTTCATGGTCACTTTATTCTAGAAGAATCCCAGCAATGGGCAAGCCAAAGCTATATGTCTAAGTGAACCACTACCAAAATTATTAAGTAATAGTTTGAGATTATTAAGCATTCCTGCAAGTTTCTAAAGCACCCTTGGGTGAGATTCGTGAGATATTATCGTAATAGCTTATTACTACTGGAGATGTAAGATCTCAAGCTGGTGAGACCTTGAGAATCTTATCAATAAGCTATTGTTAATTAAGGAGATGTAAGCTACTCAAAGCATCTCCGCGACGCGCTTATCAGCATCGACCAGAACATGCTGACTTTGCCAGGCTCGGGTCGCTCGTCAGGGTTGACGTATCCTCCGGCCAGGAAGCTGTAATATAGGGCTACTGCGAGGGCTGCCAACACCAACTCTTTGGGAGGAGAACCCTAAATAGCTAATAGACTCCCCAGACTGCCTAGAATTCCCATAGGAAACATCAAGCAAGGAGCCGAAACATGAAGGCCAGCGACATAATGACCGCTCATGACCTTTGGGCCACCGGCGACTCTTCGGACGTAATCGAAGTTTCGCGGATGATGGCCGAGCACAACGTCGGCGCTATCCCGGTCCTGGACGAAATGGGCCGGCTGGAAGGCATCGTCACCGATCGCGATATCACCTGCCGCATCGTCGCTTTGGGCAAGAGTTATGAGACCCCGGTACGCGACGTTATGAGCCGCTCCGTTCAGGTGGTGCGGCCGGACACGGATATCAAAGATGTGGAAAAACTGATGCGCGAAAGGAAGATTCGCCGCGTGCCTGTCGTTGATGATCAGAACCGGCTCAAGGGTTTTATTTCCGTGGCCGATCTTGCGCGGCACATCGAAGGCCGCCGCGATGAACACAAGGTGGCAGAAGTGTTGGAGGACATTTCCTCCGACTGACATCTCAGCGATTGCGGATTTGATTAACCGCAGACGGGAAGCGCAAAACTATTTTTTTCCGAGCTTGCGCTGGGCCCGGAAGAAATCCGTCAAGATCTGACCACACTCCTGGGCCAGAATGCTTGGAAGAATTCTGGACTGGTGATTCAGCCTGTCTTCCAGAAGGATGGAATATACAGATCCCGCCGCGCCGGCCTTGGGGTCGCGCGCCGTAGACAAAAAGCGGCAGCCGCGCGAGAATGATCGCCCCGGCGCACATCACACAGGGCTCCAGTGTGACGTACAGTGTGCAATCTTCCAGCCGCCAGTCCTTTTTGAGCTGTGCCGCCGCGCGAATGGCCAGCATCTCCGCGTGGGCAGTCGGATCGGCATCCACCGCGCGGCGGTTACCGGCAGCGGCGATGACATGGCCCTCCCGCATGATTACCGCTCCGATGGGCACATCGCCCCAGGCCGCGGCGGCGCGGGCCTGCTCCAGCGCCAGACGCATGAAGTGCTCGTGCTGGTTCAGATCGCCTGTCGATTTGGAGGGTGCATCAATCATGGTTGCGATGTGCCGCTATCCTGGGTGGCGCGGCGTGCCTTCTCGATCAGTTCGACCAGCGTGCAGGCGCGATCGGGCGGTGGCGCATTGAGCTTTTCCAACTGTTCGCTGGTGAAGGATGCCCTCAGAAAACCATCGACATCAAATCTTTCCCGCCAGCAGCCGGCAACGTTGCGGCAGGGAATATCCGCCGCGGGCATGCGGCAGTAGCGAAAGACGATGTCATGGCCCAGCTTGGGACAATAGCCGGTCAGATCATCGTGCATGGTTAGCGATTGTTCACTCATACCAACTACCACAACAAAAGAGGCGCTCGGGTTCATTCCAGGCGCCTCCAGTTTATTCCAAACCGCGGATCACCACTTGCCCGTCTTGCGGATGGCGGGCTTGGGATAGTCCTTCATCACGGCGATCGAGGCGGCCAATTCCGCATCGGGCAACTCGTGGTCTTCCAGTTGGCCAGCCATGTACTTCTGATAGCCGATCAGGTCCATCAGGCCGTGGCCGGACCAGTTGAACAGAATGACCTTTTCCTTGCCCTCTTCCTTGGCCTTCTTGGCCTCATCGATGGCCGCGGCGATGGCGTGGGAAGTTTCAGGGGCGGGGATGAAACCTTCGGTCCTGGCCCACATGATGGCGGCCTCGTAGCACTTGAGCTGCGGGTACGCCCGCGGCGACAGCAGCCCTTCTACCACCGCCTGGCTGACCAGGGGCGACATGCCGTGATAGCGCAGGCCGCCGGCATGGATGGGCGCAGGCACAAACGCGTGGCCCAGCGAGTGCATCGGCAGGAGCGGCGTCATGCCGGAGACATCGCCGTGGTCGTAGGAGAACGGGCCGCGGGTGAGCGACGGGCAGCTTGCCGGCTCGACGGGGATAATATCGATATTGGCGCCGTTGATCTTGTCGGCGACGAAGGGGAAGGAAAGCCCGGCGAAGTTCGAGCCGCCGCCGGCGCAGCCGATAACCACATCCACCTTCTTCTCGCCGGCCTTGGCCAACTGCTTCTTGGCCTCCTGGCCGATGACTGTCTGGTGCAGCATGACGTGATTGAGCACGCTGCCCAGGCTGTAGCGGGTCTTGCCGGTGGGATCGGTCACCGCCGCCTCGACGGCCTCGCTGATGGCGATGGCCAGCGAACCGGGGCAGTCCGGATCGTTCGCCAGCACCGCGCGGCCGGCCGCGGTTTGTTTGGACGGGCTGGGAATGCAGCCTGCGCCCCAGGTTTCCATCATCAGCCGGCGATAGGGCTTCTGGTCGAAGCTGATGCGGACCATGAAGACCTTGCACTTTATGCCAATAAGGGCGCACGCAAACGCCAGCGCTGAGCCCCACTGACCTGCGCCTGTCTCGGTGGTCAGGTGGGTGATGCCCGCCTGCTTGTTGTACCAGGCCTGCGGCACGGCGGTGTTGGGTTTGTGGCTGCCGGCCGGGGAGACGCCTTCATTCTTGTAGTAAATGCGCGCCGGTGTGCCCAGGGCCTGCTCCAGTCGGATCGCGCGATACAGCGGGCTGGGCCGCCAGAGCGCCAGGATCTGCTGCACTTCTTCGGGAATGTCGATCCAGCGCTGCGTGCTGACCTCCTGCTCGATCAGCGCCATGGGGAAGACCGGCTTAAGCATTTCCGGGTTGACCGGCTTGCCATCCGGGCCCAGGGGCGGCAGCGGAGGGTTGGGCAGATCAGCCGCGAGGTTATACCACTGGCGGGGCATGTCCTTTTCGTCGAGAAGGAACTTCACCTGCTTCATAGACTTCTCCCTAGTGCGGTTGAGAACTGGTTTTGGGCTTACTCGCGCAACACAGAGAATTTACAGGCAAATAGCAAGGCTGGCAAGGCAAAATAAGGTTCGCTTATAGATGTTTGGTTTTGCGGAAATGTCTCGCAATCTGAATTCTCTGTTATCTTGTGTATGTTGCCCAGCTTTCTCATTTTAAAGCATTCTTACCGAATTTGATCGCAGTTGGCGGTCTAAGAATCCTTCGCATTAAGTCACAACTCATTTGGCAATAAAGAAGTATGTGACGACATTTAGACCGTCAAGACCGCCAACTGGAGACGCTTGGCGGTCTTTGTGTTCATTGGGGTCACTAATCCGGTCTGCCGCGGCATTAGCCCTGCACGAACCGCCTGTGGACCTCGAAGATTGATTGCGTCTTCACGATCGTCAATTCGTCCGGAAAGGCGTGATACGCGAAGATGTGCAGGCTGTCGGCCGTTGTGTGATAGTCCACGTGGCAAAACGGCGTCAGGGCGCTGGTCTGCCACTTGGGAATGGGCACGTAGATTCCCTTGCTCTCCGCGGCGGCAATAAGGTCCTGATGGGTGGAGGCGTATACCTTCTCGCTCATCGTCTCCACCTGGAGATTCATCATGTAGTGCAGGCCGCGCTGGGTCTCGAACTGGTGCTGCTTTTCGCCGCGGCAGCGGAAAGAGACGACCAGGCCCCGCTCGGGCAGTTCATCTTCCGCCTGGGCCATCACTTCCGTGACGGTCTCATCCTGCACGCTGAAGCGCACCACGTGCGTACAGCCCGTCACCCAGATGGCCCCATCGAAGGCGGGCTGACTGATGTGGTGATCGTGGTGTATTTCGAAGAGCTCCGGGTGGAGCGGCCGCGTGTAAACCACGAACTTAAGCTGCTTAACTGACTGCTTTGCACCTAATGGCGTAGGCATTGCGATGATCTTTATCTTGACGCGACAAATCGCGAATTTACCCGAACGAAACCACCAGACCCAAAACTTAATTGCATTATATACAAGGCCAGCAAATCCAAGAAGAAAGGTGTTGACCGTAGGCCGGGGAAGGCTGGAGGTCGGAGGCTGGAGGCCGGAGGTAAAAAGCTGGACCGGCGGCTTTCCTCCAGCCTCCGGACTCCAGCCTCCAGCCTGCTTTGCCTCACCCGCGCAGCGCCACGATCAGATTGAAAAAGATATGCGTACCCACCGCCACGCCGAAGCCGCGGCCCATGAATATGAGGGCCAGATAGCAGCCGGCCACGAAGAAGTAAATGAACCACGTCCACTGCCACGGCGAGCGGGCCAGCGGATGATACAACGCAAACATCACCGCCGAGGCGGCCATGGCGAAGACCTGGCCTAAATCCTCCTTGAGCTCCAGCATGTCCAGGAGGACCAGCCCCACCAGGTTCATGAGCACCAGGCGGAAGATGAATTCCTCGTATATGCCGGCCCCCACCGCCGAGAGCAGCGCCTGCACCAGCGGACTGCCGGAGGTCGCCCCCAGCGGCGCCTGGGCCAGCGCGGCGGATTGACTGAGGCGGCCGCCGATGATCCCCAAGCCCAAGAGCGGCAGCGACAGCACCAGCGATTCGCCGAACATGAGCAAGACAGTCGAGCTTTCGATCTGCCACTTGCGTTTGGCCAACACCTGCCAGGCCATCAGCACCGCCACCACCAGCAGGGCCGACAGGTGCGAGGCGGAAGCGCCGAAATGGCCTAAAAACTGCTTGAGCTGGATGGGGGCTAACAGATCCGTCCCCCAGAAGGTCACGCCGATCTCGTATGCGATCAGGAACGGCAGGATGAAGATCAGGCAGTTCAGCGGCGCGTGCGTACTGACCCAATACCGGCCCCAGGGACCGGCGGGCATATGGTCCATCTGCATTTTGGCGCGGCGACGCACGGCGGCTACCTTACCCGTTGAGCGTGAGATTCGCAAAAAGAATGACTCCTTACAGGCAAATCCCAAATCCCAAATTCCAAATCCCAAACAAGCTCCAAATCCAAAGCTCCAAATCCCAAAACAAGCCCGTTGGATGAGCCTCCTGCTGCACGGCGGGCCCTTTTTTGGAATTTTGTACTTGGGATTTGTTTGGAATTTGGGTTTTGGAATTTGGGATTTTGACCGTCTTGTTTGTCCGCGTACCAGGCGGTAAGATGACAACCCGTCATAAGTCCAAAAGAATAATCGGGAGCAAAAACAGATGGCTGAGTACACGTACGACCAACTCAAGAACATGACCGTAGTCCAGTTGCGCGAGATCGTGCCCACGCTGCCCAACCAGGAGGCCCTGGAAGGCTACAGCTCGATGCACAAGGACCATCTGCTGCCCTTGATGTGCAAGGTCCTGGGCATTCACATTCACGCGGCCGCGGCCGGCAGCGAAAAGACCAGGATGAAGACGATGATCCACCGCCTTCAGCACAAACGCGATGAGTTGACCGCCGCGGGCAAGGGCGATCAGCTTCCGGCGGTGCGGCAGCAGATTCACGTTTTGAAGCGAAAGCTTCGGCGCCTGGCGGATGAGGCTGAAAAGAAGCATGAGGCGGCGGCCGCCGCCGCACCGGCCGCACCGGCCGCGGGAGCCTAATTGGTTATTTGGTGTTTTGGCTGTTTGACTGTTTGGAACGGCCGAAGAGACCACTGGCTATTTGGCGTTTTGGCTGTTTGGCTGTTTGGAAAAGCAAGAACAAAAGGAGCCGCACTGAATCGTGCGGCTCCTTTTATGCGCTCGTTCGATTCTCTCTTTGCCTGGATTACCGCCTTCTGCGCAGCGCCGCCGCGCCGAGCGCCAGCAGGAACATCGTCGCCGGCTCGGGCAGGTCATGGGCAGTGAAGAATGTGGCCGAACTGACACTCTCTCCCGTATCGACCAAGACATTGCCGCCTTCAGGCCTCAGGCCTTCCCACACGCACACGCCTTGAAAGGGCAAAACGGCGCCGTCATAGGCAGAGGTCGCATCATTCCAGGCCACGTTTCCTGGAGCGGCATAGGTCCAGGCTCCGTTGGTGACGCCGCCGACCTTCCAGCCCGAAGTCGGCGTGAAGGTGCCGTACGGAACATTGGCATGGCCGGGTTGGTAGCTGCCGGCCTGCACACCGTAGCCAAATGTCTGGAGATTGCTAAAAGATGCCTCATCGATGCCAGCGGCGCATTGAATGTAGCCAACGCCTGTGCCATCATCGTGCACATCGGGCGAACCCATTGTGGCCCAGCCCAACGTGCCTTTCAGCGTGGTGTTTTGCTTGACCTGCTGGGTGTTTGCCCAGTCGCCATCCATCCAGCTATTGCCGGCACCAATCAGCGCCGCGAACGGTGATGGCAAAGTTTCTGATGCCGTAGCCCGATGGAACGGTCGGAGCGGCATCATCCACCTCCATCATGTAAAGCTGCCAGCTCGTTGCATCGGGATAATAGATGTTCACATTGGCCACAGGCGTGGCCCCGGCCGCGCCGGCAACGCTCAGTACCAGTAATACAGCGACTAACTTTGTCATAACTGCCCCTCTCTCTGGTTGGCCGTCGCATGCCCGCTCAAGCCCGCGACAGCACATGAACTCAAACGAATTCCAGTTTCTAACAGCGGCGAGGCTGGCAAAATGGCATGCTCCCACCCGCGTTCCCCGTCGATTGCAAAACTGCAAGAGGCTTTGTCTCAAGAGGCTCAATCTCAAGACAGAACCCCCGGCGGGACATCCCGCCGGGGGTCTTTTAATCAGGATGCACAAAAGTAATCAGGAAACCTGATTACGCACGACGACGACGCAGGGCAGCCACAGCGCCGATGGCCAGCAGGGCCATGGTCGCCGGCTCGGGAACCAAGTAAGCCGCGCCCAACGTGCCCGAAAGATCGGTGAACACGTTGCCGGAGCTGACCGTGGGATCGGTGTCGATGGTAACTGCGGCGCCCGGTGCACGCCAACCGGCCCACACGCACACGCCAGAGAAGCTCATGGCGGCGCCGTCAGCGGCGCCGTCATCATCAACCCAAGCCAGGTTGGAAGGAGCCGCGTAGGCCCAAGTCACACCGGAAGCGCCACCAATCTTCCACGTGGAGGTCGGGGTGAAGGTGCCGTAAGGAACATTGGCGGAGCCGGGATGGTACTGGCCGGCCTGGACGCCGAAGCCGTACGTCTGGAGGTTGGCCCAATTGGATGTGTCAATGCTGGCCAGGGCCTGGACGTAGCCGTTACCATTGCTGTCGGTGAACACATCGAAGGAGCCCAGCGTGGCGAAGCCCAAGGTGCCCTTCAGGGTTGTGCCGGACTTGACATCCTGCTTGTTGGACCAGTCGCCATCGACCCAGCTATTGCCGGAGCCAATCAGGGCGCCGCGAACAGTAATGGCGACAGAGCCGATTCCGTTGCCGGAGGCGACGGTCGGGAGCTGCACTGCTTACTTCCTCGACATACAACTGCCAGCTTGTCGAATCCGGATAATAAATATTGGCGTTTAACAGCGGAGTCGCCAGGGCCGCACCGGCCACGACGAACAGAGTCGCCAAAACGATCAAGGATTTCTTCATTTTCTCTCTCCTCATACTTGCCCGGGCTAAGTCGCTCAAAACATCACCCGGGACAAGAGGCTCAAAAGTATCATTGCTCACCCAACAGGCCACATGGCCCGCTGGTCTCTCCTTTAACTACCGCTCAAACCGATCTCAGTGCCGCACAACTCGAGGAGACTTTGCACTGCACCGGCAACGGATGTCCCAGGTTCCGCTTTGCCGAGGTCCGTAATCGCCCGCTATGGCGACGCCGGCAACGTCGATTCCTGTCTTGGCCGCCGGCTGAACAACCGCCTCGCCTGGTTCATCCATCGCGACTCATCGCCGCGATTGCTGCGTGGAAATATATGACACCCGCTAAAGTGCCAGTCCATTTCCGGGGAAACAACTATAGAGCTTGAATACCTCTGCGATAGAAGTGCAAACTACGTAGACCCTCCTTTCCTCGTTTATGTGCCCTTTGACTTAGGCGTTTCTGGCACTGTTGGCTCGACAGGACCAGGAACATCAAAGGGTCACAGGCTCAATCAGACGACCTCTCTCGGTAGAACTGTTTTTCATGCAACCGGACAAGCGAAAATAAGCGCAAATCTAATTGCATGAGCATCGCACACTACTAGGCTCGGGCAATATACTACCACAGATCTGCCGGAACGCAAGAGTAATTCGCGGTTTGTCTGACACAAAAAATTCGATTTTTCTTTTGAAAAAAGTCCGGGAAAAACAGGCAGGAATACGGGCGGAAGTGGAAGAAAAATGCAATCTTTAACTGCTTCGTAAGTCAATTCATAACAGTTAATTACATTCTTGTCGCCGTGCCGGCCGCGTCGGGATCTATTTTTCTGCCGCCGGCGCGGTGGTTGGGCCAAAAACCAGAAAGGGAGCAATGCCCTCCAGCGTCTTGGGGCCGATACCTGGCACTTTGAGCAGGTCCTGAGGATCGGCAAAAACTGCGCCCCCGCCACGGTCGGTTATATGGCTTTGTCTATAGGTAATGATGGCCTTGGCGTGGGTGGGGCCGATACCCGGCAGCCGCGCAAGTGAGGCCCAAGTGGCGGTGTTGGGGTTAACCTGCTCCCCGGCCGCTGCGAGCTGGGCGGGCTCGATCACCAGATCATCCTTCAAACTCGCGCGGCTGTGATGCCACCGCCACCCCGCCAGAACCAGCAAGCCCAATGTCAGCACGGCAACGGCGGAGATATTTGAGGATGACCACGACCACGGGTGAGCCCTGGTTGGCACGGCGCCAGCAGGCGTAACCGACGGCGTCGCGACGGAATTCGCGATTGGAGGATTATCAGCCTGGCCCGCCTGGGCGGGCGGAGTTGGCGCGGATTTTGTCATGCTTGCGAGGAAGTTGTACCATTGCCGGGCGCGTTCTCGGCGCCGCCGGGGCCTTGCCCTTGCGCGGCGGTGACATGCTGCCCTTCAACTGACGGATATGTTCGTACACCGGCTTGGGGGAAAAATTGTCCGAGCACAGGCTGCCCCGGCTGAGGTAATGCGACAGCCCATCTGTCATGTTGAGCCAGGCGACAGTCTCAACGAACGGCTTTGAAAGCGCCAGTTGATAGAAGACATCCGCCCAGTCGGCCTGCACCTGCGGACCCCAGGGCAGATGCCAGCGGCCACCCTCAGCGGGCGACTTGGCGCCCGACCAGTGGTCCAATTTGTCACCCTCGCTACTGCCGGGCATTGGCAGGCCGTGACGTGCAGGCCCTTGCCAAAGCTGGTGAATTCATCCAGCTTGGTCGAAACCTGCATCAGATCGCGAACCAGCAGACCTTCTTCGGCGCCCCCATCAAAATGCGCACGCCGAAGGCATCAAACTTCACGCCGCTCTGCACGCACATATCTGCGTACATCATGGGCGGGATCGTCCGGGGATTGGTGGCGTGGTATTCGCCCCAGGGCATGGCCAGATCCACGATCGCCGCGGAACGCGGGGATAGCTGCTTCACGGCCGCGCAGCAGGTCCGCGTCACTTCCATGACCTGCTCGAAATTCATGCCGAAGGCGCTGTACGCGGCCGCGGCGGAGATGACGTTCCAGGCGAACACGCCCTTGGCGTAGCGTTTGACCAGGTTCTGCACGTGCTCGTACATCATGTCGCGCAGGGTTTCGTAGTCGTTCTCCCAGATGTATATCCAATCGGGGAAGTAGCCCGGCTCGAACGACAGGAGCGGCCCGGCCAGCACGGGCATCTGGTGCTTAAAGGCCCAGTCCACCCAGGCATCCAGACCGGACAGGTCCGTTTCGCCTTCGCGCGGCTCGGTATATCGCCAGGGCATGGGCAGGCTGATGAAATCCACCGCCTCCAGCAGCCGCTGGCCCGCCTGTTCAGAAAAACCAGCCGGATCCACCACGCAGCCCAACGTGGGCTTGTCGCTCGTGCGCGGCCGGCGGCGCTTCAGGAAAATGGAGGCGTGAAACAGGGCCGTCTGCTCCGACAGCTCCACCGCCTGCACCAGGCATTCATCGGCCAGCTTGGCGGCCTCGGCGGGCTTATCCAGCAGGCTCAATGCCTGCACGAACAACTTGCGCACGCGGTCCAGCTCTTCTGAGAGCGAGGCCGCCTCGGCGTAGTCAAACAGGCCCCAGTCCTCTCGCTTCTGTATGAGCAGCATCAGGCGCAAGCGCGCCAGTTCGACATTAAGGTTGTAAGGCTGCTCCCGTTCGGGCAGCCGCGTGGTGGAAAGCAGGAGCCTGCCGGCCGAGCCGGCATCCCACATCAGGGACAGGGCCGCCGGGCCTTCTGTGCGCTTCTCACAGGTAATCCGGCCGCCTTTGGCCGTGATTTCCCCGCGGAGCGGCACCGATTCCGGACCCTGCATGTAGGCCCCGGACAGGTCCACCGACTTTACCAGCGAGCCATTGCGATAAGCATCAAATATCAGCATTACGTATAGGTATCCTACCCCGCGGGCAGTTCTGCGCGGGGATTCTCTTCGTCAATAGCCGGCATAGTCTAACGGACATTGGCCTAAATGCCAGTGCTTACTGCCGTCGTATGGCCGCAGCGAACCATGATAGCCTCCATTCGGCGCGGCCACAACGGCCGGGCGGGGCCCTGCAAACTCCAAGCTACAAAACCCCAAACTCAGCCCGCGGGCAGAATGAACCTGATCTTTTTCAGGTGACGAACTCAAAACTTGTCACACCGTTTTTTTGGAATAATTTACGCGACGTCAACGAACGACCGGCGATCTGTATTATGCTTACGTAGTCAAATCTTAATAATGTTAATCCATTGCTTAATATTATTTAGAAATATGTATAAGTTTTTGCATCACGCTGGGTGAGATTGTGAGTATCTAATCATAAGCTTTTGCTGGAAATAGAGATATAAGATCCCAGGGCAGTAAACTCCCGTGAGTATCTTGAGATAAGATGTTCAACGCGCCCCAGCGACGCGAATGTCACGATCAATTTCCTTGTTTATTATCCACCTCCCCACCTTGACAGGAATCCGCTTTCGCTTTAAAGTGTGGAAGTTAGGTAGGTGCATTTCGACAGTTTGTGCGTTCAGTTTTGGAGGATCCGCCGGTTCGGCGGTCTGCTGGCGAGCGGCAGCTCAACTTCTCCCAGCGCAAAAGCTCACGTGTAGTTTTAGTGCGCATTGTGCTTTTAGCGTGAAAGGAGAAGCGGGCAAATGAAACTATTCGCTTTGATGCTGGCGCTTCTGGCAGTACTGACTACATCGGCCTGGGCGGACATTATCGGATGGACTTGCCAAGATGATCACGATGGCGCCTTGGTCATGGGGACGCCGGGTTGGTCGGAAAATGCGGATGTGTATACCATGACCGCCCCCTGCAAGCAGTATTGGGGACCGGGCAATATCGAGGGCGATTTCACCACGGACACCCCAACCGATCCCAACGTGTGGATCCTCGAAAACGTCGAAAATGACACCACCTTCGCCTGGACCGGTTATCAATTCCAGATCCAGATGACCAAGGCGTTTTCGATTACCGCTGTCCAGACTCCCGATATCAGTTGGGGTGATACAATCACTCAACCGGTTCTGACGGCAGGCGTTTGGATTGGTGAAGTGGATTACGCAGGTGGAGCGCCCATCGCAATCGGAGACTCTGCGACCTTCGGCCTGAAAGTCAATTTCAGCGGCAGCACCTCGTATTACACGACGCAGACTCCTGTGCCTGAGCCTGCCATAACGGGCATGCTGGCCCTGGGCAGCCTGCTGGCGCTGCGGCGGAAACGGTAAGCGAGTCGAGGACAAATCGATGTAAGTCTTGCGGGCGCTGCCCAACCGGGCGGCGCCCGCTGTGTTTTCGGATGGTTGACTAAGTGTGCGCGGGCGGCAAAATGTGCAGAGGTTGATTTCTACGGTTCTTGCTGGCGGAGCTGCCTGAGATGGAAACATATCACGAGAAGGCCCGGGACATCCCCTTTGCACGCCGAGCGGATGTAATCATCGTCGGCGGCGGACCGGCGGGGCTGGCCGCGGCCATCGCGGCGGCACGCACGGGAGCGAAGACGCTGCTCGTCGAGCAACTGGGCTACCTGGGCGGCACGGCCACGGGCTCCCTTATGGCCTGCATCAACGGCTTTCGCAACCAGGTCGAGCCGGATGGACTCCAGGCCGTGCGCGGCATCGCCGAGGAAATCATCCTGGAACTGAAGAAACTCGGCGGCCTGGCCAAAAGCCCTTATGAGCAGAAGGCCTATCCCACCGAACCCGGTAAGCTCCAGTACAGCTATGCCATTGATGTGGAGAAATTCAAATTTGTCACGATGAAGCTGTGCGTTGAGGGGGGCGTGGACCTGATGCTCCGCACCTGGTTCTGCGACTCCATTGTCGAGGCCGGCGTTGTGCGCGGCGTAATCATTGAGAACAAATCCGGCCGCCAGGCGCTCGTGGGTAAAGTCATCGTCGATGCCAGCGGCGATGGGGATGTCGCCTTTCGGGCGGGCGCGGCCTATTGGCAGATCTTCGCCAATGAATCCCCGCGGCTGAACGATGAGCTCGATGTATAGGATTGCCTTCACCGCCGCGCGGCCGTCAAAGCCTGTGGGGTGCGATTTGGGGAGCGATGCGATCGTCTGGGGCCCATCGGTAACTGCCCCGATCAACGGCGCCAATGGTGATGAACTTTCGCGGGCGGAGGTGGAAACCCGCCTGCGGGTTTTCGAGGACTTTGCCGCAAAGCAGCGGGAAATCCCGGAGCTGGGGCAGGCGAAGGTGGTCGAAACCCCGCCGCACCTGGGCATCCGCCAGACTCGATTCGTCGAAGGCGAATACACCCTAACCGCTGAGGATGCCATCGAGGGCCATCGCTTTGAGGATGTGGTGGCCATCAGCTCCTGCCCCATCATCTGCTATTACGGCTACCGGCGCTATCTCGAGCACGAGGGGTACGACATCCCCTATCGCTGCCTCGTGCCGATCAAAATCGACAACCTGCTCATCGCCGGCCGCTGTATCTCCAGTCATCAGCAGCCGTACGAGTCGCACCGCGCCATGGCGCCGATCATGGCCATAGGCCAGGCCGCCGGCGCGGCCGCCGCGCTCTGTGCGCGGCAAGGGATTGCGCCGCGAGCACTGCCTGTTAATTCACTTCAAGATGAGTTGCTTGGGCAGAACGTGGAGCTTCGGAAATAAGAGCTTTGTCTTGCAGTTGTGCAAGCCTCAAGCCCCAAGCTCACCTGAACGCATCCACCAAGTGTCGGATTTCCGGCTTGCCGCCGGGTCGGATGACGATGGCGATGATGTCGAAGCGTGTGTTCAAGTCGTCACGGCCGATGCGGGAAAGATAATGCGCCGCCACGCGCCGGTATTTCGCTTGTTTACGTGCATCCACAGCAGATTCGGGGGAAACGAAAAAATCGTCGCCGCGGGTTTTTACCTCGGCAAATACGATTGTGTCGCCGTCCAGCGCGATGAGGTCCGCCTCGCCCGCCTCGCAGCGGAAGCCCCGGGCCAGGATCCGGCAGCCGGCGGCTTTCAATGTCTTGGCAGCCAGCTTCTCGCCCCGCGCACCCAGGCTCAGCGGCGCCGGCAGAAGGCTCGATAAGCTGAATTCTTTGCCGAAGAATCGCAAGGTGTTCTTCTCCGGAAGCTAAAAGTATTAGGAGGGATGCAAGGGATGCAAGGGATAAAGAGAGAGTCAATTAGTCAATTTGTCAACTAGTCGATTAGACAACGAGGGTGCCCTTCTTGCTAATTAACTAGATGACTATGACTGTTTCTCTTCATCCCCTGTATCCCCTGCATCCCTGCTATTCTTCCGGCGCAAAAAAAGGCCGACCTTTTTGGGCCGGCCCTACGTTTGCAAAATGCGTGTCGCCTAGGCTTGAGCAGCTACAGGTTCTGCAGCCGCCGCGGCTTCATGCGTGCCGGCCTCGCCGCCCGTACGCTCGCGGAGCGTGGTGGCCTTGCCAATGCGCTTGCGGAGATAGTACAGCTTGGCGCGGCGGGTGTGGGCCTTGCGCACCACATCCACTCTCAGCACGCGCGGGCTGTGAATCGGGAAGATGCGCTCCACGCCCTCGCCGGCCACGATGCGCCGCACGATGAAGGTCTCGCCCATGCCGGAGCCCTTGTGGCCGATCACCACGCCGCCGAACACCTGCACGCGCTCTTTCTCGCCTTCGATGATGCGGACGGATACATCCACCGTGTCACCGATATCGAACTTCGGGAGGTCCTTCTTCATGCTCCCGGCAACCGCTTTTTTCATCAACTCCATGCTCACGGCAGTGTCTCCAGATCATCGAACCGGGCAGATCGCCCAGGTCGCGCCGGAGTTCTTCACCGGCAGTCGCCTAAGCCCTAAGCCCTAAGTCCTAAGCCTCTTCAATCTCAACGTCCGGATGCTCTTTCAAAAACTTTTCCCACAGGTCCGGCCTGCGGACGCGGGTTCTTTCCATCGCCTGGCGGCCGCGCCAGCGGGCAATCTCTTTATGATCGCCCGACAGCAGCACATCCGGCACACCCATCTCGCGAAAAACGCGCGGCCGCGTGTACTGCGGATACTCCAACAGCCCGCCGCCGAACGACTCTTCGTGCAGCGACTCGGCTGAGCCCAGTGCCCCGGGCAGCAGCCGCACCACCGCATCCACCACGGCCATGGCCGGAATCTCGCCGCCTGAGAGCACAAAATCGCCCAGGCTTATCTCATCATTCGCCAGGCCCTGGCGAATCCGCTCATCAAAACCCTCGTAGTGCCCGGCCACCAGGATCAATCTTTCCTGGCTCGCCAGCTCGCGAGCCAGCGCCTGATTGAACGGCCGGCCCTGCGGACTCATCAGGATCACTCGTCCAGCCGGCTGGGCCTGCGTTCGAACGGCCTCGACCGCGTCAAAGACCGGCTGACACATCATCACCATGCCGGCGCCGCCCCCAAAGGGGGCATCATCCACTTTTCTGTATTTGTCGCGGGCGAAATCCCGCAGGTTCGTCAGAACAATTTCCACCAGGCCGCCAGCCCGCGCCCGCTGCACGATGCTGGCCGAGAGCGGCCCTTGAAACATCTCAGGAAACAGGGTCAGTATATCTATCCGCATGGCCATTGGGGAGCCGGCGCGGGTAAGACGGCTACGCCTTGGCGGCCGCAGCCGCGGGCTTGGCGATACCCTGCTTCTTCAGCAGATCGGACACGGTCTCCGAGGGCTGCGCCCGACGGAAAGCCAGTGCTGAACGCGCTCGACGTTCAGATTCACCTGCTTCGTCGCATCGCTGTTGGCCGGATCATACCAGCCCAGTTCCTCGAGCACCTTGCCATCGCGCGGCCGCCGGCTGTCCACGGCGGTCAGCCGGAAGAAGCTGCGGTGCGTGCGACCGAATCTTTTCAATCTCAACTTTACTGCCACTGTGTGCCTCCGCTGCGTGCGCAGAGCCTATTATCTAGTCCATCAACCGTGAGCTCCGTATTCTAGCAATCACTTGAGTAATGGCAAGCGCAAAAAGCTTAGCCATGGCGGCTGGTTGAACTTAAGGTTCATTCAAAAGAGGAAACAACCGAAATTCTGGAATCTGTGACACAGCTCCATCCCCTCTTGCGCCCCTTGATCCCCTTGAGATCCTTGTAACGTAAGCTCTTATATGACAATAACTTGTCAAGAGAATCAAGGCCAAAAGTTGGTCCCTCTTGTTGGTGTCCTTTTGGCGGACTTGGCGGTCTTGAAATTCTAAACTTAACTTGTTGATTTTAAAACACTTATTAAAGATTGCCAAGGCCGCCAAGGCCGCCAAATAATATACTTTCCTGCTTTCAGGTTTTCCGGAGTTCTATGGCGGTAGCGGTGTAGGTCTTGCCGCGGCAGCAGTCGTCGAAAAAACGAAGAAATCCTTCCCCCAGACAGAGGGAGGTAAAACGCTGTTGACGGAGTCTTTTCAAATCGTATGATAGTAAGACTTAGCGCGGGCGTAGCTCAGTGGTAGAGCGCCACGTTGCCAACGTGGATGTCGTGAGTTCGAATCTCATCGCCCGCTTAGAGAAAAAATCTGCCTCGATCGGCCGCGGCCGATCGAGGCATTTTCTTTTGCACGGTGGAGAGAACGAGCACATCTGTCGCCAAGGCCGTGCAAAGAAGGTCACCGTTCGCCGGGACTTGTTTGATTTTGATCGCCACCCATATTTGGCTCTTTCCGATGGTTCCCTCAAAACAGCTCAAAAGCCAAAGATAGATCGGTGCGCCCGGCCGTGACTCATCCGGGCGCGCCGTCAAAACTCATTACGTACTCACTCAGTTGTCGAAGATCTCACTCATTGCACGCGAAAACATTCGTGCTCTCGGTCTTTTCCACCGGAGTAGTAAGCTGGCTGGAAGTCAGCTTGACATAAAACCGCGCATCGCCGGCCTTGGTGCCTTTGGCCACCACCCGCCACTGGGCCTTTTCTTTGGCCGCCAGCGAAGGCAGCGCCCCAAATTTGATACTCTGGCCGCTCACTGTCGCCTTGGTCGGACCATCGGAGGAAACATATTCCTCCTCCCCGGGCAGTTTGGCCTCGATCGTAACGTTTGTGTCCGGTCCCGAGCCCTGGTTGGTCACGGTGATGCAGTAGGTCGTATCCTTGCCAATCGCCAGAGGATCCACGGTATCGATCATTTCCAGCAGGATCGCCGGGATACCCTGCACCATGGTGGTGGACTCGCCGGTGCCGCGGGCGCAATAGGCGGTCGCGGTGGAGGTGCTTTCAATCTGGCCGATGGAGCAGGACGAGACCGTGTACGAAACTTCCTTGGACTGGCCTGGCTGGATGTTCCCCAGGTTCCAGGTGATGGTGTTGCCGGACATCTTGCCGCCTTCGGAAGCGTTTTCAAACTTGGTCTGGCTGTGCAAGCTGTCCGTGAGCATCACATTGCTGGCGACCGCATCGCCCGTATTGCTGACCATCACCTTGTAAGTGATCGTGCATCCCACATATCGCTGGGCCGGCGCTTCCTTCTGAATCACCAGCACGGGCGTGCGCACCGTCAGCGTCACCGCCTGGGATTCGGCCATCATGTCGTTGTCAGCCATGGCCACGGCCTTGACCGTGTAAGAGCCGGTCTTGGCAGCCTTGGTCTGGAGCTCCGCGCTGCGGGACTGTCCGGGATTCAGGTCTCCTACATCCACGATCGCCTGGCTCTTGCCATCGAGCGTGGTCAGGTTCTGCGGCAGATCCACCTTGGCCTTCGCATGGCATATCCTGGCTGAGCCCGTATTGGTCACGGTCACCTTCCACTTCAGGCAGTCGCACAGGATGCTGTCAGATGGACCCGTCAACGCCACCTTCATGGACGCCTGCACCGCCCTGACGGTCAGGCAGGCGCCGGGCGGGGCATACGTGACCGTAGCGCAATCGGTGAAGTCGCCGTTGGCGCCGGCCAGGCCTCGTGCCTTAATGGTCCTGGTCTGACCCGCCGGTATCGTGCCCAGGTCCCAGGTTATCCTGTTGCCCGATCCCGCGGCCTGCGGCGTCGCCGATTTGAATTCCATGCCGTCCGGCAGGGCGTCGGTGACCCTCACCTGCGAAACCGGGTTCTTGGTCAGATTGGTGACGCGAATCTCATACTCGAACTCCCGCCCCACCATGACTTCCTTGGGCCCGCATTTCTCCAGCCAGATAACGCTGGTGCCCTTTTCTCCGGTGGGTACGGCGATGGCATTGCAGCACGCGGTGGGGGCACACGGCGCGCACGTCGCGGCCGCAGGGCTGGGGCACGGCGGAGCGCAAGTGGATTTTGCCGGCGCCGCCTCATGTTTGCCGCAGCAGCTACAGCCCGTCAGGAACATGGCGCAGAGGATTGCAACACCCAGCGCGCCGACCGTCGCACTTAAACTCGCTATTCGTTTCATGGCTCTTTCTCCTGGCTGCAAGGTGGAGCGACCCCACGCGGTTCGCCCGGGCCGCTCGGCAGCTTCCCCGATGTGCTCTCCTGGCACACATGGCCCTTTACACGAATTGTTTAGGGCTGGGCTTGCTACTTCAAATCGGACCATATGCCGCCATCCCTCAAAAGAGGGGTTCAGACCGCCCAGGGACAAGCGCAACAAACCCTGTCGGTCGCCGTTTCTCCTTAAGAGTACAGGAGTTAGATATCCGATGTGCCGAGGGGGAATGTAAGAATTCCTCTTACGACTAAAACGGTCTTCTGCTGGCGATTTTCCCTGTTAAAAAAGAAATTAAGACGTCGAAATGACTGTCATCAAGTGCGATCCAGGAGGACCACCTGGTAATCCGCATCGGCGTACAACACTTGCAAATTCGTTCTTGTTCCGGCAAACAGGACTGCGTGCGATGCCCGATACTTATCCCCGAGCTCCTGCAGCTGTCCATCAGTTAAAGCACGGTAATGGGCATCAAATTCCTTGCTCGCCTTGAATCCCAGGCGCCGGGGTTTGCCGTAACAGTCCGTGATGCGCTGATACCACTGAACCATATCCTCATCCACAAAGACGAAGGATTTGAAGTCAATCACTATGCCTCGCCGGGCCACCAGGCGGAATCGCCCCGCATCGGCCGGGGTCAGGAACATAGCCGTGCCGGGCGTGTTGAGCCGCGCCCAGTTGGCCGCGCCATCCAGAGGATCAGCTCGATCCATCAGGTAAACCTGCGGCGCGAGAGTTGCAGGAAGTTTCAAGCGCAGGGGCGTAAACGGCAGCGCGACCAGAATCGCCAGCAGGGCCACAGGCAGCGCATAGCGCAGCCACGGTTGGCGCATTCGCACCAGCCACAGGAGCAAAGTCGCGCCCATGAAAGTCGACGCCGCCAGCGCCAATCCGCCAAAGCAGCGCCGGCGAACGCGGCCGCCGTCAGTATCACGGCAAGCTTGATATGCATGGAACGCCCAACTTGCAGCCTCCCCTTCGCGTAAACTTTTTCAACAATAACCGCCGCCAGGGCCATCGGGCCAAAGACCGAGCCGCCCGATGCCAACAGCGGATAGGCCAGCAGGTGCGGACATTGCGGCCGCAGCATCCCTGCAATTCCGCGGGCGATGACCAGCAATCCCAGCCAGTTGACAATGTAAGCCAGCCGATACACCTGCGCCGTCGTCCAGAGTCGACTGGGGAAAACCTCGACGAATACGTATCCACCGATCCAGAGCAGAAGGATGAGCGTTATGGGCGCCGCCAGTCTGTACGGCATTGCCTCCGGCCGCGCCTGGCGGCGCCATTGATTCCAGAAGAGAATCGCCGCCGCCATGAAGATTCCAGAACGAACCCACTCCCCGATCCCCCAGGTGCTGGGCACGTAATGGTGCGGATTGCGGAAGTAAGCCAGGATGTAGATGAACTGGTTTGTGGAGATGTGGGCCTGGGCGGTTTGCCGCCATAACCAGGCCATCGTGGCCGCAAGCGCCGCGGCGCCCAGGATCGTCAGCGACAGCGTTGTTGCCGCCCGGCGACGGCCTTCTCGCCGCAGCGCTAAATCTTTGAGCGAAGTCAGCCCAATCACTCCCAGCCCGATGGCCCCCGCCTCCGCTGCCGTTAAGGGATGAATTGGCGAGGCCAGACAGGCCGCCGCCGCGCAGATCAGTGGTCGGCCGCGCAGGGCCGCCCAAATGCAGATCAGATTCAAAGGAAGTATCAAGTTGGCGGGATTCAGGGTGGAAGGCAATATTCTCCCACCGGTGCCTCCCAGGTCCGTTCCTTTTGCAATCAGCAAAAGCAGGCAGGCAACAGGAGTTACCCAGGGATTCTCCCCCAGCAGATCTCTCGCCGCCGCGCTGGTGATCAGCAACGTCGCCAGGTTTACCAGCCAGGTCAGCATCAGAAAGAGCATAGTCGCAGGAAGCAGGCCGCTGAGCCGGGCCAGCAGATGGATGTAATAGATCCTTGGGCCCGACGCGCTGGTGGCATTGACGAAGAAATCGCCAGGGCAGTAACCGGGATCGATCAGCCGGTACAGACCAGGCAGGTGCTCAATCTGGTTGCCTGCACCGAAGGAATAGCCCAAAAGCGTGGCTATCGTGGCCAGCGCTGTGCAAAAGAGGAGATTCTGAGTAAAAGTCCAGGAGAAGGACGGAAGTATACGGCCAGGCGCTTGTATCGTCGGTCTGGCAGAGACAACTGAATTGATGGTCATTTACACCTCCGTCGCGATGGAAGGTAGTCCGGCCGAAATGGGCTGTCAAGCCACAAGTCAGGCCCTCGGCTTGCTCGACAAAAGTCATAACTATTGCGGCGCCTAAACATTCCCCATGCGGTTATCATGGCCCCTCTTAAAGCAAGCTGAGGACGCCATGCTGGTAAGCGTGCTAATACCGACATTCAATGTGGCCAAGCTGCTGGTTGAGGCCATCCACAGCGTCCTGGCCCAGACCCTCGACGACTTCGAGCTAATCGTCATCGACGACGGTTCCACCGATGACACGGCCCAGCGCGTGGCGCAAATCGAGGACTCGCGCATCCGCTATCTGTATAAGACCAACGGCGGCTCGATGAGCGCTCGAAATGCCGGCCTGAAGGCAGCCCGCGGCCAATATATAGCCCAGCTCGATGCCGATGATCTCTGGCCTCCCAATTACCTGGAAGTGATGATTGCGCGGCTGCAACACAGCGAGCACGGCCTGGCGTATTGCCCCTGGGACAAAAGCTTTCCTGATGGCTCGCTCAGGCGGCGCGTTCAGTCGCCCGCGTGCGTCAGCGGCGCGGTGTCGGACAAATTGTTCATGGGCATATTCTTATCCTTGGTGGGAACGGTCGTTAAACGAGAGACGCTGGAGAACTTCTTTTTCGATGAGGGCCTTCAAGTCGCCGGGGACGTGGATGGCCTTCTCCGGCTGAGCCTGCGGACAACCTTCCTGCACGTTCCGGACGTGGCGTTTCTGTATCGCGCCCGCTCGGGGAGCCTTTCATTCAACCAGGCGAATGCTCGATGCCACATGCTGCGCGTCTTGGAACGTTTCTATTTCCGGCTGGGCGGCATGGAGCACGTGCCTCGAGACAAGGCTTTAAAACGTCTGTCAGATGTATCTCTTCGTGCCGCAAAAGGGTTTTTGGAGGCGGGAAATTATCGCGCCGCCCGCTTTTTATGCCGCTACGCCTTCCAATACACCCCCGGCCGGCCCAAGGCCGCCGCCAGATGGCTTCAGGCCGCTTTGCCCTGGCGGCGGCAGGCCCAGTCGCAGTGGCAAATGCTCCCGCCGCTGCCGGATGAAATTATTCACGGGTGATTCAGCGCGGCCGCGATGCACACCCTCCGCGCTTCGTCCCAACTCATTTCATCTGGCATGCCCAGGAAGGGCTATAAGTCCCGCGCTCGACCAGGTCGATTACATATCCCGCCATTTTCGTGCAGTTGAATTCGGCGTGCGCCCTTTCCATCCCCGCCAGAGCGATTCTCTGCCGTTCATCCGGGCGGCTGAGATAGTACTTCGCCAGCTCGAAGAACTGCTCGCAGTTCTCGAAATAGCGCACGTGCTTTTCGTCTTCGAAGAGCAACTGCGAATCGGGAACGGTCTTGGCCACCGTAAATGCACCGCAGGCAATGCTGTTAATGAATCGGTCGGAATGATACAGGCGGACCGTATTCACCGCGTTGATGCTCAGGCTGATCTTCGCACTGCTCATGGCGATGAAGATGTCGATCCCCTCGATGTTCGGCTCTCCATTGGCCCCATAAACGCGCACCCCGTCCATTTTTCGCAGCCTGCTGATGAGCTCCGGGCGATCAGGATCGAGGTTTCCGCCGTGGTGAGAGGCCTTGCCCGCGAAAAAGATATCCGCCGCGTATTTTGGATTCGCGGGGTAGGGGCAATGGATATCGGGATCGCACGGCGGCGGCAAAAAAACCAGCCACGGCACGCCCTGCTGCTTGTAATACTCCATCCAACTGCCCGCGTTGGAAATGAACACCATGTCCAGCCGGCGGGCGATTTCCGTGCGTGCCCGATTCGCCTCCGGGTAGCCGTCATCTTCGCGGCCGATCACCGCAGCTCCCGGCGCGGCCTGTCGGATCTGCTCCACCGTCCGAGCATCCAGGTTCTTCATGGCCAGCAGAACCACCAGGTCCGGATGATACGCCCGGATCTGCGCCGCCAGCGCCGCATCGGCCCGCTCTTTGAAAAACCGCTGCGCCAGACTGCGGCTTTTCAGCAGGCTAAGCTGCTCCATCACGTTGCGATAGCTGAATCTCTGCACATCCAGGCCCAGGCGGATAAACCCCTTCACCCACTGCCTGCGCTCCGTTCGCGTGGCTATGGGAAATTCGTCCTGAAAATCTGCGATGGCAAAAACGCGCCTGGTCTTCGACATCCATCCTCTCCGCCTGTGGAACCGATGGGCCCATTATCCAGCCCATCCGGATGAACGCAAGCGGATTGCCCGCCCAGCCGGCTCCCAAATAAAAAATAGGCCGCAACCTTCAGGCACAGCCGATCGGGGTAGCTTGGCTTGCCTCTTGATGAACCTCTGGAGAAAGAAATATCGAATATCGAACACGGAATATCGAATATTGAAGTGAAGAGTCGCTGACCGGTCTATTGCGACATTGTAAATCCAACCGGCAGAAGCGCTCTGACTTCAGACTTCAATATTCCTTGTTCGTTATTCGATATTCGCCGTTTCCGGCAGTCTGTAACCTGTAACCGGTACCCTGTAACCTGAACCCTACATCCTTGTCTTCTTCCCCCTCATCGCCAGAAACATCGGAATCTCCCGCCGCGCGCGGTCCTGCTCGGCGGCATGCGGGCCCCCGCCCGTAACCCGGTGGCTGGGCCATTCCTCCAAGGCGTCGATCAACAAGCCCGCATTCGCAAATGCGTTCGCGTAGCTCTGAATCGGCCTGTGCCAGGTGATGGTCGTAACGGCGGCTTTCCCCGATGAAACCTCGCCGGGATTCATCACGATCTCGCGATGCGCGGGCGAAAGATACGCATCCACGCGGCGATACTGCTGCATGGGCGTCGGCTCAGCTATGTTCTTATCCGTCCTCTCCCTCGCGCGTCGGCGCGAGGGCCGATCCGCATGCCGCCCGTAGGCCGGCGGCGGCGAACTGCCACGCTTGTAGGCGACCTTGCCCTGTTTGGCCGTGGCTTCCTTATCGACCGTCTCATATCCCCACGAAGTCTGGCCGGGCGTGCGAAAGGCCGGGTGCATCACCACGCCCACGAATACGCCACCCTGCTTCAGCAGCGCCGCCACGCCGGAAAGCACCGGCTCCAGCGGGTCGATGTTCATCAGCGCCAATGTGCATGCGGCGCCATCGAACCTGCCGCGCTGGTCGCGCAGGGCGGGGATGTCTTCCAGCCGCCGCGCATCGGCAACGATGAACTCCGGCCGGCTCGCCTCGTCCATCTTCCTGGCCAGATGCCCCGCGGCCTCAATCGAGCTGCTGCGATGCATCCACGCCCACGCACCGCACGCCCTGTTCGGCAAGCCGCCGACACAGCAACCCCTCCCCGCAAGCCACATCCAGCACGCGCATTCCCCTGCGCGGCTGCAAAAGCCGCAGCACGTTCGGCACAACCAGTTCTTCGTGATAGTCGCTGCGATGCTGAGAGATCAGCCCCTCGTACCACGGCGCGACGTGATCCCAGCCTTTTTCCTTCTCCGGCGTAGCACGGGCGTCTCGCCCGTGAGTCGCAGGAGCATCTTGCTCCTGCATCTTATTTCTCGAATCATGCATGGGCAAGATGCCCATGCCACTCTTATCAGGCTCACTCTCGCTCTCGCGCTTCAAAACTTCCGGCGAAACCTTTACGTGCCTAAGCAGTCCCTCCGGCGGCGCGGCGGTAAAGCGCATGGCCTTGCCGCTCGTGGGGTGCGCAAACGCCAGCTCCCACGCGTGCAGCTCCAGCCGGCCGATCGAATCGCGCCCGCGGCCGTACAGCCGGTCGCCGATAATAGCGTTGCCTTCCCCCGCCAGATGCACCCGAATCTGGTGCTTTTGCCCCGTCTCCAGCCGCACCACCAGCAGACTTCTCCCGTGCGCGGCGGCCAGCACACGGTAATACGTCACCGCCCGCACGGCGCCTTCCCTGCCGCCTCCCCCCTTGCGCCGGGTCTCGTATTTGGCTGGCCGCGCAAAGCGGACGGGGCGATCCGCGCCGGTATCTTTGATGAATGATTCAAGCCACTTCCACTGCCCCGCCGGAGTGATTGGCATCTGGCCCGACACCACGGCCAGGTATTTCCGCTGCACCTGGCGGCACTTGATCTGGTCCTTCAGCGACAGATACGCCTCGTGCGTCTTGGCGAAAACCAGCAGGCCCGACACATCGCGGTCCAGCCTGTGTACAATCCACGCCTTCTGCTCGCGCGGGGTTTCCTCGCCGGAAATCTCGCGCTGGCGCTCCCGCCGGACCTGGCTTTGGCGGCGGTGAAATTCCGGCTGCTCCCCCACGTACTGCTTCACCAGGTGGAAAAGCGTCTTGCCCTCGCGATCATCGGGCTTTCCCGAGATCATGCCGGCAGGCTTATCGACCACCAGAACATCTGCATCCTCGTAGACGATTTTCAATCCAGAAGCTGGATTCTTTTCGATTCTGCGCATAACTCCATTGTCAGTGTTCAAATTCCAAATTCCAAATGCCAAATCCCAAACAAGCTCTAAATCCTAGGAGAAAGAATCAACCACAAAGATCACAAAGACCTCAAAGAACACAAAGGAAGACAAGACTACTTAAACAAAGGAGTTTCTTTATTTCTTGTCGTTCTTTGTGTCCTTTGTGCTTCTTAGTGGTCTTTGTGGTTGCTGTTTCTTTTTTGGGGGGGACTGTAGTTTGGGACTTTTACGGATGATCTTCTGCCAGGGGCGTCTCCGTCCTTGGCTCCAGGTGAACCATCACATCCGTCACGTGCGGCAGCGCCGCTTTGACCTGTTCCTGGATGGAATGGTTTAAAAGGTGCGAGTCACGCAGGCTCATGTTGCCATCCACCTGCACGTGCAGGTCCAGGTGCACATCATCCAGCCGGCCGCGGCTGCGGATCTTGTGGCAACTGCGCACGCCGGGAATGCCAAGTACTACTTTCTCGATGCGGCTGGTATCGGCGATGGCCACTTCATCCAGCAATATGCCGGCCTCCTCCCGAATGATCTGCACGCCCGTCCAGCCGATAAACAGCGAGATCACGAACGTGATGATGGGATCCACCACGGGATAGCCCAGCCTCACCCCGATCAGGGCGATAATCACCGCCAGCGAAGTGAAGATGTCCGCCCGCGTGTGCATTGAATCAGCCACTAAAAGGTCGCTGTTCATCCGCTTGCCCTTGCGGTATTCAAACGTCATCACCGCGATATTGATGGCCAAAGTCACTAGCATCACCACGAAGCTCACCGTGCTGACCGTGGGAACCTTGCCGCTGATCAGCCGGTCGATGCCTTCGTGAATGAGCTCGAAGGCCACGATGAACAGCATGGCCGCGATGCCCATGGCGAAAAGCGTTTCATACTTGCGGTGGCCGTAGGGATGGTCTTCATCCACCGGCCGGGCGGAAAAATACACGCCCGCCAGCCCCACCAGGTTGGAGGTGCCGTCGGCCAGCGAGTGAAAGCCGTCGGCCGTCATGGAGCTTGAGCCGCTCATGAACCCGTACGCAATTTTCGCCGCGGCCACCGCCCAGTTCAGAAACAGGACGTACCACAGGATGTTGCGCACGACGCGGTAATGTTTTTTGATGTCGATCATTCTGATGGCCGCGCCGCGGCCCGACCTGAATCGTAGTTAATTCCCGACCTCGCGTAAAGGCTGGAGGGGCGGGGTGCCGTGGCTGGATTGTTTTCCAGCCACGGTTCTTCCAGGATTTGAAAAGACGTAGCTGCAAAACAACGCAGCCACGCAGGAAAACGCATCAAGGATTGGTTGAACAAGCAAAACGTCCATTGATTGCTTGTATTCTTGGGCATTTTGGACCCTGGACAATCCCGCATGATATTGCCGGCTTATGTGGGAGGCCTGAAGGGCCGGCAGTACGTAGCCGGCGGCGTAAGCCGCCGGAACAGGCCGTCCAAATTAAAAGCCCCAACGGGGCGACAGGCCTTGAAGATCTGCCGCCCCGCTGGGGCTGAAAAACAAGCCCATACCGGGGGCTCACGCCCCCGGCTACCAACTTTCGCCCCTTCGGGGCTGCTTCGTGCGCTTTCCTCCACGGCACCCGGCAATTCGCAATCAAGAGGGTGAATTCCGCCGCGCGGTCAAATAGTCCTCGGGGCTGACCATAAGCGTGGAATAGCGCAGGTCCAGTGTTTCCGGCCCCGCCAGGCGGCGATTGAGCCTGTACCAATTATCCAGATAACCCAGCTTGCGCTCCACGGTCGGTTCGCCAATGGGCGGCAAGTCGCCCGTGGGCATCGCCCCAAAGCGGATGCGCGTGAACTGCTCCTGCGGCCCGGCAAACAGCACGATCGGCGATTGTCCCGGCCGCCAGCCGTGGCGGCGATTGTCCACATCCACCGCGGTGATCTCGCGGAAATACGGCTTGCCGCTTAACAGGGACAGCACCGTAAGCGCCGCCTGGATATCCTGCCCCGGCCACACCTGCCCCACCTTGGGGCACTTGGCGGCTTCATTCACAATCTGCGGCAGCGGCTGCTTTAGTCCCAGCTCTTCCACCTGCCCCGCCGGCAGCAGCACGCCCTGGGCGTCGATATACTGCACGCGGTCATCCTGCACCAGGGCCACCGGCCGGCGGTACTGGGCGTGTACGATTATGCGGGAGTTGCGCTGCGCGGATCCTGCTGGTCCGCCGCTATCCGCTCGATCTGCACCTTGTCCAAAAACTTGACCCACGGGCAGCGCTCGGCCGCCTGGCCCACCCGCCGCACCAGGTCCAGGTCGAACGTCCAGGTTTTTAAGCCGCCGGTCAATTCGGCGCGGATATCCTCCGCCAACCGATCGCTCATCCAATCCGGCAGATCCACCAGCTCCACATGCGCGGCGGCCGCCGCAAACTCCGGCTGGGCCAGCACGTGCTTTTTCAGAGTCAGCACGCTCCAGACAGCGCCGACGATCAGCCCTAAAACCAGCGCCGCCTCCAGCGTGTGCAAAATGGCCGAACGTTTGGCAGCGCCGTCCTTCTCGCCCCACCAGCGTGCCAGAGGGCCAGGGCCGCTGTCTTGCCGCGGGATTTGCGTTTCTTTTTCATTTTGCTCCAGCCGCGATTGAGGCAGCCCCCGCGTGAGAGCACCGCTTAAAAGCGGGCTCTTCGACAGCCGCGCCGCCGCGCATGGCCGCGCGATCCAAGGCCATTTTGAGCAGCGTTTCGCACAGCCGCGGGAATTCATAGCCGATGCGCGCCGCCGATTTGGGCAGCAGCGAATGGCTCGTGAAGCCGGGAATGGTGTTGGTTTCCAGCAGCCAGGCGGTTCCGCTGTCATCGAGGATGAAATCGCTGCGCGACATGTCGCGGCAGCCCAGCACGCGATGCGCATCCGCCGCGGCGGACTTCAGCGCCTCCACCGTCTTGTCATCAAGGCCATGGTCAAAAGAATATTCCGTGTCATCGGCGAGGTACTTGGCGTCGTAGTCGTAAAACGCGTGCTTGGGTTTGATCTCCAAGGGCGGCAGTGCCTTTTCGCCCAGGACGCCCACGGTAAATTCGCGCCCGCGGATCAAAGGCTCGATCATCGCGCGGCCATACTTGGCCAGCAGTTTCTCAATCGCCTCATCCCGCTGAGCCGCCTCGGTCGCCAGCGTGACATCCACGCTACTACCACCATCGATCGGCTTGACCGCGCAAGGCAGGCCGATGCGGCTGACACTGGCCTTGCGCTCTTTGGAGGAATCCTTTTCAGAAAGCACCGCCCAGTCCGGCGTGGTCAGACCGCCGGCGCGATAGGCCATCTTCGCGGCCACCTTGTCCATGGCCAGCGCGCTGGCCTGCGGGCCCGAGCCGACATAGGGCAGGCCCCGCTGCTCGCACAGCCGCTGCACCTGGCCATCCTCGCCGAACGCGCCGTGCATGGCGATGAAGACCACATCGACGCGCGTGCCTTCGAAGGCCGAAAGATCCTCGGGGTGGATATCGCTACGGCGGACCTTGTGGCCGCGGCTTTCCAGCGCCTTGGCCACCATCTCGCCGCTGATGAGCGAAACCGCCCGCTCCGTGGAAGGCCCGCCCATCAAGACCAGAACGCTCAGGGGATTCTTGAAAATGCTCTTGGATGCTGTCATTGGTTCTCAATCCATTTCGAACCGTAAGAAACTGCAACCACAAAGATCACAAAGACCACAAAGAACACAAAGAAATACAGGTCAAAAACCCAAAGATAAGCGACTTAGTTCACAACGCGCTTAATTCCATCTTTAAGCCAACGGCTGTGGAAGTTGATCAGCAAACCAAGCCGCATTCCCGTGGCTTTCAGGTAATTCAGCAACTGCGCCACATGAACCGGCTCTAAAGCCTCAACCGTCTTAAGCTCAAGAATGATTCCCGGTTCAATTATGAGGTCTGCCCGCTGCCCGCAAATCTCCACACCTTTGTAATTCACAGTCACCGGCACTTGCTGCTTCACGACGATATTCTGGAGGCTCAGTTCGTGAACCAGTGCCTTTTCATAAACGCTTTCCAGAAAACCGGGGCCAAGGTGCCTATGCACCTCTATAGCTGCACCGATTACTCGTTTTGTTATCTCTTCCAGCTCAGGCGGAATCGGTTCTTCTTTTCCGAAGCTCTGGACATAATCCTTCATTTCTTATTTCGCCAATCACCTTTTTTACCACGAAGAAACATCAACCACAAAGACCACGAAGATCACAAAGGGCACAAAAAATAACAGATAAAAAAGCCGTTACTGTCTTGTCTTTACTCCCTCTTGTCTTTCTCTTCCTTTGTGTTCTTCGTGGTCTTTGTGATCTTTGTGGTTAGCTTTTTCTTAAACTCTCACCACACTTCCAATTCAAGCTCGAGATAAACCTCAAACTTGTTATACACCGCCTCGCGGATGAGATTAATCAGCTTCAGCACATCGGAGGCCCGCGTGCCCGGCTCGGCCAGGATGAAATTCGCGTGCTTCTGCGCCACGTACGCCCCGCCCACGCGTTGGCCCTTCATGCCCGCCTGGTCGATGAGGGCGCCCGGCGGAGAGGCCGCGCGGGTTCTTGAAGATGCAGCCGGCGTTGGGGAATCCTAAGGGCTGCGAGTTCTTCTTATAGATCCAGATTTCCTTCACCTGCCGCAGGATGCGGTGCGGGTCATCCTCCATCAGCCGGAAGGTCGCCCCCAGGATGATCTTGCTGTTGATGTTGGTGGAGCGGTACCCGAAGACCAGGTCGTCGCGCGTGCGGGTGAAGACCGCGCCGTCGTTGTCCATCACCTCGACCGATTCCACCAGGCTACCCACATCGCCGAAGCGACCGCCGGCGTTCATCCGCACGCAGCCGCCGATGGAGCCGGGAATTCCGGTCAAACATTCCAGGCCCGTCCAGCCCTGCCGCACGCAGTACAGCACCAGCCGCGGCAAGTCGCGGCCCGCGCCCACTTCCAGCAAGCCATCGGCAAAGCGGGTGGAGGTAAACGCCTCGCTGGAAAGGTGGAGCACGACGCCCTTGACGCCCGCATCATCCACCAGCAGGTTGGCGCCATCGCCCAGGATGCGAAGATTCACCCGCTCCTGCGAGCAGCGGCAAACCACCTCGGCCAACTGCTCCAGGTTCTGCGGCTGAACGAAGTATTCCGCCGGCCCGCCGATGTGGAACCACGTCCGGTGCGCCAGCGGCTCATCTCGCTTGACAATCGACTCCAAGCCATCGAACAACTTCATCGGCTATTTCCCACACGTTGCCCGCGCCCATCGTGACGATCAGGTCTCCCTCGGCCAGCGTCGCCTTGAGGTACGCGGAGATTTCAGTAAAACTTTTCAGGTACGTTGCCTGTCCGCCCTGGAGGCGAATCTGCGCCGCCAGGTCCTGCGATGAAATATAGTCCTTTTCCCGCACGCTGTCGCGTACGAAAAAGATATCCGGCATGATTACCTGGTCCGCCGCCGCGAAGGAACGGGAAAAATCCTTCAGCAGGAAGCGCGTCCGCGAGTGCTGGTGCGGCTGGAACACGCAGAAGAGCCGCTTGGGGCTGTACCGGTCGCGCAGGCGCGCAGCGTGACCTGGATTTCCGTCGGGTGGTGAGCGTAATCATCCACCACGGTGATGCCCTTGCCCTGGCCCTTTACCGTCATGCGGCGCAGCGTGCCCGCAAAGCCGGAAACCCCCGATGCGATCTCGCGCGGCGACAGGCCGCAATGGTGCAGCAAGGCCGCGGCCGCCAAGGCGTTATAAACATTGTGCAACCCCGGCACGGCCAGCTCCATGCGGCAGAATTCGCGGCCGGTGAAATACACCGCGAAGCAGTAGCAGCCCTGCCGCAGCTCGACTTCCTTCGCCTGCCACATGCAACCCTCGGCCAGGCCGAAAGTCTGCGTCTCGCACCGCGCCCTGCGCGCGGCCAGGGCCACCGTGCGATCCTCACCATTCAAAATCGCCACGCCATCGACAGGCAGCTTGGCGATGAAGCTGCGAAAGGCCTCGACGATGCCGTCGAGATCCTTGTAGCAATCCAGGTGGTCTTCCTCGATGTTCAGCACCGCCGCGAAGGTCGGCTGGAGATTCAGGAAGCTGCGGTCGAATTCGCAGGCCTCCGCCACGAACAGTTTGCCCGCGCCCGCGCGGCTGGGGCCGCCAAGCTGCGGACAGGTCGCGCCGATCACAAAGCTCGGGTCCGTCTTGGCCGCTGCCAGGGCGTACGCCACCATGGCCGTCGTGGTGGATTTGCCGTGCGTGCCGGAGACGGCCACGCCGCAGCCCTTGGACATGATCTCGCCGAGCATCTGGCTGTACTTGATGGCCTTGATGCCGCGCTCCGTGGCGGCGATGAGCTCGGGATTCTGGTCGTTGATGGCTGCGGAATACACCACGCGGTCGCAGGAGAGGGGAATATTCTCCCCCTGCTGGCCGATGGCCACTTCCACGCCGAGCTCGCCCAGCCGCTGCGTGGCGGAACTGGCCGCCTGATCGCTGCCGGTGACCACCGCTCCGCGTTCCACCAGCATCTCGGCCAGGGCCCGCATTCCGGCCCCGCCGACACCGATCATATGTATCCGCTGCCCTGCGTACGTCTGTTCCACCTGCTGGCGTCTCCCATCCGTGAGGCGTGAACGAAGCAAAACATCGCGCATCGTAATACCTTCCTTGGAAAATGCAACGGCCGCCTCCATGCGATGACGATTTGCGCGGCCGCGGAATTGGCTGACCCCGCGCATGAACCATGCGCGAGGCGAGTCTGTCCTTATTCTGTATCGCGTGAGTGCCCGCGTTTTCTTTAGCCGACCCGCCGCTATCCGGTATTCTTTCCGCATTCCAAAGACAATTGGCAGGGATGCAAGGGATACAGGGGATAACGAATAAAGATCTAAGAAGCTCTTTTATCCCTCTGTCTTGAATCCCTTGAATCCCTTGCATCCCTTGTATCCCTGCTATTCTTTCTTCCCTGTCTGGGCGGGCTGAGCCTCCGCTGATGGTTTGGCGGAATCCTTCGCCGCCGGTTTATCTTCCAACTCGCGCCAGCTGTGCTCATCCATCCAGCCGCGGTTGTTGCAGCGGCCGCAGCCATCGCCGCGGCAGTCGGTGCACACGGCATAGGGGCACAGGGATTTCAACAAAGCCGCCGCGCTTTCCACATGCTTATAAAAGGGGCTGTCCTGCAATGGCTTAAAGGCCTCCCCACCCTCCACCTCCAGGAGAAAGACCGCGTCACCGATCTCCCGCAACTGGCGGTCAAATTTGTGGATCGGCTGCCGCGCGGCGAAGACGGCCTGCATGCGGGACTGCTGGTGCTCCGGGAAGGGCCGATTGAGGGAATCCTGTAGCGGGTTCAGCATTTGCAGGTGCGGAAATTCCGCAGGTGTGCGGGAATGGTCCCCCTGCGCCTTGGGCGGCTTGGCCTCGTACCACCGGCCATCGACGCCCCTGCGCTTGCGCGACTGTAAACCGTTTACAGTCGACTCCGCCTTGGAGCGGTACTTGGACACCATCATTTTGCTGACACCAACGTGTTCAGCAATTAATCCAGCCGTCTCCTCCGGCTTGAATTCCAATGCCCTGATCACAGCATTGACTTTGTCCTTGTTGCTCCTTCTGAGCCCGTGCGACTTGTTGGCACTAAGAGACTCCCATTGGGCCTGTTCCAGCGTCCCATCCTTAACTTCGGCCGCGATTCTGTCTCTTCCCAACAGGCTGGCGGCCGAAAAACGATGGAACCCATCGTATAGCCAGTAGTTAGAACCATCGTGCACCACCGAAACGGGCGGGAACTCCGCCCCCGCGACCATCTCCTCGGCATACTCCTCCACCAACGCAAACGACATCTCCACGCGCGGCTGCGTGTCGCCATCCAACCGAATCAACTTTAACTCTAAGCTCTCTAATGACATGATCTTACCCTCACTTTCCGGGCCGAAGACTTGTTTTCCACAAGCCCGCCCAAATCTTTGTTTAAGTTGTAAGTCCGTGGACTTATCTCAGCAACATTACCAGCCGATGCATTCGATACTACCATGTTAATATCATGGATAGTACAGGCAAGAGCCGAATCCGTAAAGGGGGAAAATGAAGAAAATTGCGGATTGCGAATTTCGAATTGCGGATTGGAAGAGGCAGCACCAACCCTAATGGCCATCTCAAATCCACAGTCGGCGGTCTTGTACCGTCCCTATGGGACTCCAATATATAAGGGACAGTCTCCCCAGCACTGAAGTGCTGGGCTGCACTCTGGCGGTCCCTACGGGACCTTTACGGCAAGAGGTCCGGTCTTGTGCCGTCCCTACGGGACTCCAACATATAAGGGACATGCTACCCAGCACTGAAAGTGCCGGGCTGCATTCGGGCGGTCCCTCCGGGACCTTAACGGCGAGGCAATGAGGAACAGAATGAGAGCGCCATTGCACCGAGCGCCGTAGGCGCGGCAGTTTGCAGCCCAGCCTTTCAAGGCTGGGAATAGGGGACGCACAAGTGTTGAGTGCCGTAGGCACGGCACAAGAATGCGCTAAAGAGAAACAACGGGGTTGCGCGAGCCCTTCGACGGGCTCAGGGTCACACGCGCTGTAATGCACAGCCGAGGGCGGCTGTGCCACATTCTCGTTGCTCCCCCTATCTGGTCCTTTGCGCCTCGGCCGTCTTGAGCGCGGCGGCGAAGGCGGCGTTCTCCGGCTTGGGGAGGGCGGCCTGAAAATCCTCTTCTTTTAAAAATGTGACGTTGCCGCCGGTGCGCAGCACGCATCGACCGTCGGGATGGTTTCCGGCAAAATCGCAGGCCATGAAGCTGCCGATGGGATCATCATCACCCCGCGGAAAATAAAAGTAATCGATTGCCCCCGGTCGCGCGGGGCCTTCCCTGGGCGTCTGGAGAATGGTTGGGGGAAGGAGATGATTCCGGACCAAGAATTGCAAATCTGGAGGAGTATTTCCAGCGTGCCCCTTCTTGTACATCGCGATGGTTGTGCCGATAACATCCAGGTTGTTTGCGCACATGGACTGCCGGGTTATAGCCCTGCCGCCCAAGGGCAGCGCCATGGTTTGCCCGGGTCCCATTGGGCCGGCCTTTGCGGTCATGCGTCTGGCCATAACACCATAAAAGGTAAAGCCTGCCAAAAGGAGCAGACCACTTGCGGCCGTGGCGATGCCGGCAATGGCCATGCCGCGTCCCTGACGCCTTGTGGCCAGACTGATAGTGCCCAGGATCAAGGCAATGGCGGCCGCGAGCGCGCCGTAAAAAGGCACGATGTCGATGATGCCGAGGATCATGGCCGCGACGGCCAGGCCGTTACCGCCGGCGGGTTCCGGCCGCGCGGGCCAGACGACGGGCGCCACGGGCAGCGGAGATTGTTCGATCTGCCAGAGCGCGCGGCCACAGGATGGACAGGAGGCGATCTGGCCTTCGTGACCCGGCAGCCGTGCGCCGCAGAAGGGACAGTATTGAATCATCTCAGCGTTTCCTTTTCACGAAGTGGAGTCGGTCCGGGCATTATCGCCGCGCGATCACTGGGAGTAAATGACCCAGCCCAGGGAGAGAGTCTTTCGGAAGCCGGGTTGCTCGCATAATCCGGGCACATAACAAGAAAAGGCTTATCACCAAGAACACCAAGGACACCAAACGGCAAAGAAACAGTTAAAAATTCTTGGCCTTTTGGTTTTCTTGGTGAGCTTGGTGCTCTTGGTGATTCGCAGTTTTCCTAGGAAAGAACCACTTCCTCTTTCGACCTGCTCACCTAGGACCCTCACCCTGCTTCGCCGAAGGCTACGCAGGGCAGGCCCTGCTGATACCACTTCCGACGTTATCCATAAGCTTGCGGAGCGGCCCAAGCGGAGCCGGCGCAGCAGGCTTGTGGATAACTCGGCGGCGACAGATTTGAAGCCTGTGAGTAATATGTCCACTTGCAGTCCCAACGCCACGGCCGTTTCACGGTCCTCGCCCTGCGATTCCCAGAGAATCCAGCGAAGATCACCGGTCCCGGCCGCGGCACCTGTGCAGAGATCTAAGAGAACACTGCCCCACGAGGGCTCCGTATCAGGTCGATCGGTCACAGGTCGGCGGAGGGTCTGTCAAGGAGATCCTATGGAACCCGACAACACACAGGAGGCGCCATTCCAAGAACGATTCATCGCCTTCGCCGGCTTTGACTGGGCCAGCGACCACCACGACATTGTGATGCTCGATCCTCGAGGCGCGACTCTGCTGGAACTGACCTTTGACGATGATGCTGCAGGATGGCAACACTTGAGCCAGCAGTTAAGTAAACACGTGGGACCGGAATTTAATCGCCTCGCCCTGGCGGTCGAGACCAACAACGGACCCGCCGTGGAGCGATTGCTGGCGTTGGGACTGGTGGTCTACCCCCTCAACCCAAAAGCGGCCCAGCGGTACCGAGAGCGGAAGAATAATGCCGGGTGCAAGGATGATCATTTGGACGCCTTAAGCTTCGCCGATGCCCTGCGCACGGATGGCCACGGCTGGCGACCCCTCAAGGCGGATGATCCGACCACGCAGGAACTGCGGCTGCTGTGTCGTGATGAGGTGCAGCTTATCGCCCAGCGGACGGCGCTGGTCAACCAGCTCCGCGCGGCCCTGCGCGAATATTATCCGGCCGCCCTGGAGGCGTTTGATGACTGGCTGAGCGCGGGTCCGTGGGCTTTTATTCAGGCCTTTCCCACGCCCCAGGATCTGGTGCGCGCCGGCAAGCGCCGCTGGGAGAAGTTCCTGCACACGCACCGCTGGTATCGCCCTGAGACGTTTGCAAAACGACTGGAGATCTTTGCGCGCGGATCAATTCTGCGGCACCCCCGCGGTCACTCGGGCCAAGAGTCGCCTAGCCATCACGTTGGCCGGTCAGCTTCGCCACCTGGAGGCCCAGTTGGTGCAGTACCGCCAGGCCATCGAATCGCTGTTTGCCGAACATCCCGACCACGACATTTTCGGGTCTCTGCCGGGGGCCGGCCCCAAAATCGCGCCGCGGCTGTTGGGGGAGCTGGGCAGCGATCCGGCCCGCTTCAGCACGGCCCAAAGCCTGCAGTGCTATGGCGGATCAGCGCCGGTGACCAAGCAATCCGGCAAGAATCGCTGGGTATCCTTCCGACGTGCCTGTAATAAAATGCTGCGCTACACCCTGCACCTTCAGGCCGATAAGAGCCGCGAAAAATGTGTCTGGGCTCAAGCGTACTATCTGCATAAGCGAGAGCAGGGCCAGTCGCACGCGGCAGCCCTGCGCTGCCTGGCTCAACGCTGGACGAAGATCCTGTGGAAGATGTGGCAGACGGGCACGTGCTACGATGAAGCCTTGCACACCCGCAATCAAGTCAAGCACGGCTCATGGATCATGCGACTGCCCCAAGGAGACATCTGTTGAAAACTTCTCGAAAAATAACCTTGCGAAGCAAGAGAACATCTTCGCTCCCCGCTCCGCTAAAGCTACGCAGGGTCCAAAGCTTCGCAGGGCAGGCCCGGCCCTGCGGGCCACCCTCTCCCAAGGGAGAGGGGTTGCAGCCCTTTGCTGCATTCGGCTGTGCCATTTGGCAATTGTTCAGGATGGACTAGAAGATGGCCGCGCGGGGCGGTAATCTGAGAGTTCGTCAAAAATGTTTTCGCCTGTTCGCCTGTAAGGAAGTTTCGAAGATGACCAATCGCGAAATCATGCAGAGTCTGCTGGCCGGGAAGCAGCCGGAAATCACCCCGCAATGGATCATGGCCGTCGCCGGCATCGAGCTGGTCGACCGCATCATTCCCAAAGAGCTGCAATATGAAGGTTATTCCATGGTGCTGACCGGGGCCAAGCAGCACCCGTGGAAGGCCATGGGCGAAAACCTTTTGAGGTCCCAGCAGGCGTTCAATAAGCACCTGGATAACGTGGGCTTTCCCGTGGGCTGGGGCGCCAACGCGGCCTTCGGCCACTGCGGGCCCGGCGAATTCGCGGCGAAAATCCTGGAGGATGACGGCAACCGCATCATCATGGAGTACGAGACGGGCGCGAAGAAAGAGGTCCGCCGCCGTCCGCACAACCTGCACATCTTCGACCTGCCCATCCACGAGCCATCGGATCTCGATAAGCTCAAGCTGCCCGATCCGAACGACCCCAAGCGGTACGCGGGCCTCAAAGAAGACATCGCCTGGGCCAAGGCCAACGGCGAGTGGACGATATCGTATGTGAACGGCTTTTTCTCCGCCGGCCACTATTTCCTGTGCGAGTTCGAGGACTGGTTCGTGAACCTGGCGGCCGAGCCGGAATTCGCCATGGCCATGGTGAACCGCCTGGGCGAGTGGACGTTGGCCGCGGCCAAACATCTATGCGAGCTGGGCGTGGACTGCATCGGCTTCTGCGACGACCTGGGCAGCCAGCAGGCCATGCTCATCAGCCCGGACATGTACAAGAAATATTTCTGGTCCTGGCACAAGAAGCTGTGCGACCTGGTGCACTCCTACGGGGCCGTGGTACACATGCACAGCCACGGGGCGATCCTGCCGGTGCTGCCGCTCTTGGCCGAGGCGGGCGTGGATATCCTAAACCCGCTGGACCCCGATGATGACATGCCCATGGCCGCCGCGCGCGCGGCCGTGGGCAAAAAGATGGTCCTGTGCGGCGGTATGGACAAGCACTTCTGGGACTGGACGCCGGAGAAGCAGGCCGAGCATTTACAGTTCGTGGTGGCCGAAGGCCGGCGGCTGGGCCCGCACATCCTCATGGATTCGGCGGGCGTGGCGGGCAACGTCACGAAGGAAAACTTCGATAGCTTTTTAGCCATGAGCCGGGAAATCCGCGGGGCGGGCAGGCGCTGCTGCTGTTGTTAGTCCAGTTGCAAAGTTTTGCCACAGAGGACACAGAGGAAGAACGGCGAGAACACAGAGAAAGACAGAATTGAGGTTAGCCGAGGCGAATTGGTACATCTGGCAAAGTATGCTCGCGCGAGCATGCTGGTCGCCTAGGAATCTATTAGGAAGCCGGGCAATTATTGCTTCTTTCTGGTTTTTCCCAAGCGTTTTCGCAGAGAGTCTAGTTGTTCAATTGCTGTTTCAGCTTGCTCGATCGTCATAAAATTATCGACGTTCTGGACTTGTTTACTCTCTTGCGCCTAAACAGCTGGAGTTCTTGACGCAGCGCTCGCTCGGATCGTAAGTTTTGTACAGCAAGCCTCTTAACATCATTCTGTCGCAACATTATGAATAGAATTAAGCAGACAACACCCGTACCCACCGGCACAAAATTCTGCTTCCAGTGATTTGTTACTGTTCCGCGCAATCGGTTGGACAGTTGCTGATCAGCGGCCCAAGCGGCAATGTCCGTTATTGGACCTTTGGAACCTTTCCAGACCACTGTGACAGCAAAGCTTTGTCCAGGATGAAGTGGACGGGAGCTGTCTTGGCCAAGATAGTACTGCACTGCATAGCCAGAGCCCGTGGCGTTTGGCAAAGAAGAAGCTGTGACGCCGGAAGTGGGATAGCATGTGACCAAGTTTGGGTCCGAGAAAGCGAGGCGCAGCCACGCCTGATATCGGTCCCCCGGCCCTGGGTTGCTTACGGCGATGGTTTGCGAAGTGTACTCCCCGAGTTGGATTTGGGGATCGACGGTATAGTACGGCTCAGTCAATTCCGATTGACACCAAGTGCCCAGCCAACCCAGTATCGGGAATATCGCGGATACGCACAAGTTCAGGATACCAATCCAGCCCAAAAACTTGGGCGTTTCATCGCCTATCTTGTTGGACATTAAGTCCCCCGGCAGAAATGAATGATTAAACCACTTCCGCCGTCGGGACGGGTTTGCTGTGGCTCATCATATCCTTAAAAAGACGGTTAAGTTCGGGGATTTGCTGTCGATCGTTGAAGCAGATCTTCGCCGGAATTTCTGGCGAAACATCTGTGAAAAGCTGATCAGGCCCAAAGTATGGATGTGGCGCCTCCACGCGGTAAGCGTTGTCGCCAACCAACAGGAAATGCGGAATTTCTTCTCCCATTTCGCGGGTGCCGGAATAAACAAGAGTAACCGCACCTTTCCGTGCCAAGTCCAACAAGCCGGGCGCGATCTGTGATGTGTCGCTATTCCAAATCACCATTTCGATTTTGCATTTAGCATCTGCACATCTCTGCAGAAGCGTGATCATCTCGTCGTTAAAAAATTTCTCGCTACCAGTACCGCAGCAGAAGCGCACGTTCAGCCGGTCTCTTTCAGCAAGGCCCAACAGTTCCCGGTGGCAGCACCGGGTCTGCCAAGGGTACCGATTTGCGATCTTATCCGTTGTTCGGTTTTCGCATGCCTGCCGAAGGATGTCTTGGTACTCTTTGCGATCTGTTGATCCAAGTATCGCCATTTGATCCTGTCCCCGCCCTAACTGCTGTGTATTCTATGCCTCGTGCGGCTTCCGGCCACGTCGACGATTAAGGATTTTGCACGAACAAAAACGAAGAGCCATTTCTTATGGCTATTCCTGGTCGTTTTTTGGCCTCTCCTCTTTCCGAATTTGCCGGACAATACTGCGGCTTCCCGGAAACACTGATGCGCGACGATTATACCATACAATCCTAAACCGTCAACGCCCCCGCCGCGCCATTGATATTATCGTCATGAAACGTTGACGGCCTGCAAACCAGCCATAAGACCCGTTTCGCAATAACGTTAAAGTGACCGATACTTTACGTTTTTCTTGCCCACACCGGCTATAGCCGTTACGGCTATAGCCGGTGTGGGTTTGTTATACAAGCAAATTTAGCAAAAAATCAACGTTGGCCGCAGCAGCAGGTGCGCCTTTCTGCCCTCTGTGGCTAATTCATCGAACCGACCCCAGCATCCACCGAGCCACGTCGAGAGCCGCGTCGGGTTTGGCGAGCGTCGCCGCCGCGCGGGACATGGCAGAGAGTTTGTCTGGGCTGTCCATCAAGGGCAGGAGGACGGCGCGGAGGAGTTCGGCGTTTTTGGCCGCATCGATGGCATCATCGATGATGGTCGCGCCGCCGGAGGCCGCCAGGGGCGCGGCGTTGTGGTACTGCTGGCGGTCGCGATGGAAGGGGTACGGCAGCAGCAGGGAGGGTGTGCCGGTGGCGGAAAGTTCCGCCACGCTGTTCGCGCCGCGCGGCAGATAACCAGGTCCGCCGCGGCGTAAAAATCGCCCATGGTGTCGCAGAATTCCAGGATGCCCGCGGCAACGCTGGCGGATTTGTAGGCGTCGCGCATCTCCGCGGCCTTGCCCGCGCCCGTCACGTGCAGGACCTGCCAGCGATCTTTGCGCTGGGCGAAATCGCCTGCCAGAAGCAGCAGGGCGTGATTGATCGTCTCCGCGCCTAAAGAGCCGCCCATGACGGCCAGTGTTTTGCGCTCGGTTGATAGCCCCACTTTGGCAAGGATTCGCTGCGCATCGCCCGTTAACAGAGATCGGCGCACGGGGCAGCCAATCGCGCGAATACGGCCGCGCACGGCGGCGGGAAAGTATTGGGCCGTTTCGTCGAATTGTGTGAAAACCACAGCCGCGCGGCGGGAGAGGTATTTATTTGCCTTGCCCGGCACACCATCCGGGTTTAAAAGCGCGGCGGGAATCTTTTTGGCCGCGGCCTGGCGCACGGCCGGACCGGCGGCATAGCCCCCTAGTCCCAGCACCGCCGTCGGCTTGACCTCCGACAGCACGCGCGAGGCCAAGGCCAGCGATTTCCTCCAGCGGAGATAGAAATCCAGCCATTTGGTGGGACTGCGCGGCAGCGGCCGGATCGGCTGGATGATTTTTTCGTACCCGCCGGGGTCGATGAACTTCGCATCCACCGGCTTATCGGTGCACATGAAGATGATGCGGGCATCCGGCGCGGCGGCTACCAGCTCCTGCGCCACCGCCAGGGCGGGGGCGAGGTGTCCGCCCGTGCCGCCGCCGGCAAAGATGAAGGTCGGGCGCTCACCGCTCATCGCGCCGCCGCCTGAAGCGACCGCTCACGCGCGGCGGAACTGATTCGCCGGCCATCCAGCAATTCATCGCCATCCTGATGGGCCGAAACGCTGACGATCATGGCGATGCTGATCGCGCCTAGAATCAAATCCGTGCCGCCGGCAGAAACCAAGGGCAAGCAGGTGCCCGTGGGCGGGGCCGCGCTGATATTCACCGCGATGTGCAGCAGCGCCTGCACCACGATCAGCACGCCCATGCCGCCGGCCAGGATTCGGCCGGTGCGATCCTTGCTGCGGGCGGCGATGCGCCAGCTCAGAAACAGGATCACCGCCACGAGGCTGATCAGGAGAGCCGCGCCGAAGAAGCCCAGCTCCTCGCATAGCACGGCGAAGATGAAGTCGTTATTGGCCTCGGGCAGAAAGCCCAGCTTGAGCGCGCCGTTGCCGATGCCCTTGCCCCACAGGCCGCCCGAGCCGATGGCGATGAGCGACTGGCGGGCCTGATACGTCGTGGCCGAGGAGGCGTCCCAGACGTGCTGGAACGCGGTGATGCGGCCCAGCCGCATCGGGTTGCGCATCACCAGGAAATAAGCGGCCGCCGCGGCCGGCGGGATCAGCATGAACAGGTAATACCAGCGAATGCCGGACAGGAGCAGCACGGCCCCCAGCGTGAGGCCGATAATCGTCGCCAGGCTGAAACCCTCCTTGACCACCGCGCCCACGGAGATGAGCGTAATGGCCATGGCCGGCAGGAAGGCCTTGGTGAAGCTGCGGGTATCGCGCTGCGGCTGGCCCAGCCAGCAGGCCAGGAAGATGACGGAGATCAGCTTCAATAGCTCGCTGGGCTGGAAGGTCAGGCCCAAGCCCAGCGGCAGCCAGCGGTGGGCGCCCTTCTTCTCCATGCCCACGCCGTGAACCATCACCGCGGCGGTGAGCAGGATGGACAGGACCATGGCGCCGATGATCAGCCCGTAGCCGAACCGGCTACGGTACAGCCAGCGGTAATCGACCCGCCACACGGTGAACATGAGGATGGCCGCGACGACGGCGTAGCCGATGTGGCGGATCTCCTGGCGGTTGTACCACTGGCTGTGCACGGCCAGGTTGGCCGAGGCGGAGTACACCATCACCGTCCCTAAGCCCAATAGCGCCAGCGCGGCCAGCAGAATGCCCGTGCCGGAGGAGTTGCGGCTTAAGGGAAGCGTCGAGATGTCGTGGATCTCGTTCATATTTTTGCCACAGAGATCATGAGATAAAAACAAAAAGTCAAAAGAACCGACGTAACAACTTGATCATCCAGTTTCTATGTCAGTCTCATCCGTAAATTAACCACAGAGGACACAAAGGCCACAGAGGACACAGAGAAAGACAAAGATTCACAAATAAAGACTTACGCCAACACATAAGAATCCATTCGTCCGGCGATTCTGTGAGTCTCATCCGTAAATTAACCACAGAGGACACAGAGAAAACAAAAGCTAAAAGCAAGAATGAGATCTTTTCAATTCGCCATCCGTACAATCCCATCTCGCAGTATTTCCTCGTTAAAGTTGATTAACAGCCCCAGGCGACAACCCGTGGAACGCAGGTAGCTCAAAAGCTGCGCCTTGTGTACTGAGGCAAGTTTATCGACAGCCTTCAGTTCCACGACAACGCCGGGATCGACCCAAAGGTCTATTCGCTGACCATCAATCTCCAAATCCTTATATTTCACGACTACTGGCACTTATCGCCGTACCGTCACTCCTCTCAGTTCAAGCTCATAACCCAGCGCTCTTTCATATATGGTCTCAAGCAGACCAGGTCCCAACTGCTTGTGAACTTCGATAGCCGCGCCGATGATCTCGCCGCTGATCCGGTTGAGTTCTGCTGGAACTCCCGGCCGCTGATACTGAGATTCATCGTCACCCATTGATGTTCATCCTTCTGATTTAATACCCTTTTTTCTTCTCTGTGTCCTCTTCCGGCCTTTTCCGGTCTTTATTCTGATTTTTCTTCTCTGTGTCCTCAGCTTTTTGCATAACTAAGCGGCAGGTTTTAACTCCTGTCGCGACAAGTGCTGATGCACAAAAAACACAGCCAATTTCAGGTCGACCCAACGACGCACGCGATTCAGGCGGCGAGCATGGTAAGGCAGCATGCTTACATGGCTGGTGCCCTTGAACCAACTATTCCAGTGTTCCACCGCCACGCGTTGGTTGAACAGCGCCTGACCTTCCGCTGTAGCCAGCAGTCGGTCCGATGCATCGCGCCCGGGTTGCTCCGCACGCCACGCTTCGGTCTTGGCCCCGCGCCGGTTCACAGGGGCCAGCAGCCGCGCGTGCAAGCGGCGATCGATCAGCCGATGCAATCGCTCGCTGTCGTAGCCGGTGTCGGCAATCATCCAGCGCAGATTGGGCGCCTGGCCTGCGGCAATCTGTCGGATCAATCGCCGCGCCACTTTCATCTCCTGCACGTTGGCGCTACTGACGTGCCAGGCCCACAGGCCGCCGGCGCCGTCGCACACCACATGCAAGGCATAGCCTCTAAACCACTTGCCGCCGTGGCAAGCCCAGCGGCTCTCCGGGTCGCGGCTGCAACTGCCCGTCAGCAGGAACGTCGAATCGATCACCACGTGTGCGGGCGGGCCCAGTCCCTGCCAGCGGCGCAATCGTCGCAAAAGTCGTCGCAACAGCCGACGAAAATCGGACGCCTTGGCACGCCGGGTCAACGTTGCCAAGCAGGGAATTTTGCCCGTCCACTGCCAGTACCGTTTGAGCCACCAGCCGGTGGCCCCTTGCGACAGCCGATGCTGCGTAACACTGATGGGCCAGTTCATCATGGCGCTGAACGCCCACACGGCCAGAATGTCTTGCGTGCCATACTCACGTGGCCGACCCATACGCGGCAAATCCGGTGCATCCTTGCCAACATGACGAATCTCACGGTACAGTTTGTTCCACAGCCTGCCGTCCATGGCATTGCTCCTTTCGATGTGATAACCCGAAAAGAGCATAACCTAAAACGCAGGCTGTTTTTATTTACGCGTCGTACTTATGCAAAAAGCTGTGTTCTCTGTGTCCTCTGTGGTTAAAATCCGGCCGTTTCCCGCTGTTGCCTTTACCTTTTCTTTTCTTTCTTCGTGACCTTTGTGGTCTTTGTGATCTTTGTGTTGCTCTTCGTTTTGGACCAGACCTTCTATCGCAGTTTCAAGGTAGCCAGGGCCAGTGCCGCGAACATGAACGACAGCAGCCAGAAGCGCACCACCACCTTAGGCTCCGACCAGCCGCCCAGGTGGAAATGGTGGTGTACCGGCGCAGCGGAAGATGCGCTTACCGTGCGTGAAGCGGAAGTACAGCACCTGCATGATGACGCTGACCGCCTCCATCACGAACACGCCGCCAGCCAGAAGCAGCATGAACTCCTGCCGCGTAACCACGGCCACGTAGCCGATCAGGCCGCCGAGTGGCAGGCTGCCCGTATCGCCCATGAAAACCTGGGCCGGGTTGCAGTTGTACCACAGGAAGCCCAGGCACGAGCCGATCATGGCCGCGCAGACAACGGCCAGTTCCTCCGCATTGGGCACGTAGGGCAGGCGGAGGAAGTTGGCCCATTCAAAGTTGCCCGCCACCCAGGCCAGCACCAGGAATACGCCGGCCACGATGAGCATGCACCCGCCGGCCAGGCCGTCCATGCCGTCGGTGAGGTTCACCGCGTTGGAGGAGCCCACCATGGTGATCGTGGTGATGATCACAAAGGCCAGCGGGGCAACGGCGATCGGATCGGCGTGGAAGGGCAGGTAGAAGTGCCGCACGGCGTTGATGGCCTCGCGGCGGAAGTCCACGTACGGGATGTCGCGGCCGTGATAGTAGGCAAAGACGGCGATGAGCACGGCCAGGCCGATCTGGAAGAGGATTTTCTCCCACATTTCCAGGCCGTCGCGGTTCCTGCCGGGGGTTTTGCGCAGCTTGATCCAGTCGTCAAAGCCCCCCAGGCTGGACAGCCACACCAGCACGACCAGCGACATGCGGACGTAGAAATTGTCCAGCTTGGCGAACATGATCGTGGAGATGAAGATGGCCAGGGCGATGAGCGCGCCGCCCATCGTCGGCGTGTCGGATTTGTGCCGCGTGATTTCGTTGAGGGCGGCGTTGTAGAACTCGGGCCGGTCGCCCACCTTCTTGCGGACGAGGAAGCGGATGAAGCGCGGCGCGAAGATGAAGACGACGAGAAAGCTGAGCACCGCCGCGCCGGCCATGCGGAGGACCAGTTGTTTTTCGATGAGGAAGGGAATCATTTGGCGTTCCCCTCCAGTGCGGTGCTGCCGCGCGCGCCGCAATGGGCGATGACGCCGTCGACGATGCACTCGGCTCCCACGCTGCGCGAGGCTTTGACGAGCACGGTGTCGCCGCCCTTGAGCCACTCATCCACGTGCGCGGCGGCGTCGCGGGCGGCGGGGTATTCCATGATTTTGAGGTGCGTGCCGTTGGTCTCTTTGGCGCCGCGGGCGATGTAGGCGGCCAGGGCCCCCACCGCCACCAGCACGTCGATATTGGACTGGCCGACCTTGCGGCCAAGTTCCAGGTGAAGCTGGGGCGACTGCTCGCCGAGTTCGCGCATGTCGCCGGCGACGAGCACGCGACGACTGCCTTCCAGGCTGCCCAGGACATCCACCGCCGCGCCCATGGACATGGGGTTGGCGTTGTAGGCATCGTTGATGACGATCACGTCGCCCGCGCGGCGGATCTGAAGGCGCATATCACCCGCGGCCACGTCGGCCAGTGGCGCCCCCGCCTGCTCCAGCGAGAGGCCAAAGCGCATGGCCGCGGCCATAGCCGCCAGGGCGTTCAAGGCATTGTGTTTGCCGGCCAGGGGCAGCGTGAACCATGCGCGGCCGTTCACCTGGAAACGCTGCTGCGCGCCCATGGACTCCCAGGCGGTCAGCCGCAGCTCGGCCTTGTCGGACTGGCCAAAGCGGATCAGCCGCACATCGTAGGGTCGCACGGCCTGCTCCAGGGGTTCGCTGTCGGCCCAGATGATGCCGACGCCGCGGCTTTTTTCCAGCGAGCCGAGGATGGAGGCCTTCTCCACCGCCACGCGCTGGACAGAGCCCAGGCGCTCCAGGTGGCTTGGGCCCACGGCGGTGATGATGGCCAGATCGGGCTCGGCGATTTTGGTAAGCGTGGCGATTTCGCCCGGGGCGTTGGAGCCCAGCTCGCAGACGACGTAATCATCGCCCTCCTCCGCCGCCAGCAAAGTGAGCGGCACGCCGATGTTGTTGTTGAAACTTTTGAGCGCGGCCGAGCCTTTTTTGCTCGCCGACAGGATGTGGTGGATCATGCCTTTGACGGTGGTCTTGCCGACCGAGCCGGTCACCGCGATCACCTGGCCGGTGAGGTTGCGGCGGTGCATTTTGGCCAGTTCGCCCAGGGCGACGATCGTATCGGGCACGACGATCAGGCCGCCAAAACCGGTCATATTGGCGGCGGCCGCGGCCTTATCCTTCTGCACGATGGCCGCGGGGCAGCCTGCCGCGGCAACCTGGGCCAAAAAGTCATGGCCGTCGAAGTTCCCGCCGGGCAGCGCAACAAAAAGGTCGCCCGCCGCCACCTTGCGCGAATCAATGGCGACCTTCGTGATGCGGATCGGCTCGCGCGGCGGTGATTTGAGCCAACGGCCGTGCACCTGGCGGCGAATGTCATCCAGCAGCGTCGGTCTCATCGGCTCACCTCCGCCGGCGCGGGCCGGTGAGATAGTCGCGCCAAACATTCCGCGGCCACTTCCGTGTCGTCAAAATGGTGCTTCTGCGTGCCGATGATCTGGTAATTCTCGTGGCCCTTGCCGGCCAGGACGACCACATCGCCCGTGGCCGCCTGACTGATCGCCAGCTCGATGGCCGCGCGGCGGTCCGGCTCGACCTTCAAGGTGGCCTTGCCATCCTCTTCAAAGCCGACCAGGATGTCGCTCAGGATCTGCTTGGGGTCTTCCGTGCGCGGATTGTCCTGCGTCAAAACCACCACATCGGCCAGTTCCTGCGCCACTTTGGCCATGCGCGGCCGTTTGGTGCGGTCGCGGTCGCCGCCGCAGCCGAAGAGCACAATCAGCCGGCCTTTGGTGAGCGTGCGCAGGGCCGAAAGCGTGTTGGCCAGCGAATCATCGGTGTGGGCGTAATCGACGAAGACGTCGAAATCGCTCGGACCCTGCACGCGCTGGCAGCGACCGGGCACGATCACTTCGGTTTGCAGCGCCTCGACGATGGCTTCCAGCTTGATGCCCAGGGCCAGGCACGATGCCGCGGCGGCCAGGCAGTTGGAAACATTGTGGCGGCCGATGAGGTTCGTGCTGACCTTGCGATTAGGGCCATCGGCGACGGCAAGCTCGAAGGAAGTGCCGCGCGGGCTGATGCGAATGGCTCGGGCGGTGAGGTCCGCCGCGCTGTCGGCGGCGCCGTCGATTCCATACAGGACCACCTCGGCCGCGGTGGATTTTGCCAGTTTTTCCCAGGCGGGATCATCGCGATTTATCACGGCCGCGGCGGAGGCTGCAAGCCCTTCAAAAAGCAGCGCCTTGGCATCCAGGTAGGCATCCATCGTGCCGTGGTAGTCCAGGTGGTCGCCGGTGAGGTTGGTGAAGGCGGCGATGGCGAAGGGAATCCCCGCCGCGCGGTGCTGGTGCAGTGCGTGGCTGGAGACCTCCATCACAGCGTGGGTCACGCCGGAGTTCACCATCTGGGCCATCATCTCGGCCAGGAGCACGGGACCGGGGGTGGTGTTCTCGGCGGGAATTGTTTTGCCGGCGAACTCATAGCTGATCGTCCCCAGCAGGCCCGTGTTTATGCCACAATGCGACAGGATATGGCGGACCAGGTACGTGAAGGTGGTTTTGCCCTTGGTGCCAGTCACGCCCACCAGCCTAAGTTTGCGGGCGGGCCAGCCGAAGAAGGCCTGGGCAATGGGGCCTAGCGCAGCCGCCGCGCACTGGACTTTGGCGCAGGCGACTTCTTTGGGCACGGCGGAATCATCTTCGCAGACTACTGCGCGTACGCGCCGGCGGCAAGGGCCTGCGGAATATAGGCGTGACCATCGGCCTGCGGCCCGCGCACGGCGATAAAGCACGTGCCTTTGCCTGCGCGGCGAGAATCCGCCGTGATCATCAGCACATCAGGATCGCCCCGCCGCGCGAGCACGCCGATGCCCGCGGCCGCAAGCAAACTGCTGAATTGCATCTAACTATTCCTCGCGGGCAGGTCTTTAGCCTGTTTCCGCGTAAGTTACTAAACCTTCCGAAAGGCCGCATCCGTGCGGCCCATGCCTTCAAGTATGACGATTCGGCTTGAATGTCAATGGTTTTCGGCAAAACTTGAGCCACAGAGGTCACAGAGGCAAACGGAGAGGTCACAGAGAAGAAAAGACTTATATTCAAATTAAGCAATCAGCGTGTTTTTGTTTCTCCGGCCTTAACTCTGTGTCCTCTGTGGCGAATTCTTCGGTTTAAAAGGCGCTGGTATTGTCCGCAGGCTTGCCCTTCTGCCCGCCCTTGGCGGGAATTTCCTCATCGTGTGGGACATCGAGGTAAGCCAAGCCCTGCTCGAGAATGGCTTTGACCACCGGGGCCGCGACCGTGCCGCCGTAAATGGCGCCGGCCTTGGGCCGCCGCACACTGATCAGGCAGACCAGGCGCGGCTTTTCGAGCGGCGCGCCGGCGACGTAGCTGGAAGTGTAGCCCGAGCCATAGGGCGGGATTTGAGCTGTGCCGGTCTTGCCGAAACTGCTCCAACCGGCCAGACGGCCGGCCTTACCCGTGCCTTCTGTGGGCACCTTGGCCAGGACCCGCAGGCGAAAATCGTGGATAAGCTCCGACGCGATCACCTGCTTGACTTCAAAAGCGCCGGCTCGATCCTGCTCCACCTGGCCATCCGCGCCGTAGACGGCCCGCACTAGCTTTGGCCGCAGCAGCAGGCCATCATTGGCGATAGAGGAAAAGGCGGTGATCATCTGGAGGCCCGTCACGCCCACTTCCTGCCCCATGGGGATGGACCACTTGGAGTCCATAGTCCATTTGGGTAGCTTGTTAACCAGGCCGGCATCCTCACCTTTAAGCTCGATGCCAGTGGGCTTGCCAAAACCGTAGGTGGTGATGATGCGATACAGGCGTTCATTGCCCAGAATCTCGCCGATATGCGCCATGCCGATGTTAGAACTGTGGATGACGATATCCTCTACCGTGAGATTGCCGTAGCCGCCGTGCACATCGTGCAGGGTGCGGCCGCGGCGGCAATCCCAGGCGCCGTTGTTGCAGAAGAAGATCTGGCCGTAGTGCACCTTGCCCATGGCCAGGGCCGCTGAAGCGGTGAAGGGCTTGAAGATGGAGCCGGGCTCGAAGGGGTCGGTGATGGCGCGGTTGCGGCGCTGGTCATCTTCCGCCTTGTTGTATTCATTCAGATCGAAGGTGGGCTCGCAGGCCAGGGCCAGGATCTCGCCGTTGCGGGGATCCATGACGATGCCGATGGCCGATTCGGCCTTGTTCTTGGCGACGGCCTGGGCGAGCTGCTCTTCCAGGAAGCGCTGCACGACCACGTCGATGGTGAGCTGAATGGCGTGCCCGTCCCGCGGCGGCTGATAGGCGTTGGGTTCATCCCAGATGGCCCGGCGGCTGGCATCGCCCCACAGGACGTTGTAGCCGTTTTCCGCCCGCAGGTACTTGTCGGCATAGAGCTCGATGCCTTCCATGCCGGTTTCCTGCTCGTTGGCGTCGCGCCCGGCAAAGCCGATCACGTGCGCGGCCAGCGAACCATTGGGATATTCCCGCCGCCACTGAGGCTTTATGCCCACGGCGTGGTTGCGCAGGGCACGGACCGCCTGGACGGTTTTCTCATCCACATCATCGGCCAGGACGACGAAGCGCCGCTCGTTCTCGCGGCCCTCCTCAAGTTCGTCCTGAATGCGCTCGGCGGACTGGCCCAGCACCTTGGCCACCGATTTGGCCACCTGCTCGACCTGCTCGGGCGCGATCATCATAGGGTCGATGAAGATTCGCGAGGCCTGGCGGCTGCCGGCCAGGAGCACCGGCATGGAATAGCTGCGGCCGTAGATGTCGCCGCGGCGGCCGGGAATATCGATCATGATCCGCTGCTGACCCTGCGCCTTGGAGATCATGGCGGCGTGGCTTTGCGTCTGGAACAGCAGGAGCTTGGCGCCTGCGGCGATCAGCGCTACCAAGAGCAGGCTGAAAATGATGTGGCAGGCATACGGTCGACCGGTCGCAGACACCCGATATCCTCCAAGCTGCCCGTGCAGCGTGTTTCTAATCCAGACAGATCATCAACTCTCGCGGCGGCAGCCTGCGAATCAGCAGACTTTCCCTCCAGCCCGCGAAAACCGTCTCAATCTTTCAAGGCCGGCTCATGACTGACAGGCGATGAAGAAGGGGCTTCCATGGGAATTCCCATCTCCTGCTTGCGATTGAGCAAAGCCTGGGGCGACGTCAGATCGCCCAGCCGCACATCCAGCCCGTAAGCGAGCTGCCGCTGACGGTGCAACTCTGCATTCCATTCCTGCGCCTCATGCCGCATAACCACTTCCTGGCGGCGCAGTTCCACCATGCCCACCGCTATCGCCGTCAACATTACAATTACCATTGCGATACGCATTGCACGCTTTTTAACATGGCACGGCCGAGACCCGCACAATTCAGGGCAAGATCCCCATGCCACGCCGTTTAGCCTAATTCGGAATCGTCAACACCATGCCGATATCCAACCGGTCGCTGCCACCCAGTGTGCCGCGGTTTGCCTCCAGCAGCTTCTTGACCGCGTCGTTGCTGCCATCCTTCATCTGGATTCTGGCGATAGATGTCAAGTTGTCGCCCTGGCGGACGGTGTAGGTTTTGCCGGTTTTGGATGCCGCGGTCTTGGCCGCGGGAGCTAACGGAGCGGACTTGGCCACCAAGGGAGAAGGCGTGGAGGAAGATGGATCCAGCTTCACCAGGCCCAGCGTTTTGGGGGCAACCGCCACGGGCGTCAGATTGCTGGTAGCGGGCGCCGGCGCACCTGCCGGCGCGGGGACTGCCGGTACGGGACTCGGCGCGCCCGCCTTGGGCGGGACAACGGTGAGGTCCTTGAGATAATCGTGCAGACCGCGGCCATCCAGCACGCGCGTGGCCTCCGGCGGCAGCGGCGGGATCACCAGTTCCTGGCCGACCTGCAAGTTCTCGGCGCTGGAGAGCGTGGAGCGGTTGGCCTCCAGGATCAGCTTGTAATATTGCTCGTTGCCGCGGCCGTACACCTTGGTGGCGATGTTATAGAGAGTGTCTTTCGGCGCCACCTTGTACGTGCGCTTGGGTGCGGCGGGCCCGATGGCGGCGGCAGGCGCCGGTGCGGGAGGCGCGGCGGGCGCGGCCGCTGTCGGCTGCACAGGCTGCACTTTGACCGGCTGGATGGGCACGGTCGTTGTCGGCGGGATTGCCACAGCCACCTGGGCGCGGGGCTGGCCGGCTGCGCCGCGAGGACCACCACCGGCACGGGCGTTACGGCCGGCCCGACGGCGATAGGCTCTTCCGCGTGCGGGACAACCACCACGGGCTTTGGCTCCCCTGTGCTGTAGGTCGTGGGATTGGCGCGCACGGTGGTGATGCCGTCACTGGCCGGGCTGGGCAGCGCGGGCGCCGCAGGCTGCGTGCGATGCGCCATCAGGCCATCCACGGGCGTGGGCGAGCCGCGCGGCGGGACGGTGCCCGGCCGGGCATTGCCCAAAATCACGCCGAAACAAATGATAAAAACCAGACCAACAAGCAGCGCGACCTTCGTTTCCCGCGTCATGTCAGCGGCTCCATCCTATAGACCGGGGGCGGATCCTTCCGCCGCCCATTCGAAGCAGCGCAGCTTGGCGCTGCGGCTGCGCGGATTACTCTGTATTTCCTCATCGTCAGGAACGATGGGCTTACGTGTAATGATTCTCCCAAATCCGTCGGATTTCCAAGAAGAAAATGCAGATTTTACAGGACGATCTTCCAGCGAGTGAAAACTGATGATGGCCACGCGGCCGCCGGGGCGGCGCAGGCGGGGCAGGCCCTTCAGGAGCGAGCGCAGCGAGTCGAGCTCCTTATTCACCGCGATGCGCAGGGCCTGGAAGGTCCGCGTCGCCGGATGAATGCCCTTGGTGTGATGGCGGCGATACGCCGCCATGACGATGTCCGCCAACTGAGAAGTTCGTTCGATGGGTCCGGTTTTCCGGGCATTAATAATGTAGCGGGCGATCTGCCGGCTGCGCCGCTCATCGGCATAGTTGAAGATCAAATCCGCTAGTTTCTGCTCGGAAAGTTTGTTGACCAGATCGGCCGCGGTGGGGTTGTCGCCGCCGGCATCCATGCGCATGTCCAGCGGACCATCGGCGCTGAAACTGAAGCCGCGGGCAGGATCATCCAGTTGCGTGGAGGCCACGCCCAGGTCGGCCAGCACAACATCCGGCTTTTTCATCTCGGCGGCCTGGAGAATCTCCTTGATATCGCCGTAGTCGGCGTGGAAGAAGCGAAGGCGATTCTTCGAGGAATCCTGGAACTTTTCCAGCCGCTCCTTGGCCCGGCGGAGATTCTGCTCATCCTTGTCGATGGCCACGAGGCGACATTCGCTGGATGCCCGTTCCAGCAGCATTTCGGCGTGGCCGCCCAGGCCGACCGTGCAGTCGACGATGTTGAGGCGGCGCTGGGGCTCCAGCAACTCCACCACTTTTGAGCCCAGGACGGGCGTATGCCCCGACTGGCCTGACATGCCGCAACCTCTAGGCGCCCTTGCGCCGCTCGACGCAAGCCGCTTCTTTAATTCGGGAGAAAAGTCCACCCGGGCATACTCACCCCCCAGGGCCTGAACTCTCGCCAGCCGTTCAGCCAATTCCGCTAGGCGCTGCCGGGTAATCCTGCCGGGAATTGCTGGGTCCGCCTGGACGGCACGAGGTTCGGCGACTTTAGCGGCCTGGCTTCCCTGCCGGGCCTTCAGGTCGCTCGCGGCCGACTGAAGGGTGAGCATGACGGAATCCTTTCACACCGGGTGAAACTCTTCTCATCAAAGTCCGTCCGCAGTGGCGACGCCATCCATGGCATCGCCGCGGCGGCAGACACGCGTGCTACGGTGAATCATCCGTGAACGGTTCACTTTCGCTAATTAGAGGGCGGCGGCAGAACTGACCCCGAAAGCTGCTCGCCCATCTCCAACATCGCCTCGTCATAGCCGGGCAGTTGCTCCTGCAAATGCCCGTCCCACTCGTCGCGCGGCCAGATCTCAATGTGGTCGTCGTGGCCGACCAAAGTCACCTGCTCGCCGATCACGGCCCGCTGCATCGACTTTTCCGGCAGCACTATGCGGCCCTGCTTATCCGGCAGGAGGTAGCGGGCCATCGCGAAAAACAGGCCCAACCTCTCGCCGCTGCGCGTGGGCAGCGGAGAACGCTTCAAGCTGGCGGTCAAGCGGCGGTAGTAGCCGTCCGGGTAAAGCCACAAATGCTTCTTAATGCCCAGGACGAGGAAAAAACCCTGCCCGTCCTGAACCGGATCGATCTGCTCCCGCAGCGCGGCGGGGATAGCCAGCCGGCGTTTATCATCCAGAGCCTGATCGAACTCTCCGACAAATAGTGCCATGGCGTTTTACCCTGTTCACACCGCCGCTTGGGACAGGTAGGGAAATTACACCATTTTGTGGTACGCTGCAAGAGCCTGAATAAGAATTTTTTTATTTTTCTTCAACCTGCAACTTCATGCGGCCCGATAAGTTGTGGTTTCACCACAAGATATTGGGGGTGAGATTTGTGTGGATACTAGTTGTAGGGCCTCAGATTTTTTCAGATTGCCAACATTCCAGCTTTGGCAACCTGGTTGGCAATCTGAAAAGCCTATGTGGCGACAGCAGTTACAGCTCCAGATTGCCAAAATTTCCAGATTGCCAACTCACAGTCACCCCGCCTCGGCGTGAGGACATGCATCTTCTTTTTCCGGGGGTTTCGTCAAGCCTGATTCAGTTCCCCTGATACCGCACAAAACTCACCAGATCGCGCAGCCACTGGCCATCATCCACATCTTCGCTGGTGGTGGAATCCTGCTCGACGAGCACAAGGAGCGTATTGACGGGCCGATTGATGCGGGCGCTGGCGCCGAGTTTTTCGGCCAGGCTCATAACAGAGCTTGCTTCCGCGTCCGAGACGAGCGCAGCTGTCATCATCCTGCGTGAGTTTTGGATCTATTACGGCCAAAGTGAGCTTGCCAAAAGAGGCGGTATCAGACGTGCCTGTGGCGATAAAGACCTCGCCCTCCCAACGTCCTTCAATCACCACGACCGATGGCGGGGAATCCGCCGCCCAACTTGCCAGATAGAGTTTTGCCTGGCCCGTTAAGAGCGGCCAGATCGCCGCCGCTTCATCCTGCATGCCCTCCATGCTTCCCAGGCCGGCGGCCCTAGAACCCTGGTGAACCAGCACAGCCGCGCTGGTGGGTTGAGAGTCGGCTTGAACGATGCAGCCGCGGGCGATCGAGGACGGCTTTTGTTCCAGCGCCACACGATCATCTGCCGCCCGGTCAAGTCGGTTTCCGCCAATGCGGCGCGGCAGCACATCCACGCCTGCCAGTAGTGGGCGGCTAAAAGCAGATCCTGCCGCGCGAACGTCAGCGGTTGTGCCAGCTCCACGATTGGATCTTTGGCCGCGGCAACCACGGATAATGCGTCCCCCATAGCTGCCACCACATGTGCATCTTTCTCGTAGCCGGGCGGCGCTGACTGGCGGTAGGAACGGATGGCCTCCCGCAGCGCGGCAAGCTGCGGCTCCTGGCAACCGGCGAGAATCGATTCTGACAGGTCCAAATGGCCTGCGCCCGCCAGGGCGATGGCCGCGGAGCGATATTGCTGCACCTGGCCATCGAGTTCCAGCGACTCAGCGAACAGTGCCGCGGCCGCTTTGGCATTGCCCGTGGATAGCGCCCACTCGGCCTGCTGCCAGACTTCCTCGGCCGAACGCGCATCGGCCTTGCTCGCCTCGCGTTTGCAACCTGACGTCAATATCAAAGCCGCCAGCAGTATCGCCAATAAAGGGAATGCCTTGCGGCGGATTTGTGAAGCGACGGCCCCGGCGTGGTTTGATGGAGGCCAAAAAATCATGGCCGCGCCTTTCCGCTTTGACTGCCACGAATGCGTTCCAATGCCTGTTGCCAGGGCAGTTGGCCGAGGGCGGCCATGCGATTCTGGTCCGTCAAATCCACGTGCAGCGGCGTGATGCTGATGAGGCCGCGCTCCAGGGCCATGACGTCGCTGTCGGCGGCGGGATTGCGAAAGCCGTACCAGTCGGTGAGTTGGTAGTGCTCGCCGCCCTGGCCATCGGTGCGGCGGCTGTAGCGTTCATCCACGGCCGCGACGGACTGGGGAGCGATGTCGATGCCGCGCGGGGCATCGGAAGTCATCATGGGCAGGTTCACGTTCACGAGCTGGCCGTTTTTCAGCCCCCCCGCCAGCAGGACATCCAGCACTGCGCGGCAGCAGCGCGCGGCTCGCGTGAAATCCAGCTCGCCGCCGGTGGAAAGGCTAAAGGCCACGGCCTTGGCGCCCAGCATGGCGCCTTCGGCCGCGGCGGCGACCGTGCCGCTATAGAGCACGTTGATGCCCGTATTGGCGCCGAAGTTGATGCCGCTGAGCACCAGGTCCGGCGGGGAGGGCAATAGCGCGCGGAAGGCCAGCTTTACGCAATCGGCTGGACGGCCGGCGACTGAAAGGCCCCAGAATTTTCCATCGATGCTTACGCGTTCGACGGCCAGTTCGCCCCCCACCGTGATGCCATGCCCCGCGGCGGATTGCGGCGCGGCGGGCGCCACCACGGAGACCTCGCCCATGTCCCGGACAGCGGCCTCTAAAGCCACCAGGCCGGGAGCGAGAATGCCATCATCATTTGTCAGCAGGATGCGCATGTGCTCGATCAGTACATTATGCGCACAGCCGAGCGGCTGTGCCACATTAACAGCCCTCAAGCCTCAACCCTCACTTCACCGCCGTAATAGCCGGAATGAGAACCAGGCCGTTTTCGGTGGCGTCCTTGCCCAGTGAAATCTCCAGGCTCTCGATGGCCACATTGGGACGGGGGTTGACCCACTCCTGCACGTAGAACTTGTGGTCACCATCGATGGGCGCGGGCACGGCCATGAAGCAGGTGTTGTAGACCCAGTTGACCGTCGGATAGGGCCAGAACTTGTTGATGACGCCGATGTGCTGGCCGAAATTGGCGGTGAAATTCTCCGCGCGGCCATCGGCATACTTCACCTTGTAGTTGATGAGCTGCGCGGGGCCGCGGTGGGCCATGGAAAATGTGAGGGCCAGGAAGACATCTTCCATGGTCGTGCCGTGCATGAGCAGCAACCGCTTGGCCTTGCGGCCCAGCTTCACCACGGCGCGGGAGTTCTTTGCCGCCGCGTTTTTTGCCTCCACGCCGGCCGCTTTGGAAAGGATGATCGAGCGAGACAGCATGCCCTTGCCATCGGCCTCCAGGGTGAATGAGCCCGTGCCGATAACGCTGGTCATCTGCTTCCCTGTGGCGAGTGTGCCCGCCAGCGGCTTAGGCAGCGGCGCCGCCACGGCGGAAAGATCGATCGCGGCCAGCCTGCTGTTATCCGGTCTTACCATCCAGCGCGACTCGCCTGAAACCTGATCCATGGCCAGCGGATGCCAGCGGGAGGCGAGCTCGCACACGCGCCGCTTCTCCATCGACCTATTGAGCCAGAGCGTGCTGGAGGAGGCGAAGATGTCGTTCACCACGCGGTTGTGGCCGAAGGCGTAGGCATCGACGGCGCACCAGGTAGAGACCTCCGCCCCTAAATGCCACTGGGGATCGCTGCGGTGCTTCCAGTCTTTAAACTCCAGGTCGATCCAGTTGCCGTAGACCTTCTGGAAGCCCTTCTTTGCGAAGTAATCATAGGTCACGCCTTCGGCGTTGCCCTGGCCGGAGGCCAGGGACTTTTCATCCGCCGGCTGCCCGATCCCCCAGTACCAGTCCATGATGAGGATGTCTTTGGCGACCTTGTCCACCGCCTTCCACGTGGCGGGCAGGAACCATTTGCGGCCGGTTTCCTGCTCCACCTTGCTCATTTCCAGACCGCCATACTTGGTGGGCATAAGCTTGTCGCCCCACATGACCGTGCGGATATTGCGGTCGGCCAGGAAATCGTGGATGCGGTTGAGGTCATAGGCCAAAAGGTCGTGCCCGCTCATGTGCCGGCAGCGCGGGCAGTGGGCGATGTGCATCAACTCATCGTGGCCGATGTGGATCATCGGCGGGTTAAAGACCTCGATAATCTCGTCCAGCGCATCGAACAGGAGCTCATAGGTCCGCGGGTGCATCGGGCAGTACGTGTCGGGGTACGGATCATCGCTGCGCTCGGCGATTTCGGGGTAGGCCAGGCACAGCCAGTAACAATGCGAGAGCGACTGCACCTCGGGGATGATCTGGATGTGGCGGCGCTTGCACTCGTCGATGATGTCCTGGATCTGCCGCCGCGCGAGCCCTTTACCACCGGCCAGTTCGGTGTGCGTGGAGTCCTTGGAGTAATAGCGCGACTCCTGAAGGCACTCGGGGCCGCGCGTGATAGCGTACGGCTTTTTGCGCAGGGAGGACGGCATGGGGTCTTTGGCGGCCGTGTAATTACGGGCGATTTTGACGAAGTTCTTCCAGGTGGTGTTGATGATGCGATGGCGCTTGAATTCAAACCCGCCGCCCAGTTCCAGAAACAGCGTGTTGAAACGGAAGGCCGACATCTGGTCCAGCCAGCGCCCAAAGAAATCGAGGTTCTTGGCCGCGGGGAGGAACATGTGCATACCGCGAATGGGCAGCGAGGGCCAGTCGCGGATTTTTTGCGCCGGCAAATTCGGCGCGTGCTGCTCCAACAATTGCGCCAGCACCTGGGCGGCGAAGAAAATCCCCGCCGCATCGCGGCCGGCCAGTTCGATTCCCTTGGGCGATATATTCAGCACGTACCCTTCGCTCTTTCGCGCGGCGGCATCCTGGCCCGCCGCGCCATCCAGATCGGTCACAGTCAGCGTGACTTTCTTTCCGCGGGCAGGAATAAAGGCGGCGGCGCGAGTATCTAACACCCGCCGCACACCCTGGGCGGCGGTGCGCAGCCAACCGGCGTCTTTTGCGACTTGAATATCGATGGGGCCGGAGATTTTCAGCGTGCCTTTGCCGATGTTCTGCTGCTGCGGGCGGGGCCAGGGATATATCTGTTCGAGTTTTGCGCTCATGGACTCATTCCTTCGCTGGTTGGACATAGGGCTGTGTAAGTTACATTGATGAGGGCGGCAAGTCCACAGCCGCGCGGGGGCAGCTCATGGGGCATAAAAAACCGACATCGTTTGCAAATGCCGGTCGAAGCTTAATCTAATGAATGGAATAGTCTGATTAATACCCCCTGCTGGGGTAGGTTCCATCCGCAGTCGTGTGCTTGAGAATCTCGCGGTTGTCATCGGTTGGGGTGTAACTGACTACATGGCCGTCCCACATGACCGCCGCGGGATTGGGCTGGTAGTACTCGAAAGGCCACGTCCGGCCCAGCCACTGGTCATCATACGTGGTGTTGGCGCATCCGAAACAGGGTGGACAACTCATCGTCTGCCAGGCGTGGCTGTAATATTCAATCACGCTGAAATCCACACCCGTCGGCCGGCCGCTATTGGGGTCGCCGATAGACTGATGGACGAACAAGGGATAGGCGCTGGTGGCGGCATCGGCGCAGTTGTCACCGTCGCCCATCCAGATGGTGTTGCTGGCGTCGTTGAGCTCTTCGGGCCTATAAGGTCCCCAGCCATTGTTACGGTAATGAGGCGCGCCGGTATCGCTTGAGCCAAAGGGGAAGCTGTTTAAGAGGGTGGACCAGAAATAGGTGCAGCGGACCCTGCCGTAACGATCAAAGCTTGTGCTGCTGATCGTGCGATAGCTATTTCGGACCAGGGGGCAGACGGCCAGGGGGCAATCGGTGACATTGTACTCGGGGCTGCTGGAGCCGTACATCCATTGGTTGTAGTCGATATCGACCGGCAAACAATGCGTGACCACCAGGGAATCGACGGCCGAGGGACAAAAGTACCCATTGGGATCATTCAAACTGTAAGGTTGGCCGAACGTGTAATAAGGCAGCGGAACGTGGGGATCGTACATGTAGGCCGGCGCACCGCCGCAATAGGCATTGGTGAATTGCCCGGTCGGGTGAATCATCCAGCCGTGGGCCTGCGAGGCGTACATGGTACCCGCGTTGTACAGGCCGTGCAGGTTGGCGGCGTCCAGCGCCTGCATGGCCTGCATCCTGGCCTGCTGGAGGCTGGGCAAAAGAATGCTCACCAGCAGGGCGATGATGGCGATCACCACCAGCAGCTCGATCAGCGTAAAGCCGCGCAGGGAAGGCCAGGGCCGTTCGGGCGCGGCCTTTGCATTACCATGTGTTTGCTGTACGCAGATCGTAGGTTCCATCCTTTGTACAATGCTTCAGAATTGAGTAATCCTGTGCCTCCGGCGGATCATACTGGGTCACGTGACCATCCCATTGTGCAGCGGCGGGCGAGGGATGGTAATAATCGAAGATGCCCTGCCGGGAGAGGGTGTTATCAGCGGCGGTAACCGATGCGCCAAAACAGGGCGGGGGGGTGAAAAAATCATCCCCGATGCCATAGTGGGCTATAGGGCTGAAGTCAACGGCCAGCGCATTGTTTGCACTGCCGCCATGGTTGGGATCAGGCCCGACTTTCTTTTTCGGAACGAAACCCGCATAGGTTCCCGCATCGGTGCAATTATCGGCATCACCCATCCAGATGGTATTGCTGGCATCATCCATTTCTTCAGGCCTGTATGGACCATAGCCGTTATCACGATAGTGCCATTTGCCCGTACTGCTCATGCTCATCGGATCGCTGGTCAGCAGCGCCGACCAGAAGTAGGTGAATCGCACCATGCCTGTACTCTGGCTGTAATAAGTGATGGATGAGGCATCGAGGGTTGGAAACGAATTTCGGGCGAGGGGGCATACGCCGATGGCCACCTCGGTTACGTGCCACTGGGGCGACCCGACACCCCACTGAACCATGCTGCTGTCCACATCGATCGGAACGCACTCTTTAACCACCAGGGAATCAATGGGAGATGGATCCCACCACTGCACCAAGGGGTATTCGTTGTACGGCGGCCTGCCAAAGTTCCAGAAAGGCCCGGGGGTGGTAGGCTCGTACATGGTGGGCGGCGTGGTGGCGGGAATGTAATACATCAAGCCGCCAGGTTTATCGGCGAAATGGCTCATCGGATTACACATGTAGCCGTTGGATTGCGAGGCATACATGGCGCCCGCGGCGTACAGGCCGTGCAGATTGCCGCAGCACAGCGATTCCATGGCCAGGACCCTGGCCCGCTGGAGGCTGGGCAAAAGGATGCTCACGAGGAGCGCGATGATGGCGATGACCACGAGCAGTTCAATCAGCGTAAAAGCACGCCTGCGGGATGCGGAAGAAGAATGCACGGTTGGCCAGTTCCTACATATCACTGCCACAACTCCTAGATTCGGGGCGGGATTTGGATGCACTAGAACAACATTTTCTCATTACCGGCGGGACTTGTCCATATGTTGGCTTCTGGAATGGCAAAAAATCTTGCGGACTTCCGGAAAAAACCGCGATGCCCTCAGCTTAAGGACTCTGGTGCAAGGGCAGCTTGCCATCCTTGGTGGTCAGCTTGAGAACATCATCGTTGTTGTTGATGCCTGGAACGCTGTAGGGGCTGACGTGGCCGTCCCAGTGGGCGCCGGAGGGATCGGCCTGGTAGTACTCGCCCGTAGCTCCAGTGCTATAAGTGATAATTGAGCCAAAGCAGGGAGTTGCGCTCGTCATCCCGAAGATCGAGTAATAGGGGTTGTAGTACAGCACGGGCGCGGCGTCGCAAGGGGCGCCTTTATTGGCGGCGGTGACGCCATTTGGATCGCCCAGCGCAAATAAGAGCGGATGCTGCCCCACATCGCCGACCATCATGGCGTCGCCCATAAACAGCGTGCGGCTGGGATCATTCAGCTCCTCCTGCTTATAGGGCCCCCAGGCGTTGTCGCGATAGAACGGGCCGCCGAAGTACAGGCTGGTCAGCAGCGAGGACTGGAAATACGTGGTCTGGTTTCTGCCCCACGTTTCCACGTCACAGCCGGCGATAACCGGAAAGGCGTTACGTGCCAGGGGACAGGCCGCCACGGCGGCCATGGCCGCGTAGTATTTGGGGCTGCCGGAGCTGCCTTCATACATCCTCTGGGTGAAATCAACATCGACGGCGATCGTCTTAGTGACGATCCAGGAGTCGGTCGCCATTGGCTGCCAAAAATAGTTTGCCTCGTAATCATAAGGCGGGCCGAAGCTCAGGTACGGCGGCGGCGTAGCCGCATCCACGAAATTAGCGAGGGGCGAGACACTGAAGGTGCCCGTAACGGCGAAGGCCGAGTACGGGTGGCACATGAAGCCCTTGTTGGCGGAGGAATACATGGCGCCGGCCTGGTACAAGCCGTGCAGATTGCCGCCGCACAGCGATTCCATGGCCAGCTTTCTGGCCTGCTGGAGACTGGGCAACAGAATGCTGACCAGCAGGGCGATGATGGCGATCACCACGAGCAGCTCAATCAGGGTGAAAGCACGCCTGCGGGATGCGGAAAAAGAACGCATGGCCGGCCAGCTCCTACCTATCACAGCCTGAATTCGGGGGCGGGGTTTTCGGTCACTAAAACCACATTTTCTCATTACCGGCGGAACTTGTCTATAGTGCAACGCTTCTGGAGTGGCAAAAAATCTTGCGGACCTCCCGAAAAAAACCGCGACGCCCCTTTCACAGAGCATCGCGGCGATAAAACCATCCTCAGCCGGTTCAGGGGCCGGCGGCGAAACCTAGCGCCGATCCTTCAAGGGCAGCAGGCCATCTTTGGTCGTCAGCTTCACAACATCATAGGCATTGTTCACGCCGGGCGGGCTGTAGGTGCTGACGTGGCCGTCCCAGTGGCCGCCCGAGGGATCCTGCTGGTAATACTCCCCCACGGAGGGGCCGTTGTTATACGACATCACGCCGGCGAAACAGGGGAAATCATCCATTATTCTATAATTGCCAAAGATGCTGTAGAAGGGAGTGTAGTACTGGACCGGCGCGGCATCACAAGGGATATTGGTGGCGTTGCTGGGGGTATTGGGATCACATAAATAAAACTTGATCGGGGGTTGGCCGATATCATTGCACATGATGGCGTCGCCCATCCAGAGGGTCTTGCTTGCGTCGTTCAGCTCTTCCTGCTTGTAGGCGCCCCAGACGTTGTTGCGATAGTTCGGGGCGTTGGTGGAATCACTGCCTTCCCAACTGGTCATCAGCGAGGACTGGAAATACGTGGTCTGGCTTCTGCCCCACGTTTCGGTCGAGGTAGGGCAGAGGGTGGGGAAGGCGTTGCGGGCCAGCGGACACACGGCCACGGCAGCCTGGGCTACATAGAACTTGTTGGGGGGGTTGCCCTGGTTCGTCTCATATATTCTGTGGCCAAAATCGACGTCGATAGCGATCGTGTGGGTGACGATCCAGGAGTCGACCGCCAGCGGCTGCCAGAAGGTATCGGCCGGGGTGACCTTGCAGTAGTCATACGGCGGGCCGTAGGTCCGGTACGGCGACGGAGTGCCGTAGGGATCCACAAGATAACCCGGACCGCTCAAGGCGAAGTCGGCGGGCGGAACGAACAACGCGAACTCCGGGCACGGGTGGCACATGAAGCCGTTGTTGTCGGAGGAATACATGGTAGCGGCCTGGTACAGGGCGTGCAAATTACCGCTGCACAGCGATTCCATGGCCAGCTTTCTGGCCTGCTGGAGGCTGGGCAACAGAATGCTGACCAGCAGGGCGATGATGGCGATAACCACCAACAATTCGATGAGCGTAAAGGCCAGTTTAGATCTGCGGGACGGGCGCCGGTTCATGCTGCAATCTCCTCACTAATCCACCTTGGAAAGTTCGCCTTGTGCAACCGTAAGAGTGACCGCTTTGCGCCTCCGTGGGCAGCCCGCTAAAACCAAGCGAAGCAACTGCCGGTGGGTCCGGCAGCCGAAACCTCAAGGGCCGGCGCACAGTTACCCGGTCATGAAAACATTCTATAGCACTTCCTGGTCCGCCGCTACACTATTTTCGCAACAGAAAGTTAGAAAAAGCTGACCGGCATATACCTTAGCCACCCACCCTTGTGAGCTTGGTCGAAAAAACCGCCGTAAACTCTTATCGCAACGGAAGAAACCGGCGATAGGTTTTCAGGTGGATTGCCTGACAATCAGTTGCGGCTGGACCAGGATGCAGCGCTGGGGGTCCGCGAGCGGCTCATGCTTTTCCAGCCGCGCGATTTGTTCCATCATCAGTTCCGCGCAGCGCGTGTGCCGGTGGTCGATGGTGGTCAGTTCCGGATCCAGCAGATCTGAGTATTCGCGGTTGTCAAAGCCTACCACGGCCACGTCCTGCGGCACTTTGAGGCCCAGGCGCTTGAGTTCCTTCATGCCCACGGCCGCCCAGCGGTCAGCGGTAAAAACCAGCGCATCGCATTTTTTCGCCACAAGTTCGGCGATTATCCCGCCGGCGACTTCCATCACGGCTGGGCGTCCTGAAGTGGTCGGAAAAACGGCGATGCGGTCGAGGCCATCCTCCAGGCCATGCTGGCGGATCGCCTGGCAATAGCCATCATGCTTGTCGTCTTCCAGCATGGAATGCCCGCCCATCCGGGCCATCTCCACCAGACCTATGCGGCGCCGCCCGCGCTCTATCAGATGATCAACCGCCATCTTTGCGGCGGCAAAACGGTCCATTTGCACGTAGCAGATGGCACTGGAAGGAAACCTCACACAGGAAACCAGGCACGGGATTTCCGCCAGCAGTTCCCCCACCGAATTATCGGTGTCGAGATAAGCGATAGTATCGATGCCGCGAGCGGCAAATTCATCCAGCGAGGTCTGGAGGTCTTCAATCCGGAGGTGCAGTTGACTGACCAAGACCCGGTAACCCGCCTGGCGGGCCACGGCCTCGAACGCCAGCAGCCGTTCGGCGCGCTTGGCGCTCATAGCCGACTGGGTAAGCAGGGCCCCGATCAAATGCGTGCTCTTGCCGGAGAGCCGCTGGGCCACCTGGTTAGGCTGGTAGTTCAGCTTTTTTGCAGCCTGGCGAATCTTGCTGGCGGTCTCCGGGCTCACGCCGATATTGCCGCCGCTGCCTAAGAGCACGTGTCCCACAGCGCCGCGCGACACGCCCACCGCCCGGGCGATATCCACAAGGCGGATGCGCTTTCGACTTATATCACCGTTGGACATGCTAAACAAAACCGCCGAACCGCGGCGCCGAAAGACACAGCAGACCTGCACTCGAACTGCAGACTTCAGACGCAGGCTGCATTACAAGAACACCACAACTGGCGTTTCTATAGCCGGCGTCAGCGACTTCAGAGCCCGATAACACGCTTGGGCATTAACGACCACACGGCCACCGGCTCTCTACTTGTAACGTACTACATACAGCCGCAAAGTCAAATCAAGAATGACATCAAAACGCGGTATAAATCAACTAGCCTTGGGCTTTAAGAAAGTTCGTCAGCTTTCTGATAATGAAATTCCGCGTCATTTCCTGCGATTCGACGGTGACGCCGCCCAGGTGCGGCGTAATCACCAGGTTGTCATGCGTGGCGGCGTAGCGAATCAGCGGATGCTCGGCGATATTCGGCAGCCACTCGCCGTTGATGACGTCGATGCCCGCCCCGGCCAGTGGGCCGCTGGCCAGCACATCGATGAACGCCTGCTCATCGATAATGCCGCCGCGGCTGGTATTCACCAGGATGGAGCCGCTCTTCATCTTGTTAAGCTTTTGGCGGTCGAAGAAGCCTTCATTGCCTTGAAGATGAATGTGAATGGAAAGAACATCCGACTCGCGCAGCAGGGTGTCCAAATCCACCATCGTGACGCCCGCTTCGGGCTTTATGTCCTTAGTATCGTTGGCCAGGACCTTCATGCGGAAGGCCTTGCCGTACTGCGCGGTGATCGTCCCTAACCGGCCGTAGCCCAGGACCCCCAGTGTCTTGCCGGAGATCTGATGCCCGCGCCAATCGCCGCCCACACGCCGCCACTGGCCCTTCTTGGCGGCTTCAAAGCCCCAGGGAATTTTGCCGCACGGTCGCCAGCATGAGCGCCCAAGCCAGCTCGGCCGTGGCCGTGATGCTGCTCAAGAATGCCGTCTCCTCCTTGAGGCACAGGATGGCGATATTCTTTTCGGCGGCGGCGTCCAGATCGACGTGATCGCGGCCGGTGGCGCCAAAGGCCAACGCCCGCAGCTTTTTCGCCTTGTCCAAACAGCGCCCGGTCATAGCGGATGGCAAGGCCGATGAGCGCGGCATCGGCATCCACGATGTGCTTCTCCACATCCTCGCGCGTGGAGGGAATCTGCACGACATCCGCTATCTGCTTGAGCTCCATCGTACCCGGGGCCGACCTCTACATCCGTTCCCACGGCCAGTACGCGCCATCGTTTCGCCATTGTCAGCACCCTTTCTTTTCAGCCGCCTGCAACGCGCGGATGCAGCGGATGAAGTCGATAATAGAAAGACCCGTGTGATAGCCCGGATCGGCGTCCGGCGTGGCCGGTATGACATCCACCGGTTTACCCGCCGCGCTGACCGTCTGGTAGGCCATCAGGTGGGCCTTTGGATTCACGAAGTTTTTCACAAAGGCATTGGAACAGTCGGCAATGGCCTGGCGAATCTGGCCTAACCGGCTATCGCCCGCGCTTAAAAGCAGCAGTTCGGCGCCCGCCCGCATCGTCTCGGGCAGCGACCACCAGGGCATGTCGCTGTTGATGGGCGTGCGCGACACCAGATCAAAGGCTTTGTAAATGCCGCCGATGCTGCGAGCAAAACCATTGTCGAAATTCTTCAGGAAAATGCGCGGCAGGACATCCGCACATCGATCCAAAAGCATTCGCTGGCTAGGCGCCGGGTTGCCTCGCCCTTTCAACTGAAGCAGGACCTTGGCGGCGAGGCCGACAAACTCCAGGCAGTGGCCGCTGTCGGAAAGGATTTTGCCATCCGCTTCGCGCCAGGGCCGACCCTGGGCATCGATGCTTTCGACAAAATCGTAAGGCTGGAGTCCCTCAAGCTGCCCCGTGTTTACGTGGCGGTCCAGGATGTAGGTGATGTAATCGCAGGCGATTTGGTAGTAGCGGTCATCAGCCAGAAGTTCGGCGGCCAACGCCAGCATGCCCAAGCTGATCATGCGCGTGCCGTGGCCGAACTTGCCCGGGGTCGGCTCGACCTTATTTTTGGGGTCGAAGGAAAACCGGTCGCGGCCGTTGCGGCCGGCTGCGATGTCGTCCAGAATGACATCCAGGTATCGCCCCGCCTCGGCGAGGTTGCCCTGGCGATTGAGGAGCGCCGCCGCGGCGATCATGCCTTTTACGTAGAAGCGGTCGCCGGAAGTGGTCTCTTCGGTGGGCAAAGTGAAATAGCGCCGCTTGCCGTTGGCATCCAGGTCAAAAAGTCGGCCCTGCGTGTTGAACACGAACCACACCCGCCCGCCATTGGCCAGGCGGATCTGCTCCATCCGCTCGAACACCTCGGCCGTCATTTTGGTCAAAGCGGCGATGCGCTGCTGCTTTTCCTTGTCATTCAGAATCGAGCATTCCGGCAGCCAGCGGATGTGCCCCACCAGCGATTCCAGGCCTCGCCCTTGTATCCAGCCGTACACGGCCGTCTTGCCCTTGTAATCGCTGGAATCATCCGCGGGCGTGAGAAAATCCTCGCCCGTCAGCATGGAGAGTTTCGTATCGATGAAGTAATAAGCAGGATCGCGCTGATAGCGCTCCAGCATGGCGTCCAGAATCGCTACCAGCATGACCTCATAATCAGGTATCGCCTGGGCGATCGCTTCGCCCGTGGCGGATTTGATCGGCCGGCCCTTGTAAATGTCATCTTTCATTTCACCGTCCTCGGCGTTACGGGCGAGTTCAGCAGATCCTGGCCGCGATGCACCACCTGCTCCAGCGCAGCTCGTTATTTTCAAACCGCGCCAGCACAAATTCCGCCTCCTGCCCCGCCGCCAGTTGCGGCAGTTCCAGATGGATGATGGAGGCCGGGATTAAGCTTTGCTGCCGCCAGGCATCGGCCAACGACCAACCGAGCTGGCACATCCGCTCAACGCAGCGATCCGCCTGGAACCAGTTGCCCGCCAGGAGGCGCATATCTTCTTTCAGGCTGCACCGGCCCTGCGGCTCGATAACTACATTGCCGTAATCCCCCGGCGGCAGGCTGGAAAGGCCGCTGGCATCGGAGACGAGAAAAACCTTGTCGCGCCCCTTGGCGGCCATCACGGCCATGATTAAATCACCCGGCAGATGCTGACCATCGGCGATCAGCCCCAGTTTCAGCCGCGGCTCTGCCAGCCAGGTCCATAATGGATTTTCGTGGCGGTGGATCATGGCCGGCGCGCCATTGCCGAAGTGCGTGACGATGTCGGCCCCGGCATCGATGGCCGCGCGAATGGAATCGGCCTTGGGACCGCAGTGGCCCATTGAAATCCGCAGCCCTTCCTTCACCGCGCGGCGAATCGTCTCCAGCGCCCCAGGCAGTCTCCGGGTCCAGGTTGAACATCATGATCCGCCCGCCGGCCGCCTCCTGCATCTTCGCCCATTCATCCCAGTTGGGATCGCGCATGTATTTGGCCGGATGTGCGCCGCGCCAGCCATCCTGGCGGGAGATGTACACGCCCTCGGAAAACGCGCCAAACCACAGGTGCTCCAGGTCCTCATCCGCCTGGACCAGCTTGTCGAAGGTGAGCAGGCTGGCCAGGAGCAGATCGAACGGGCAGGTGGACGTCGTAAACAGCGCGCGGCCGATGCCGTGACGGCGCAGATGGTCGGTGACGATGCGCAACCCCTGGGGCTTTTCGGCCAGATGATTGTTGGCGTAACCCAGCGCGCCATTGTGCTGGAGGTCCACCAGGGGCGGGGCGATCAGGGGCAGATCATCGCCCTTGCACGCCTGGACGCTGGTGATCCGATCACCCGTGATGGTCACTTCGACCGCCTGGCCGGTCAGGGTTTTGCCGCGATATTTCTTCGCCATGCCGCTCTCCATCTGGCTACTGGAGCTCCAGCAGATTAGATCGTGTACGTCGCCGCCCAGTTGCAGCAGGGGTAGCCTTTAACCACGTGCAGGAGCCCCAGCGTCGGCTCGGCCACCACGGCCATCGTGGTGTTGTTGCCCTCGGGGTCGGCGTGGCGGCACAGGCCGTCCGGGCTGCCGGTGTGGTCTGCGAAGAAGGACATCGCCTTCTGCGGCGTCAACTTTCCTTTTTCTGATTCGATCAATTCCGCCAGTCGGTCATAGCGGAAAAAGGAATTAGCCTCGATGTCCTTGGTCTCAAATTTCATCACCGCCGCGATCTTTGGAACGACCGCGTGATTCGTGTGAATGCTGATGCCGTTATTGGCCTTAAGGATGGCATTGCCGCCACCGTTGGTTTCAATCGATAAACACCCGCCCTGCGCATCACACAGCGTGGCCGTGCCCTTGCTCTTGCGACCGTACTTTTCGATCAGGGCCGCAGCCTCATCCACGGTTTTGCACGACCGCAGCAGCATGGTCATGACCGTATACTGGATACCCTTCTCGCATATGCCGGATGATGGAATCGCGTTGCGGAAAAGCGACATGCCCGTGGACCAGAAGCCATAACCCACCAGTTCGCCGGGAAAGGCCGCAAAGATCATGCTGGGTCCATCGCTCATCCGCATCCGCACGACGGACCAGATGTTCAGCCGGTGCAGCGGCGAACACTTGGATTGCCCCGAGAGCGGCCGACCGCTCAGCGTGTGTATGCCGGAAACGGCGAAACTGTTCGTGCCTCCCGCCTGCCCCGGCGCAGGAGGCAGCGCGGCCGTCGCGGCCGGAGGTTTCGCCGCCGCCGGCGGCGGCTGGGGAATCACATCCGTTATGCCGCGGTACAGATCCAGTAGATAGGGTGCATGCTTTGCGACGAGCTCGTTTCTCGTGAGCAGGCAGGTCCTTCCAGTACCAGGCCGTGTCGATGAAGTGCAGGTCGGGAAACTTTTCGCGCACGATTCGCGCATATTCGCGGCCGCACTCATAGGCCGTGCCTTCGATGTCGATCCAGGGGATTTCAGACGAGTATCCTTTGCAGCCGCCGACATCGCTCATGGTTCGTTCCTTAAAGCGAAAACGTAAGCATAGCCGAATGGGGCAACCATTCAAGTGAACTTTGCCACAGTCTTGGCACTTGGGGCTTCAGGCTTGAGGAACTGCCGGAGGTATTTACGCCTCGCCTAATCCCCCGGATATGTTGCGGGGATTAGCTCCAGATTGCCAACTTGTTCTCCAGATTGCCAACCGTTGGCAATCTGGAAAAGTCCTGTTTTTATTGGCATCTTTCGATAAGGTTGCCAAGATTTCCAGATTGCCAATATGCGTTAACCGAGGCCATACCGAGTGAATTTAGGCAAGATAGATAACCTGGGCAATGTTGGATTCGAATGGCTCGGCACCCAGAAGTCGGAAAAATCTGTGGAAAGGTGGCGAAGATGCGCAAGCTTGATTCACCTTGCGCACCTTCAAAAACAGCTCAAAAACTGGGCGTTTTTGCCCAAGGTGCGCAAGATGCGCAAGGTGCGCAACGCGAGTGGTGACCAAATGACCAATTTGGTCATTTGGTCAGTATTGTGTGGCGAACTGTTGGCGCCCTTCGGCCGTTTTTTGCACGTAAGTCCTTGTAAATAAAGGACCGGCTCGAAGAGTGCCACCGTCTAAACCCTTGGCACCCTTCCTGGCGCCCTTCGGTTATCCCGCGCGGCAGTCTGGGCAAGCTGCACAATCTGGGCAAGATTCTGGTGAAGCTCTTGAAAGTAGATCAAGGTGGCCAAGAGGAGAGATTTGGCCACCTTGTTGATCGCTTTGAGCAACTAAATGTTCTTGTTAAGCCTTAAGCCTATTTATCACGGCACCTCCAGGACGATCTTGCCGCGCGTGTGGCCGGACATGATATCCACCCAGGCGCGGTTGGCCTCATACAGCAGGTACGTCTTGCTCACCACCGTCTTGATGTCCCCGGCATTGGCCAGTTCGCCGATCTGGCTGATCCGCTTGCTACTGGCCTGCATGCTGAAGATGGCCGCGTGGACGTTCTTTTTTGCGGCCAGGTCCGCATCCGGACGCTGCGTCAAGGCCACGAGGAAGCCACCGGGCTTCAGGACCTGGAACGATTTTTCCTGGATCTCCCCGCCGATCGTATCCAGCACCACATCCACATCCTTGGCGATGGCCCAGAAGGCCTGGGTCTTGTAGTCGATGACCAGGTCGGCCCCTAGCGAGTTGACAAAGTCCGCGTTGGCCGCCGAGCAGGTGGCAATGACCCTCGCGCCCGCCCAGCGGGCAAACTGGACCGCAAAGCTGCCCACGCCGCCTGAGGCGCCGTGGATCAGCACGGTCTGGCCATCGCGGAGATTGGCCACCTCGAAAAGTCCCTGCCAGGCCGTCTGCCCCGCCAGCGGCACAGAGGCCGCCTGAATGTGGTTGAGCTTGGAGGGCTTGGGGCTGAGGAAATCCGCCTTCGTGACGGCGTACTGGGCGTACGAGCCGCCGCCGGGCGTACTGCCGAAGACTTCCTGGCCCTCGCGCAGATCGGTTGCGCCCTCGCCCACCGCTTCGATAATGCCGGAGAAATCGCCGCCGGGAATCCACGGGAATTTCAACTGGAGTAATTTACCCGTAGCCAGTTTGACATCCACCGGATTGACCGATGCCGCCTGGATGTGCACCAGCACCTGGTCGGCCGCGGGCATCGGTACATCCACATCCTCAAAGTGCAATTGTTCGGGGCCGCCATACTGGCCGATCCGCATGGCCTTCATGGTTTTGACGCGTACGGTCGTCATGACATCATCTCCTTGCATTCCAATTTCGTTTGCGACGCAGCCCCCGAGAATTCTATGCGCGTTTTTTGCCGACTGCGGGGATTGCCTGCTGAGAAACCTAAACGAACAGCCGGCTCCGCCTTGCACCTCCAATCCCACCCAAAAGGGGCGCTTTTCCGCCTTCTTGTGTTGGCATTTGATTGTTGGAAAGGACATTCCCCGGTCTCTTAGTCCGTTCCAGGCATAGAAGAAGCGAGGTGTGCTTACAACTACTTGCAAATTAATGAGTTAAAAAAGTTCGCAATTGGCGATTCGCAATCCGCAATCCTTATTCTACTTATGCACCTTGTCCTGAAGGTGCTTGCGGAAGAGTTCAACCAGCTTGTTATAGGTGGCATCATCCACGACCGGCGCATTGGCCGATGCCGCGATGAGCGCACGCACCTGCTGCGGCGTGTTCATGCCGACCACCACGCCGGCCGTCTGTGCGCGGCTAAGCACCAGGCCCATGCCAAACTTCACCCAGGATTGCGGCCGGCCGCCGAGCAACTTTTCCACGCGCTGGCGATGTTCCAGGAAGAGATGGCCGCGCTCGTTTTTCAAACGGTCCGTGGCGGGCAGGCTCTCCCAACTGCCGCGTTCATCGGATAGCGCCCCTTCCGCCAGCGGCTGAAAGGCGATCATGGTCTTGCCGACCTTCGCCAGCAAACCGTACGCATCGCCGGCAAAGAGGTACATGGAGTTCACATAGGCTGAAAGCGAACCCGCGCGGCCATCCGCCACGGCCGCGCGCAAAATCATCATCGTAGGCGAAGGCCGAGGTGGCCATGATTTTGCCGCTATCCAGGTACGGTGCGGCGAGGTCGAAGATCTTTGCCTCCTCCTCCCAAGTCCCCGCGCGAATCTGCAAAATCGCGATGCGCTGGGCCCGCAGGACAGTGAGTTGCCCATCCAGCCAGCGGCCAAATCCTGCAAGTGTAAGATCATTGGCCTCCGTAGGGCACTTGACCATGTGCAGCAGGTCCTGGCGTTCCGCGCGGCCGCGCAGAAACTCGCCTGTCTGCTCCTGGGCATCGTATTCGAAGCTGGAGTGGATGACATTGATCCCACTATCCAGCGCCTCATCCAGCGTGGCCTCGGCGACCTTCATATCCGCCGCGCCGCCGCCGGGGGCTCGCAAATAGCGCATCGTGCCGAAGAAAAGTTCCGAGACCTTCAGATCGCCCAGTTGGCGGAATTTCATACCTTCCTCCCAATTTACAACGAACAACTAAAAGCTTTCATCGCCAACGAAAAAGCTTAAGTTTGGCTTCGCGTTCGAAGGCGTTGCAAACCTCGCGAAGGCGACGGCTTCTAAACTGCTTGAAGGCTGTCCAAACACCCTTTGTCCAGAGACCACTACCATCGTCGTATGGAATTAAATGACTCTTCATTATCTCTTTAAATCTTCGCCCCAAGCGTTGCTTATAATGGTCAAGGTACTGTCGCGGAAGACGTGATCCTATCTTCTTGTTGTCTCTAGCCACAAGAAAACAAATGTTACAAAGACTGTTGTAGGTTCGGGAATCAGCGTGATTCTTAAGCTGCGCGCGTGGGAAGATGTGGTGTCTCTCATTTCTGTTGGCTACGCTCGCTATCTCTCGAATGGGAATGGCTCCTCCGTTATCTAGGTAACAAGGCTTTTGCTTTGCTAAGAGACAGAAAAACGCTCTCGATCGTGAGGAACTAGATGAATACTCTGTGGCTTGTATATCCAATACTGGATCAAGACGTTCGTGAAAAACAAATGACCTTTGTGATCCTTGCGCAATTGATTTAAAAAACTTTGCATCGGATAGAATATTTCTGTGATACCCCCGGCCGCTATACCTCTGACCAACAGCCGTAGCCCAGAACCATTTTCTTATTTGGAGTGATTGGTGTTTATTTGGCTGGCCCGTCTGGTAATAAAAAAAGGCCGTCAACGTTGCCAACATATTCGCGGAAGGTAGAAACGATTCGTTGTAAACTGGAAAGCGGTGATGCAGATAATCAACGGCATCACAAAAAGCATTTTGGAATTTCTTCCAGGTTTTTTTAAACTTCTTTATTTCATTGGGCTTATCTTTGAGACGCTTTGACAGGCGTTTGGCCATAGCATCAAGTTTTGGTGGCGCGCCTTTAGCATCCATAGGTTCATCAATAAGATTGAAAGCTAGCAGAATGGTTGCGACGTCTTTTATGGCAAAGACTTTTTCATGGATTCTCTGACGTAGCTCTTGAGCCATGGCTCTCACATCTATTGTCCCCATGATGGCTATGGCTCGATCTGCTGAAGTAATTCGCATCCCCTGCGAATTGATCCTGATGAACACTTCTCCAATTTCATCCATATTTTTCGTTCGAACCAAAACGTAAGGAACGACATAACTTAGCAGGCGTGATCGACATTTTTGAATTTTGCTCACTATTGACTTCGGGTATTTGCGGAAGTTGTTTTTCCAGTCTGGTGCCAAAATACCCTTAACAGGCACGTACTCTCTTTCTATTGGTTGTCGATAGACAAATAGGGGCGATTCTTCTTTTCTTCGGTGAGAGTTGACTGAAAAACACAGATGACCGAATTTTATTTTCTTTCCAGCATCATTCTCCCGTTCCTCGCCTTCAAATGCTTGATGAATTACTGACAGTCTTTGTTGCCCGTCAATTACGAACCAGATGTGCCCATTGCCGGTACTGAAAGCCGGAAGTACCCCTGTGGATTGCCGAATCAGGTGTGCTGATTGTTGGGGCAATTCCCAAAGGAAAAAAGAACCGATTGGCATCTGCCGATAGATGCTGTCAAGTAGCTTGGCAGATCGACGAGGATCCCATACAAAATTTCGCTGGAGTTTAGGAATCGCAAAGCGTCTTTCCTGCAAATAACGGCGTAATGTTTGGATTTTGATCTTGCTGAAACTTGCTGGCTCCATTTGGCTCTGTCCTTAGCTGTTGCTGACCTGACCACCCACAGCTAAGTTAGCTAATACTCAGGATTTCTCAAGGTAAATGTGACCGCGCCAAAGCGCAGAGAACTGTCCATTTTCGGTCGCCGTCTTTTCTGTCTTTGCCTTGCATCCTCGGCCTTCTTGCGTATATTGGCCGCTTCGGAACTGCGCGGCGGTCGGCCGCCGCGGCCCTGGGAAATCCGGCTGACTGAACAATTAACGGGCGAACTTCTAAAGGCCCGATGACTTAGAAAGGTAAAGCAATGTCCACTCGCATAGCAGAGGTTAAGGCCCGGCAGATTCTCGACTCGCGCGGCAATCCCACCGTGGAGGTGGATGTCCACCTGGACTGCGGCGTTATCGGCCGCGCGGCGGTGCCTTCGGGCGCTTCCACGGGTGAGAACGAGGCCGTCGAACTGCGCGACGGCGATAAGAAGGTATACGGCGGCAAGGGCGTTCTGAAGGCCGTGGGCCACGCCAATAACGAGCTGGCCGATGCGGTCATCGGCATGGATGCGCTGGAGCAGGCGGCCATCGACCAGGCTATGATCGATGCCGATGGTACAAAGACCAAGAGCCGCTTCGGCGCAAACGCCATCCTGGGCATCTCCCTGGCCGCGGCCCGCGCGGCGGCAACCGCCGTCGGCCTGCCCCTCTACCGCTACCTGGGCGGCAACAACGCCAAGGTGCTGCCGGTGCCCATGATGAACATCCTCAATGGCGGCAAGCACGCCGATGGCACGGTGGACTTCCAGGAATTCATGGTCCAGCCCTGGGGCGCCAAGAGCTTCTCCGAAGGCCTGCGCATGGGCGCGGAAGTCTTCCACGCCTTGAAGAAGGTGTTAAAGGACAAGGGCTACAACACGGCCGTCGGCGATGAAGGCGGCTACGCCCCCAGCTTAAAGAGCAACGATGAGGCTCCCGAGCTGATCTGCAAGGCCATCGAGAACGCCGGCTACAAACCCGGCAAGGATGTGTGGATCGCCCTGGACCCGGCCGCCAGCGAACTGGCCAACGAGGCCAAGGCCAAGGGCAAGGAAGGCTACTGCTTCTTCAAGAGCGACCCCAATCGCATCGTCTCCAGCGACGAACTGATCGACCTGTGGGTGAAATGGATCAACAAGTATCCCATTCGCTCGCTGGAAGACGGCCTGGGCGAAGATGATTGGGCGGGCTGGACCAAGCTTAATGCCAAGCTGGGCGACAAGATTCAGCTTGTGGGCGATGATATTTTCGTCACGAACGTGGAATTCCTGCGGCGCGGCATCGCCGAGCATTCCGCCAACAGCATTCTCATCAAGGTGAATCAGATCGGCTCGCTGACCGAGACATTCGACGCGATCCACCTGGCCATGCGCAACGGCATGTCCGCCGTGGTTTCTCACCGCAGCGGCGAAACGGAAGATTCCACCATCGCGGACATCTCCGTGGCCTGCAACACCGGCCAGATCAAGACCGGCTCGGCCTCCCGAACGGATCGCGTGTGCAAGTACAACCAACTGCTCAGGATCGAAGAAGAACTGGGCTCAGCGGCGGTATACGGTGCAACAACCTGGTCCAAAGGCTGATCGGCGCGAGGGCGCCTTTTCGTTCCTCGCCCGGATGACGTGCATGCTGCTGACGGTGAGCCTGGCGGTAGCCATTCTCGCCGCGGCCGCGCTGCTGCCTGCCTGGCAGCGGCGCGAGGATGCGCGCATGGAACGGGATGAGCTGGCCCGCCAGGTGTGGATCCAGCAGCGCGTGAGCCAGTACAAGAGGGAACTGGCCGACGCCCTCAAGGATGATCCGCGCCAGACCGAGCAACTGCTCATCGAGCAGCAGAACCTCCACCCGCCCGATGCCGCGGCCGTGCCCATGGATGCAAAACCTGATCCCCCTCTCGTGCAGCAATTGGAGGCCAAGGCGCCCAAGGTTGCCCCTCCCAATCCCGCGCTGGAGAAGCTCGCTCAACGCGTGGATGACCCCGCCACCCGTCGCGGATTATTGCTCGTTGCCGGCGTTTTGATGGTCGCGGCGATGATGCTCTTCCAGCCACCGAAGCGGCAGAAGTAGCCGCGAAAACTCCAAATCCCAAATTCCAAACGAAGGACAGACCGCCTGCGTGCCTAGGGCCGGCACATAACAAAACAAATACGCAACACAAAAGAGCACAAAGGTCACAAAGAGCACCAAGAACGGCCGGAAAAGGCTTTTAAAAAACTCTTCTGAAGTTCTTTTTGGTGAGCTTGGTGACCTTGGTGCTCTTGGTGATTTAATGGTTCTTCTTACGTGTTTGGCTTGGTCCTGGTGGTCTTTGTGTTCCTCTTCACTTTTCATTGACAAAAAAACCGAATTCTGGGACAAATATCCTCTCTAGCCCAAGATGAGGAAGTTGCATCATGAGATCTTGCCCGCAGTGGTTCTGCTCCGATGTGTATCCCCTCCTGGAAAACCTTGAAGACCGCCTGTTGCTGAGCGCGGGCGATCTGACCTTCCTTCAGTCGTTCACCGATGGCAGCGGCGGCGTAAACGGCCTGGGCGGCGGATCCAACGCCATCGTCAGCCCGGACGGCCGCCAGGTGTACGTCGCCAGCGTGGCCGATAACGGCCTGGCCGTGTTCGACCGCGCTAGCGATACGGGCAAACTGACCTTCAACCAGGCGCTCATTAACGGTCAAACCGATGCAAGCGGGAACACCATAAGCGGCCTGACCGGGGCGGATTGCCTCATCATCAGCCCTGACGGCCAATATGTATATGTCGGCAGCGCCACGGATGATGCCATCGCTATCTTCAGCCGCGACACGGGCACGGGCAAACTCACCTTCCTCAGCGACCTCGTCAATAACGCCGACGGCGTCACGGGTCTGGACAGCGTGAAATGGATCACGCTCAGCGGGGATGGCCAGGATTTATATGCCGTCGGCAGCAACGGCAATTCGCTGGCCGCCTTCAGCCGCGATGGAGCGACGGGCGTACTGACTTTCATTCAGTCGCTGACGGATGGCACCGACAACGTGGACGGCCTGAGCACCCCTTGGTCCATTCAGGTCAGCCCGGATGGAAAGGATGTGTATACTGCCGCGCGGGGAGATAATGGCATCGGCATCTTCTCCCGCGATGCGGCGACGGGCCTGCTGACGTTTGTATCTCTCGTGCAGGACGGCGCCGGCGGCGTGCAGAACCTGGCGACGCCCAGCATGGCTGTTGTGAGCGCCGACGGCCGCCACCTCTACGCCGCCTCCTACGGCGACAATGCCGTGGTGGTTTTCAATCGCAATGCCGACACCGGCGCGCTCACTTATTCGCAGTCCTACGTCAGCGGCTCCAATGGCATTAATTCGCTGGATGGTGTCCAGGATATCGTGCTCTCCGGCGATGGCAAATCGCTGTACGCGGCCGCCGCGACGGATAATTCCGTGGTGAACTTCGCCGTGGATAGCTCCACGGGCTTACTTACGTTCAAGCAGGTGGCCACGAACGGCACGGCGAGCATCGCGGGTCTGGCAGGCGTATCCGGCCTGGCCATTCCCGCCGATGGCCACAGCCTGTACGCCGTGGGCCATCTGAGCAACGCGCTGGCGGTATTCGACCGCGCCTTCAGCATGAGTATCCCCATCGGCGCCGGCGCGGCGGCGTTCATCACCTACACCGATAACGACGGCTCAACCGTCACCACGCGTCTGACTGGCGGCGGCACGGCCACGGTAAGTGTTTCCGGGTTTGACATGACCCAGAAATCAGAGTCTGCACGGGATTGTCATCTCCGGCAGTCACGTGGCCGGAGATGCCATCGCCCTCTCCGGCACAACTATTAAAAGCAACTTGAGCATCTCCACCTCCGGCGGCGCGATCGCGGGCACAACCATCGGCGACATCACAGGCAGCGACGTGCTGGGCAAACTTTCCGCGCCCAGTACGGACATTGGCGATGCAATCGCCATGACCGGCAGCGGCTACATCCGCACGATTGATGTGCGGGATTTCGAAGACAACAGCTCGCTCACCATGGCTGGCAGCGGTCCGGCGAGCGGAATCACCATTTCCGCCGGGTCGATCGGGCAGGGTGTGGATTTTTCGCTGGCGGGCGCGCTGACCAAACTGACCGCCTTGAAGTGGACCTCCGGCACACTGGATGCGACCACGGCTAACAACATCACGATCACTGGCCGCACGGGCAGAGGCAGCGTAACGGCCGTGACCGGCGATTTTGGCGCGGATGTCACGCTGGATAAAGATGTCGACGGCGTTTCGCTGAAGAAGCTTTCCGTCGCGGCCTCCCTGGGCGGAAATATTACCGCCGCGGGCGATATCTGGCTGGTCAAGGCCGGCTCGGTGGATGTGGCAACGGTGACCGCGGACAACGTCCGCACCGTGAGAGTCGATGGGCTCGTCTCCAACGGCACGATGGCCATCACCAACGCCATCAACAGCCTTCAGGCGGCGAGCTGGTCGGCCGGCACCATTGGGGCGGCCTCGATCGGAACGATCGATATCAAGGGCCGCCGCGCAAGTGGCGCGACGGCGGCCATCGCCGGCGATTTGGGCGCCACGGTCAACGCTGCCGCGGTTCGTACGGCCCGGATCGCGGGCAATTTCACCGGCGTCTGGACCGGCCACTCCATCAATACGATGAAGGTCGCCGGCGACATGACCGGCGCGACCATGACCTTCAACGCCGATGCGAGCAGCACCACGCTCGGAGTGAATAACCTGATCGTGACCGGCAAGATTGATAGCAGCACGATCACGTCCACTACCAGCCTCGGCTCGATCACCGCCGGCGGCATGGATGGCTCAAACATTTTTGTGGGCCTGAAATCCAACGCCATGCCGCAAGGCCGCAGCAATTTTGATACGGACCACCCCGCCTCGATCAATAGTCTGCGAATTCGGGGTCTGCGCGACGCCAACGGCAATTACGTCGACAGCTTCATCAATTCCAACGTGGCCGCGTGGCAGCTCGGGTCGGTGAGGCTGACGGATGTGCAGACGCATAATTCCGGCACGACCTTTGGCATCGTCGCGCACAGCATTAATTCCTACATGCGCGTCGATAACGGCATGGAGGCCGGCTCCACGGGCGGCCCCGTGGGCGGCACAAGCGACGTGACGGGCAGCCCCTTGACCATCGAGCACCCCAGCGATTTCTGGGTGCGCTTGCTATAAGCGCGGGCGAAAGCCCCGCTCGATGCCGAAGCTTGCGATTTCATCTATGGCCGCCAGGCCGATGTCCACGATCTCCGTGTGATTATCGGGGACATTTTCCCAGCCCTCCGGGAACTCCACTAATAGCGGCAGCGCGCCGCAGGCGTGGAAGATGGCATCGGATTGATAGAACATCCTGCCTCCGGTGCCGTTGGGAATGTCGCCATTGGGGAAGCCCTCGCGCCGGCAGCGCCGGCCCACCGCCGCGCCCACGGCCAGCACGCGGCCGACAAAGGTGTTGGGCATCAGCTCGCTGGGCTCGGCCACTAAAGAACCGTTGTTGGAGTGGGAGAGAATCACGCAATCCGGCATTTCGCGGCGGCAAAAACGCAGCAACGCGGCGTTTTCCGGCTGCATGTCGGGGCCGAGCTGGCAGTCGTACACGAGATTCACGCCGGCATCGTTGAAGTAGCTGCCCAGGACCTTCCGCTGCGGCTGGGGGAAAAAGCCTTTGTTCGATTCCCAGCTCAGGATTTCGCCCTCGCTGGACAGGCCCTGGGTGATCATGTCGAAATAGTGGGGATCGACGCCGATGAAGTTCCGCATGTGCGCGGCCCGCTCGCGGCCATCCACGTTGAGCAGGGGAATGATCGTGAAGCGCAGCTTGCGGCCATTCTCAGCCATGACCGGCTGTTGGCGGCCCAGCAGGTCTTTGCCCGTCACTATTATATTGAGGTAGTTCAAAGCCGCGACCGTGCCCTCCACCTCCGTGCCGTGCGCGGCACCCAGGAAAAGTAGCGACTGGCGCCCACGCTTGCCCTGCCCGTAAAAGGCCTCGGGATGGCCCGATGCCGCCGCGGCGGCCAGGCTAGTGGCCGTGCGGCCGGGAAGATCTTCTTTGGGACCAAAGCTCGCCGCCACAATTTCGCGGCCGCCGGCAGTGCGGCCGATCTCCTCCACCGCCACACCCGGCAGCGATTCCAGGAAATCGCGTATCTCGCGGGGCCGCGTAAGCCACCATTTCGGCGCGGCCATCAGATCAATCCCCGGCTCCGGCAACTTCGTTGCTTTTTTATCTTTGGATTCCGACATTCTTTTATCTCCGGTCAGTTGCAATGAAGAGCCCACAATATGTGCAACTCAAAGGTCGGTTACAAGCTGCAACTGGTAGTGCCCGATTTAAGCGTTACACTGCTGCAAAATTTTTGCAGTTAGTGTAACGCTTACTTGCTTCGCCTCGCATATTTATGCGACTCAGGTTCGACGTTCGAGTTGGGAATTTCCCATTGGCAGCACGATTACGTTTACGGGCATTAACGGCATTTAGGAACGCCCCCCGGTGGGACCGGTTTGTGTCTGTACAACCTGGCCAAATGCGATACAATTAGCATTTGGTCCTGAGAAGTCCCGCCGCGCATGAAGCGCAATAAGTTTAGGAGGAGGCATCGTGAGAAGGTTTCGCCAATTACCAATCGTGTGCGCGCCCATCTGCCTGCTGATAATCGCGCTTGCCGGCTCCTCTGCGTTTGGAACTTTCTGGTACGTGTCCCCCTCCGGCGTGTCCGGCAACGCGGGCACTCAGTCATCGCCCTGGGACATGGCCAGCGCGTTTAACGGCGGGCATAGCGGCCAGGTCCATCCCGGCGACACCATCTATATGATGGATGGAAATTACTGGACCCGCGCTCCAACCTCAACGGCTGCCAGGATGTAGTACTGAATGGCACTGCCGCCGCGCCCATTACCATTCGTCCGGCGCCAGGCGCGCACGCGCACATCGACGGCGGCCTGAATACCGGCATCCTCGACGCCCAGAACAACAAGCCTTGCAACTTCACGTATATTCGCGACCTGGAGGTCTGGATGACCGAGTGGCTGGTGCCCATCGTCTCCAAGGACACAGGCTCCTGGCCCAGCGACGTTCCCCAGGCCGGCGGCGTCAATGCCGAGAACGGCACGGGCTGCAAATTCATCAACCTGCTGATCCACAACACCGCCGAGGGCATCACCGACTGGATGCCGGATTCCAATTCCGAGAGCTACGGTTGCATTATCTATAACTGCGGCTGGAAGGCCCCGGACCGCAGCCACGGGCACTGCGTGTACACGCAAAACAGCTACGGCCTCAAGACCTTCGCCGACTGCATCTTCTCCACGCAATATGAATTAGTTCTGGACGGCCAGCAGACCATGCAGGCCTACGGCTCCTCGGCCGCCGATGCCAATGACTATCTCATGGACCACAACATCGGCTATGACGGCGGCCAGTTTCTCATCGGCGGCATGAATCCCGCCGGCGGCAACCACGTCATCGGAAACATGCTGTACACCTGCCCGCTGTCGATCGGTTATTTCTTCTCCTCCTACAACCTGGACTTTGAAGTCAGGGATAACGTGGTGGTAAACAGTTTCCTGGATATCTTCGCCGTCCAGAACCTGACGGCCAGCAACAACAAGGTCATCGGCGGAGCCACCAGGACCTATGGTCCAAACGATCCAAGCCATAACTACACCACCACACCGGGGCAATCGCCGCCTGCCCAACCATTGGTATTTGTCAGGCCCAACAAGTACGACTCCACGCGGGCCAACCTGGTGGTATACCAGTGGAATCAAGCCAGCACGGTCGTGGTGGATTTCACGGCGCCGTGCCGGCCGGCGGCAGTTTCAAGCTGATGAACCCGAAGAATTTTTACGGCGCCCCCGTTTATCAAGGCACGACCGATGCCAATCGCTGCGCATCCGTGCCCACGCCGGCCGTCTTCAATGTTTATGCAGTCACCGTTTCGGCAAACGCGGCCCCCGTTGTCACCATGCCTGCCAATATCACCACCAGTATGCCCGGCCATCGGGGCCTGGGGCCGTAGCCCTGGGCGCGGCCGTGAGCGATGACGGCCAGCCTAATCCGCCGGGCGCTCTGGCGGCGAGCTGGAGCGTCCTGTCTGCTCCGACCAATGGCACGGTCAACTTCACCAATGCGAACGCGGCCTCCACGACCGCCAGCTTCACGCGAGTCGGCATGTACACTCTCCAGCTTGACGCGAATGACGGCAGCCTGCACACAGCCGCCACGATGACCGTGACGGTGCAGGTGGATCCGCGGGCGGACTTTGACAACAACGGTGTGGTCGACGGCCTGGACTTCCTCGCCTGGCAGCGCAACTATAATCACGGCACTGCCCTCAGCGGCGCCCCGATGCTCGACGCCAACTTCGCCGATGCCAACTATGCCCACGCGAATGGCGACGCCAATGGCGACGGCAAGGTGGATGGCCAGGACTTTCTGCTCTGGCAGCAGGGATACGTTTACGGGCATTGATCTTGAAAATCAGCCATAGGACCCAAAAAAAATAACCACAAAGGTCACAAAGAAGCACAAAGGGCATAAAGGAAGAAAAGAGTAAAGGCAAGAGAGGGAAAAAATTAAGAAATGTTTCCGGCCGTTCTTTGTATTCTTCGTGGTCTTTGTGATCTTTGTGGTTAATTCTCGATAAAAAAAAGGCCGGGGCGGCATTTGCCGTCCCGGCCTTTCGTTTTTGCCGGTACTGAATTACTTGCCCATCTTTGCCGGCTGCGTGGCGGGCTTCATCGCCGGTTGACTGGCCGGCTGGCTGGCTGAGCCCATTTCGCCTTCCTTCACGATCCCTAAAAGCTCAACTTCGAAGATCAGCGTGGAATTCGGCGGTATGCCGGGGCGGGCGGTCGCGCCATAGGCCAGGTCGCCCGGAATATACAGCTTATATTCTGAGCCCACCGGCATGAGCTGCAAACCTTCGCCAAAGCCCTTGATCACGCCGTTGACCGGGAATTCCGCCGGTTTGCCGCGCTTGTAGGAGCTGTCGAATTCCGTGCCGTTGATCAGCTTGCCGCGGTAGTTGATCCGCACCTTATCCGTGGGGCCGGGCTTGGGCCCGTCGCCCTGGCGGGTCACCTCATACTGCAAGCCGTCGGGCAGCGCCTTGACGCCCTCGCGCTTGGCGTTGTCGGCCAGGAATTTTTGCCTTCCTCTTCATTCTTTTCGGCCTGCTGTGCCTGCTCGGCGCGCTCCTCGTCCATGCGCGTCTTCGCCTTGGCCATGGCGTAATCATTCAGGGTCCTGCTGGGCCTTCTGCATCTCCTCCTGGCTCATCCGGGGCATTTTGCCGAACAGGCCGTCTTGCATGCCTTTGACCATCTGGTCGAAATCAAAATCCAGTCCTTCCGCCTTGGCGGCGCTGGAAATCTGCTTGCCGGCTTCATAGCCCGTGCTGTAGCTGATGTCTTCCTTGTTCCAGGCGGGCATGGACTGTGTGGCCGCGGGGCCGTGCAATTTGCAGGACCGGCTTGGGGGCGGAACTGTTCGGGATGGCGGGCTTAGAGGTTGCGGTGTGCGGTTGCGCCAGCAATGCCGCCGTCAATGCTCCACAGATGACCAGAACAATCGCCATTCTTGCTTTCATATTTTTCCTTTCGGGCCTGACGGCCGCGCGGGCGGCGCCGGGGCCTATTTTTTTCCGCGATGGCATTTCTGGCTTCCTCGTGTATGCGCGGCCGCCGCCTTCTATCGCATTGCGGCCGCCAGCGCGGCCGCCCTAACATCCTAGACTCTAATCCACTTCAACTTCTTTGGCGCCTTCGCTGCGCCGTACTTCGTACTTAGGCACCTCGGGTTCGCCGCACGGCCTCGAGCAGCCGGCCGATGATGGCCACGCTATTGAGGCCCTCGCTCTGCGCGGCGAAATTCACGCCCAGCCGATGGCGCAACACGGGCACGGCAACCCTGCGTATATCGGCAGTCGAGACCGAATATCTGCCGTCCATTGCGGCGAATGCCTTAGCCGCGGCGATGAGGTACTGGCCCGCCCGCGGGCCGGCGCCCCAATCCACCATCTGGCGGATGAAGGGCGGAGCGGATGAATCAGACGGCCGCGTGGCCCGAATCAGCCGCGCGGCGTATTTGATGACGAAATCGCTCACCGGCACCTGCGCGGACACCTTCTGGAGGTTCATGATCTGGCGGATGTTGAAAACCACATCCAGGTCCGACTGGCCGGCGGCGGCCGGCGTGGACAGAATCCGCTCTTCCTCGTCGATATTGGGATAATCGACGAAGATGTTGAACATGAAGCGGTCGAGCTGCGCCTCGGGCAGCGGGTACGTGCCTTCCTGCTCGATGGGATTCTGCGTGGCGATGACGAAAAACGGCGTGGGCAATGTGTAGGTCTGCTGGCCTACCGACACCTCGCGTTCCTGCATCGCCTGGAGCAGCGCCGCCTGCGTCTTAGGCGGCGTACGGTTGATTTCATCGGCCAGGATGATGTTGGCGAAGATCGGGCCTTTCACGAAACGGAATTCCCGCAGGCCAGACTCGGCCTGGTCAATTACGTTGGTGCCGGTGATGTCGGAAGGCATCAGGTCCGGCGTGAACTGAATCCGCTTGAACGACATGTCCATGATCCGCGCCAGGCAGGAGACCATCATGGTCTTGGCCAGGCCCGGCACACCCACCAAGAGGCAATGCCCGCGGCGAGACGATGGCCGCGAAAATCTGGTCGATCACATCCTGCTGGCCGATGATGGCCTTGGCCAGTTCCCGGTGCATGATCCGCCGGGTCCGAGCGAAGCTCTCCAGCAGGCTTTCAAAAGATTCTTTTGCCATGGCGAAAAACGTTAATCAGTTAATCCGTTAATCGGAAACGGCCGGAACAAGGTCCTTCCCACTTGGGAAATCGTACCGAGGTTTCGGGGGAGTTGGTAGGGTGTGCAGCTTCGCTGCACACGTTTTTCTTGGCCCTCCTCCGTGGTATGGGTGGCGGTGCCATCTGATATTCTGCCATTGACAGAGGCTTGAGGCTTGAGGTTCATCAAAGGGTCAAAGCCTCTCTTTGCGCTTGCAGACTTTATTAATTGGAATAAAGTGAGACATGGGTGCCGGGGCTGCAACCCCTCTCCTTTGGGAGAGGGTGGCCCCGCGAAGCTTCAGCGATGCGGGGCCAGGTGAGAGTGCAGCCACGCTTGGAGGCCAATATGATCAAACTGATGTTCCTGGATTACCGGGACTTGGAGACGGTGAAGGGTTTTGCGCGGCAGGCGCACATACCCGCAAAGCATAAGGGCGACCCGCTCTTAATCAGCGACCTGGCGAGTGAAGTCAACCTGATGTCCATGTTCGGCACAGTGATCCGGCGGCCGACGGACGGCCTGTACCAGTACTGGTACAAGTGCTACAACCCCAATGACAAGGGCCCGGCATTGGCCTACGCCTTCAGCGAGGATGGCCTCAAATGGCAGCGGCCGCAGATGGACATTGTGAAGTTCCAGGGCCAGGGCACGAATATCGTGTTTGATGGCGGCCCGCACGGCACTGCACTTCTGTACGATGAGCGCGAAACGCGGCCGAACTGGCGGTACAAGCTGGTACACGGCGCCAATCCCTCCAAGCGGATCTGCGCCTACCGCAGCGGCGATGGGCTACACTGGCTGCCTGCATGCGAGAACCCGATTATCGGCGCAAGCACGGGCGGGCCCCTGGGCCTGCTGCGGACTGATGAGGGGCGGTACGTTATGTATATCCGCCCGGCCAAGAACGACCGCCGCGTGGCGCGCAGCGAATCGTGGGATTTTATCCACTGGACCGAGCCGCTGGTCGTGATCGATCAGGATCCCGTCGATCCCATGCAGGTGCAATTCTACGGCATGCAGGCCCAGACGTACGGGGCGTACGAGCTGGGGCTGCTGTGGATCTACGCTACTGAGGCGGACGATCTGGCGTACCACAAGCCGCGCGGCGTGATGTACCCCGAGTTAGCGTACACGCGCTGCGGTTACGCCTGGCACCGCACCAGTCCGGGCACGCAATGGATTCCACTTGGGCCGGAAGGCTCATGGGATGCCAAGCAGATCCATCCCTCCAGCCTGCCCTGCTACCTGGAAGATGAGGTCCGCTGGTACTACACCGCGGCCAACAAGGCGCATGAATTCGTGGCCCGCGGCGGTGAGCCGATGTGGGGATTGGGCTTTGTGTCGTGCAAACCTGATCGGTTTGTGAGCCTGAATGCGGAGGGCGGCGAGGCGGAAATCCAGACACGGCCGTTCTGGAGCGAGGTGGGCGAGTTCTACCTCAACGCCGATGTGGCAAAACACGGCAGTGTGAGCGTAGAGGTGATGGACACACCTGGACAGGTGATTGAAGGTTTTGCCTCGGGTGATTTCAAGGGAATCAAGGGCGATTCTTTAAGGCACAAGCTATTGTGGAAAGGTGATGCGGGGGCGCTGGCCAACCGGCAGATCCGCCTGCGGATCAAGGCCAGGAACGCCAAACTGTTTTCCATCGCCGGCGGCACGGAGCAGGAGGTGCGGGAGTATTGGAAGTTCCGCACCCCCCACTACCTGCCCATGGATGAGGAAAAGGCCCTGCTGGGGACTTACTAGCGGATCTTTATTTCGCGGTTGGTTCGCCTGCGGTTTCCACGCGCACAAGCGACACATCCCCGCGCGTGGCGAGCACATCGACCTGGGCGATGCCGGGCGTCCGCCACAGCTGCGCTAACCTTATGGCCGAAGTCTTTGGTGTCGTTGATCAGGCCGTAGGCCTCGCGGCCGCCCAGCAGCCATTTTTGCAGCCGCGCCTGCTCGGTATCTCCGAATCGCTCGGGATTATCCCAGCCGGTGTAAAGCTGGAAAGACCAGCGGGCGGATGGCCACGTGAAAAATCGCTCCGGCTTGGCCACATCGGCAGGCAAAGCACGGGCAAAATAGCGGGCGCTGGAGCGATCATACAGCGGCCACAGCACGGCGATCACGCTGATCCAGGCGACCATGGCCGCGCAAATGCAGTAGGCGAAGGCGACGGATTTGGGGCCGTTCTTGCGGGCCCGATAGACCGCCAGCCACGCCAGTACGACCGTGACGGCAGGTCCAATGAGCACCGGCTGGCGGAGCCGGGTCCAGGGTTCCACCGCCGCCAGCACGGCGCTAAGGTCCCAGGAACTCTTCCACTTGGCCAGCAGCGTGCAGATACGGAACGTCGCCACAGGGACCGCCGCCAGCAGCGCCACGCCGACAATGCACAAGGCCAAGGCGGGCAGGCCTTTTCTCATAAGGCCATCAAGCTCGTCCGATTTGAACCACTCAGCCACAAACAGCCCCGTGAGCACCGCCAGGGCGCAAAGAGCGGCATGATGTACTGAGCTTCCTTGCGCGGGTGATGGTCACGATGAGTGAGGGCACGAGCACGGCCATCCAGAGCAAAAACCGCGGGTTCTGCACGAGCCGAATGCCGGGTTGTTTGAGCGCCCGGATGACCACGCCCGGCAGCAGCGCCGTCCAGGGCATGAGGCCCAGCAGGAGGATGGGCACGTAGTAAAATGCCGGCCAGGGCTTGCCCAGGTCGGTGGAGCCGGTGAAGCGTTGCACATTCTGGTGGGCGAAGAACTCGTTGAAAAATGTCCGATCCCTGAAAAACACCGCCACGTACCACGGCGCGGCAATGGCCAGGAAGACCAGGATCCCCAGCGGGTGAAAGACGCCCAGCAGTCGCTTCAGTTGCTGCCGCGCGGCGAGGTAGGCGAAAATAATGAGCAAGGGCATGACCAGCCCAGCGGGTCCTTTAACCAGCGTGGCGACGGCGGCGAAGAAGTAAAAGCCAATCCAGCCCTGCCAGATCGAGTTTGGTGTTTTGCGCGTCGCCAGAGCGTTTTCACGTTCCATATCCGCCCGGGCGAACCACCACACCGCCGCCAGCATCGCGGCAGTAAAAGCCATGTCCATGCGATACCAGCGGGCGACAAAGAGGAACTCTCCCGTTGTGGCCAAAACGGCCGCGGCTGCCAGCCCGGCCGCGCGGCCGCCAAGCCGTTTGGCCCAGGAGTAGGCGATCAGCACGGCCAGGCAGCCGGCGATGGCCGAGACCAGACGGCCGGCCAGTTGAACGCTGCCCACCTTGCCGAACAGCGGCTCGGTGGCTTTTTGCGCGGCGGCGGCGAGCCAGAAAAAGGCAGCGGGCTTTTTGCTGTTGGCGATAAGCCAGTTGCCGCTGTCGAGCATTTGCTGCACGGCCACGGCGCACCGGGATTCATCCGGGTCCATCGCAGGCAGTCGCGTCGAGCGGCAGAGAAACAGAATCAGCGAGGCCAGAACGATAAGCAGCCAGTCCAAATGGTACGCGGGCCTGGCGGCGGCCTGCTCAACTGAAGCCGCCTGGCCAGCCGACTCGGAAGCAAGAGATTGTTGGGACATTGCCCACCTGTTCTTTCGCGTTAGAGCAAACGGCATCATTGTACAAATGGAAAGCGGCGGCCAAAAGCCTCCGCATAGAATGAAATGCAGGCCATTTTGTAAGGGTGCAAGCATGCTCAAACGCAGTGAGAATAATCCGCTGATCACGCCGCAATCGATCCAGCCGAGCCGAGGCGATGTGGAGGTGTACTGCACCATCAATCCCGCGGCGACGTGGCACGAAGGACAGGCGCTCTTGATGCTGCGCGTGGGCGAGCGGCCGATTCAGCAGGAGGGCTGGATATCTTCGCTGGTGTACGACCACTGCGGCGGGCAGATGAATATCCGCCGATTTTCGGTGAGCGATCCTGAAGTGAAAATCCTGGACGGGCGGACGTTTGAATATCAGGGCCGACGCATGCTCACCAGCCTGTCGCACCTGCGCATCGCCCGCAGCGGTGACCTGAAAACGTGGACCATCGACCCTGCGCCCGCGGTTTATCCCACAACTGAGTGGGAATCGTACGGCTGCGAGGATGCGCGGATCACCCCCTTAAACGGCCGCTACTACATCACGTACACGGCGGTCAGCCACCTGGGCGTCAACGTCATGCTGGCGGTGACGGATGATTTCAAGGAGTATCAGAAGCTGGGCATCATCGCCCCCACCTTCAACAAGGATGTGTGCATCTTTCCCAAGAAAGTAAACCGGCGGTACGTCTGCCGGCACCGCCCCTTCCGCACAGTTTTCAATGACCCGTGCATCTGGACGGCCTGGTCGCCGGATTTGTACCACTGGGGCGTGCATTCAGTATTGCACAGACCAGTGCCCGGCACATGGCAATCGGAGCGCGTGGGCGCGGGGCGCCGCCTATCCGCACGCATGCCGGCTGGCTGGAGATTTTCCACGGCAGCGACATCAATGGCCAGTACGGCCTGGCGGCGATGCTTACGGAACTGGAGCGGCCCGACCGGCTGATCGGCTATTCCGACCCGGTGCTGGCGCCCAAAGAGCCCTACGAGCAGAGCGGCGTGTACAGCCGGTGCGTCTTTTCCAACGGCGTGCTGGCGCACAAGGATGGCCGGCTGACCGTTTTCTACGGCGGTGCCGACACGGTCACCTGCGCCGCCGAGACGACGATCGATGAGATGATTGCGACCGTGCAGAACAGACGTTGATTGGTTCATCGGGACGAGAAGTCAATTAGTCATTTAGTCAACTGGTCAATTAGCCGGAAAGACGCCCGCTTAGTCCGGCTAACACAAATTGACTAAGCAGCGAGCGGTAGGCGTAGTCGAACCGCGAGAGGACCAATCATTTTTGTTTATGTGCTTTCTTTTTCTCTCTGCGGCTGCCTTGCGCAGAACAAGATTGCCGGTTGATCATGGCGGCGATGTAGCCGCCGGCAAAGCCGTTATCTATGTTCACCACACTGACGCCGGAGGCGCAGCTATTGAGCATGGTTAAAAGCGCCGCCACGCCGCCAAAGCTGGCGCCGTAGCCCACGCTGGTGGGCACGGCGATCACGGGCGCGGAGACCAGCCCCCCCACGACGGAGGCTAATGCCCCTTCCATGCCGGCCACGGCCACGAGCGCCTTGGCCTGCCGCAGTTCAACGGCCTGGGCCAATAAACGATGAATGCCCGCCACGCCCACATCAAAATGCGTGGTGACGTTGGCGCCCATGACCTCGGCGGTCACGCGGGCCTCCTGGGCCACGGGAATATCGCTAGTGCCGGCGGCCACGATGGCCACGTGGCCGACCTTTTCAGGCTTGTCCTTGCGCTCCAGAACAATTGTCCGCGCCGTCTGGTCATAATGCGCGGCGGGGAAGTCGGCCAGCACCGCCGCGGCCTGCTGGGCTGTAGCCCGCGTGGCCAGGACGCTCACGCCGGTAGAGGCCAGGCGGCCAAAAATCGTCCGCACCTGCTCCACGGTCTTGGAAGGGCAGAAAATCACTTCCGGAAATCCGCAGCGCAGCGTGCGATGGTGGTCCAGCGTGGCGAATTCCATCGATTCAAACGGCAGGTGCTGGAGCCGCGCAATGGCCTTGTCGGTGGACAGCTTGCCCGCGCGAACCTGTTCCAGCAGATGTTTGAGGGCGTCAATTTCCATATTGAATAATCTAATCGATAGACGGCCATTTACCTAGATGGGGGTAAACAGCGGAATAACAAAAATGGAAAGGCCGCCGAAGTTGGCGGTCTAAGAAAAGTTACTAAACACTTGTAACTCATTTGTATTACATAGGTTATTTAAGACCGCCAAGGCCGCCAACACCGCCAACGTGGCACGCTTGAGGTCTTCGGATTCTGTTAGAGTTTTTATGTAACTATTTTTAGATACTGCAGTTAAGAAAAGCAGAGAGTTCGCGTTTTGGTAATCTGCGGTTCTTGGGTAGTCTCGGTAAGATTGATGTGCATGGAGGATTGTCTATTTGGAATCACCCGCCGCTACGGGGCTTTTCGCCGAACTGGATGTCTACGCCCGCCTTGGTGCGGACGATCTTGAAGCGCGGGTAGGGCGTGGGCGAGAGCACCTGCTTGGAGTCCTGGTAGAAGACGTAGGCATTGGTGGCATCGGAGCCTTTCTCATCGCCCGTGACGAGAATGGTGTCCGTGTCGCCATCAAAATTCAGGCGGCCGCCATAGCACTCGAGCGTGGAGGCCGAGGTGTTCTTCAGCCGCACGGCGTGAACCGCCTCAAGCCTGTCGAGGTCCAGGTGCAGATCATCCATGGTTGGTGTAGAGGGAGCAGTCGTTGTGGGTTTGGGCGCGTTGGTGAAGCGGGCGGTCAGATACCCGCAATCCAGTTCGCTGAGCTGGCCGGCGCCCATGGGCAGATCGGGCCGAATGTGCAGAGTTTCCTGGGCCACGATGCGCTTGCCGCTGGCCCAGCGGAACTGCACCGCGCCGGGGCCCGGATTGGCGGCGTCGGGGTTATCAAGCTGGGCCACCCAGGCCTTGCCATCGGGACGGGAGAGCCGCATCTGGCGGCTCCAGTTGAAGATCATCTGGCTGGGCCGCTCTGTCTGCTGGGGCATCAGGGGATCGCGATCGATCTGCGCGACCTGCCGCTGCGCCGAGGGGACCAGCGGCGGACGATAATCTTCGACGACCATCACGCCGTCGCCGCTAGCAACCATTTCGCCCGTGCGGCGGTTGGTCTGGATGTCCTGGCTGCGAACGAGCATGCGCCGCTGGAGATAGCCTGCCTCATCATCCACCTGCATGGACAGCCGCACATCAGTTGTGGCGTGTACGGTCTGGACCAGGCGGCGGCCCAGAAGGGCGGAACTCGAATCGGCCTGCGAGGCGGCCGGCCTGCTGGCGGCCGGTTTATTCTGAGGCGCGACGGCCAAGGCCAGCTTGAGCTTCTGGCAGCGCATGTGATCGCCCGGACCTTGGTCAGCCGGCAAAGAGCCGGGGGCGACGGGCCAAGTGAGGTTATCCATACTATCGAACGCCACATTTCCGGTCAGCGTCAAACGATCCTGGATGGGATCATCCTCGCCCTGCGGGATAGTGTCAGGAGCGGCCATGGCCAGGGCCTCTCGATCGGCCGGGACAAACACCATGCGCTGATCCCAGCGCACCAGAGCGGGCCGGGGCTGCGACAGCGGGCGGCCGTTCAGGTCCTCCGCCAGCAGCGTATAGGCGTTGCCGGGACACGGCACCTCGACCCGTAAAAGCTGGTTGTTCGGGTCGGTGTGCAGGACCATGTTCTGGGCCATCATGTGCGTGTTGCCCTGCGTGACCGTGGCGGGCGTGCCGGAAAGGTAATGCTCCCCCTTCTCCAGGCTGCTGGTGAGCGTGTCGCCTTCGATGCGCAGATGCTGCTCGGGCTGGATCAGAATCACGCCGCCCGAGGCATCGATCTTGGTAGCCACGAAGGGCGTCTTGCGGGCCTTCTGCTCCAGATCGCCGGCGGGTCGCAGGAAGATTGAAACTCGATCCGAGGCCAGTTCGCCTGCGGAAGTTTTTTCACTGCTCGGCGGGCCCTGGGTGAATGATTCGGCCATATCGCCACGGATGTGCACATTCTCCCAGGCATCCACGCGTTCGATGCGCGGCAGCGAGCTGCGCTCGTGGGACTGGGCGGCGGTTTGCGCCCGCCGGGGCGAAGGGAATCCGCATGTGCTCGGCGGACATTTGGCCGCTGCGGGCGTGAAATACCGCCTGGCCTTCCAGCGTGGCCAGCGTGGGCTGGCGGTCCACGCGGCCGTTGGCATCGGGCTGAACCTTGTATTCCAGCACCATGCCTCGCTGCCACTGGACGCTGGAGGAATCGGCCGGGGTGCTGGCCGGGGCTGAAGCGGCCGCGCGTTGGGTGAGGTTTATGGTTCCAGGCCCGTCGATGCGGGCCGCGCCGGCCTTGTCGTCCAATTTGATGTCGCGGCCGACAACTTTTACGCCGTCGCCGGTGGTCATCTCCACCAGCCGATCGGAGGCGGAGGCCAGGCGGCCCCAATCGCCCTGGGTTTCAAACAGGTCGCAATTGGCCGCCACGTCGACGACATGCGAGGGGGCCACTGATTGCTCCGCGTGTTTTTGCCCCCGCGCGAAAACTTTTTTGAAGGTTCCCAGGCTCATCCTGCTGCCCATCAGCGAACCGTTGGCCACAATGCGCGGCTGCGTGGTTGACGGCGCGGGAATATTGGGATCCGCCGGCACGAGCTCCAGCGAGCCGGCCCATTGAATCTCAGTGGCATCCTCGCCCACCTGATTCAACCTTTTTGCCTCCGGCGCGCTGGCCGTGGCAGCGCCCCCCGCCGCTGAGGAAGCGGCACCGTTGCCTTCGCCGCCGGCTGCGGCGGGTTTCACCATGCTCTTGCTGAGCTTGTACGTGAACAAGGCTTCCAGGTTGTTGGCGTCCTTAAGCCAGCCGCGGGCGCTGGTCACCTGGATGCTGTCGGCTAACTTGAGGTCATACGCGGTTGTTTCGGGAGCGGACTGTGAAACTGGAGCCGGTTGGGTCTCGGCAGATGATGCCGTCGCCGCCGGAGATGATGAGGCAGCCGCCTGCTGCTCCTGGCGCGGCTGTTTTAGCAGCGCCGGGTCCAAGCGGATCGTTCCCGCCCCAGCCAGCCGCAAACGCCTAAGCGTCCACGGCGTGGGCGCCTCGATCATGTTCCAACTGAAGGAGAGGTCGCGGCTCTGCAATTCCAGGCCCGCGCCCTGGATGCGCACCGAGCCGGGCGCTTCCATTTCCTGGCGCTGGAGGTCCAGGTCCAGCCGCTCCAGATCGGCACGCAGGAGCTGGCCTGTATCCTCGCCGGACTGATCGGGCACGCGGGAAACGGTTATTTCAACGCCGTCCATCAGCGAGGCGAAGCGCGGCACGATCTTGCCGCCGGTGACATCCGCCACGATGGAGCCCTTGGCGGCCGTCAGCTTGATGGTCTGGCCGCTTTCGGGCAGGAGCTCGATAGAGGGCTCGGTGAGCTGGAACTGGTCGCCGGCCTGTGTGGCCAGCTTGGCACTATAGATCGCGCGGCGGCGGCCGGTCTGTGGGTCGGCGTAATACCAGACGGGTCTGACCAGCGGGCCCACGTTGACGCCGACGATCTTGCCGCCAGCCTGATTGGGATCGATTTCCACCGGCTCGAGATTCCCCACCATCGGGCGAGGGACGCGGCGCGATGAGGAAGTGTACTGGCGAATGAGCAGGAAGGCGCCGACCAGCACCGCCAACGTCAACATAACCAGGGCAATTCGTCTGAACATCGGTTATTCGTATCGCTCCATAATTGATGTCCACTGCCCTGAGGCCTTCAGCAGTTTTTCGATGGCCCAGCGGACCGCGCCTTCACCGCCGCGCTGCGGGGCGACCCAGTCGGCGATGGCCTTGACCTCATCGACCGCATCGGCCGTGGTTATGGCCAGCCCGCAGGAGCGCATGCAGGGAATGTCGGGAAGATCGTCGCCGATGTAGGCCGTTCGTTCAGGGATTACTCTAAGTTCGGCGAGAATCTCCTCGAACACCGGGTATTTTAAAAGTGCGCCTTGGCGGATAATCGAAACGCCAAGCTCACCGCCGCGCCGATCGACGATGGGGCTTTGCCGGCCGGTCAGAAGTGCGCTGCGTTTGCCCGCGCGATGCCAGTACTTGATGCCCGCGCCGTCCCGGACGTTGAAGCTCTTGCTCTCCCCGCCTGCGTCGTCATAGATGATCCGGCCATCCGTCAGGACGCCGTCCACATCCAGCACGAGCAATTCGATTTTCGCGGGATCGTCCTTAGGCATGGTCCGCGCTCCCCATGCCCACCAAGTCCTTGAGGTCCACCAGGCCGACAGGCCTGCCCGCCTCATCCAGCACGGGCAGTTCGGCGATGCGGAACTTGGTCATGATTTCCAGCGCCTCGCTGGCTAGCGAGGTGGCGCGGATCGTGTGCGGGTTGCGGATCATCACCTCAGTGACGGGCAGGTCGAGGAACGAGCCATCCTGGTTGCTCAAACGTCGACGCAGGTCGGAGTCGGCCAGGATGCCGGTGAGTTTGCCGCCGTCATCCACCAGCACGAGCACCGCCGCGCGGCGGAAGATTTTTTCGCCTTCAGCCAGGGCCTGCCGCACGGTCAGCGATTGCTTGGCCAGCGCCAGCCGCTCGCCGCGGCGAAAGCTCATGACGCGCTCCACGCGCAGGAAGGTCAGACCCAGCGAGCCGCCGGGATGAAAGACGGCGTAGTCTTCCGGGCTGAATTGCCGGATGCCGCATGACGGTGAGAGCCAGGGCATCACCCAAGGCCAGCATGCAGGTGGTGGAGGCGGATGGCGCCAGCTCCAGCGGGCAGGCTTCTTTCACCGCGCCATACACGATGGCCACATCCGAATCGACGGCCAGGTGCGAACCCGCCTCGCTGGTCATGGCGATGACGGCAATGTTGGCACGCTTGAGATGATCCAGCAGCACCAGGAGTTCGCGCGTCGCGCCGGAATGGGAAAGGGCCAGCACCACATCGGAGGGCCGCACGCGGCCTAGATCACCGTGAACCGCATCGGTGGGATGGATGAAAATGGAGGGCGTGCCGGTGGAGGCCATGGTGGCGGAAATCTTTGCGCCGACAAGGCCGGCCTTGCCCACGCCGGTGACGACTACCTGGCCGGTACACTCGTGCAGAATGCGCACGGCTTGGGCGAAAGCCGCATCGACGCACTTCTCCAGCCGCGCCACGGCCGCCGCCTCGCCTGTGAGCACACCGCGAGCAAAAGCTAAATCCTGTTCCGAAGGGACCATCCGAAGCATTATCATTGCCGATGTATAAACGGTCAAGTACAACCGGTGAGCAATGATAACGCCTGAAACAGTGTACGGGATCGGCCTGACGATGCTGCCGATCCTTATGAGCTTGGTGATTCATGAGTTCGCCCATGCGCGGACGGCCCTGGCCTTCGGCGATCCGACGGCCAAATTGATGGGCCGCTGCACCTTTAACCCGCTGGCCCATCTGGACCCGCTGGGCACGGCGTTGATGGTCTTCGTAGGTTTTGGCTGGGCCAAGCCTGTGCCGGTAAACCCGTTTAATCTCCACCCGCCGCGGATGGGGAATATCTGCGTGAGCCTGGCCGGGCCCTTCAGCAATCTGGGGCTGGCGCTGGCGCTGCGCCGTGGCCATGCGCATTTTGGTGGCTTGCGGCTGCGCGGTTAATATTGATGGTGATTTCAAAGCAATTGACCTGGCGTTCTTCCTGCTGACCTACGGAATGCTGATCAACTTGAATCTGGCGGTGTTCAATCTCATTCCGCTCTTCCCGCTGGATGGCCACCACATCGGGCGAGAAACGCTGCCCGCCGCCGCGCGGCAGGGGTACATGCACTGGCAGATACGCTACGGCATGTATGCTTTCCTGCTTTTGTGGATCGGGCCGCAACTGCTCAGGTGGACCACGGGAATCAACATCAATCCCCTCGGCTGGTACCTGGGGCACGTGGTCGGGCCGATGATGGATTTCCTGATCGGCAAGAGCGGCGAATTGCCTGCCTGGACCGCCTTTTTAAAATTTGAGCCGTATTTGTTCTGGAGACATTGATCTAGGATTCCGCAAGCTATGAGCACCACCAAAGCCACCAAGCGCGTTCTTTCGGGCATTCAACCATCCGGACGGCTGCACCTGGGCAATTATCTGGGCGCGATTCGCCAGTATTTGAAGTTGCAGCAAGAAGGCCATGAGTGCTTCTACTTCATCGCCAACTACCATGCGATGACGTCGCTCCAGGATAAGGCCGAGCTGGAAGCCTCCACGCTGCACGTCGCGATGGCGTACCTGGCGCTGGGCATCGACCCGAATCGCAGCGTGTTTTTCGTGCAGTCGGATGTGCCGGAGGTGACCGAGCTGTGCTGGATCCTCAACACGGTCTGCCCGGTGAGCCTGATGCAAAAGGCCACCAGCTACAAGGACAAAGTGGCGCGCGGCCTGGCCGCGAACATGGGCCTGTTCGATTACCCGGTGCTCCAGGCGGCGGATATCGTGATTTACGATTCGCACCTGGTGCCCGTAGGCCAGGACCAGAAGCAGCATATTGAAATCACGCGCGATGTGGCCTGCGCGCTTCAACCAGGCCTACGGCAAGGAGGTCCTGGTGCTGCCCGAGCCGTACATCGTGCCGGAGGTGGCGATCGTGCCAGGCATCGATGGACAGAAGATGTCCAAGAGCTATGACAACACGATTGAGATTTTCCAGACGCCCAAGCAGACATCCAAGCGATGCGCTCTGATTGTGACGGATTCTACTCCGTTGGAGGCGCCCAAGGACCCGGATCGCGACAATGTGTTCGCCCTGATAAAGCTTTTGGCCGCGCCGGCCGAGGTGGAGGAGATTGCCGCCAAATACCGAGCCGGCGGTTATGGGTATGGCCACGCAAAATCGCGCCTGGCGGAGCTGATTAATGAGCTCTTTGCTCAGCCGCGCGAGCGATACGGCGAGTTGGAAAAACGGCCGGATGAAGTCCGCGACATCCTCCGCGAAGGCGGCAAAAAAGCGAGGCGAGTCGCCGATGCGACCTTGCAGCGCGTGCGCGATGCGGCGGGAATCCTGGTCCATAGATGACAGACAGGCCCGGCCTGCACGCCCACGAAGGTGCGCAACTAGGCTTCAGTTGCGCATCTTCTTGAGCACCTTGGGGCCAGCCCTTTATTTACAAGGACTTACGCGCGATTTTTGTCCCTCAATCGCTCCGGGCTTGCGCATCTTCGACGGGCACCTTATTTGACAAGCACTTACGCGCCGAAAAAACGCCCAAAAACGCGAAGGTGCGCAAGATGCTCCCCTCTGAGCGCCTTCGCGACAAATAATCTTACCCAGTTTACCCTTCTTGCCCAGATTGCCAGAAATGCCAAAGTGCAGTGTTCCATACCGCGAAGCCCATCAACTGGTCATCTTGACCAGTTGAGCGAGCATAGCCGGTCCACGGTCTCCCCCACAGCCACGTGTCATTTGGTATGATGATTGCACGGGATGCGCTTTCCTCCCAGCCTGGCGCATTTTTTTGGAGGTAAATGTGTTTTCGGGAGCGAGCGATCTAACGACGGAGGTACTCACTCAGCCAAGCGAGCTAGCCGCGCTGGCAGACGCCTGGAATGAGTTGTTGGTCGATAGCAACGAAAACACCGTCTTTTTGACCTGGCAGTGGCTCAGCACCTGGCTGGCCGTAGTCTATCCCGACGCGAAATTGCTGACCGTGGTAGTCCGCCAGCGCGGCGGACGATTGATCGGGATAGCCCCCTTCTACCTTTCGACGCTGCACCTAGTCGGCGGGCTTTCGTTTGATTGCCTGCGTATCCTGGGCGACCGCCACAGCAGCAGCGAATACGGCAACATGATCCTGAGAAAGGGATACGAGTCGCAGGCAGTCCCGCTGATTCTGCAAACCCTGCTGGACCATTCCAGCGATTGGCACGTCATCTGGATGCCCAAGACGGCCACCTGGAGCGGCACCGGCGACCTGATCCTCCTGGCCTGCGCCAAGATGAACCTTATCCTGCACCGAAGAACCGTTCATTTTTCGATGGCAGATTTGGGAAACGATTACAACGAATGGATGCGGCGCCTGACCCACAAATGGCGCGGCTATCTGCAGCACACGAGCAAGAAGCTGCTGGCCGCGCACGAAGTTGAACACGTTCAGCCCGCCTCCGCGGAAGAAGTGCCGCAATACCTAAGTGCCCTGTTTGCGCTGCACCGAAATCGCTGGGCATCGGTCGGGATAACCGGCTCTTTTGACCGCAGCCCCTTCAAGAAGCTGTTTTATGAGCAGATTTCCCAGGAGGCTTACAAACTGGGCTGGCTGCAACTGGACGCCCTGCGCATCGATGGCCAGATCAAGGCGGTGCAGTTCGGCTACATCTACAATGGCGCGCTGAAGGCTGTCCAGGAGGGTTTTGATCCGGACAGCGCCAACGGCATCGGCAACGTACTGCGACACCGCGTGATCGAGCGAATGATCGGACTGGGCCTCGGAGAGTACGATTTCCTGGCAGGCTTTAACCAGCACAAGAAACACTGGGCCACCCGGGTCCGGTTGGGACATGACCTGTGGATCGGCCGCAACTGTTTGCGAAGCAGGCTGCTATTGGCCAAGCCATTCTGGCCCACCAGCCGCCTGCTCCGCGAAGGCATGCCGGAATAGGCTGGAGGCTGGTGGCTGGAGGGATATCGTCGATGGCGGCGGCTGAAGCTTGTTAAGATTGACTAAACGAAGCGGCCCGCGAGGCGTTTTAAAACCCGCGGGCCGCGTGCATTTCCATCACACTGTCAAAATCAGATCTTGAAGCCCGGCAGGCAGGCTTTGGTGGCCTTGAGCATCTCGTTGAACAGTTTTTCCGCCTTGTAGGTGGTCAAGGTCATCAGCGGGTCGTTCAAGAAGGCCTGGAAGGCCAGGTTCTTGTCACGCGTCAGTGCGGCTTCGATGGTCATTTCCTGGTTGTAAATGTGCCGCAGGATCAACGTCTCCACGCCGGGGGGCAGGCTGCCGGAATACTCCGGCTTGACGCTGTTGCTGCGGAAGTACGCGAAAGTCTCGACCACCGCATCCTGGGGCAGGCCGTCGATCTGGCCGATGTTGGGCAGATTCACGTTGGTGCGCAGGTCGCCCAGGCCCAGGAGCGCCTTAATCTGCGCTATGGTCTCCTCGCCGGACATCTCGATTTCCATGTCCTTCGGATCGCGGATGCGCTCCAGATGCTTCTTGGGCAGCTCCATGTACCGCTCGTAGCGGAAATCAAACGGCGTAAGCTTGACGCCCCAGGACTCGATCGTTTCCAGGTCCTTGAGGTACCAGGGCACGAACTCGGTGATGTGCCGCTCGCCGCCGGTGGGCAGTATCCCGAAGCGCCGGAACAGGTCGTATTGCACCTGGCCCTTGCACTCGAACATGCCCATCTTGTCGCTTTCTTCCTTGGGAATTTTGCGAACCTTGCCGGGGCCTTGCCATTCCTTGCGATACAGGTCGATCAGGTTGATGCCCTTGTACTGGGCCTTGGTGATCCAGGTGAAGTGGTTGATGCCCAGTGCCGTCACATCCAGGTCGTAGCGGGTCAGGCCCTTGATGCCGTGGTACTTGCCCAGCAGCCGTGCTAACCAGTCCTGGGTGCCGAACATCTCGTGGCAGCAGCCGAAGGCTTTTGCCTCCGGGAATACTTTGTACAACGTCCGTGTGCAAATCGTCATCGGGTTGGTGTAGTTGATAACCCACGCCTCGGGGCAGTAGCGGGCGATGGCCTCGGCCATCTCCGCGTAATCGATGGCGGAGCGCAGGCCGCGGATGACGCCGGCCGGCCCCACCGTGTCGCCCACCGGGTGCAGGATGCCGTACTTGGCGGGCAGGTTGATGTCCGCCCCCATCATCTCGATGGGCCCGGGCTGAATGGAGGCCACGACGAAATCCACGCCTGAAAGGCACTGCTTCAGGTTGTCAACGACAGTGGCCTTCCACTGGCTCTTGGCGTACTTGGACTCGTTGACCTTTTTAGACCAGCGGGCGTTGAGCTGCGCCTGGGGCTTATCGATGTCGTACAGCCGCACCTCGCCGGTCAGTTCGTCGCTGGCCGCCAGGTCCTTGAAAAGCTGCGGCGCCCAGCCGCGCGAACCGCCGCCGATGTAGCCGATCTTGATGTAGGGAACATCTTTCTTCATCTTGCGCTGCTTGCCCATTCTTATTCTCCAGTGGCGAATTTACGCCGAATAACAACTGTGCATTATTGTGCGAGAATGTATGAGTCTACATTTTTTGGCGGACAGTTCAAGGGAAGTTAACAGGTTACAGGGTACAGAGCTCCGGCCGTACCTCTTCCTGTTCTGTACCCTGTAACCTTCAACCTGCAATTGAATTTACGGGCCGCAAATGCTAGTGTGCCCCTTCAATGGTTGATCTTTCGGTCGACATCGCGGGCGTAAAGCTGGCCAATCCCCTGATGACTGCCTCGGGCACGTGCGGCTACGCGCTGGAATACCAGCCGTACGTGGACCTGCGCGAACTGGGGGCGTTTGTCACCAAGTCCATTACGGTCGGCCCGCGCGCGGGCAACCCGCCTCACCGCATCGTAGAGACGCGGGCCGGCATGCTCAACGCCATCGGCCTGGCGAACGTGGGGCTGGAAGTCTTCCTGAAGGAAAAAGTATCCGTGCTGGAGCAGATGGGGCTGCCAGTCTTTGTGAACGTCGCCGGCGTGACCATCGAGGATTACTGCGCGGTCACAGAGGCCCTGGCGGATGTTTCCATCGTGCGCGGCGTCGAACTCAACATCTCCTGCCCCAATGTCAAGGAAGGCGGCATCACCTTCGGCACGGATGTTCACCAGGTGGAGAAAATCACCAAGGCGGTCAAGGCCCGCTGCGGCAAGAACATCCTGATCGTAAAACTCTCCCCGAATGTCACGGATATCACCCTAACTGCCCGCGCGGCGGTCGATGCCGGCGCGAATGCCTTAAGCCTCATCAACACGTTTACGGCCATGGCCATCGATGTGGAAACGCAGCGGCCGATTCTCGCCAATAACACCGGCGGCCTGTCCGGCCCGGCCATTCACCCCATCGCCGTGTATATGGTGCACCGCGTATACACGCAGGTGTGCAAGGCGGCGAAGATTCCCATCATCGCCATGGGCGGCATTCAGCACTGGCGCGATGCTGTCGAGTTTTTGCTCGCCGGGGCAACCGGCCTGGCCGTGGGCACGGCCCTCTTTGTGAACCCGGCGTGCCTGATCGCGATCCGCGATGGGATCGCCGATTATTTGAAGCGCCACAATTGCGTGAAGATCAGTGAGATAATCGGGGCGATGAAATTGAACGAGGGATAGGAAAAAGAAAGATAACCACAAAGATCACAAAGACCACGAAGGACACAAAGAAGACAAAGGCATTAAAGGCCAGGTGACAGCAACCGTGTTACACCTGAGCCGTGATTTTATGGCATTTGCTGAGACGCTTTCAACGATCCTTGAACTTATGTTTTGGAACCTGATAACCAATTGTTTTGATCAACGGCTGCCAAGCCGGTTCGCGGCGGCGCAGCTTGAAAAAGCGAACCTGGCCGTGTGTCAGATCGACCTCCACGCGCACGAGCCGATGGGGCCAATCCACGTCCACGCGCCACGAGTGCCCCAGGCATTCCACGTGGCCGCGCGCATCGCTGCGCCGCAAAAAGATTACCGTTCCAGCCAGCGGCGCATTAAAGTTGGGCACGAAGGAGGCGGGCATCGGCCGACGAGCCGGCGCCCCGGCGATGCGCTGGGACGAACGCTGTCGCATCGAGGCGATCATCGCATCGCTTCGGGTCCGAAGAGCTCGGATGTTGCGATGTTTGAACCTGCGCCAGACCAGGCGTTGCCAGCGGCCGTTGAAAGCTTCGACCTCCGCCTGAAAGCCCGGCTCTCTGGGCGGGGCAAAGATCGGCGTAACCTGCAATTGCAGGCACAGGCGGATCACTCGCCCGAAGCTGTCGGGCCACTGATGAGCGCCTTGGAAGATGGTGTCGTTGTCGAACTTGGCGTAGTGCGGCCGGCCATGCTCGCGCCAATGCTCCAACAGCGATTCGACCACGATTTTCGCGGTGATTTTGTTTTTTGGCCAACTGGCCGGCAGCCCGCCCAGCAGGCTCATCCCGTTGAGCAAGGTAACGTCCTGGCCCCCGCGAATAACCAGATCGGTGATGGCGTCGAAGCTGTCGATCTCGGCTCGCCCGGCGGCGACCTCGGGCAGATACCAGCCCTTGGGCGGCGGCCGTCGACGCGTGCGTCGACGCCCATCCAGTACGCCGTTGCGGGACAGGATTCTCCCAATGGTTCTGCAAGAAGGCAGGGCCTGCAGCCCCTGGGCCAGCAACTCGGCATGGATGGCTTTGGCGCCATGCTCCCCATGGGCACTGCGCAACTTCAACTGCCGACGGGTGGCCAGAATCCTGCGTTCCAGGGTTCTGGAGGTGCGATTGCGCGGCCGGCGACAGCCGGAGCGAAGATTGCCCAAATCCGTGCGACCCAAACGCGTGCCCTCGGCACGTTTGCACCAGCGCTGCACCGTCATGTGACTGACGCCAAAACGCCTGGCCACCCGCCGTGTGGAGCTGCCGCGACGGACAGCCAAAATCATCTGGTAACGGCGTTCGGAAAGAGACGTTTTTCATCACACATGGTCCTCGGGGAAACTTTTTTCCCGCATGATAGCTGTAACATAGTTGCTGTCACTCAGGTGTAACACGATTGCTGTCACCTGGCCCATTAAAACTTAATCCGGAAGAGAATTCTCCGGCCGTTCTTCGTGCTCTTTGTGATCTTGGTGATCTTTGTGGTTGCCTTTTCTTAAGCGTCCAGGCTGGAGGTGCAACATGCAAAGATTCATGTTCTTCGCCTGCATTTTCGTCTTAGCTACGACGCTCGAATTTACTGCCGCGCAGACGGCATCCGCGCCGGCGGGCACCAAAATTTATCCCCCCTCTGCCGTCGATGTCGCGCGAAGGTCCATCGACCTTTCCATCGAGAACACCTCCTTCGATAAGGCGATCTTCACACTGGCAAAGCAGAGCGGCGGTCGCTTCGCCATCGACTGGAAGAGCCTGGCCGCGGTCGGCATCACCGGCGGCAGTAAGGCGAGCGTTCAGGGCGAAAAGCTGCCCGTGGCCAAGGCGCTGGATATGCTGCTGGCCTCGCTCAAGGATGCCAAGATCCCGTTGGGCTGGACGATCTACTCCGACACGTTCGTTATCACCACGCAGGCACAGATCCTCCGCTACCAGCAATTCTCCGCGGCTATGCGCGAGATGGGCCGCTCACCGGAAGAAGTAACCGCCAAACCCGCGGCCGCAAGCGGAGCCTCGGCGGGACCAGCCACAGCCGCGCAGGGCGCGAAGGCGCAGCCGATTTCGGCCGCGGCCCTGTGGACCAGGAGGCTCGATATCGATTTCAAGGACACATCCTTTGAGGATGTAGTCGCCTACATCAAAGAAAAGACCGGCATGAACGTGGTGGTTAACTGGCGGGCCCTGGAAATGGTGGGCGTGGACAAGACGGCCCGCATCAGCCTGAAGGTGTCCAACATAACCATGCCCCAGGCCATGGAACTGATCTTCAGCCAGTTCAACGCGGGCAAGTCGCCGCTGGAGAAGGTGTATTGGGACTACCGCGAGGGCATCCTTTCCATCACCACCGGCAGCGTGCTGAATGAGCGGATGGAGAGCCGCGTGTACGATGTGAACGACCTCCTGCTGGTCGTGCCGAATTTCGCCGCGCCGACCATGGGCGGAGGATCAGCCATTGGGAACCCCGGCGCGGGCGGCCAGAATAGCTGGGGCGGCGGCAGCGGTGGCAATTTCGCCGGCAGCAGCGGCAGCGCGGCTGGCAGCAGCAACTATAGCACCGGCGGTTATAGCGGTTCTGGTTCCGCGGGTTCTACAATGGGGGCAATGACTCAAAACCAAGGCTTCGGCCAAACGGGCGTCCAAGGCAGCAGCGATCAGGAGTCTATCCTGATCTCCATCGTGCAGAACATGATCGGCCCGGATTTCTGGGCCCCGGCAGGCAAAGGCACCATCCGCATCTTTAAGGGGCAGATGATCATTACGCAGAGCAGGCTGGGATTTTTGCTGCTGGACAGAGGCTTTTAGACCACAGGCTGTAGGCTGTAGGTAAAGCCGGAAAAGAGGTATCTCTTGCTCTTTCCGGTCGTTCCTACGGTCTACAGTCTACAGCCTGCTCATTTCGGAAAATCAATCCGCCCATCCATCTGGTGCGTCGTGCCATAGTCTCCCAGCATCGCGGCATAGCCTTCCTTCTCGATGGGCGTTTTTCCCAGGCCCAGTATCTTGGCCACGGCATCGATGGCCTCCGGCTCGCCCTCGATCTCGACGAAGGCGCCCAGGTACGGCAGCTCATCCAGCTCCACCTTGCAGGAGCCCAATTCCCAGCTCTCGCGGCGTTTTTCGAAGATGAGCATGGCCGTAAAGCCCAGTTCCTCCAGGATCAGGGATGCGGCGGAGGCGTTATCCACCTTCAGCCTCGATTTCCTGACGCGATTTATAAATCCCCGGCTTCCGCGGGCCCTTATAGGTGATGGTGTTCTTCGTCTCGCCCGGCAGCGGATTGTTGTTTTCATCGATGGCGCGGGTGAAGCGAATGCGCAGGCCGCTATCGGCGGCTCTCGAGCATGCCGCCGGGCCGGTCGAAGAAGGCGTTCTCCTCCAGGACCTTGCCCTGCTGTTTCGCCCCGTTTTCTTTCAGGCGGCGGCGAACCTCTTGGTGGCCCTCTACACGATATTTCGCTTCGATTTCATCGGCCATCTTTTCACCTTAATTACAAATTACAAGTGACAAAGTACAAATTACGGGAGACCCGCACATCAACGCCCGAACCGAATCCCATCACCCCGTCCCTCTTATAATTTGTAACTTGTACTTTGTAATTTGTAATTTCTCTAGGTCTGTTCCTCGGCCGCGGCTTTCATCTGCCCCGGCGGCCGCGCCGCCGCGGGCTGTACCAGCAGCCGTCTCACGGTCCGTATCGGCGTAAAGAGAATTCCCGGCACGGTGTGCAGGACCCCTTGGGCGATCTGCCGCGCGACGATGCCCACCGGCTTGGCGTTAGGCTCGGGCATACGGATCAGCCAGATAACCCCCGAAACACGAAAGATGCCGCTGATCAGCCAGATCAGGTGGTAATTTATCAGCTCCACCGAGCCGATGTGGAGATGGAAGTTGGCCGTCCATTTGGCCATGGCGCCGGCCAAAATGCCTCCCGCCACGCCGGTAATGGCCATCAGCACGTACACCGAGGCGCCGTAGGTCGAGCGGCCGTCGTTATCGACGAAACTGTATTCCAGGTTCGTGCGCGCGATATTGAAACCGCACCAGGCGGCTCCTCCGAATATGCCCACCACCGCGGCCGCGAACTGCGGCATGAACATGTGGCCTGGTCCGCCCGGCAGGACAAAAAGCCAGCCCCAGATATTCATGGCGATGCCCACGGTCGTCAGAACCAGGATGGGCTTCAGCGCCCCAGCGGTCGGCCGCGCGGCCCCAGGGGTTGCTCGATAGGAGGCTGCCTATTGGACCCCACAACAGCACGGCGATCATAGTCTGGAGATTATCCAGATGGCAGAACTTCTGGCAGAACAGGCCAAAGAACGGCGCAGACATGAAGCAGCCGAGATTAATGAGGCCAAGACCGGTGACGTACTTGCGGAAGCGAACTTCCCGCATCGGTTGGGCGACGATTTCCCACCAGCCGATCTTCACGCGCTTGCGCGCGGATAGATCTCCCGCACGCGGCGGAAGCACCAGATGTCCAGCGTGCCTAAGACGCCCGCCATGATGAACAGGCCCAGCAGCGTCCACACTAAGAGCGGCACATCCCTGGCGTGCCTGATGCCATCCTGGATCTCGTGGCGCAGGGCCTGGGGTGAAACGCGGTCCAGCAAGAGGCCAATGGCCACCGTCGCCACTACCTGCACGGTGACCGCGTAGGCGTTGCGGCGGGCGAAAAACCGCCCGCGGATGCGCGAGGGAATCAATTCGGCCATCCAGGTGTTCCACGGCGGCGTGGCCAGTTGGCCCAGCACCGAGGCTATCAGCACCACAACCACCGCCACCCAGACAATGATCATCCGGACGTGCGGCGTACCGGGTAGCAGCAGCAGCGCCACCGCCAGGAAGCCCAGGACCATCCAGAGCAGTCTTCCGGCGATATTGGCCCACATGAACAGGTGCTTGCGACGGCCGGTACGCTCGATGTGATAACTGGCGGGAAGCTGAGCCAGCGTCGCCGCGGAGGCTACGCCACTAAGCAGACCCCAGTGAAAATCCGTGAAGCCGGCCAGGTAGCCAAGGTTCAGGAAGGGCGCACCGCTGAGGTTAGTGGCCACCATCCACACGGTGCCGAACATCCAGGCTACCGTGACGGTGCGCAGGCAGCTGCAGCTCCTTGCCGCGGATACATAGCGCCGGCAATTCTTCGTAAGTAACTGATTCTTCGCGTGCCACTGTATTTCTATCGGCAGCCGTCGGCGCCCGAAACTACAGGGACACCGTGGTCGAAAGTTAATAATGAATAATACTCTTCAAAGCGGGGGCGGCCCAGGCTCACGCGCGGCCGTCCCGGAAGCTCGCCTCACTCTTCAAGTATGACAACTTCGCGGGGGCTAAAGATAGCCTCCACCTGCGCCCCGGGAAAAAATGCCCCGCTGCCAGCCGCGCCGACGACCACGGCCCGGATCACGTGGCCGGTACTGGTTCGCAGCCGGTAGCGGACGGTCGGGCCCATGTACGTCGCCTCTTCGCACGAAACGGCAATTCTATTCAAAGCACCAAGCTCTCGCGGTTCGGCCGGCGCACCATTCTTGCCGATCAACTGAACGCTCTCGGGACGGATGCAGCATACCACATCGCTGCCCGCGCTGAGTCTTGCCTCCGACCGCCCCAAGAGCCGGCCGACTGCTGTATCGACGGCGATAAACCCATCGCCGCCGGCAGCTTGGGCAACTTTGCCGGAAAAGAAATTCGCCTCGCCCAGGAAATCCGCCACGAAGCGATTTGCCGGCTGCTTATAAACCTCCTGTGGCGTACCCACCTGAATGATTCTGCCCTTGTCCATCACCGCGATGCGATCGGCCATGGACAGGGCCTCATCCTGGTCGTGCGTGACATACACGGCGGTGGCGCCGAACTTATTGACCAGCCGGCGAATCTCGCCGCGCATCCGCTCGCGCAGGCGGGCATCCAGATTGCTCAAAGGCTCATCCAGGAGCAGTCCCTTGGCGCAACCGCCAGCGCGCGGGCCAGCGCCATGCGCTGCTGCTGCCCGCCGGAAAGCTGGGCGGGCTTGTGCTTGGCGCGGTCGAGCATGCCCACCAGGTCCAGCATTTCCTTTACAGTCTCTCTAACTTCCCCGCGCGGCCGTCTACGGGTCTTTGGCCCAAAGGCCACGTTGGAGGCGATGGTCATGTGGGGCCACAAAGCGTAATTCTGAAACACCATGGCGAGCTGCCGCTTCTCGGCGGGCAGGTTGGTCACATCCACATCATCAAGAAACACTTTGCCCGAATCCGGGGCGACAAATCCGGCCAAAATGCGCAGAAGCGTCGTCTTGCCGCAACCCGAAGGCCCTAAGAGAAAAAACATCTCCCCGCGACCGATGCGGCAACTGACATTATCCACCGCCGCCACAGGCTCCTGTCCCCGCGCGGCGGCGGGAAATGTTTTGACTAGGTTTTCTACGCGAATATTTAGCACGTTGCCAGACTAGAACTCAGAGGTGGCAAAGTCAATCGGGCCGCAAAGCGGCCTGGCTTTTTGGCGTTTTGACTATTTGGCTGTTTGGTAAGGGCTCGAAAAATTGTGTGGCTGATTGACTAAGCCAAAATGGCGGCTGAACTGGTTCACTGTTAAACTGTTTCGCGGGTTCCCGTCGTACCTAACAGTCAAACAGCAAAAGGCCAAATAGCCAAATATGACCGACGACCGGCCCATCGGGCTCGACATCTTCCGCACGTGTCTGCCCATGCGCGGCTTTGAACATGCCGCGGCAAGCCGCGCTGAGGCCGAGGCGATCGTTCTCCGCCTGCGCATGGAAAGCGGCGCGATTGGCTGGGGGGAGGCGCTGCCGCGCGAGTACGTGACGGGGGAAACGCTGGAAACGGTCGTCCAGGATGTGGAGCAGATTTTCTGGCCGCTTTTGAAGGCCTGCCGCGACTGCGAGGAGTTGCGGCAAGCGGTGATCGATCTGCCCTGCCAGCATGAGGGCAGGAATGTCCCCGCCGCGCGCTGTGCGGTGGAGCTGGCGGCAGCGCAGGCGGTGGAACTTGATTGGGGTGTGAACAAGAACCCTCACCCTGCTTCGCTAAAGCTTCGCAGGGCAGGCCCGGCCCTTCAGGCCACCCTCTCCCGTAAAAGGGAGAGGGGTAGCAGCCACGGCGCCCAAGGCAAGTTTATTGTAAATAGCTCCGTTCGCATCAGCGGCGTGATCGGCTCGGCCAACCCGCGCAAGACCGCGCGGCAGCTTCGCCTCATGCGCTGGTACGGCCTGAAGAGTTTCAAGCTCAAGCTCGGCTTTGATGAGAAGGTCGATCAGGAAAACCTGCGCATCGTCACGAAGAAACTGAAAAAACCCCTGGCCGCCGGCAAATGCTCCCTGCGCGTGGACATCAATGGCGCGTGGAAATACGGCGATGTGCCCGCCCGCGCAGCCGAGCTGAAAAAGCTGGGCGTGCTGGCCGTGGAACAGCCGTGCAAATGCTCGCCCGGGCGCCTGGCGGAGCTGGCGTTTAAGTGCGAACTACCGTTGATCGCGGATGAAAGCTGCATCACGGAGCGCGATGCGGAGGTCCTCTTGGGCGCTGAAGGCCGCGTGTGGCTGAATATCCGGCTGGGCAAGAACGGCGGCATCGGCCCGTCGCTCAAACTCGCGCGGCTGTGCCAACAAGATGAACTACCCTACATCCTGGGCTGCATGGTGGGCGAAAGCGGCTTGCTCTCGACCGCCCAGCGCGTCTTCCTCCGCGCCGCGCCGCCGCCGGTGCTGGTGGAGGGCAACTATGGGCCCTTCCTCCTGAAAGATGACTTAACCTCCCCTTCCCCGCGCTTTGGCTATGCAGGCCGGCTGATGCTGCCCTATGAGGCGGTGTATCGCCCGCAGGTCAGGGCGGAAAAACTCGCCAACCATGCAGCGCTCATAAGAGCGTTGGCTTAAGACTTCTTCATGATAAGCAAGCCCTTTTCCTGCCTTTTCCAATTAACCAGTTAACACTACAACGCCATCTGGGCTCAAGAAAGCTCAGGCGGCCAGACGATAGTTCCTTTCGGGAGCGCTTTTCCCGAAAGGAGATACGGCATGGATGCCAAGCAATTGCGAGAGCTCAAGCCGATGTTGGAACAGTACCTGGGACAATTTGACGACTGTTTCAGCCGCAGCGAGCCCTGTGGCAACCTGCGGGTTTACGTCAACGGTCAATTGTCGGATCTGCCGCGCAAGAGCATCGAGCCGATGGCGGACCGGGCCGACGTTCCGCCGCGGACGCTTCAGCAGTTCCTGTCGCTGGCAGACTGGGATGATGCGCGCATGGCCCAGCGGTTGATGCAGATCGTGGGCGATCAACACAGCCACCCCCTGTCGATTGGCGTGTTGGATGAGACGGCCCATCCCAAGAAGGGCGACAAGACCGCCGGCGTGCAGCGTCAATATTGCGGCGCCACGGGCAAGGTGGATAACTGCGTGGTTACGGTGCATATCAGCTATGTGGCGGGCGCCTTTCACACCCTGCTTCCGGGGGAGATGTTCTTGCCGCAGGAATGGTCCGATGATCGTGCTCGGTGCCGGGGGGCGGGCATCCCGGACACAATGCAGCATCGCCCCAAGTGGCAGATCGCCCTGGAACTGCGTGCCGCCGCCGTGGCCAACGGGATTCGGTTTGAATGGATGACGGGGGATGAAGGTTATGGCGAAGTGCCGGACTTTCATCGCGCCCTGGACGAGTGCGGCCAGCGCTACGTCCTGGAAGTGCCGTCGATTTTCTACGGCTGGCTGCGCGAACCGGAGGTTCTTCAAAAACAGCATCGTGCGGCCACGCGGCGCGGCCGGCCGAGGCATTATCCCCGTCTGAAGGTCAAGACCCTGCCCTGCATCCAGGTTCGCCACATGCTGCGCTACGGGGCAGCTTTTCGCAAACAAGCGTGGCGGAAGTTCCATGTCAAGGACAGCACGGTGGGACCGGAGGTTTGGCAGGTCAAGGCGGCGCGGCTGTATTTGAAACGGGATGGTCTGCCGACGCGGGCGCATTGGTTGATTGTGGCCCGCAACATTTTGGCGCCGCAGGAGGTGAAATACTTCGTCTCCAACGCGCCGGGTGGCACGCCGCTGGAGGTGATGTTGCACGTGGCCTTCACGCGGTACAGGGTCGAGCAATGCTTCGAGGTGGAAAAGTCCGAGTTGGGGCTGGACCATTTTGAGGTTCGCCGGTATCGCTCCTTGAAGCGTCATCTGCTGCTGACGGCCGTCAGCCACCTGTTCCTGGCCACGGTTCAGGAACAGTGGCGGGGGGAAAAATCCGCAGCTGACCGTATGCCAGATTCGCCAGGCGGCCGCGGCGCTGGTGCGTTCCCTGTGGCTGACGGGACAGGTTCGTCAAAGCTTCCTGGCCAGGGAGGCGGAGATTATTACTCAAACGCAGGCACGAAACGAGAAAGCGCGACGCTGCCACGTGAAAACACGCAAGCGACGGTTGCGTAGCCTTGGCATTCGAATATCGTCAATACGTTGCTGCATAATGGATCAGGTGGCGTTGTAGTGTTAACCAATTGACCGATTAACCCGCTAACCGGCCTTGCATTCACCCCCTCGGGTGCTAATAATGGCCGTTCCAAAACGATATACCCGTTTTTGTTAGAGGAGCAGCCATGATCGATCAGAAGCGCAAGGCTTCGTACCTGTTTACGAGTGAATCCGTGACCGCCGGGCACCCCGATAAGGTGGCTGACGCGATTTCCGACGGCATTCTGGATAGCTTGATCAAGCACGATCCGCACGTGCGCTGCGCGTGCGAAACGCTGGTGACCACGGGCCTGATCGTACTGGCCGGCGAGATCACCACGCACACGCCCGAGGCGCTTGTCGCCTTGTCCAAGGCGGATGAAACCGCCCGCGAGGTCGTGCGGAAGATCGGTTACGACGACTCCTCCACCGGCTTTGACTACAAGAGCTGCGCCGTGCTGCGCACGCTGCACGGCCAGTCGGCGGACATTAACCGCGGCGTGGACCGCAAGAAGCGCTCCGAGCAGGGCGCTGGCGACCAGGGCATCATGTTCGGCTTCGCCTGCGATGAGACCAGCCAGCTCATGCCCATGCCCATCTACCTGGCCCACCGTATGACCGAGGCCCTGACCAAGGCCCGCGAAAGCGGCCTGATCAAATGGCTGCGGCCCGACGGCAAGACGCAGGTAACCGTGGAGTATTTCGACCACCAGCCCGCCCGCGTACACACGGTGGTGCTCTCCACGCAGCACACCGAGGCCGCGCTGGATAAGAAGACCGGCACAATGAGCGAGAAGGCCCGCAAGGAGATCATCGCCAAGATCATCAAGCCGGTGATCGTCGGCGAGTGCCCCGGCCTGTGGAACAATAAGATCATCTTCCACATCAATCCCACCGGCCGGTTCCTCATCGGCGGCCCTCACGGCGACAGCGGCCTGACCGGCCGCAAAATCATCGTCGACACCTACGGCGGGCGCGGGTGCCACGGCGGCGGCGCGTTTTCCGGCAAGGATCCCTCCAAGGTGGACCGCTCGGCCAGCTACATGTGCCGCTACATCGCCAAGAACATCATCAAGGCCAGGCTGGCCCGCGCGGTGGAAGTGCAACTGGGTTACGCTATCGGCGTGGCCGACCCGGTGAGCGTGCTGGTGCAGACCAAGAATACCGGCGTGGTGGAAGCAGAGCGGCTGGAGAAGGCCGTGCGCGACGTCTTCCCGCTGCGGCCCTGGGAGATCATCGACCACCTGAAGCTGCTGCGGCCCATCTATGGCAAGACCGTGGCCAACGGCCACTTCGGCCGCGTGGACCCCGACTTCACCTGGGAAAAGCTGGACATGGCGGAAAAGCTCCGCAAGGCCTGCAAGGTTTAGCCTCAAGAGTAGACAATGTGGCACAGCCGCCCCCGGCTGTGCCCAGTGCGCAATAGAAAACGGCCCGCTGAAATGGCGGGCCGTTTTTTTCTTTCAAACGATGAAAATGCATAGCCGAGGTCGGCTGTGCCACACAGGCGATCAGACCACCTGCACCTTGCGGCCGACGCGGCGCTTGCTGTTGATGATCTTACGGCCGCCCGCGGTCTTCATGCGGGCACGGAAGCCAAGTTTGCGAACTCTCTTACGCTTGCTGATCCTATGCGGATAATGCATATCTCACCTTTTCTGGCGGTCGTTCAAGTCTCTTCTTTCGGAGCCACAAAAGCATAGCGAGCGAGCCTCTTCCTGACAAGCGGATTTTCCAGTCCCCTTGTGCGCGACTCTTCTGGGAGAAGAATCGTCTTCGCCCCCGCGACTGTCCTTCAAGGACAGTCATCTCGCGCGTATTGCACGTGTAAACCGTTTACACCTCCATAAGGAAACCCATAGATGGCTTTTCTCCAGTTGACTTATGGCTTATCAGGAATCGTTTGAAGGTGCTCAAGGCGCTCAAGATGATCATCTTGTTTATCTAATGTAAGCCATTGAAAATAAAAGACCTATTTGAAGATGCTCAAGATGCTCAACGCAACAACACTGCAAGGCCGGTTTATTTAACTTTAATGAACTTGCGCTTAATTATAAAAAAGCACTATGTAATATTATTAAAAGTTCCACTGAAGTGGAACCGTGTAGCGCTTAGCCGAAAATCGCCCTAAGTAGCGCAAAAAAATGACCTGCCCGTTACCGGCACATCGCGTTCCTTGCGGTTCACGATCTCGGTAACAGGCAGATCATTAATCATCATAGCGCGGGACTCGGCCGCCCCACCGACTTTCTTGCATTTCCGCAAAAAAATCTTACTGGATATTCAGACCCCGCAGGAACTCGTCGTTGCTCTTGAAGCGCGACATGGTCTTGATGAGCTGCGGCAGTTCATCATCCACGCTCATCTGCGACAGGTAGCGGCGCATCATGTGCAGCTTTTCCAGCTTCCACGGCTCGATCAGCAGTTCTTCCTTGCGGGTGCCGGAGCGGCTGATGTCCAGGGCCGGCCAGATCCGCCGTTCGGCGAACTTGCGGTCCAGCACCAGTTCCATGTTGCCCGTGCCTTTAAATTCCTCGAAGATCAGGTCATCCATGCGGCTGCCGGTTTCGACCAGAATCGTTCCTAAAATAGTCAGCGAGCCGCCGCCTTCGATCTTGCGGGCCGCGCCGAACTGCCGCTTGGGAATCTCCAGGGCGCGGATGTCCACGCCGCCGGTCATGGTGCGGCCGCTGCCTTCGATGGCGCGGTTATACGCCGGCCCAGGCGGGTGAGGCTATCCAAGAGAATAATCACATCGTCGCCGAACTCCACCATGCGCTTGGCCCGCTCGATGGTGAACTCCGCCGCGCGCACGTGGCTGGCCACATCCTGGTCGTTGGTGGAGGCCACCACTTCGCCCTTGGTCTTGCGCTTGAAATCTGTCAGCTCTTCGGGCCGCTCATCGATCAAGAGCACGATCAGGTGGGCATCCGGCGCGTTGAGCGAGATGGACGCGGCGATCTGCTGCAAAAGGACGGTTTTGCCGCTGCGCGGCGGAGCCACGATCAACCCTCGCTGGCCGCGGCCGACGGGGCAGATCAGGTCCAAAATGCGCATCTCCAGCGGCCCGCCGTTGGTTTCCAGCTTCACGTGCGGCTGCGGGTCGATCACCAGCAGATCGCTGAAGGGCGTGACGTCCATGTAGTCTTCGTGCGGCCGACCGTTGATGCGGAGGATCTCCTCCATCCGCGGACCGCCCTTGCGCCGCGTGGGAGAGCCGATCTTGGCCTCGATAAACAGGCCCTGGCGCAAGCGTTCGCCGCCGATGAAATCCTTGCCCACGAACACGTCGCCGGGCGTGGCGCGGAATTTATTACGCTCCTGGCGGAGGAAACCGTACCCCTTGGGGGTGATCTCCAGAATGCCTGAGGCGACCTCTTCCTGGTCCTGCGTTTCTTCCGTGATGATTTGTTCTTCACTCATGCCAATGGCGCCAATTCTAGTTAAAGGTTCAGGTGTTTTGGCCGCTTCGGTTTCTACCGAACGGCCGACATTAAACAAGATCCGCAGATACCCCTCCGCGAGTATTAATATTTTATAAGGCACATCACGCGAAAAAAAATCGTTGCGAACAAGGCTGCACGGCAACAATCAAGCCCCTCAGCTAACTCTGCTGCATCCGCTGCCCCAGCAGCACAATCCTATAAGGCCGGCCATAGTCCGCGGCCGTCATGAGCCCTCACGGGAAGTCACATCATGCCACGAGAAGCACGATATGCGGAAAACCGTTGGAGACACTTGTGGGCCGAGACCGCCTGGCATCCAGTCCACAAGCGGCAGAGAACGGCAATTGGCCGTCGACACACTTATCTATACACGGGCAATGCGGCAAAGTCAAATGACAAAAACAGGTTACAGGTTACAGGGAACAGGCTCACATCGGTCGATCTGTACCCTGTAACCTGCACCCTGTGCCCTGTAGCCTAGCCAGCGGCTTTAAGGGCATCCGCCAACGTCAGCTTTCCCTCGTAATACGCCTTGCCCACGATCACGCCGGCGCAGCCGATCTGCCGGCAGCGGACAATATCCTCCACCGAGGCCACGCCCCCCGAGGCGATCACCGGAGCATCCGTGGCGGCGATGAGCTGCTCGGTCGTGGGGAAATTCGGCCCGGTGAGCATGCCGTCGCGCTGGATGTCGGTATAGATCAGCGCCGCCAGGCCCAGGCCCTTGACCTTGCGGGCCACTTCCACCGCCGTGGCCGCCGATTCCTGTGTCCAGCCGTACACGGCCAGGCGGCCGCCGCGGGCATCCAGGGACAAGGCCACGCGGCCGGCCAGGTCGGCCCTTTTGAGCAACTTTTCAAACCAGTGCCAGTTGCTCAAGGCGGCCGAGCCGATAATCACACGCTCGACACCCGCATCCAACACCGCCTGAACCGTTTCATCGTTGCGAATTCCGCCCCCTAGCTCGATCTTCATCTTGACGCTACGGGCAATCTCCGCCACGACATTCAGGTTCTCCGGCTTGCCGCTTTTGGCCCCATCCAGGTCCACCGCGTGCAGCCAGCGGCAACCCGCATCGGCGAAGACCTTGGCCGTATCCGCCGGGCGCTCGGAATAGGTGGTCTGGCGGTTGTAATCGCCCTGGGTCAGGCGAATTACCTTGCCTAAACGCAGATCTATGGCGGGTAATATCTCCATCGCAAAGACGGCTTAAGGCTCACGTCTTACGGCCTGAGAAGCAAGAACGAATTCGCCCTACCTTCAAGCCGTAAGCCGCAAGCCGTGAGCCCATTCCTTAAAGTCGGACAAAGTTCTCGACCATCTTCAGTCCCACCGCCTGGCTCTTCTCCGGGTGGAACTGCGTGGCCATCAGGTTGCCTCGCCAGATGCTGGAGACGAATTCGTAGCCGTACATCGTCCTGGTCAGGATAATGCCGCTATCCTTCGGGACGACATGATAGCTGTGTACAAAATACACGAAACTGGGCGATTTCAGCCCCGCCAGCAGCGGACAGGGCCTCTCCCAGGTGATGGCGTTCCAGCCCATATGTGGCACGGATAACTTTTCGCCAGTGGCTGTCATCTCGGATTTGGAACGACCCTCACCCGGCCTACGGCCACCCTCTCCCAAGGCAGAGGGGTTAGAACGACCCTCAACCGGCCCTGCTGCCTGCCCTCCCCCTCCAGGGGGGAGGTGTGAAAAATCAAACCGGCGGCACTCGCCTTTGAAGGCGTCAAGGCCCTCATACTCGCCATCTTCGTAGCCGACAGAAAACAGCAACTGAAGCCCCAGGCAGATGCCCAGCAGCGGTTTATCCTGCTTGATGTACTGCCGGATCGGCTCGATAAGTTCCTGCCGCGCGAGATTGGCCATGGCATCGCCAAAGGCGCCGACGCCCGGCAAGATCAGCTTGTCGGCGACCGCCAGCTCTGAAGGCGTGCGGATGATGCGGGCCTGCTCCCCGGCTCGCTCCACGGCCTTGGCCACGCTGCGAAGATTGCCCATGCCATAATCGATGATGCTAATCATGGTCAATTCATTCGTGGCACAGGCTTTCAGCCTGTGTGCTTTGCCCCAAGGGCCGGCTTGCCACGGCGACTTGTCACGGCGAAGCGGAGCGAAGCCGGAAGCAAAGCGAAGCCGGGGTGAGGGTCGCCCACCCCCTCCCCCTTCTACGGGAGAGGGCTTGCCCTGCGTAGCTTTAGCGAAGCAGGGTGGCCCGAAGGGCCAAGGTGAGGGTGATCACAGCCGAGGGCGGCTGTTCCACACCCCCTCTCCCTCGAAGGGAGAGGGTGGCCCGCAGGGCCGGGTGAGGGTGAGCCAGCTAAGCGTCACCACACCCCGCCGCACCTACTTGCCAACGACCTCAATCACAATGCGCCGGTTCTCGGCCTTGCCCTTGGGACTCTTATTGTCCGCGATGGGATGATACTGTCCGCGGCCGGCCACCTCGATGCTCTTGCCCGGCACGCCCTCGGCGACCAGCTCACGCACCACAACCATGGCCCGCTCGGCCGAAAGCTCCCAGTTATCCATCCACTTGCTGTGCTGGATGGGATCGGCATCGGTATAGCCCACGACCCGCACGGTATGGCCGGCATACTGGCCCTTCAACGCCTTGGCGATCTCCGCCACGCGTTTCTTGCCGCTGGCGGTCAGCGAAAGCTTGTTGCCGCCGGTGAGCATGTCGCCGTGTACAGTGAACTCCATCGCATTATGCGGCCGCTCCACCATCTTCGCGGCAGCCTTAGAAGGTTTGGCGGCGGCGGGCTGGGCGCCCTTGGGCTCAGCCGGCGCGGCGGCGGACGCCTGCATCTGCCCCATCGCGTCGCGATATTGCGCGGCCTGGGCCTCGGCGGCATCGGCGCGCTGCTTGGCCAATTGCGCGGCGGTCTGCGCATCCGCTTGCCCGGCCTTGGCCGACTCCAGAGAGGCCGACAGTTCCTTGTTCAGATTCTCCTGCTCGTGATACTTGGCTTCCAGCGTGTCGTACTTCTTGCGATCCACAAACGCGTTGCAGCCGACCATCCCGCTGGTCGAAAGCAACAAAACCAACAATGCGGCAAGCTTGAAACGTTGCATGATGATCTCCTTCTCATCTGTTACGAAATGGAGGAACTCCGCCTCCAGTTGTCGGGATTATACAACTGCCTCGGAAGAAATCACGAATTTTCGCGATCAACCACCGGCCATCAAAAAACCAAAGAAAATAGCAGGGATGCAAGGGATGCAAGGGATAAGAAAAGGCTGAAGCAAAAACCTCTTTGTCTTTATCCCCTGTATCCCCTGCATCCCTGCTATTTTTCTCTTCTGCTATGGCTGAGGAGAGCTCGGCGGGGCGCCGCCGCGCGGCGGCCGGCCTGGTGGGCGCTCAGGGCCCGAAATCCTGCCGGCAACATCCACCGGCACAGCCACCAAAGAATCACGGCCACAGCGGCGACGATGAGCATCATCACCGCGCGCGACGTGGTGAAATCGACGGTATAGAAGTGCAAAGTCCAAGGGTTGCCGATGTTCATCACAATCAGCACGATCGCGGCGATGACGAGGATAAGTGGGATGCCCAGAAGAACGATTGCTTTGAACTTGTTCATGGCCGACACTCATCGAATTCTATTGGTGTCACGGGTTCGAGGGACATCATACTTAATTATCGACTAATTTATGCAATTTCTTGGGCGCAATTATTTCAATTAAGTATGGTGTCCCTCGAACTCCAAGCCTCACGCCTGCTTTAGAAGCTGCCCCAGAACGGTCATCCCCGGCTCCACGAAACGCACCAAGGCATCGTAGAACAGCATGACCAGCACCGTTCCTGCGGCCAGCCAGGGGCCGTAGGGCAGTTCCCGTTGCCGCCGCGCGGCGAAGAGATACAGGGCCACGGCGATGCCCGCGACGGGCGCGACGAAGAAGGTCAGCGAAACCACCGCCCAGCCGGTGACGGCGCCCACGCCGGCCAGTATGTGTACATCGCCCATGCCCATGGCCTCTCGGCCCACTATAACTGTAGCCAGTATGCGCAGGCCCCAGATCCACAGGCCGCCGATCATGAAGCCGAAGATCGAGCCGCCCATGGCCGTCATTCGCGGCGCCAGCAGCGGATGTCTTGCCGCATCGAATAATCCGCCCCACCACGCCGCGGCGGTGGGGCTGTGGCGGAGAATCTGCCACGCCGCCACGGTCAGAATGATTGTAGGCAGGAGGAATAAAACCTCCCGCAGGACCTCTACGCGCGGATTGACGCCGGATTCGGCGGTAACGCCCACACTGCCGCGCTGGCGGCGATTGCGACGGCGATTGGCCTTGCGAGCCTGGCTTTCATCAGTCTGGGCAGCATCGGGAACGAACTCTTTGGGTTGTGCCTCATCCTCCAGGCCGACAGCCTGCTCGGCCACATCGGCAAAGCTCTGCTTGATCAGGCCAAGTTGCAGCGCCAGCAGACCCAGGAATATTCCCGCACCCGCCGCGAGGGCCATGGCGGACTGCATCGGCGTCGCCTGCGGCAGGAACGGATGAGGTCTGACCGCGCAGGCGATAAAGCCGATTACCGACACCGTCCACATCACGGGCAAAGGCACGATGTAATGCCGCCAGTCCACCACCGAGCACGCCAGGAGCCCGCACAAGAGCGCCGCGTGGGCGATGAACATCGGCCAGGCGGCGCCGAAATCAAGCTGCGTTGCCGGCACGTGGTCGGCGGTGGAAAGTCCCAGCGTGCGAATCTGCACGATGAAATACGCCGCGTACAAACCCACCGCCAGCAGGCCCGTGATGGCCTCGACGATGACATATTGCGGGCTGATCTTGGCGGAGCAGTGGCGGCAACGACCGCGCAGGATGAGCCAGGAGAAGATGGGCAGATTGTCGAACCAGCGAATCGCCCGGCCGCAGGAAAAGCAGTGGCTGGGCGGCCAGACAATCGAGAGCCCGCGCGGCATGCGGTAGATCACCACATTCAAAAAGCTGCCGATGCACGCGCCAGGGCGAAGATGAACACCATTATGACCAAATCGGGCATGGGAGAATTTTCGTCAAAAGTCTCCTCACTAAGCAAGGTAATCTTACGGCCTCAAAGAGATTGCAGAGATGCAGGGGATGCAAGGGATAAGCCATTTGCGATTTTCGATTTGCGATTTTTGATTTGCGATTTTTGATTTAACTGCCGCTGAGTGGTACCTTTTGCGTCTCTAGAGAATCGAAAAGTTAGCAGCGGGCGTTTATCAGCAGACAGTCCTCGTCGCCATCGTATTGGGCTGGGATGATCTGGGACTTAACCACCTCAAAGTCCGCCTCGGCCATCTCGCGAAGGATATCCTCAGGCTTGCCGAAATAGCGCATGGCCACGCCGTCTATCGCGATTACGCGATGCACGGCGTCAAAGTGTTTCAGACTTGGGGCGTGGTGCGGATCACCGCACATGGTGTTGATGTGCAAAATCCCGCCTCGTTTGAGGTATTTTCGGGAGTTGGCAAGAAACGCCTGCCGGTGGTCCTTGCCGATGATGCAGTGCAGGCAGTGGCCATCTAACACCAAATCGACGGGCGAAATACCAAGCTCCAGTTCCTGCGTGACATCACCTACAAAGAACTGCCCATCCAAGCCCGCCTGCGAAAACTTTTGCCGCGCCCACTCGATGGCGTAGGGGGAAACATCGACGCCGTAAACCTTGTATCCCCGCATCGCCCAGGGCAGCATCAGATCGCCTGCCCCGCAACCCAGCTCCAGCATTGAACCTTCGGTTGGAAGACCAGCATCTCGAAGGAAGTTCTCGATCACTTCGAGGGTCTGCCGAAGAGATGTGCCATCATCCCAGCCGGCCATTCCCTTTTCACGCCGTCGGCGATAGGCGACATCATGGCCGATATAATCAGTTCTGAATGGGGAAGGCTCTTCCATAACCGCTTTTTGGCAGCACCCTTCTTTAATCGCAAATCGCAAATCGCAAATCAAAAATCGTTTAATCCCAAAGAATAGACCGAGCATCGAAGATGGTGCCGTCCGTACACACGAGCGAGTATTTCCAGCCCGGTGCGCCGGCGGTCCTAGTCTTGCAAATGCACGACTGGCAGGTGCCCATGCCGCAGGCCATCTTGCGCTCCATGGCCACCTGGCAGGCAAAGCCGCGCTGGATGCACCCTTCAGCCACGGCCCGCATCATCTTTTCCGGGCCGCAGGTGTAAACGATGGAGCCTTTGGCCTTGAGCCGGCCCTGATCGATCCAGTTGAATAGAGCTTCACTCACGCGGCCGCCAGAGCCCAATGAGCCATCATCCGTCGAAATGGTCGTCTCCGCCCCCCACTGGGAAAACTCCCGCACGCACAGGCTGGGCCAGCCGGCCTGGGAGGCGGGCACGGCGGAATCGAGGCTTAAGGGGAGTAGCCGCGCGGTCGTCACGCCGGCGAAGACGAGGGCCTTTTTGCCCGCCCGGTACAGGGCCTGGGCCAGGTACAGCATTGGGGGCAGGCCCACGCCGCCACCCACCAGGACGCCGGTCTCCGTATCATCCGCCCAGGTGAAGGCATTGCCCAGGGGGCCAAGGACGCTGAGTTTTTCGCCTTCTTTTACTTCGGAAAGGATGGCTGACCCGCGGCCGACGACGCGGTGAATGATGTCGAGAATGGAATTTTTGCCGATCTCCTCACGCCCGGCCAGGCTGAACGGCCGCCGCAGCAGCGGCTGGCGCTGAAGAAGCTCGGAACCGGTGAAATCCGGCGGCGGCTCTTCCCCCCACTCGCGGAGTGCGGGCACAAAATCCCCCTCCGCCCCGCCACACTGCACCTGCACGAATTGCCCGGCCTGCGTGGGTGGAAAGTCTTCGCCCACATCCAGCCGCAACAGGTAATGCTCATCGCACAGGCGGCGGTTGGAGCGGACCGTCGCTGGGAAGACGCCGCGCTCAGATCTTGTTTCCTCTGCGGCCATGGCCCTAACGATCCTATCGAAATGTGGCAAAAGAAAAAATAGCAGGGATTCAGGGGATACAAGGGATAAAAGACCAGAAAGCCATTTACCTTTTTCATCCCTTGCATCCCCTGCATCCCTGCTGACTTTTATTTTTCAGCCTTCAGCAGGGTGTCCGCCAGGGAATTCCAGTCCGAATAGCATTGAAACTGCATGTAGTGCCTGGTCCCCACGTACATGACGGGCAGGTTCATCGATTTCGCCGCCTCCAGGAAACCATCGCCCTGCCCCGCCGCGACCATTTGGCCGGTGAGCGTGGAACGCAGGGTCACCAGCGTGCCTGTGACCGGCCGCTTATCCTGCCAGGTGACGATCGGGCCTTCGGGCAGGCCGTTTTCCTTCAGCCAGCGATGGGCCTGCTCGGGGTCGGCAAAGCCTTCGACGGCGTACACCACCTGCACATCATTCACCACCAGCTTGGCCAGCGCCGCGGCGGCGCCACGCGCCATCCTTCTCACGCCCGAGCGCCTGCCAATCCACCACGAGCGTCCTGGCCGCCGGCGCCAGCACAAACGCGCGGCCGATCTTGCCCACATCGCCGCCGTCCCGGTCCTGGTGGGCCACAGTGAGCGTGTAGGCGCCCGGCTTTTCGGGGGCCGGCACCGCGGCCGAGGCGTAGCCCTTATCGCGCGTGTAGGCGGCCCGCAAGGGCTGATCGGCGATCCACATGCGCATGGCCGCGCCATCCAGGGGCCGGTACAGAGGCCCAAACTCCTGCCGCTCCAGACGAATCACGACCGGCGCGGCCTTGCCCGGAACGGTCACCGCGTCGGGCACGGTCAGCCGGTAATGTCCCGCACAGCCGGCCAGCAATACTGTCACCAACATTCCCGCACAGATTCGCGCCATGTCTTTATCTCCCAGCACTTTTCTCAGGTCGGCGTTTTGGTTAGCATTTACGCCTTCTGATGTCGGAAGTCAACTTAACGGGACTTGAGAATCGCGATTTGCGGCCGTTTGGCAAGTTTTTTGCCTTCCGCCGCGGCAGGTGCGGAATTCCGCACGTGGAGTGAGAACTTGGGTCCACGAGGTGAGGTATGAGCGAAAGTTCCTTCGTTCGCGAGGATCCCTGGCGGGTTTTCCGCATCATGGCGGAATTCGTCGAGGGTTTTGAGGTGATGAGCCAGGTCGGGCCGGCGGTGTCGATTTTCGGCTCGGCCCGCGTGCCGGCCAAGGACCGGCTGTACCGCATGGCCCGCAAGCTCTCCTCCATGCTGGCCAGGGAAGGTTTTGCCGTCATCACCGGCGGCGGACCGGGCATCATGGAGGCGGCCAACCGCGGCGCGGCGGAGGCGGGCGGGCAATCCATCGGCCTCAACATCACGCTGCCGTTTGAGCAGGTGCCCAATCCGTACTCGAACATCGAACTGGACTTCCACTATTTCTTCGCGCGCAAGGTGATGTTCCTGAAGTACGCCGTCGGTTTCGTGTGCTTCCCCGGCGGCTACGGCACGATGGACGAGTTTTTCGAGTCCATGACGCTGATTCAGACGGCCAAGGTGGAGCGGTTCCCCGTGGTGCTGGTGGGGGAGGACTTCTGGTCGGGCCTGCACAATTGGATCAAACATTCCATGCTGGCCGAGCACAATTTCATTAGCCCTGGCGATGAGGAGCTGTACACCATCACGGACGATCTGGACCAGGCGGTGGAGGTTTTGAAGCAGGGGCTGGCCGACCAGCAGCGCCGTACGGCACAGCTCGTGGCCGCGGGCCAGCGGCCCACGGCCGAGGGCACGCTCATGGGCGTGCCGCTGACGAGCACCGGCGCGGCCGTCCGCCGCCGCCCCCCGCGCGTGCGCAAGCGGATGTAAAAAAACAAGACAAACCACAAAGACCACAAAGAACAACGAAGTAAGAATAAAAAAATGCAAATTAGGCTGTTCTCTTCTTAGAATTCTTTTTTTCTTTGTGCCCTTTGTGGTCTTTGTGGTCTTTTTGGTAGATTTTTTGTCGATGGCAGAAGTTTCTGTTGAAGAAAGACTGAGTGCTCCATGGCAATGACATTGACGGAAAAGATTCTTGCCCGGCACGCGGGCGTGAAGCAGGTTTCTCCCGGCGACAACATCTGGGTGAACGTGGATGTGCTGATGACGCACGACATCTGCGGCCCGGGCACCATCGGCATCTTTGAGGAAGAGTTCGGCAAGGACGCCAAGGTGTTCGACCCGGACAAGGTGGTCATCATTCCCGACCATTACATCTTTACCGCCGACGCCAAGAGCCACCGCAACCTGGAGATCCTGCGGGATTTCGCCGCCCGCCAGGGCATCAAGAACTTCTATGATGCCGACTTCGTCAAGGGCGAAGGCATGCCCAAGCGTTACGCTTCGGCCGCTAAGACGCTGTATAAGGGCGTCTGCCACATGGCGCTGGCCCAGCTTGGGCATAACCGGCCGGGCGAGGTGCTGATCGGCACGGACAGCCACACCTGCACGTCCGGCGCGTTCGGCGAATTCTCCACGGGCGTCGGAAACAGCGACGCCGCGTTCATCCTGGGCACGGGCAAGACCTGGCTGAAGGTCCCGCCGACGCATGCGCTTTGATTTTAGGGGACAGTTGCCGCCGTACATCATGGGCAAGGATTTCATCCTGCACGTGATCGGCCTGATCGGCACGGATGGCGCTACCTACCGCGCGATGGAGTTTGCCGGCGAGGGCATCGCCCAGCTCAATGTCGATGAGCGCATGACGATCACGAACATGGCCATCGAGGCCGGCGGCAAGAACGGCATCATCGCCCCCGATGAGCTGATGCTGAAGTACGTGCGCGAGCGCACGAAGAAGCCTTTTGAACCGGTGTACAGCGATGCGGACGCCAACTACTTCAGCCGCGCCACGATCGATGTGAGCAAACTCGAACCGACCGTCGCCCAGCCGCACTCGCCGGATAAGTGCGCGCCGGCGCGCAAGTTGGCCGATGTAAAAATCGACCGCTCGTATATCGGCTCGTGCACGGGCGGCAAGCTGACTGATTTTGTGGCCGCGGCCAAGGTGTTAAAGGGCCGCAAGGTCAAGATCGAAACCTTCATCGTGCCGGCCACGACGCTCGTGGATGAATCGCTGGATACGACCAGGGTGGATGGCCACTCGCTGCGGCAGATCTTTGCCGATGCCGGCTGCGCCATTGGCCCGGCCAGTTGTGCCGCCTGCTTGGGTGGACCGGCGGACACGTTCGGCCGCGCGAACTCGGCGATCAACGTCATATCCACGACGAACCGCAATTTCCCCGGCCGCATGGGCTCCAAAGAAGCTGGCGTCTACCTGGCCAGCCCTTTGACGGCCGCGGCGACGGCCCTGACTGGCAAGGTGACCGATCCGCGGGAGTTTTACGGCGAGGCCAAGGCCGTCGGCGCGGTCGGCTAGAGCCGAATTTACAATTTGCAATTGACAAGTTTCAATTTGAGGGACGCCACATCCCGCAATTTGTCAATTGTCAATTGCACTTTGTAAATCATACATTCCTCACAAACCTCACAATCGCTACCCCCACACCAGAATTTTTAAATTCCCAGGCGGCGCCTTAATGGCAGCCTGCTCCAGGCCGATAGAAACCATGCGAGGTTTTACCAAGGAGAGGCATTGCACATGAGTACTTACGACCCCAACATATTCGACGATTCCGAAGATGAGCGCCTCGGCGATGCCCGCCAGGACACCGGCCATCTGGTCGCCTGGATGCTTCCGGAAAGCACGCTGTCCAAGCTGCGGTCCTACGCCGCGGCCAAGCAGCAGCATCAGTTCCAGGTCGTGACCGAGGCGATCGAGCACTTTCTGTCTGTGAAGAAGGTTCCGCGTTCCTAGAAATTTTGACGGCGCTCGGGGATTCACAGGTTGTGAATGTGGCCGTTGCGATGTTTTACCGAAAGCCCCGGACCGGCTGCCCCGGCTGGTTCCCCAGTATCCAGCCTCCGGCCGGGGCGATCTTTAGCGGATCCGCTCATTCCTATCTGCCGCAGCCATTCCGCGCAAAAAAAATCCCGCCGGCCTGGCCATGCGGGATAAAGATGATGGTGTTATTTCGAAGGCGAAAATCGCCTGCGTCGGCGTCTGGCGATGGCTGTGGCCCCCGCCGTCAGCAGAGCGATAGAGGCGGGTTCAGGCACTGGCGGTCCGGCCGCGACTTCGTGTTGCGTGCTCCCGCTTTGGGTAAAGACATCAATAATCTGTCGCGTGCCCAGCGCAGGCTGAACATCCCCGTGCCAGGAGCCCCAGGCAAGTTCCACAGGCGCCTCCCAGGGGGTACCCACGCTGACCGAACCGGGATAAACATCTATATGCCCGACCGTCTGGCCGATGCCATTCAGCAGCGTGTTGGGATCGGACAGGTTCTGATAGCCGTACACTGTTCCATCCCCCAGGAGGGTCGGACTGGTAGTGACAAAACCTTTAAGCCGCAGCGTATTGGCGTCAAATCCCCTCGGCGCTACCACGTGGGCGCTATCGATATGAAGCAGGTCCACCACGAAGGAGGCTATGCCGGCGTTATCCGCGCCGGAAACCGAGCCCGTGAGCTGCCAGAGATGATTCGCATCATCCAGCACGAGGTCCAGGCTGCTGGTCGCCGCCTGGGCGGATGCGGCCATTAATGCGGTCACGGACACAACCAATAGGATAATCCCTCTGGGCGCCATGTTCCGTCCTCCACGTATTGAGCGAGCTGAAAGCCGCGGGGAAAGAGAGGGATGTTGCCGGGTCGGCTAAAAGTCCTCCAGTTCCTCAACGAGCTCCGCGGGACCGATGAGCGGTTTTGCCGGTCCCTCATATACACCAAGATATCCGTAAACCCTTTTTTTGCCTAGATGGATTCCGGCAGCCTATGCCTCGCTGATCAGGCTGGCGGGCGTACAGGCAGATCGTCCGGACTAATCGGCTTAAACGCTATTAGTTGAAGGCAGACACATCAAAGAAGATTGACCAACCTTGACCATCTTTTAAGTCATTTATTTGAAATAAGTTACTGTCACGTAATTGCTTGTGCACGGGCGGGACGCCCGTGCGACTCATGGAAAGATGGCCATGCTACAGAGTCGTTTGCAGTGAAATCATTAGAGTCGGAAAAATCCGAGAAACACTAAAGCACCTTGCGCATCTATATCTTGTGCATGGGCGGGACGCCCGTGCGACTCATGGAAAGATGGCCATGCTACGAAGTAGTTTGCAGTGAAATCATTAGAGTCGGAAAAATCCGAGAAACACTAAATTCCACTTGCGCGTTCATTATTGTCAGGGACAGTCCTTGGGAGAATTATTGGCAAAAATTTGCCTGTCCCCGGATTATCCCCATTGGCAAATGATAGCTACTCCTGTTAATATAGATGCACACTTCAGCCGACTGCGTTGGGGTAGGCGAGTCGTGTAGCAGTCAAAAACTGGCGGCGGGGGCTCGTAGCCCTTCAGTTGAAAAGACAAGATGCAGCAGCGCTGCCTTTCTGGATATTTGGGCGGTGCCAAATTAGGGCGAAAAAGTTTGAGGAAGCAGCAATAATTTACTAGCAGGATGCCATTTCAGGGAAGGACTAGCGATGCCAGTTGAAGCAGAAGTGACGTTGAGCCGGCGGGAGAGACAGATCATGGACTCGGTTTACCGGCGCGGCCGCGCCAGCGTGTCGGAAGTGCTGAGCGACCTGCCCGACCCTCCAAGCTACTCCGCCATCCGCGCTTATGAGAATTCTCGAATCCAAAGGCCATCTCCAGCACGAGCAGGAAAAGGCCAGGTATATCTATAAGCCCACACGCACCCGCCGCGCGGCGGCGAAAACAGCCCTGCGCCGCGTGGTGCAGACTTTCTTCGACGGCTCGGCAGAAAAGGCCGTCTCAACCTTGGTCGATTCAGGCGAGTTGTCGGCGCAGGACCTGGACGCGATCAAATCCTGTATCGAAGACGCCCGGCGACGGAAGAAATAGCTCGCGCTATATGAAGCAAAACAAAAAGCGGACGGCACAATGCCGTCCGCTTTTTTGTTCATTTCTGACTGCCGCGAAGCGCCGAATGTTTTCAGTTCTTGATGTGCACCGGCTCGCGCAGCCGCGCACTTTCATAGATGGCATCCAGGATCTCCATCACCTTGACGCCTTCTTCGATCGTGGCGGTGTGGGGCGTGCCGGCCACGATGGAGTCGATGAAGTGCTGGTAGCCGCTACGGGATTCCGGTACCGGCGGGTGCAGCTTCATATCGAACTGGCAGCCGGCCTGCTCGACGAAAATCTCGGCCTCGTATTGATATTCTTCGTTGATGTTGCGCTGCACCAGGCCGGCCTTTGTACCAAACAGCCGCGTCTCCATGAGTTCGCGCTCGGCGATGTTGCTCGCCCAGGATGCCTCCACCTGGAGCATGGCGCCATTTTCAAAGCGAATCATGGCCACGCCCATGTCTTCCACATCAAACTTCTTGCCGGCCTTGCGGGCCAGTTCCGAGGCGATGGGATCGAACGTGCCGGCCATCACCCACACCGCCTTGGGATAGCCCATGAACCACAAGGCCATATCCATGCGATGGATCCCCAGATCCAGCAGCGGGCCGCCGCCGGACAGGCTCTTGGTGGAAAACCAGCCGCCAAAGCCGGGCATGCCGCGCCGCCGCAGCCAGATCGCGCGGCCGTAATAAATATCACCGAGAATTCCCGTCTCCACCTGCTTCTTCAGGGCCCAGGTCTGCTCACGGAAGCGGTAGGAGAAGTTGATCATCAGCCGCTTGCCCGCCTTCTTGGCCGCCGCAGCCATTTCCTTGGCCTGGGCGGCGTTCATGGCCACGGGCTTTTCGCACAGCACGTGGCAGCCGGCCGCAAGCCCCGCGAGAGTCATGGGGTGATGGAACTTGGTCGGCGTGGCCACGGAGAGCACATCCAGCTTTTCCTTGGCCAGCATTTCCTCATAGCTGGTGTACGTCTGCGGGATCTTGCACTCTTTGGCCCAGTGGGCCAGGCGATCCTTGTCCACATCGCAGATCGCCACCACCTCGGCCGAGGGGTGGGACTGGTAGCCGTAAATGTGGCCCACGCCCATCCCCAAGCCGATCACGCCGCAGCGGAGTTTTTTGCCCGGCTTGCCCGCCTTGTCCGCCTTTTCCGCCTTCTTTTCCGCTTGCTTTTCCGTCTTCTTTGCCACTGCTTGTTCCTCGCAATCTATGCCAGGGTGTTATTTTTTGTGGGACATATCCACCGGCCGCGCCGTCAGCTTCTCCAGCGGCTGCTTGATCTCCGGCGAATCATCCGTGCTCTTGTAGTACGTGCCGGCGCACCAGCGGGCAGCGTTGGTGAGCACCTTTTGCACTTCGGGGTTGTAGAAGATGGGGTAGGTTTCGTGGCCGGGGCGGAAGTAGAAGACCTTGCCATGGCCGCGATACCACACGCAGCCGGAGCGGAAGACCTCGCCGCCCTCAAACCAGGAAATGAAGATCTGCTCATCGGGCTCCGGGATATCGAACCGCTCGCCATACATTTCGGCGTTGGGCAGCTCGATATATTCGCCGATGCCTTCGGTGATCGGGTGCGAGGGCTTGATGTTCCACAGCCGCTCTTTCTCCGCCACCTCGCGCCATTTCAAGGAGCAGTTGGTGCCCATGAGTTTCTGGAAGATCTTGGAGTAATGGCCGCTGTGCAGGACGATCAGCCCCATGCCCGACAGCACCCGCTGGTGTACGCGCTTGACGACTTCATCGCTGACCTCGCCGTGATAGCCGTGGCCCCACCAGAACATGACATCGGTGCTGTCCACGACTTCCTTGGACAGGCCATGCTCGGGGTCATCCAGCGTGGCCGTCCGCACCTCCATGCCAGCCTTCTTTAGAAAACCGGCGATCACGTCGTGCATTCCCTTGGGATAAATGGCCTTTACGTGCTCTTTCTTTTTCTCGTGACGGCCTTCGTTCCAGACGGTAACGCGAATCTTACCTGCCATGGTTATTCTCTCCTGCCTGTGGGCGTGAAAACCCCGCGGCGACCGTCGCGGTAAGTAAGGGGAAAATGTTACCGGGGGGCCAGCGGCATAGCAAGCCTGAAGAATCCGCCGATTTTCGCGAAAGTGCCGCTTGCAACCAGTCAATTCGTCAATTAGTCAACTGGTCAATTAGAAAGAGCAACAATCTCATTGCCCTTAGGTGAGTTCATTACCCGCAGGATCCTCCCGGCTAATTGACTAAATGACTAATTGACCGGGTTATTGTTAGATCGACCTTCGCTCTTTTATCGCATCGGACAGGATCGAGGCGTTGGAATACTCGATGGAGCCGCCTGCGGGCAGGCCACGCGCAAGCCGAGTCACCTTTACGCCTCCAACTTCGGCAATCCGCTCGGTGATGTAGAGCGAAGTGGCATCGCCCGTGACCGTGGGATTTGTCGCCAGAATCACTTCATTCACACCGCCGGCCTTGAGACGTTCGATCAGTTCATCGACGGTGAGGTCTTCAGGTTCCACACCCTCCAGCGGCGCCACCTGGCCCATCAGCACGTGATACACGCCGGTGTAGGCCCCCGTCGCCTCCAGGGCCAACAGGTCCTTGGGCTGCTCGACCACGGCGATGGTGGATTTGTCCCGCGCCGGGTTGGCGCAGATGTCGCACAGCTCCCCTTCGGCCAGGTTGAAGCAGATGGAGCAGGGGCGGATGTTGGATTTGACATCCTCAATCGCCTTGGCCAGGGCCATGGCCTCATCCTTGCTGGCCTTCAAGATGTAAAAGGCCAGCCGCTCGGCCGAGCGCGCCCCCACGCCCGGCAGCTTGGCCAGCTCTTCCTTCAGACGATCGATCGATTTTGTGTATTGCGCCATATGTAGGGTGTGCAGCTTTGCTGCACACAAGTTAACTCTTAACCGATTTCGTAGGGCGAGCAACTTATTGCTCGCCCTATTTGCTATCTTTCGATTGTACCCAGCCCACATTGATAGCCAGTTAGCTTTAGATCCTTCAATAATTGAGTTGCTGTACCATTGTCTTTTTGAAGTGCCGGCATGACAAGAATGCTTGTCGAGGAGTTTCTTGATGACTTAAGTCTCAACATTAACTCACTTTTGCTCTGCGAAACTCGCACCCAATTATCGTCATCACCAGTTTCAAAGACATGCCTTGCTACGCCTTCTCCAGACGATCCATCCAGGAAATATCTATCGTCATGAACCAGCACAAACACAGTTTTAAATGATTCGCCGGAACTAGCTGTTCTCGTCGAGTGAGAATCTGCTGCATTGCAACCAATGCACGCAATTGCGCTCGTTAAAACTATGGAAAGCACCAAGAATAAAGATTCCAATCTGGATGTCATCATACTCCGTCCCTCAATTCGGCACACGGAAAAGACAACTGCAAGATTGCGCGAGCAACAAGTTGCTCGCCCTACAAGACGGTGTCAGCAAGGCTGCACACCCTACGCTCACCCGCCCAGCAAACCTTCCAGGCCGGGGATATTCAGCCCGCCGGTCAGATCCTTCATCATCTCCGCGGCCGCATCCGAGGCAGCCTTTTGCGCGGCCGAGACCGCGACCTTCACCAGGTCCGCCAGCATCTCTGGATCATCGGCCTCGGCCAAAACTTCCGGGGCGATCTTCAGGTCCACCAGTTCCATTCTTCCATTCACCGTGGCCGTGACCACGCCGCCGCCGGCATCGGCGGAAAACGTTTTGGTCTCCAACTCCTGCCGCATGGTCTTGCGCGGTCCTGCATGCCGCGGGCCATCTTCATCATCTTGCCGAGATCGCCGAACATTTTTAGCTCTTTCTTTTCGTGGCACGGGCGTCTCGCCCGTGAGTCGCAGGAGCATCTTGCTCCTGCATCTTTTCGTGGCATGGGCGTCTCGCCCGTCCAGCTCATGGGCAAGATGCCCATGCTACGTTTTAGAGGTCTCCATTCATTTCCTGAGGCGCATCTTCGGATGCGCCCGCCGCATTCGTATTGTTATCGCCGCCGGAGGTACTGCCGGCCAACTCCAGGTCGGGCCGGATGGAGCTGATCTGCCCCCCGAACAGGTCGGTAACGGTCTTTACCGCCGGGTCCTGCTCCACCTGCCGCCGCTGCTCGGAACTGATGCCGCCGACAAATTGACCGCCCACCACCGCCGGGCGACCCGTGGCCTGGCCGACAATCTCTGTCGTGAATTTCACCGGGTGAGCCGCCAGTTTCTCCAGGGCCTGTCCAATCGCGCCGGCCATGGGCCCAGTTGCGCGGCCGCGCATGATGGCTTGATCGGCCGGATAGCCCAGGCGAATCGAACTTTCATCCACGGCCACGGGTTGCGCGGGCCGCAAAACTCCCGCCACCGCGCCCATGCCCGTCGCCGTCAGGTGCTCGATCACGCGGGGCCAATTGGCATGGAGCCAATCGAAGCTCCACTGCACCTTGAATTCGCGGGCAGGAGGTTGATCACCCGCTGGGCCTGGGCGAAAGCTGTTGGGGCCAGAGTTGGTTCCCGCCGCGCCGCTCGCCTCAGCGCCCGGCGGCACGGTCATCGGTTTTTTTTTAGCGCCCCGGTCGGCCCGTAGCCGCCGCCATAGGGGGCGGCAGCGGGCCTGGGGGGTATTGGTGAACCGCCCGTACGCGGCGCGGCGGTTGGCCCGCCATGCCCCGCCAGTTGCGAGAGCCGCTCGATCAGGCTGGCCGTATCGACAAACTTATCCGCCGCGGCCAGGCGCACAATCGCGGCCTCCATCATCGCGCGGCCGAAGGAACTGCCGCGCATGGAACGCATGAGCTGCTCGCAGATGGAAACGGCGTGTACGGCCGCGGGCACGGTGAATTTCCTGGCCAGCTCGATCAACTGCGCCGCGCCGACTCAGGGACCTCAACCAGCTCCGTCTTCTCGCCGCAGGTGAGGATGAGCATGACATTGCGGAACTCTTCCGCCAGCGCGGCCGCCAATCCTTCCAGCGGATAACCCGCCAGCAGGATCGCATCCAGCTTCTCCAAGGCCCCCGCCGCGTTGCTGCCCGCGATGGCCGCGGCCAGTTCGGCGATCCGCTCCTGGGGCGGCGTGCCTAAGACGCGCAGCACATCCTCCTCGGCCAGCTTGCCCTGCGTGCTGGAGAAAAGCTGATCCAGCAGGGACAGCGCATCGCGCATGGAGCCCGCGCCGGCCTTGGCCACGCGGAAGATCGCGTTCTCATCGATCTTGATCTTCTCATCCTTGCAGATGTTCTTGAGGTGCGCGGCGATGTCGGCCGTGGGGATATTGCGGAAATCGAACCGCTGGCAGCGGCTTAAAATCGTGGCGGGAATCTTTTCCGCCTCGGTCGTGGCGAAGATGAATTTCACGTGCGGCGGCGGCTCTTCCAGCGTCTTTAGCAGCGCGTTGAAGGCCTCCTTGGTGAGCATGTGAACTTCGTCGATGTAGTAGATTTTGAAGCGCGCCGCGCGGGCCGCAGGATGGCGTTGGAGCGGAGCTGGCGAATCTCGTCGATGCCGCGATTGCTGGCGCCGTCGATCTCGATCACGTCCATGTCGTCGCCGCGGCCGATGGCGATGCAGGCGTCGCACGTGTTGCACGGCTCGGTCGTCGGGCCTTCGGCGGACATGCAGTTCAACGCCTTGGCCAGGATGCGGGCCATGGTCGTCTTGCCCACGCCGCGGCTGCCCGTGAAGAGGTAGGCCTGGGCGAGGCGGCCGGTCTTCACCGCGTTTTTCAGCGTGGTGGAAATAGCCTCCTGGCCAACGACCTCGTCAAAGGTCTGGCTGCGATACTTTCGGGCTAGGACGAGATAGCTCATAGGAATTGCCAATTGCGGATTGCGAATTGCGGATTGCGGATTGAACGCAATTTCACGCGTTCATTCAATCTCCGCCGAGACCCCGACAAAGGAGCAATCCGAATTCCGCAATCCCAAATCCGCAATAAAAAATAGTGCCGTGCGCTCTGCTTCGAATCGTTGCAGATGGGTCCGGATAACGCCGAGTGCTCCAGCCAGGCGATCCTCCGGCACATGACCCGCTTCGCTTATGGCTGCTTCCTTCCGGACCTGACCAGGTTCACGGCGAGCCATTGCAGAGGACCCAGCTATCAACGCACCCGACACTACCGGATGATCCACCCACGCGGACCCTCGGCAGAGCCTTCAGCCCCGCTATAGCGGATTACGGGTCGCCCGGTTAAGGGCTCAGGGCACCGCTAGCGCCCCGCCTAGCACGGCGGTACCGTTATAACAGAACGCGGGGGCAGGAGGCAACAACGAGGGTGAATCGGAACTGGCTTTCTCGGAAAGCTTTTAAAAACCTATCCATGAAAAACGCTGCCGGACGGCCGCGACAATGAAGGCTATCCAGAATGCCATCGACATGAAGAACATGTTGCCGCCAAGACCATAAAAGAGGAGGTGTAATGCGCCCGGCTGCTTCTGTCTTCGCAGTAACAGCCGAGATATCAAGGTCAACCAGGTCCCAGGACCTGCGAAGAACGACAACAGGAGAAGTAGGACCAGAGTCGGCACCATTTCCTTGGTAAACAGGCCCGGCAAGAGATAGGGGGAAAGAAACAGACCCGCCAGCAAAGAAGTAACAGCGAGCACGCCAGCCCATAACAGAATAACCTGCTTAGGGATAACGTGCTGAAACGTCGGCTTGGCAGGATCAAGATCAATGGGTGGGAGGCGATTCGTCATTTCAGCCATCAAATCATTACACAGTTCGCCTTCAGGCATTGGGAGCACCAGAAGAACTGCCTGAGCTTGGGGGATTGGCCATCTGTCCAACCCCGACATCATAAGTTGAAAAGAATGGCTGCTGGCCATTTCTATGTCCAGGTGCAGTAGGAGAACCAGCGGTTTGCCCAATGGTTGTTGTCTTACAATGCTGAATCCCGAGATCAGGCTCCAATCGACTACGTTCAGCCGGCCTCCCCCACCAAAATGTCCGACCCCTTCCACCACAAGAGCAAATCGATCCGGGCCGAAGAGCCGCTCAAGCACACGCAACAACGGCATGTACAGCAACTGAATGCCTGCCACTAGGCTCGCCAAAGCCGCAAAGAAGCTGATTGATGGGAGAATTCCGGTGTGTCCACGTGTAGGTATGCAGTACAGCCAGGTACAGCAGGCAGCAACGAGTGCCAGCAAGAGCAGTGCCTTTCGGAGCGAGAGATCTCCTTTCGCACGCTTGCCGCAATACTGCAACGCATCCCGTAGCGTCTGGCGCGGCGCAGTCCATTCGATCAATGTTTCGTGCCGCATTTTCATGCTGCCCCCATTATGGCTGAGCAACCTAATCTTTGGAATAATCCACGTGCGGGTAACCCGCAAAAACTATACCTCCAGCGCGGCAGTCTGGGTAAGCTGCGCAACTTGGGCAAGGTTCACTCACCGAAGACCGCCAACTATGCCCACGCGCACACTTGGCGGCCTTTGGGCGTTTTTTGTACATAACTCATTGAAAACAAAGGAGCCGCTCAAAGACCGCCAACATCAGGAAGGTTGGCGGCCTTTGAGGCGGCCTTCGGGCCGCCGCGCGGCGGTTTGGGTAACTTGGGCAAAATGGGCAAGGACAGGGGGCTCAAGAATCGACACACTTGCGCTCCTTGCGCTTCTTGCGCTCCTTGTAGCTAAGTCGTTATCTCTTAAAGACTTGACAAGAAGCGCAAACGGTCAAGTTTGCGCTCCTTGTTGCGCTTCTTGTTCGGAGTTTTCGGGGATTTAGCGCTACGGCAGCATCACCTGCCCCCGGTTACAGGCAAAGCCTGGCCGCCTCACCCTTCTTCATCAACAACCGCTCCTAACGTTTGGAACGATACCGTGCGACGATGGCCTTGCCCATACTGGCCATTTCTGCAATCTGAACCTCTCCGCCGGCAAAACCCGCCTCGCCGTGCGCGGATGCAAACTGATGCGCCGCCACCACGCACGCCCCTTCGGCGAAAATCTCGGCGATGGGAGCTGGAATCGGCGCGCCGCCGCGGCAGGTCGGCCGCATGGGCGACAGAACCTGCGTATTGTGCTCCGTGCCGGCGACGACGGCAATGCCCGCCTTGCGGATCGTGCGCACATATCGCTCCAGCAGGGCCGGCTCGTTTCGCAGCGGAATGAATTCCGCCATGGGAATGTGCAGCCGCTGAAGCGACTCGATCAGTTTTTCGACCGGCTCTTCCCACGCGCACATCGGCTTTGCCCCATCCGCCAGCACGGGATAGCACAAGATTGCCTTGAGCTCACCAATCAGTTCGGCCGCCTCGTCGAAGGACACAAACTCCTCCTCCACGAAGCAGCTCTTGCCCGCCTTCATCAACCGGCTGCGAATTTCCGCCTGCACCCCTGCGCCATCGGCCGGGCCGGCCGAGGAAGCCTCGCTGAAGATTCTCTCCAGCCTGGTCAGCCGCTCGGCCACCTGAATCTTCGCAAAAAACGCTTCCTGGAAGGCCTGTGCGACGTGCCGCTCCTGAAGCACCACCGATTCCGCGGGGCAACGATATTTTGCAGCTAGTTGCGCGATGATCTTTTGCTCATCCAATCCCGTATCCACGCCGCAGGCGGCGAAATGCTCGCCAACAAGCGAGATCATTTGCGCCATGCGGCGGCTGTCACCCAGGCGAATTTTGCGTAAAAGCGCCGCCGCGCGATCGCTGGGCGTTTGCCAGCCCACAATCCCCTTGCCGCAGATGTACATGCGGCCGGGATTGTTGGGATCGTTAATCTTTACCCCCGCCGCCGCCTCCTCGCTCATGGCGGCCAGGACCTCCAGCCCGCACAGCGGAAACACGTTGCGCTCCCGCGCACGCCGCGTAAACCGCTCATAGGCCGTAAAGTCGTAGTAATTGGTGGCGCCCAGCACATCTATTCTCTGCGCGGCGGCCAGTTCCACGGCCTGCTCCACCGATAAGAAGGCGGAGAAATTTGGCGGAAGGTGAATGTGGGAGTTGGCCAAAGGCCAGCCGCCGGCCGCCGTGCGGGCCGCCGGAGGCAGGGCAAAATCCTGCGGCGCACCAAGCTCGCGCATGATATTTAGAAAATCATCCATCTTCATTTCAGTCATCGTTTCCGTAGGGGTGGCCCCTCAGAATGCTAGTCGCTCCCTAACTGGGGCTATAGCTTGCTGGCTGATATCGATTCGCCCGACGCGGCTTCCGTCCGGAAGGTTGCGAACCCGGCTAAGCAACTGCCCAAACACACTCCAATAAACCTCCATGTCAGAAATCTCAAGGTTCTCAATCGTGTCGCGCCCACCCAAGAACAAAGGTTTTTTATAACCAATGCACTCGGTCAGACCGGGAACCTGACCGCCGGACGACAACCATGATTCGTAAAAGTTAGCTGCAAGCGCCTCGTTCTGATATTCCACAAGTTCTTTTTCGTGAAACATGCGAAACGAGCTCGGAATTTGAAACGCCTTCCCAGTCCCAGGCTCAAGCATCAGGATTAGGAATTGCCCTTTATCTTGACGAGCACGATCAATAGCAAAGTGTCTGCCAAGCCAATCATAAGAGAAGCACAGAATGCGGTTTTTGAATTCAGTAAACACCTCACCCACGATGGCGGTCCAGCGAGATACCTCGGGAGGCGAGTGAACGCGGTAGAGGCCATTGTTGAATGAGGCGCCTCCGCATTCGACAACAAAGCAGCCAAACCCCGTGGCCCCAGCCTCCAATCCTGCTGGCAGTTGCCAAGAGCCGGTTGCGCTCATATCCTGAACAGCATCACGTGCATATGCTTTTTCAAACCTATCCATATTCATTTCCGCCTGGCCAGGACATTCTTCTCGTAGCGTCGCACTTCATCCAGCCACTGACTGCCAATAGGACAGTCGTGACTAAGGCAGTAATAATCCCACACCGCCGCCAGTGCAAGCTCTTGAGCTCCTCCAGCATGGCTCACGCCGGCAAGGTGAAGTAGAACGTGCTGCCCTGTCCGGGCGTGGATTCCACCCAGATGCGCCCGCTGTGCCGTTCCACGATCTTTTTGCAGATGGCCAGACCAATGCCCGTGCCGGAGTATTTGTCACGCGTGTGCAGCCGCTGGAAGATCACAAAGATTCGATCCAGGTGCTGGGGCTCCATGCCGATGCCGTTGTCGCTCACGGAAAAGATCCAGTTGTCCCCATCTCTTTTTGCCCCCACATGGGTTTTGCAGGGGCAATCTTCGCGGCGGAACTTTACGGCGTTGCCGATCAAGTTCTGGAGCAGTTGCATGAGCTGCGTCGCATCCGACCTGATGGTGGGCAAGGGTTCGTTTGTCACCGCCGCGCCGGCCTCCTGGATGGCCCCGCGCAGGTTGGCCAGGGCCCCCTGAAGCGCCAGCTCGGCATTCGTGGGCTCAAGCTTCTTGCCGCGGCGGTCCACGCCGCTGTATTCCAGCAGGTCGCGCACCAGATGCGACATGCGGGTGGTGCCCTCCACGGCAAAGTTCACGTACTGGCGAGCCTGGTCATCCAGTTGTCCCTTGTACCGCTCATCCAGCAGTTTCAAAAAGCCGTTCACCATCCGCAACGGCTCCTGGAGATCGTGGCTGGCTACATAGGCGAACTGCTGAAGATCTTCATTGGAACGGGCCAGCTCCCTGGCCGTCTGGGCCAGGTATTCATTGGCCTGCTCCAATTGCCGCCGGCTGGCCCGCAGGCATTCTTCAGCCACTTTGCGCGCGGTGATGTTGTTCATGGACAGCAGCACGTGCAGGCGGCCGGCCAGGTACAGAGGGTCGGCGCTTACATCCAGCCACAGATCCATCCTTCCCTCCGGCAGGTCCAGCGTAGCCTGCGTTTCCACGTCGTGGACGGACTTTCCCGTGCGCAAAACCGTCTCAAAGGCGTTGCGGATCGGGCACATGGCGCAGTGGGCGGTGTGGCCGCAACCGGCGGGCGAGGAAAGCGCGTGTACGCAACGCACCACATCACCGGGTTGGCTCCCCAGCGATGCGCTCTGGTCCATGCCCAGCCACTTGGTGACGGTGTCGTTGATGCGCGTAACGGCGCCGCCGGCATCCACCAGCAGCAGGCCGACGTTCACGGCATCGAAAATCGCCTGGAGGTTTTGGCGGTCTTTGTCCATGTGTGCTCTTAAGGAAACACCATTGTAAAGGATTCATCCTCGTCAATTCGAGCCCCTCCACACCAAACGCAGCGCCATTACGGAGCTTAATGGGAGGATTTCTTGATTCAAGCTCACGCGCAGATACAATGTGCCGGCGTGATCGGGCATTATCTCAAAGCGGAGGTCTCACGCGCGGCGGTGGCCCATAACCTGAGCGTGCTGCGCTCCAGGCTGCCTTCCGGGTGCAAACTATGCGCCGTGGTCAAGGCCGATGCCTACGGCCACGGCCTTGCAGGCCTCCTGGAAACCCTCGCCTCCGGCGCCGATGGCCTAGTCGTGGCCACCATTCCTGAGGGCCTGGCCATCCGCCAGGAGGGCTATGAGGGGAAAATCCTGGCCACGCTGGCCTATGCCCTGGGCGAAAGCGGCGAGGCCCTGGATGTGGCCGCCGAGGCCGTCCGCGGCAACATCGATATGACCATCGCTGCCGCCACCGATGTGCCGCGGCTTGCGCGGCTGGCCAAGTCGCTTTCAGCGCAGCCCTCGCTGCACCTCAAAATTGACACGGGCATGGGCCGCTCGGCGCCCTGGCCGGCGATGCGCCGCAAATCGTGGCGGCTGTCAGGGCCACGCAGCCGCTGAAACTGGCGGGCATCTACACGCACTTCGCCGCCAGCGATGAGGAAGACAAATCCCACGCCCAAGGCCAGTTCAACCTGTTCACAAAAACGCTAGGGGCGCTAGGGCCGCTCAATGGTACGCTGCGCCACGCGGCCAATTCCGCGGCCGTGGCGGATATGCCGTTTACGGCGCTGGATATGGTCCGCCCGGGCCTGCTGGTCTACGGCTACCCGCCCGCGCCGCACATGGCCAGGCTGTTGCCCGTGCGGCCGGCGCTGCGCGTGGTGTCGCCCATCGTGCAGATCAAACATCTGCCCGCCGGCGCCACCTGCGGCTATGGCTGCTGGCACAAACTGACCCGCGACAGCCGCATCGGCATCGTGCCCGGCGGCTACGGAGATGGAATTTCGCGGCAGCTTTCGGGCTGCTATTCCATCGGCGTCAACGGCCGCCACGTGCCGGTGCTGGGCAAAATCTCCATGGACCAGCTTATCGTGGACCTGACCGAGGCGGGCGAGGTGCAGGTGGGCCACCTTGCCGTGCTGATCAGCAATAACCCCAACCATCCCAACAGCGTGGTCAACCTGGCCCGTCTGATGGGCACCATTCCTTATGAAGTGACCTGCCGCCTGGGGCGGCGCATCACTTACACGGCCGTGAATGAGTTTTCGGATCTTGCGGCGAAGTAACGAAATTACCCAGCTTGCCCAGCTTACCGAGATTCACAGCCACCCAGTCATGTTGGCAATCTGGAAATCTTGGCAATCTAGTCAAAAAACCCCAGCAAAAGTGGCACTTTTTCAGATTGCCAAACACCTCTGTTTGGCAATCTGGTTGGCAATCTGGTGGCAGCAGAAAACGTAACGGTTAATGCCACTGGGAAAATTGCCAGTTCCAAGATCCGTAACGCGCGAAGACCCACTTATGAACTCATCCCGGCTTTGCCTCCTGCGGTGGCAGGAGAATTCGCACCTTGCCGATCCTGCGCGGCTGAGCCTCCAGGATCGTGAAATGCAGGCCGGCGTAATCGAACGATTCCCCGGCCTTGGGGATGTACCCAAGTGTTGAAAAAATGAACCCGCCGATGGTGTCGTAATCTTCTTCTTCCGGCAGGTTCAATTTCAGCTCATCGTTGAAATCATCGACGTATATCCGCGCCTCCACCTCCACCGTGCGCTCATCGATGCGGTGCAGCAGTTCCGGCTCGGCGGGCTCGTATTCATCCGCGATTTCGCCGACCAGCTCCTCCAGCAGATCCTCGATGGTCACCAGTCCCGCCGTGCCGCCGTACTCATCCAGCACGATGGCGATGTGCACCTTGCGGTTTTTCAGTTCTTTGAGCAGGTCGCTGATGGGTTTGGTTTCCGGCACAAACAGCGGCTCGCGCATGAGCTTGCGCAAGTCGAATTTCTCCTCATTCTCCAGAGCCAGCAGGTCCTTGGCGTACAGCACGCCCACCACGTTATCCAGCGTGTCCTGGTACACGGGAATGCGCGAATGCCCCTCGCCCAGTACGGTCTCGATGCACTTGGCACGCGAACTGGCCACGGCCAGGGCCTGCATATCCGTACGCGGCGTCATGATTTCGCCCACGCGAATATCATGGAATTCGATCACCGAGGTGATCATCTCCATCTCATCCGCATCTATGCCGCCCTCGGCCTGGCTTTCCGAGGCGAGCTGGAGAATTTCCTGCTCGACGTTGGAGGCATTCAGATCGGGCGAAATATTACCGCTGAGCCGCCGGATGGGAATATCCAGCCAGGTAAGCACCCGCGTCACAGGCCACATCAGCCAGCGCAATACCACCAGCACCGGCCAGAGCAACGCCACCGTCTGCTCGCCCGCGTGGCGGGCCCAGGCGTGCGGAATGCCGATGCCAAATATCGCCACCATCGCCGCGGCCACGGCCAGCGCGGCGATGTCATGCCCCCATTTTTCACTCGGCCCGGCCAAAATCAGCAGCGCCAGCAAGATAAACAGGTGGCAGATCGTCCTGGCCAGGCCGGTGGAAAGCACCAGTTCATCCAGGTGGGCATCCAGGTTCTTGAGCCACTCGCCGCGGTGGGCGCCCGCGAAGGCCGCCTCCAGCCGCGAACGGCTGGGACTGCGCAGCGTGAAGTGAACTGTCGAGAGGAAAAGCGTGATAACCACTGCCCCCAGCAGCACGGCCCACGGTGCGATATTCACCTTGTATCTGGCTCCAGCGAAAGGCCCCGAAGAATCAAGTCGCGTGCCGGACAGCCGCGCCACGCCCCGCCGAAAATGACCCACGGACGGTAAAGAAATGATATCATGGCAACATCCAAACGAGAAGAATCGGCTCGGAGGCGGGAGGCTGCCGGCAGTAAAGAGCAGGATGTAAAACCGGATGATGCAAGTCTTTTGCCACAAATGCGGCAAGTCGCTAAGCATGGAAGAGCAGGCGCCGGATTCAACAGGCCTGTGCCGCTCGTGCGCCCAAGCCGCGGGCCGGTCCGCAGCCGGCGCGAAAATTGACTGGCGCGACGCGTACGGCTTTTTCCTTCTGGTCATCGGCCGCCAGGACAGCGGCCCCCTCGGCATCGCCCGCCGCATTTACGACATGGCTGTCGCCTGGGGGCAGACGGGCAACCTGCCCTCGCCCAGCGCGATCATCACCGCGCAAGCCGCCGGCGGCGGGCAGACGGTTCTTTTCGTGACAGATTCCCCCCGGCGGGCCCAGGACGTGATGGATGAAGGGCTGCTGCGAGCGCTGGAATCGGTGGCGGCCGTTCGTCTGCAACTAGCTGAACCGGCGACGATACGGGATTGGGATAGACAGGCCAATAAGAGCGTGCTTGAACCCAGATTTTTCCCACCGGAGGCTTTCGCAGCCGCGGGTGTGGGCGAGTCGGTAGTAGAAGCTTCATTCGCGAAGACTGATGCCCGAAGTTTCCCAGAGCGCCGCCGCGCCGCAGGCCAAAACAGAAGCCGGCGTGGCTGAGGCAGTCCAAGCGCCCCCTTCCGAGCCGGCGCAACAGACCACGGCCGCGGACCTGCGGACGGCAATTGAAGCAGATTTACGGGTTGAATTGAAAGGTCGCAAAGCTAAGACGGTCAAGGATGCGGAGATTATCGAAGCGCCACCTGCGCAAGTGCCGCCTGCCGCCGCCCCTTCGCCCACACTCAAATACGTGAACGATACAGCCTCCGATGGAGCAGAACAACTACTGACCGGGAAAACTAAACCGGTCACCAAACCGGCGATTGATAACCCGGTAACCGCTCCCATGGCAGCCGCTTCATCATTGCCGCGCGCGGCTCCAAAGGGCCCGTGCGAGCGAAAATGAAGAATAGTGCCGCCGGGCCATCCGGAGCGGTCGTTGATCTGATCAGCGGCGAGTTTGCTTCCAGGCGTGCCGTGACGGATGATGGCGAGGCTGTCCACGCCCACGAACGGCAGCAATTGCTGGCCGTGCCGCCGGCGGAGCTGGCCAAAGGCCGCGCCAGAGCCGCGCCGCATGCCGCCGCGCAGGTGAAGACAAATCCACTGCGGCGGCGGAGGATCAAAGCCGCCGTGGGCTTCATTGCGGGATTCCTTTTGGTGGGCGTGCCGGTGGCGCTGGCGATATGGTTCAGTTTCATTCCGGAATATCAGGCCTCTTCCACCTTGCGCGTGGTGGTTGCCCCATCGCATCTGGATGATGAGCAGTCGCCGGAAAAGCTTCGCCAGTCCGTCGTGAACCTGGAGTGGGCCCTGATCACCAGCCCCAACGTCATTGATAAGGTCCTGCACGACCCGCGGATTGAGAGCACCGACTGGTACAGCCCACCCCCTGGGCCCTGGCCGCTTTCACTGCTGAAAACAACCGCTCCTGCCCGCCAACGGCTGATAGATTCATTGCAACTGAGAGCGAGCCTCGAGGCGGATACGGCGGAAATAGCCTTCCGCGCACCCCGCGCGGCGGATGCCACGCTGATCCTGGCCGCCATTGTCCAAACGTATCGTACTGCCGCGCAGGACGCCCGGACCCCGCCCTGGCGGAAGGCTATATAAAAAGTCTGAACCAGTACCGGCAATTGGAGCGCGAGATTGGCGAGCAGAAGATGAAGATCGCTGATCTCAACGAGGAATTAGGTGGTGAAGATCCGGAAAACAATCTCGCCCAATGCAGACTCAAGCTGGATCGCACCGGGAATGAGCTTTCCGACATTCAGCGCCAACTGGCGCTGCTGACGTACGATGAGGATGATGCCAACGCGCCTGCCGGTGATAGGGTAAACCGGCTTATGCAGCGCCAGGCGGACCTGAAAGAGGAGCAGGCTGCGCAGCAGAGGGCCTGGCAAAAAGCCCTCGAACTGAATAACGCGATAAGCGATGCGCATCGCCAACTGGAGCTCAAGGTGCAGGACAGCCGCCAGGTGCGCGCGGTGCTGAATTCGCTGGCGACCCGCAGGACTTCTACCGGCTCGCTGGAGAGGCTGAGTGAAGATGAGCAGCCGACGGTAAGTCGGCTGGGCGATCAGCGGCCCTGGCTGATGATCCTGGTGATCGCGGCGGCGCTGGCGGCCGGCCGCATCATGGCCAAACTTACCGGCGGCAAGATTACCGTGGCCCTGCGCGGCGGACCTGGCTATACCCGGCCAGAGCCGCCTGCTGGCGGTGCTGCCGCCGTTAACGCACACCGCCCCGGGGCGCGTGTGTCCCATTCCGGCCGCCGCGACGGCCTCGCTACAGGCCGCGCTGATGACCGAGGCGGTTAATGAAGGCCGGTCGATCGTGCAACTGGCTTCCGCGATCGACCCGCAGGTCAAGACGGAGCTGGCCGTGGCATTAGGCGTGCACCTGGCCCGATCTAACCGCCGCGTGCTGCTGGTGGATGCAGATTTCCGCGCCGGAACGATCGCCGAACTATTTGGCTTGGCAGATAAGAAAGGCCTGTGCGATTTTCTCGCCTCCGACGGCCGCGACAGGCAGGCCATTACCCCTGCAAATGCCATGGCCACGCCGGACGGCGGTAGTCTGGATGTTATCTGCGCGGGGTCGGAGCAAGCCAGAAGCTCAGGACCGGATTTGCTGGCGAGTCCCGCCCTGGCCCAGTGCTTGAAAAACTGGCGAAAGAAATATGAACTGGTGCTGGTGGATGGCCCGCCGGTGCTGGGGCTGGCCGATGCGGGCATTCTATCCCACCAGGTGGACCAAACGTTGCTGGTGGTTTTGCACGGGCGATGCCAGCTTGCGGATGTGCGCGAGGCGCTGATGCACCTGCGGCCATCCTCCGATGGCTGCGTGCCGATTGTCTTTGTCGGTGTCGGACGTTCCACAAAGGAATCCTGAGACGCCATGAGCCAGGCTGATCAAATTATCACGCGTATCGTGGATCTGACCTTGCCCATCCCCGCGCGGCAAAAGGACCGGGAGACGCTGCGCACCGAGTTGTGGCGCATCACGCCCGCCGGGCGCGCTCCGTACGATGCACGAGTCCATTATTTCAATCACGATTCGATGGCGGGCACGTATCTCGATTTTCCGAGTCATATTGAGCAGACCTGCGATGAAAGCGACGCCGCGAGTTTCCCCGTGGAGGAGCTTTTTGGCCTCAAGGCCACGGTGATTCACCTTGCCCGCACGGATGGCTCGGGGGCGATCGATGCGGGCGAACTGCGCGCGGCCTGCCCGCCGCCTCCGATCGGGCCGGCGCTGATCATAAACGCGCTGGGCAAGCTCCGCTTCGACCAGATCCACCCGCGCAGCGTGTACTTTTCGGCCCAGGCGGTGCAGTGGATTATCGACCAGGGCGTGCGGCTGCTGGTGTCGGATGTCTACGAGAGTAGCGAGCATCCGCAGGGCGTCTTCGAATCGCTCTTTGCGGCGGGCGTGCTGACCGTGTGCCAGCCGATTCGCCTGGATGAGTTGACATCGCCCATCGTGAAGCTTACGGTGCTGCCGCTGCGCGTGCTGGGCGCGACGCAGTTGCCGTGCCGAGTGGTAGCCGAGATCGAGGAACAGTCTGCATGACAAAGAGGCAGAATAAACCATTTGATGTTTCCAAAGATCAGATTGTCCGCGACCTGCGCAGCCTGGGGCTTAAGACCGGCGACATCGTTCTCCTGCACTCCAGCCTCTCTTCCATCGGCCACGTGGAAGGCGGCGCGGCTACCGTCGTGGCGGCTCTTGAGGAAGTCCTGGGGTCCGGCGGCACGCTGGTCGTGCCGACTTTCGGCGCCCTGGGCGCGGTGATGGAGGTGGTGCGCGAGGACCGCCGCGCCGTCCGTAGCGTTCATCCCAAGGCCTGCGTGGCGGCGTTAGGGGCCAAAGCCCAGGAAATCTGCGCCGACCACTGGAAGGCGGAACTGGCCCACGGTGAAGATACCCCCTACACGCGCATCGCCGACATGGGCGGGTACGTGTGCCTGCTGGGCGTGGACCAGGACCGCAACACTACGCTGCACACGATAGAGGAAATGCAGCGGCTGGAATATTTGAAACCCATCACGGCCGAGCTGTTCGAGACGCCCGAAGGCGTGAAGAGCAAAACCTGGCCGTCTTTCCCGGGGCCCCACCGCAACTTCATTGGCCTGGATAGAATGCTCCGCGAGAGCGGCAAGATGAAGATGGGTAACGTCGGCTCGGCCATCACTCGGCTGATCAAGAGCCGCGACCTCATCGACCTGTGCACTGCGGCCGCCAGGATCAATCCTGCGTACGTCCTGTGCGATAACCCCAACTGCGCCGACTGCGTGAGCCAGCGGGCCGACCTGCGGCGGGCAAAATTCGCCCGCGAGGCCTTCACCATGGCCGCCGCGGCGAGTCTGGCCGGCAAATATGTGCCGGAGATCATCGACAACCTGCGGTTGGCCGGAATCGATGCGGTCGAGCTCGACGGCTTATTGGGCAAACCGGTACACGCCCTGACGACACGGCAGATATCGACCGCCGCGCGGGAATTGGATGCGGCCTCGATCCGCATCACCGCCTTGCGCAGCGGCGTGATTTCCGATGTGAATCTCGGCCTGATGGAGGCGGCGCTTTCATCAGGCATCAATCGCCTGGTCCTGCCGCTTTCGGCCGATGCCGAATCCATGCTCCGCGCGGCGGCGACCAAGGGCCTTGAACTCTCCTTCTACAATACGGACCTGTCCAGCGAGCGAGCCTCTTCCATCCTCACCGGCCTGCGCAAAAAGGGCTGCACGCGGGCTTCACGTTTAACGCCGCCAACTTCGCCCGCGCGGGCGAGAACCCCTTCCTGGTCAGCTGTAAGAAGAAGCTCCGCCGCTTCGTCGATCAGCTCGACCTCACCGACTCTACATCCGACGGCACACCTCAGGCCCTGGCCTGCGGCCACGCGGAAATCAAGGAAATGGTGTCAATCCTCCGCTGCGCCAGTTTTGCCGGTCCAATGGTTCTGGGGGGCCTCAACAAGCAGGTAGGTTCGCTGTTGGATGCGACGCTGAGATTTGAGAAGTTGCTGGACGAAATGTAACAGATTTCAAAAGTCCAATTTCAAATTCAACGGCCGGATTTGTGGACGAGTCGATTCTTGCGGCCACTTAAATCTGAAATCTGAAATTGAACTTTTGAAATTCCTACGCCCAGGGAAATGCTTTCCCCGCCAGGTGCGTATACGCCTCGACGTACTTGGCCCGCGTGGCCTGGACGATCTCCTTGGGCAGGACGGGACCAGGGGGCTGCTTGTTAAAGCCGATCCGCTCCAGATAGTCGCGGACGAACTGCTTATCAAAGCTGTCCTGCTCGCGGCCGGGGGCATATTTGTCCGCCGGCCAGAAGCGCGAGCTGTCCGGCGTGAGCACCTCGTCAATGAGCATAATTTTGCCCGCTTCATCCAGACCGAATTCGAACTTGGTATCGGCGATGATCACGCCGCGCTGGCGGGCGTAGTCGCGGCCGGCGGTGTAGAGCTTGATGGAAAGATCGCGTAATTGCCGCGCAGCCATCTCGCCCACGGTTTCGACCACATCCGCGAATGTGATCGCCTCATCGTGGCCCTTCTCCGCTTTGGTCGTGGGCGTAAAGATCGGCTCGGGCAATTCCTGGCACTGCTTGAGGCCCGCGGGCAGTTTGACCCCGCACACGGAGCCAACCTGCTGGTATTCCTTCCAGCCGCTGCCCGTGATATGGCCGCGCACCACGCACTCCACCGGCAGAACCTTGGCCAGGCGGCACAGCATGAAGCGGCCGTCAAACTCGCTCTTGCGGAACGCGGCGGGCAGGTCCTTCAACTCCGCGCGGATGATGTGGTTAGGTACGATATCGATGAGCTTATCGAACCAGAACAGGCTGATCTGCGTCAGCACGCGGCCCTTGTCGGGAATGCCGTTGGCCATCACGACGTCAAACGCGCTGATGCGATCGGTGGCGACGATAAGCATCTGCGAAGGCAGCTCGTAGATGTCACGCACCTTGCCCGAACGCTTGGGATAGCCGGGGACGTCGGTGTTGAGAAGGGCCGTTGCTTTGGCAGCTTTTGTTTCCATGGGATCCTTTTTTCGAATTCTTAAGTCGCGAATTGCGAATTTCGAATTGCGAATTGAAACGACCGGATGAATGCAAATCAACCATCGATTCGCAAATCTTCAATCCGCAATTCGCAATCCGCAATCCGCAATCACCAGGTGTTGCTCTTGGCAATCAAATAGCCGCCCAAAAACGCCAGTTGGGTCATGGCGTTGCAGGCTCGGAGTGTGGCCAGCCGCACACCGCCCGCCCGGCGGCATAGGATTACGCTGACCACGCTGCCGGAAATCAGGGCCATGGCCGCCGGTATGGCCACGAAGCCCCACAAGAAATTCAGTTCCCACAGCGTGCCGGCCAGCGGTATCGCCATCCAGACGGCGGTCGCCGCCACGGGTTGTCTTTTGGCGTAGCTTGCGGCGAGCGGGATGGCGCTTGGGGCGATGGGGCAAAAATGCGTCACCGCCATCATGGCCCACGCCCCCCACATGGGCATCAGCAGCAGCACGCGCGATTCTTCCAGCGGGCGGACCCAGGCCAGCCACATGGGCAGCCAGGTGGATTCCCGGCGCCAGGGCCCAAGGCCAAGCACCCCCAGGGCCACGATGGCCGCGATGGCCGCGGTGAAAAGGCCGCGGTCGGTGCTGCCGCCTTCGACCAGCACGCGGGCCAGGGCCGTGATCGGCCGGCGCAAAGGCGTAAGCATCATCAGCGCCACCACCACGATCGTGGGCATGAAGGGCAGGCTGGTATTCATGTACCAGCCGCGCGGCAGTACCCGCCAGGCGACTTCCCAGGCGATGGCCAGCACCATGCCCCAGGCGGCCCCTAAAAGGCCCACGTACAGCCACAGGCCATCGAGGTGCTTGCCGTCGTGGTTGGCCGCGCGTTTTTCCAGACCCACCAGGAGCAGCGCTGCTCCGTACAGGCTTTTTAGGCCCAAACGCTCCAACTTCACCGGAGGTGTGGTCTGCGTTGTGGTCATCTCTTCTCAGGCGGAGGCCCGGGCGTCGGCGACGATCTGCACGAACTTTTTGGCCGTGGCGGTCAACGTGGTGAAATCGCCTGCCGCGACGGCCTTGGGGGCGACCAGGGCCGATCCGACGCCCAGCGTCTTGGCGCCGGCCTTGATGAACGCGGCCGCGGTATCCAGGTCCACGCCGCCCGTGGGCGTGAGTTTCAGATGGGGCATCGGCCCCAAAATGTCCTTGAAGAAGCCCGGGCCAAGCTGGCCGGCGGGAAAGACCTTCACCATGTCCGCGCCCGCGGCCGTGGCCTTCAGGATTTCAGTCGGCGTGAAGGCGCCCGCCACGCAGGGGAGGCCGTAGCGGTGGGCCATTTCGATGATGGCCGTGTCAAAAATGGGCGAGACCACGAACTGGGCCCCGGCCAGTATGGCCACGCGGGCGGTTTCTCCGTCCAGCACGCTGCCCACGCCGGTAAGGACGGCGTCGCCAAGCTGGCCGCGCACCTTGGAGATGACCTCCAGGGCATTGGGCGTGGTCATGGTGATCTCTATTGAGTCCACGCCGCCGGCGGCGATGGCCTTGGCCACATCGACTAGCTGGTCGGAGCTCTTGGCCCGCACCACCGCCACGATCCCGCTGCGGCACAGCCGCTGCAGGGTCTGATCGCGATCTGCCATCTGCTGTCCTTTCCAACGAAATTATCTCAACTGCGAATCTCTGAACGATACATGCAATACCGGCGATGGGCAAGAGGAGAGGGTACAGGGCACAGGGTACAGGGTACAGGGTACAGGATGCATGGCACAGAGTACAGCGGGACCTCTTGCCTTTCCTGCAAACTGCAACCTGTACCCTGTATCCTCAGGCTATTCGTGCCTCAGCGCCTCGATGGGGTCCATTTTGGAGGCCTTCCAGGCTGGATAGAAGCCGAAGATGAGGCCAATGGACACAGCCACGGCCAGCGCCGCCGCGATGCCGGCCGCCGAGGGCAATGTCGGCCATTTCAGGATGGATGTGATGATGGCGGAGGCTCCGCGCCCCACGCCCACGCCCGCGATGCCGCCCAGAAAGCACAGCATCACGGACTCGGTGAGGAACTGCCGCTGGATATCGCCCGCCGCCGCGCCCACGGCCATGCGCAGGCCGATTTCGCGCGTGCGCTCGGTCACGGAGGCCAGCATGATGTTCATGATGCCCACGCCCCCGACCACCAGCGAGATGGTGGCCACGATCAGGAGCAACCGGCCCATGAGCGCGCTAGTGGCCGCCAGTGTCTTGGAAATTTCGGTCAGGTCGCGGATGCGGAAATCATCGGGCTGGTCGTCGGTGAGGTGGTGCCGCTCGCGCATGATCGCGATGATCTGCTTGATGGCCGTAGGTATTTCACCCGGGCTGTTGGCGGAGACAAAGATATCGTCAACGTCCATGAAGCGGGCGATGAAGGGGAAATTGGCCGCCTGTGCCGCTGACTGGAGCGGGTACGGCGAACATTGGCCCGTGGGGTAAAGGTTGCCGATGCTGTTGATCGCCTTGGAGACCCCACCGGAGGCCGCGGCTGTGGCGTCGCGCGAGCCCTGGAGACGGAACTTCACCGTCGTCCATGGGCAAATGACGATGTCATCCTCGTCACGACCCATCATGTTGGCGCCTTTTGGCGAAAGCACGCCAATCACTTTCATGCCCACGTTCTTGACGCGGATCTCCTGCCCCACCGGCGAGACACCCTTGAATAGCTCACGGACAACTGTGGCGCCGACCATACACACGGCGGCGGCGGCGCGGACGTCATCGTCGGTAATGGCCGTTCCCTCGGTAAGATCCGTCCAGTTGCGGATCCGCAGGTACTCCGGCGATACCCCGCGCACGTTGTTGGGCATCCAGTTGCGGTTGCCATAGACGATCTGCACGTGGCAGTCCACGCTGGGGGCCGCCATGCATACGGCCGGACATTCTCGAAGAATGGCCTCACCATCGTCAGGGGTTACGCTAACTCGCCCGCCTGCGCCCGTAGACACGCCGAACCGCATTGCGGGAGCCGGATCGACCTGGATGACGCAAGCGCCAATGGCGGAGATGGTGCTTTCGACGGCCTTGGAGGAACCCCGGCCGATCTCGACCATGGCGATGACCGAGCCAATGCCCACGACGATGCCCAGGCAGGTCAGCGCCGAGCGCATCTTGTGCCGGCGCAGCGCCCGAAAAGATGTGGACAACATGCGGTAGTGAGGGTGCATGACATTCCAGGCTGTAGGTGTTTAGGCTGTAGGCCGTAGGAAAGGCCGGAAAATCCGGAATAAAGACATACCTTGATGTTAAGGACGCTCGTGCTGATCCGGCTGTTCCTACAGCCTACAGTCTACAGCCCGTCCTCTCCTACTTCGTCTCCGGCCGTCGCGCGGCCGCCGCGCCGAATTCCTGGGCCACGCGCTGGTCCATTTCTTCATCGCTGATGGCGGCCATGCGGCCATCCTCGTACTGGCGGTCGATCCACTCGGCGATCTTTTTCAGCCGCGCATCGCCCTTGGACAGCTCGCCGCCGTCGACCTGGTAGTACGACTGCACCCAGTGCTGCACGCCGGCCAGGCCGCTCTTATCGGTGAGGGCTACGCGGACCGGGCGGTTCAAAATCCGCTCCGTATCGAAGGGATTGTAAATCTCCTCGCTCTTTAAGAGGCCATCCGCATGGATGCCCGCGCGGGTCACGTTGAAATCGCGGCCCACCAGCGGATAGCGCGGCGGAATTTCGTAGCCGATCTCCTTGCGGAAGTAGTCGGCCATCTCCGTGATGGCGCCGTAATCCACGCCTTCCGTCTCGCCCCAAAGCTGGGCATGCTGGACGACCAGGCCCTCGATGGGCGGGTTGCCCGTGCGCTCGCCGATGGACAGCAGCGTGCCGTTGGAGGCGCCGCAGCCGTGCATCCAGGCGGTGGCCGCGTTGGCCAGCACCATGTGGAAATCGTTGTGGCCGTGCCATTCCAGCCATTCCGAAGGCACGCCCGCCTGGCGGTGCAGGCGATAGGTGATCTTGGCCACGCTGCGCGGCAGATCCGCGCCCACGTAAGGCACACCAAAGCCCAGCGTGTCGCACATGCGGATCTTCACGGGCTTGTCGTACTCGGCGGCCAGCTTCATCAACTCCACCGCGAAGGGCACCACGAAGCCGTCGAAATCGGCGCGGGTGACGTCCTCGAAGTGGCAGCGGGGAACGATCCCGTTATCCAGCGCGGCCTTGACGATATCCAGGTACATCTCCAGGGCCTGCGCCCGCGTGCGGCGCAGCTTCAGGAAGATGTGATAATCACTGCACGAGGTCAGAATGCCCGTCTCCTTCAGGCCCATTTCCTTGACCAGGGCGAAGTCCGACTTGACCGCGCGGATCCAGCCGGTGATCTGCGGGAAGTCGTGGCCCAGCGCCATGCACTTTTCCACGGCCTCGCGATCCTTCTTGGAGTACAGGAAGAACTCGCTCTGGCGGATCAGGCCCGTCGGGCCGGAAAGCCGGTGCAGGAACTCAAACAGGTCCACCGTCTGCTTGACGGTGAAGGGCGCGCAGGCCTGCTGGCCGTCGCGGAAGGTAGTGTCGGTGATCCAGGTTTCCTGCGGCACGAACGTGGGCACGCGCTCACCCGAGAAAGGAATCTTGGGGAACTGCGTGTAGGGAAAGATTTCCCGGTACAGGTTGGGCTTCTCCACATCCTCAAGCTGTGTGGCTCGCAGGTTCGTGTAGAAAGTCCGTGAAGCTTTGTCGAAGTTCAGCGCCATGTCAGTCTCTCCGAAAAACACGCGGCCTTAGGGCCGCGCTACTCCTTTTCGCCAGGCGAGTCGAATACAAGATTGTACTTCAGCCGTTTGAAACTTCAGCCCAAATTTATTGGCAATTTGTATGGCCAGACCCGGCCGGGCGTTGGCCTCCAGGACCATCGGCCCTGCCTGCCGGTCCAGCACGATGTCCACGCCCAGATACCCCAAACCAATCGCGCGGCTGAGCTTTACCGCCATCTCTACCGCCGCCTGCCAGTGCGGTATCGGCCTTCCGGCCACGCGCACTGCGCTTATCCGGATGGTCCGCCACGCGCCGGCCGCGATGCACCGCCAGCGTAGTCAGACCTGTTGCGACATCGATGCCCACCCCCACCGCGCCCTGGTGCAGATTCGCGCGGCCACGCGAGCCAGTAGTCGGCAATCGCAGCATGGCAGCCAAGGGGTGATGCTCCTTCAACACGATGCGCAAGTCCGGCGTGCCGCTATCGACCAGGTCCCCAAAGATCGGGTGGGCGGCGATGCGCTGCTCGATGATGGCCTTGTCGTTTTGGCCCGTGACGCAATACTGGCCGGAAAGAATGGCCGCCGCATGCTCGCGCAGGTCTTCGAGGGTCATGGGTAGACCGGAGGCAGCGATGTAGTTTTCGTTTTTGCAATCTACGATGACCAGGACGCCCCGCCCGCCGGCGCCGCGGGCGGGCTTGATCACAAATTCGCGGCGATCGGCCAGGATGGCCGCCAAATCGCGCAACTGGCCGAAACGTTCGATAATGGCGATGGTGGCCGGCACAGGAATGCCGTTCTGCCGGCAGATTTCCTTGGTGACTGTTTTGTCATCGGCCAGCCGGTGCAAAGGCCGCGGGTTTTCAGTCAGCAGTTCGAGGTTGCGCGCGTTCATCCCCAGCACGCCGCAGCGCGCCAGTTCCCAGGGCCAGGCCCAGAAACGCCAACCAGCGATCATTTGCTTTCTCCGGGGGCATCATGCCCACACGTTTTCGGCTGAACCTCAAACGTGAGGGCATGCCACCTTGCACTGCCGCGCACGTCGCGGAAGCGCACCAGTTCAGACAGGCGGTAACCTGAATATCTTCCAACCAATAGCAGCAATGCCGCCACACAGAGGAGTAATTCGGGGAACCGCACAACGAGCCGCCCTAGCGCTTGCGATTTTAGCAGGCCCAGGCACGCCGCCGCCACGGCCAGCGTGCCCAGCATGAGTGACCACGCCAGGCGCGAGCCATCCTCTTCCTGGCAAATGAAGAACCGCTCTACGACCATGGTCGCCGCCACCAATGGCAGCAGGATGGCGTACTGGTCCACCTGGCTGCCAAACTGATGTAGGATTGACACCACCGCGGCCAGCGCCAGCACGACAAGCGTCAGCAGCACTCCCAGCCGCGGCACCATGAGCAGCGGCAATTTCCCCAGTAGCCACCGCCCCCCCAGCCCCGCCAGCATGACGGCCGCGAAAACCGCCGCGCCGGTCCAGGGGTCGCAGTAGGCGAAGCTCACGCCCAGTAGCACGGGCGCAAACGTGCCGAACGTGGCGATGCCGACCACGTTCCGCACCAGGGCCGCCACCAGCGCCCCCAACGGCAATAGCAGCAGAATGGCCAGGCTTTTTTGGGCCTGCGCCGGCAGACGCGCTAAATCCAGCACGGCCAGCCACGATGCGTCGCCTTTAGTGGCTGATGCTTGCCCTAGCCATGCGCGCAGCGCCGCCGTGCCCACGCCGATGACCATCAGCGCGGCCGCCACGACAACCACTTTTTTCGTTTCGCGAACCAAGGCTACTTCCAAGTGATCGTCTTTGTCACAAAACCCAAGCCCGTTAACGATACCGGAGGACTTGCCGAGGTGAAAGGGCGGGCGAGAACCTTCCTTATTAGGAATCTTTCAAAGGAGGCCAAGAAGACCAAGCAGTCTGAGCTTGGTCTCCTTTAAAACTGCACAAGTTTCCTAAGGAATTCTTTAAAGGAGGCCAAGGGGGCCAAGGAGACCAGGTGTGTGGCAGAAGCGTCTCAGATCTTACTCAGTTTACCTATCTTACCCAGATTAACTGTTACCCTGAACTCGCTGCGCACCTTGCACGGATTTTTCCGAGATTACTGATGGATGTGAAAAACGTTTCCCACCATCAAGTTACAACTGGCAACTGGCAATCGTTCAGGCCGCTCCGCGTCGTTGCGTCTGCTCGTGGCTGCGGGCGTGTTCGATGCAGTAGCGGGCCCAGGGCAGAGCCCGCAGCCGCGCGGTGGAGATGGCGTGATCGGCCGCGGCGCACAGGCCATAGGTGCCATCAGCCAGTCGACTTAGGGCCTCGTTGATCTGGCGGAGCTGCTCCTCTTCGGTGCTTAAAAGGCCCAGGCCGATCTCGGCCACGACGTTATCAAATGCCGACTCGACATCATCCACGCGAATCTGATCCTTGACCTTCGCCTCGGCGGCCGCGCCGTGGAGATGGCCGATGTTTGCCAGAATTTCGCGCCGCTTTTTCAGCAGCAGCTCGCGAAACTCCTCCAGCTCCGCAGGCGTCAAAAATGAGGCCGACTGAACTTGCATCGCCACGTAAGTGGTGCCCGTCTTTCGCGCGGATTTCTCCTGCGGCGGCGGTGCGACAACCTCCAGCTCTATAACGGTTTCATCGGCCGCCGCGGCCATGGCCCCCGCCGAAGCCCCCACCGCTGAAGCCGCGGAATCTGACTGGTCGAACAATGAATCTGCAAATTCTTCGGAAAGCATAATTCTCCTCCACTCCAAATAAACGTGCATGATGCAATGCGGACATAGGATTATATCCCCAACACAACCCCTCACCGCCGCGGCAGGCTCTCCACTATTTCGAAAGATCAGCAGCTGATGAATGAATTGCCGATTGCAAATTGCGAATTGCCAATTGAAGAAAAAGGCCGGAAAAACCATGGCTCGTCATTGTCAGACTGCCCGGAGTTCCGGCAGTCAATTCGCAATTGGCAATTGGCAATTTGCAATATCAATTGGAAGGGGGCACAATTCTGTCATGATGCGCAGATCCAAATATGCGCAGCCGTCCTCGTGGCGATTGCCCTTATTGCGGCAGCTGCAGCCAGCCACAAGAACAGCGCCGGTCAGGGCAATCCTTGAGCCCGCCAAGGACCAATCCTTTCAGGGACCTTTTGCACCGGCCATCCTCGAAATAGACAACGGCCTTTCCACCCCCATCCGCGCGGCTACACTCCAACTCGTCCGCGGCGGCCCCACCGTTGGGCTGGACCTGTCCGCCCCGGCCAGGAGCATTACGCGGCATCGGCTCAGACTCCCCGCCGTGCGCGCCCACGAGGAATATAGACTCCGGCTGTTCGATTCGAGCGGCTTTGGCATAGGCCCGGCGGCCAAAATGTCGACGCCCCTGGCGGAACTGACTGTGCCCATCGACTGGCCGGCGGAGCTGGTTACCGCCGCCAGAACGGTCCATCCCGCGGCCTGTAGCGCCGTAGCGCCCGCACCGAAATGGCCGACGTCTGCCCTCTACCAGGGATTGATCGCCCTGGCGGCCGTGGTGATTCTCGCCGCCTTCGCACTGCTTGCGCCGTGGCGAGCCATGCGCATCATGTGGGTTTTAGCCTGCGCAGCAGGCGGGGCGGCATTACTGTTCTTTCTGGTAAAAAGTCCTTCCGCGGCGGCCATCGAAACCAATGGCGGCCAGATTGTCATGAGCGATGCCAACGGCCGCGTGCTGCGCGAATCCATCTTGCGCCTCGCTTCGCGGCGGAGCGAAACATTCGCGGGCAATATCGAATTGATGGCGCCGTGTATCGCGATGAGACTTCATTCCTGCGCGACAGCAGCCTCCTGCGCAAAACCGCGGCCGCTCAGCCGATGGCAAACGTTCGCAGCCGCGTGCCGGTCGCGCGGCCAGAAAAGGTAACGGCCACGGAGCCGTCCGTAACGGCCGCGCCGCCAAGCAACGTACAGAATCTCTCCCGTATACATTTGGAGGCGGGGCAGGTTTATCTTCTGGCCGGCGCGGCCGCGCCAAACGAGGCTGCCCCCGCTCCTCCAAAAGTTCTGGCCGCCTCTGGCCAGGCCAAAGGCCAGATCATTCTGATGGCGCAGAAGGATATTCCGCAAAGCTTCTTCATATTGGGCGACCGTTTTGCACCCATTCCCGCGTTGGCCGGCGGCAAGGCCGCTGCGGTAAGTCTCGCCGACGAGCAGCCGCTGGAAAAGCTTCGCCAAGACGTGGCGCAGCCGGGCCTCAGTGATGACGGGCTGTTGCTTTTTAAGCGATGGGATCAGGCCTATCGGCACACGGACACGCCGTATCTGGTCTGGACGGCCGCGCAGGAGGGGCGGACGTGCCTGATGACGGTTGAAGTGCGAATGGGAGCCGCAGGTCGCGACTAGTCAATTAGATCCTGGCTACATGGTCCATCCCCGCTCTTGGCTAATTGACGGACAACCATCCTTGACCGACGAATCGGATCGTTTTACGATACCCATCTACCGCCACAGCCGGTTGGATGTCCGGCAGCGGCGGCGTTTACAGGAGCAAAATCATGAGCCGTTTGTTCGATGCGTACCGGACCATTCACGAGCAGTCCTTTGTGCCGATCTTCTGCCGCGACCCCTTCGACTCCAAAAAGCAGGTGGAAGCGTGCGTGGAGGCCGGCTGCAAGGCCATCGAGTACACGCTGCGCAAGGCGGATGCCCGCGAGATGATCCCCTGGGTGCGCAAGAATTACCCGGACCTGTTCCTCATCGTCGGCTCGACCATCGACAGCGACAAGATCATCAAGGCCCGCCGCCGCGTACACAAGCAGCTCATGACGCTGGATGAGATCGCCGAGATCGGCGTGGACGGCTTCATCTCCATGCTGGGCTGGAGCGAAAAATCCATCGCCAAGTGGTCCAAGACGCACCTGGTCATTCCCACGGCCTCCACCACTCGCGAATGCCTGATCCAGACCGAGGCGGGCGCGCACTGGCAGAAGCTCACCGGCGACCTGGACTTCATCGCCAAGTGTCGTGGCGAGGCGCAGTTCGGCTACTGCCCGATCTTCGTCTCCGGCGGGCAGGTGCCCGGCGTCATCGAAAAGACCTTTGCCGCCGGCGCGGTCGTCGTGGGCACGGGCTTCGACGTGCTGCTGAAGGGCCGGGATGCGAATATCTCTGTCAAGGAAATCGCGGTGGAAATCCGCAAGTACATCGATTCGGCCCAGGCCGGCCGCAAGGCCGCCTGGCCCGAACTGGCCAAGGCGGACGGCGGGCCGAAGGAAGCCTGGCTGAACGCCCTGCCGCACTATCACCCGTTCTGATTAGAGCGGGCGAGCAGGGATAACCACAAAGAGCACAAAGAATCACAAAGGACACAAAGAAGACCTATTTCTTTCTTTGTGTCCTTTCTGTTTTCTCTTTGTGTACTTTGTGGTAAATCTTTTCAGCAGTCTTTTGAGCCGTTTCTAACACAGAGGCCATGTGGAATACCGCCGGCTTGGACAAAGCGATGTCAGCGTCAGCGCCGTCGGCCTGGGTTGCGTGACCTTCGGGCGCGAGATCGACCAGGATGAGTCGTTCAAGGTCCTGGACTACGCCGTCGAGCATGGCATCACGCTTTTGGACACGGCGGAAAGTTACGCCGCCGGCGCGGGCGAAACCGTTATCGGCAACTGGATCACCTCGCGCAAGCGCGAGATAAGGTGGTGCTGGCCACCAAGTGGAACAAGCCGCAGACGGCTGTCGCCGTCGAGGAGGCCTTCACCAAGAGCCTGGAGCGGTTACAAACAGATTACGTTGATCTTTACCAGTATCATTCTTTCGATTCTGAGACGCCGCTGGAGGAAACCCTGGGAAGCCTCCAGTCCCAGATCGAGCGAGGGCGGGTGAGGGCGCCGGCCTGCTGCAATTACAACGGCGAACAGCTCACAATGACGGTGAATTTCCAGCGCGGCCACGGCTGGCCGGTCATGGCTTCCGTGCAACCGATGTACAACCTTGTCCGCCGCGATATTGAGCAGATGTTGCTGCCGGTGTGCAAAGAGCTCGACGTGGGAGTAATGAGCTATTCGCCGCTGGCCGCAGGATTCCTCACGGGCAAATACGGCAAGGGCGATGTGATTCCGGCCGGCAGCCGCTTTGACATCAAGCCCGGCCATAAGCGGCACTATTTTAGCGAGCAGGGTTTTGCGATGGTGGAAAAGATCCGCACGGTCGCTGAGAAGCTTGGTGTGCCGCCGCCGCGCCTGGCTATTGCCTGGGTGATGAGCCGGCCGCTGGTGACGACCGTCCTGTGCGGCGCCCGCTCAACGGATCACATTGACCAGGCGATTGCCGCGCGAAAGCTGGCCGATGAGATGGGGCCTGAGCGGCTCGATGCGGAGCTGCTTTAAATAGCTGGCTGGAGACCGGAGGCTGGAGAAACTGCAAGAAGAGACGGTTGTTCTTGCCGTACCTCCAGCCTACAGCCTACAGCCTCCAGTCCTTCTACATCTGCTCGACAACCTCGATGCCCAGTAGCCCCAGCCCCACCTCTATCGTCCGCGCCGTCAAATCGCATAGCCGCAACCGCGAAGCCCGCACATCCGGTGCGGCCTTTAGCACCGGGCAATTCTCATAGAAGGTCGTGAACGCGCCGGCCACGTCATAAAGATAGGCCGTTAGAATGTTGGGCTTACATTCGACCGCGACGGACTCAAGAATCTCCTCCAGGCGCAGGAGCTTTTTGGCCAGTTCGCGCTCGGCCGGCTCGCCAAGCGCAATAGGCACCGGGGCAATGGCACTGGCATCCTCGCTACCCTTGCGGAAGATGGACCGCACGCGGGCATAGGCGTACTGCATGTAGGGGGCGGTGTTGCCGGCCAGCGAGAGCATCTTGTCGAAGGAGAATTTGTAATCGCTGATGCGGTCCATGGAAAGGTCCGCGTACTTCATCGCCCCTGTGCCCACCACGTGAGCAATCCGCGCGGCGACATCCTGCTCGATCTCCGGCGTCTTGGCACGCACCACATCCATGGCCCGCGATTCAGCCTCATCCAACAGCTCGATCAGTTTCACCGTGCCGCCGGCGCGCGTGCGGAAGGGCCGGCCATCCTCCCCCAGCATCGTGCCGAAGGCCACATGTTCAAGCTGTAGCTGCGGCGGCGCAAAACCCGCCGCGCGGGCCACGGCGAAAAGCTGCTGGAGGTGCAGCGACTGGCGATGGTCGATCACGTACAGGATGCGGTCTGAGTGCAGGACATTCACGCGATAGCGCAGGGCCGCCAGGTCGGTCGTGGCGTACAGGTAACCGCCGCCGGTTTTCTGCACGATCATGGGCAGCGGCTCGCCATCCTCGCCCTTGAACTGGTCGAGAAAAACGCACAGCGCGCCCTGCGATTCCTTAAGCATGCCCTTTTGCCGCAGATCCTCCACCACCGCGGGAAGGTCATCGTTATAGGAACTCTCGCCGCGCACATCCCCCCGCGTTAAGAGCACGCCCAGCCGCGCGTAGACCTGCTCGCAGTGACCCAGCGAGATTTCGAGAAACTTCTCCCACGCGCGGCGGCAATTCTTGTCTCCGCCTTGCAGGCGTACAACGTACTGCCGCGCTTTGTCGGCGAAATCCGCATTCTCGTCGAAACGCTTTTTCGCCTGGCGGTAAAAGTCCTCCAGGTCGGACAGTTCGGTATCCACGGCATCTGCCGCGATATCATCCATGTGCGCCAGCAGCATGCCGAACTGCGTGCCCCAGTCGCCCACGTGGTTCTGGCGGATGACATGGTGGCCCAGAAAATCCAGCACGCGCACCAGGCTGTCGCCGATGATCGTGCTGCGGAGATGCCCCACGTGCATCTCCTTGGCCAGATTGGGCGCGGAATAATCGACGACGATCTTCTGGGGCTCTTTGGCCGGCGCGACGCCCAGGCGCGGATCATCCGCCGCCTGCGTGGCCAATTGCGCCAGCAGGTCCGTGCGCAGCGTGATATTCAAAAAGCCCGGGCCGGCGATCTCCATTTTCTCGGCCAGGTCCGATACGTCCAGCCGCTTGAGCACCTCGCCGGCCAGGGCACGTGGATTCATTTTGGCGGCCTTGGCCGCGGCCATCACGCCGTTGGCCTGGTAATCGCCGAATTCCGCCTTGGCCGACGGGGCGACTATGGCGGGTAACGGCTGCGCCGCGCCGGCCGCCGCGGTGATTGCCGCGGAGATACGTTTTTCCAATTCGCTGCGAATATTCATGATTCTGAAATGATACGCGCATGGCCGCGCCGGAGGAAGCGCACAGCCGCGCATTTGACCAGGCGACGGCCGCGCGCGGTCACAGCGCACTATGTCGCGACTAGAATTAAGCGGAAAGAATCTCCAGGCGTGAGCACTGCAAAGATTTTTTTTGTACGGAACGAACATGATCAGAAAACTGAAATCAGGCAAGTACCGCCTGTACTCGCGCAAGGTGAATCCCGCTACGGGAAAGCGTCGTAATCTTGGCACGTTCGACACGCTCGAGGCTGCGCAGAAGCATGAGCGCGAGGTGCAGTATTTCAAGCAGCGCAAGAGCGCGTAATTTTTAGGAGTCTTTTATGCGTACGCAGAAGCAAAGAGCAGCATCCAAGCGAAACATCCGAAAAGCGCAGGCGTCCAGGCGCGGCAGATCCAGCCGCGGCTCGCCGGCCCGCTCACGTTCATCCCGCAGCACGCGTGTCTCCAGCCGGTCGCGGTCCTCCCGCCGGTCCTGAGGCAGTTACCTCCAGTTAGGAATCCTTTATGGCAACCACCAAGCAGCGTGCAACGGCCAGGAAGAACGTGAAGAAAGCCCAGTCAGCGCGGTCGAAAGCTTCCTCTTCCTCCCGCAGTCGCGCCAAGGCATCGCGAGCCAAATCCACCGCCTCCAGCAGCGCCAGAAGCTCCCGCCGCGCGGCCCCCGGCGCTAAGGGCGGCGGCGGGTATTACCACGTGGAGGTAATGCCCCGCAGCCAGTTCAAAATCTTCCGCACGCAGGATGTGGGCAAGCCCGGCGGCATCGAGCGCAGGGCCGGCCAGCGACCTGACGGAAGCTGGGAAACCGCCAGTTGGCTGATCAGCAAGGACATAGCCCACGAAGAAAAGGGCCGCCTGGTCGCCGATTCGCCGGATGCGCGGAAAGTTTTGAATCAACTGGGCTCGCGGCCCGTGCACGTCAAGGGCGATATCTTCAGGGCCAAGCCGCGTCCTCGGGCCACCAGCAGAAAGAGCTCCAGCCGCAGCTCGAGCCGCAGCGCCAAGTCGAGCGCGCGAGCGCGAAAGTAGAACATAAATCAATGACGAATGGTGCCACGGGTGCGTCGTCTGCACCCGTGCGCTGTGCGGACATGGGAAAGTAAGTCTCTCAGGTTTCCGGTGAGACTTTTATTCCCCTTGAAGATTCCGGCGCACGGCTGCAAGAACCCTCACCCGGCCCTGCGGGCCACCCTCTCCCGTAAGAGGGAGAGGGGTCGCAGCCGTGGCACCCCGGGATGGCTTTCCCGGGCCTGCATCACCCGCCAAAGAGCGGGCTCTTGCTCCTACGCTCCTCGGCGGCGCGGCCGCGCGCGTAGGCCAGATGCTTCTGCACGTTGATGTTGAAGGAGTTGGTCTGGTCATCTACCAGTTGCAGGGCCTTCTTAAAACCCTCCTGCGCGGTGTGCCAACGCTCCTGGGCGCTGTCGTTGCAGGCGGTCGTGTAGATGGGCACAAGCTCATCCAGCAGGCTGCTCGAGCGCCTCCTCATAGCGAGCCTGGTCGGCGGGGTCCTCGAAGGCGAAACGTCCGCTGTAGGCCTTGTAAAAGCGGTAGTGCCGGAGGCAGTTGTAGCGGCCAGATACGCTGGTACGGGTAAAACTGTCCCGGGCGGCTTCCAGTTCGGCCAGGGCCTTTTGTGAATCCACGTTCACGCCCTTAACTTCCTCGGTGAGCATGGAGGAAATCTGCTCGCGGCTTAGTACCGGCGGCCGCTGCGCGCCTTTGGCTGTCGCTGATGGGGCAAGAGCCAGGGCCAGCACCAGGGCCAAAAGCCCCACGCCGTAAATCGCCAGACCGATCATGAGTTTTCGCCGCCGCGGACGGATAGGCGGCCCATCAGCGGCCGGCTTGTCCCCTGCCAGTCTGGCGCGGCGCTCGCGCGGTCACGGCCACACCTTCAGCCCTCTGATGCGCGGGCTCGCCTGTTTTGCGGCGGCACCATGCGCCTGCACTTTTGCCGATTCCTTGATGGCCTGGATTTGCTGGTCGCGATGCTCCGCCTGCCAGTTCGCCAACGCGGCCTGCGCATCGCCGCCGCGATCGATGAAAAGCATCTTGGTATCCGCACCCAGTTCGATCACATCGCCTGCGGCCAGGACTATTTCCTTGCCGCGTTTGTATTTTCGCCCACCGATAGACAGGCCATTGGAACTTAGGACTTCCAGCACGATGCCATCGTTGCCCAGGGACAGCCGCGCATGTTCACGGGAAATGTATTCCTCGGACAGCGCGATCTGGCAGGTGGCGGAGCGGCCCAGCGTGAAGGATCCGCCGTTAAGCTCGAAGCGGCGGCCGTCATCGGGGCCGGCCACCACGATCAGTTGTGCGTTTTGAGCGATAGGCATTGGCTAAAACAGCTCCCCGCGTATCGCGCGGATGATCAGCGGTGCGAATACAACCAGAACCACGCTGATGAGAATGAGCACGTTGGGCAGCAGTATGCGCACCGAGGCGATGGCGGCCATTTTTTCCGCGCGGACGCTGCGGTGCAGCCGCAGCAGCGCCGACTGGTCGCGCAGCACATCGGCCAGGGGCGTGCCCAGTTCCTCCGCCTGGACGACGCTGGCCACGATGGAGCGTAGGGATTGCAGCGGCACGCGCTGGGCTAAATTCTTCAACGCCTGCCGCCGCGTGGTGCCCAGCTCCATTTCCGCCAGCACGGTGGAAAGCTCCGCGTTCATCGGGTCGGCCGGCGCTTCGCGGCAGACGGTGCGCACGGCCTCGGCGAAGGAACTGCCGGCGCCCATGGCCAGGGCCACCAGGTCCAGCGTATAGGGCACGCGGCGGCTGATGATCTTGAGCCGCCGCCGCGCGACATCGTGGATGTGGTACACGACGGACGAAAAGCCCAGCGCCAAACCGAGCAGGGCCAAAGGCATGCTGAAGCGGCCGGCCAGCGGCAAATTCAATAGCCCCAGCGCCAAACCCGCCCGATCCCCCACAGGGCCGCCAGCGCCAGGTATTCTTCGGCGGTGTAGAACCTGGGACTGCCCGCACAGATGAGCACCTCGTGCAATCGCTGCTTCGCGCGCGGCAGATTCAACGCTTCCATCAACCGCACCAAAAGCCACATCAACGGCGAAAGCAGGGGCGATTCGAAAACCGTCTGCCGGTCGGCATGGCCGGCGGCGACGGTGAATCTCCGCTGGGCGCTCACCTGCGCATGGCCGCCGTGGCCAAACAGCGCCACCACCGCCAGGGCGATGGTCGCACCACCGGCGAGGCTGGTGGCCCAGGCAAGAAGATTTGTAACTGTTTGCGGTTCCATCAGAATAAAACGCTCAAATATCGATCGAGACGATTCGTTTGATCCACAGGAACCCGATGACATTCATCACGACGATTCCGGCCAGCATCAGTCGGCCCAGATCATCGGTGAAAAGCATGGTGACGCCGCGTGGGTCAATGAAATACAGGATGGCCAGGATGATCGGCGTAATGCAAGCCATCCAGCGTGCCGCCGCGCGGCCCTGGGCGGTTAATGTCTCGACGCGCTTCTCCAACCGCTGAATTTCGCGGATGGATTCGGCGATGCGGTCGAGTGTGGAGCCTAAATCGCCGCCGCGCTGGCGGTGTGTGGCCAATGCCGCAAAGAGCAATCGGTAGTTGGGCAGGTCCAGACGCTCCGCCGTATTGTTCATGGCCGCCTCGACCGGCACGCCGTACTCGTACTCGCGCAGCATGTGGGCGAATTCCTGGCTCACCGGCACCGGCAGGTTCTTGCGCCACCAGTTCGAAGGCCTGCACCAGGTTGAGGCCCGCGCGCACACCGCTGGCCAGCGCCCCCACCGCATCGACCAGTTGATCTTCCAGTTTGGAAAGTCTATGCCGCCGCAAAAACCGCAGCGTGAGCATGGGAATCGCCGCGCCCAGTACACCGCCGGCCAGCAGCGACAGGGGATCGTGTATGAAGACGTAGCCGATGACTGCGCCTGCAAAAACGCAGCCAATGCCGAAGATGGTGGCCGAGCGCGGGCGGATATCCAGCAAGAGGCCGGTGCGGAGAATGTGCCCGTAGATCCGCTCCTGCTTCAATATCCACGTCCCCAGCGGCCGCCAGCCGGCGTACACGCCGAGAAAGACGGCCAGGGCCAGGGAGAGGTTGGTCAAGATATTTAATGCTTCAGGTGACAAGCTGCCAACCGTTCCTTCTCTTCCTTCGCTTGTTAACTGGTTAACCGGTTAACTGGAAACTGCAAGAATCACGTCCTGCTCCCTCCAATTAACCGATTAACCAGTTAACCGATTAACGGGTTGCCTGGTTTGACCCTGTTTCTAAATCAGCACTCCCAGATCGAGCAGTCCCTTATCAATCAACTCCTCCACAAAAACGGGTATGTAGCCTGTGTGCCGCAGCTTGGCATCCGCACTATCGCTGGGCAGGCGGAAGATATCTTCGATGACGATCTGCCCGCCGACCGGATCGATGCCGCGCACCTCGGAGATGTGCGTGATGCGCCGCCGGCCATCGGCCGCGCGGGCGATCTGGATCACCAGGTCGATAGCCGCGACGATCTGCTCGCGGATGGCGCGGACGGGCATATCCACGGCCATGAGCACCATCGTCTCCAGCCGCATCATCGTGTCCACGGGGTTATTGGCGTGGATGGTGGTGAGCGAGCCGTCGTGGCCGGTGTTCATGGCCTGGAGCATGTCCAGCGCCTCTGGCCCGCGGCACTCGCCGACGATGAGCCGGTCCGGCCGCATGCGCAGGGCGTTGCGCACCAGGTCGCGGATGGTGTACGCGCCGTTGCCTTCGACGTTGGCCGGCCGCGTTTCCAGCCGCACCACGTGCTCCTGCGGCAGTTGCAGTTCGGCGGAGTCCTCGATGGTGACGATGCGCTCGTCGGTTAGCGATGAAACCGGCCAGCACGTTGAGCGTGGTGGTCTTGCCGCTGCCCGTGCCGCCGGAGATGAGGATGTTCTTCCGCCCCAGCACGCACGCCTTGCAGAACGCGGCGGTGTTGAGCGTCAGCGTGCCGCGCTCCACCAGGTCGTCGATGGTGAAGGGAATGCGCGAGAACTTGCGGATCGTCAGCGTCGGCCCCGATAGGCTCAGCGGGTTGATGATGGCGTTGACGCGGGAACCATCGGGCAGGCGGGCATCGACCAGCGGCGTGGAGCGGTCGATGCGCCGGCCCACCGGCGTGATGATCCGCTCGATGATGTTCTGCACGACCTCGTCGCTGAAGAAGCTTCGCCCGGTGTCCTGGAGGATGCCGTCCTTTTCCAGATAGATGCGGTCCTTGCCCACGACCATGATTTCGTTGACGTTGGGCATATCCAGCAGGTCCTGCAAGGGACCGTAGCCCAGCACCACATCCTCCACTTCCTTGTGCAGCATGCGGCGGATGAAGTAGCGGGCCAGTTCCGGCGAGATCTGCTTGGCCAGATTTATTAATCGCTTGTCGAAGGATTTTTCCGCCGCGGCCACATCTTCGTGCAGCGTGGATGGGCCCAGTGCCAGGTGGAGCTGCGAAATCAGCTCCGTCACCATGCGGCGAAGCGCCGCCCTCCAGACGGCTGTCCAGCACCTCGGTGTCTTCAAAGCCGTAGCCGTACAGCATCTTGCCCGTGCAGCGGCGGGTGATTTCCGCCAGCAGTTGTCGCCAGATGAATTCGCGGATGAGGTTCTTGCCCATCTCCTCATCCACCTTCTCCAGATGCGCGGCCACGATTTCATCCAGGTGCTTGCGGATCAAGCCCACGTGCTGGGCATCATCGCGCGAAAGATCGCCACCGGTGGCGCGGAGATTCAACCGCTCCAAAAGTTTGGCGTGAATTTCCTGCTCCAAGGCCACGATCCGCTTGCGCACGGAGACCTGCCGCTCGTGGCGGCGGCCCGCGCGGCCCTGGCTGGTCATCAAGTACAGGCTGAACTCACCGACGCGAATTTCATCGCCCACATCCACTTTCGCCCGCTCGTGCAGGGCCAGCGACCGATTCGCGACGACGGCGCCATTGAGTCCCAGGCTCTCCACGAAATAGTGGCCATCCTCGCGGATGATGCGGGCGTGGTTGCGACTTATGAACGGGCTCTGGAGACAGATGTGGCAGGTGGAGTCGCGGCCGATCTCAATGCGATCATCCGGCGCCTGAACGATCTGGCGCTTGTCGGTATATGGGTTGTAGACCCAGATCTCCACGCATCCATCCTTATGCTTTGTTTATCCTGCCGGGGAAAAAATTGCTCATGTGCCACTGGCGCCTACAGGCACGGCCGCACCAATCGGCCGGGAGATTTCATCACGCACGGGCTCAGCGATCGTGCCGCCCTGGTTGGGGTCCGTGCGATCGTAAGGATATTTCAATGAAACGTTTCGCTCGTTGAGGCGGCGAATGACCAGCGTGATCTTCTGTGCGCGGCGTTTCACTTCCAGCAGTTTGGCGACCAGGTCCTCGGGCACCTGCACGATTATGTTGCGGAAACTGCCGCGCTGCGGATCTACTTCCACCTGGCGGTCCACGCCCATCACTTCCAGGTACTCGATCACAAGTTCCATTTGAGCCGGCTTGCCGGTGCCCGAAAGCACGGCGTACATATCCACGCGGCTGCCGCGCCGCATGTAGGCGGCGGGCACGCTTTCGCTGTCCACCTGGAGGGGCAGAATCCGCCAGCCCTTCTTGCAATAGATGCTGGGGTCATCCTCCTCGGCGGCCACCGGCGATGTATCGGCCAATCTGAGCAGGCTGTTGGTGGCCACCGCGCGCGTCACAGTGGTCGTGTTCAGGACGAAACGCTGATCCTTACCCCAGGTGTGAAAACCTTTGAGATCCCCGGCCACATCGCCGGGGATGAGGATCTCGCGGACGTTATCGCTGCGCAACAGGGCGCCGGGGGCCAGCTCCTGCGTGACCAGGACCAGGCCGACCTGGCTGGCCTCCCGCTGGTGGTTCTCGTACCAGCGCTGGACGTTGTAAAGCACGATGAAAACGACCGCCAGCAGGCAGGCGATGATGAGCAGCCGCGTGCTTTGGCGACCGGCGTCTTCCTGAGCCATAGCTGTCTCCGTTTAAAGCAGCCTCATCTTGACGTTTTGGCCGCGGCGATTCAAGCAAACAAAGGACCTAGCGTCCGCAGCGCAAGTGCAGGTGCGGAAATTCCGCAGCTGCGATTCGGCTGGTCAATTCGACCAGTCGATGTTCAGGGGCCAGCTTAGTTCGCGCGACTGTAAACGGTTTACAGTCGCGCAAACTCGCTGCGTGGCCCCAACAACATGTAGTACCACCTACCACAACATATGGTGGTGTTGACTTTACCAGGTTGCCGAATACAGGCTCCGAAATAAACTCGCCACCGGCTGGCCATCCGCCGGCGCGGCGGCCAGTGCATCATCCAAATCCGGGTAATACTGCTCCAGCAGCACACGCCAGGGCTGGGCCTGACTTTTCACCCAGGAAGATCCATCGCGGGCAAAGCTAATCTTGAAGTCATTGCCGAAGCGGCTGTCGATGCGGATCGGGGCGGGGAAGGTCATCTCCAGCGTGATTCTCTGGCCGCCGGGCCAGCTTTGCATGAATAGTCCATTCGCCAGTGCCCCCACCTGGTTCTGCGTGGCGGAATCCACCCAATTCTTCATTCCATCACTTTGAAAGGCGCCGCTGGTGATGTTGGAGGTTTTTGCCGAGCTTTTGAAGAGGCGCGCGTTAACCGCCGCGCCGTCGAGGGCGGCAGAGTTGTCAAAGTGGTTCCACAGGGCGTAGCGGCCGGCAGCGACCACGTGCTGCTGGCGCATCATGGACCAGCCCATGAAAAGCAGCAGTGCCAGTATCAGGGACAGAATTGGTAGGGCCAAGGCGAATTCGGTCATGGCAGTGCCAGCCGCCCTGCGGCGGCAAATCCCAAATCTCAAATTCCAAATCCCAAATCTTTGGTGCCACGGCTGCGCTTTTTGCGGCCGTGCGCAAGACAACCTGGAAAGCACAGGGTCCCGCGGGTTCCAGCGTGACTCCAGCTCTCTTGTTTCGCACGGCGCACGGCTGCAAACGACGCAGCCGTGGCACCCCGGAACAGTGTTTTGTTTATATTGAGATTTCATTTTCAAAATCAGTGTCTTATCAACGAGTCGTTGGGATCATCCAGCGTTAAAACCTGCTGGAGGTAGTCGACCGCCGCATCCAGATCGACTTCGCTGACGCGAGCCGAGGCAGCAGCATCTCCTGAAGCGCGCTCGCGAAGGCGGGCCATCCACTCCCCTAGATTCGTCACGGGCACGAGCTGCGCGTGCCAGTCCTGCGTCCACAGATCCCAACTTGTCGGGTTGAAAACCTCGGCCTGGGCAATTCCGGTCATTTGGCCATCCGGACTGCCCGAGCCGAAGCGGCCGGCCCAGGCCGCGGCTCTTGCGCTGCGGCGGGCCACGCCCAGCAGGCTGAATTGCGTGCGCCGCACGCCATCATCATGATTCGCATCCTGCGGGTTATTCTTCGGGTCATTCAAAACATAATCGCCTTGGGCTCTATCCAGGAGATATGCCACGGGCAGATTGGGGACATCCGCCGCGGTGAAATTGGCCGGGTTGCGAATGGGCGCCGTCGGTCCAAAATCCGCGCCGGCAAAGACATCGCGCATCACCAGGTAGGGCGGCGTCTTGTAATCCATGTCAAAATCAAACGGCTGAGAGAGCGGCAAGTTGGGGTCCATCGCCTGTAGTTGCCGCTTGAGCGCTCTCCAAACCTGCCCACTACTTTTCATCTGCTCCAGCTTCTGCTTGAATTCATCGGGGGATATCTGCACCTCCCAGATGTCCTGGGCGATGCGCTGCCAGGGCTTAGTCACAGAGACGTTCACACGCAGCGTAATGGAATCCGGCACGCCGGCAAGCGCGTTAATCGGCTTGATGGCGACCACGATTGTAAGGGGCGGATTGGGGATGCTCTCCTTGTCGCGATTGCGCCAGCCGCGCTCGATGATCTGGTTCGGGTCGCTAAACGTGCCGTACGCGGGATTCACGGCATCGGCGGCGATGCCCGCATCAATTGCGCGTGATCGCTGAAGACGGTCATGCGAAAATGCACCGTCTGCTCACACATATCCCCCACAACTTCCGCCCGCTGGCGCGCGGCGGTGAAATTCGACTCCCATTGCTGCACGTGATAATTGAGAAGCTGCGAATCTCCTGTACCCATTAGATTGGGGTCGAACATGTATTTCAGCTTGGCCGACTCCAGTTGCCGATACAGCAGCCGCGGACCCGGCTGGCTGAACTGGTGAGGCAGGGAATACTTCAGGGCGCCTGTGCCTGAGCGCCCATAAAACCAGAAACTCCAAATCTGTTCCTGCATCCAATTCACGGGCCCGCGGGCGCGATATCCGGTCACTTCGTGCGACGCGGCGGGCGGCGTGTATTGGGGCGGATACCAGCCGCCGGCATCGTAGATCGACGGTGGCGCGGCCGGCGCTTCACCATTTACCGCCCCCAGATCCGTCGATCGCCAGGAACCGTTGATACTGGGATAGAGCTCAAACAGTTTGGCAAAGGGGCCGCTGTGAAGGACTAATGCTTTTATTTGATCATTGGAATACGGCTCGGGATCCGCGAGAGCAGCACGCACATTGGGCTCAAACGCATTTTCCGGCAGCCAGCCATTTACCAAGAGGGACATCAGATGATTCGGATCTTTATGCCAGTCCCCCCACTGGGCCTTCACCACTGGAAACGCCGGCAGGATGGGAATGGCAAAGGCCTGGTCCGCCTGGCTCGCGCGGCCGTAATCATACGCGTTCATTTGCGCGGCCGCGGGGGCGGACTCTAGGGTGGAGTCGCTCAGGCGCGCCAGGTCCCTTGCGGCTCGCCAGAAGGCGCCGTGCGGCGGATCGCCAGTGGCGTTGGGATCGACGTACTGCGTGTACTTGGGGACATCGATGGCGGCGAAGGCATCGCTGGCGGCGGAAAGCTGGTTGGCCTCGACGGCCAGTTCATCGCGCAGATACGCCAGCGCCGTTTGTGTGGGTGCGTCCAGCGGCTCACCCGCTCCTGCGCCTCGGGAGAGTTGGCCCACCACGGCCTGGTGCAGGGCCTGGGCCTGCTTAAGCGATTCGGCGATGTGCACTGGCTGGCTATCCAAAACCACCACCAGCGCCAGCTCGCGGGCAATCCCCACGTTGTCGGCGGCGATGGTGTTGAAGGATTTCGCCAATTGAGTCGCCGCGGAAATGGCGGCGGCATCGGCGGCATTCTGGCAGGCCACGCGGTGGTTGATGTGCTGGCCAAAATTCAGGACGAACAAGACCATCGCGGTCAGGAGGATTATGGCTAGAAGTGCAATTACCAGGACTTGGCCGGAGGGGTATCGGCTTCCTGACTGCACAGCCGAGGGCGGCTGTGCCACATACGGCCATGCCACATATGGCTGTGCCGCATGCGGCCATGCCACATGTTTTCGGTACAACCTGACCAAAATCAACCCTTCTTAATCGCCTCTTCGACGATGGAGATGCGCTCGCGGATCTCAGCCGTATCCATCCGCTTCTGCGCGGTCTTGTAATGCTGGAGCGCGGTTCGCAGATCGCCGCCCTGGCGGGCCTGATCGCCCTTGTCGCGCTCGTAAAAGTACATGGCCTCATTGTGCCTGGCGGCGGCCTGATCGTGCGGCACATCCAAATCCTGGGCAATCTCCTGGGCGTGGGCGAAGCGACGAATGGCCGTGGCATATTGCTCGTTCTTCATTGCCGCCATGCCCTCGGTGAAATACTTGAAGTACTCCCGCTCGCGGGCCACCATGGTCGTGCCCTGGTCAGCGAGTTGGATGAAATTCTGGTCATCGGGCCTGACCTGCCGCGCACGGTCGTAGGCGGCTAAGGCAGCGTCCCAGTCCTGGGCGGCCCGCGCGATGGAGGCCTCGGCCAGATGGCCGCGCACTTTCGCCTCGGCCAGACGGTCCTGGCCATCGGCGCCATCGGAGACATCTATCGCCTGCTGATACAGCGCCGCGGCGGCGGTAAAAGACCCGTTGGCCTGTTCAAATTTGTTGGCGGCCACGTTTTCCTTGGCGGTCGTCATCTGCGCATCGCCATCGGCCATCGACCGTGCGCGGCGGAGCTCTTCGGCCACCTGATCGCGCAAGGCCGCAGCCTGGCCGTCTTTTTCGTAACCCAGCGACTCATCGATGGCCGCCAGCGCGGTTTCCAGATCCTTCACCGTGCCGGCCTGCCGCGCTTTCTGCGCTTTGTCCAGGGCTTCAGCCGCCTGGGCATGCGCCAGCATTTTTTTGAAGCGATCCTGCGGGCGCGCATCGACGACGGACTCCAAGGCCTCCACCTGACCTGCCAGATCTCCATCGTCCTGGGCCTGTTTGTACCGGCGACGGGCCTCGAGGTATTTAGCGGCCGATTCGGCTGCCTGGGCCTTGGCGGCCGAATCGAGATTGTCCGTCACTTCCCTGGCGGCAGTGTAGGCCTTGGCCATTTCAGAGAGGGCCGCGGAGGCCTGATCAAACTGACCCGCATCAATCAGCCGGTCCGCGCGGGCGGAGGCATCATCGCCCTGCGCAATCAGGCTGTCAAACTGCTTAGTGCGGCCGGCCTCATCCAAGGCCTTGCGCAGCGTTTCCGCGCGAGACTTGAGATCCACCGGTGGATTGGGAATCTGATCGAAGGCCGCCATGCAGCGAGAGGCCTTATCCAGATCCTTGGTTTCCTTCAGGGCCGCCTCAGCCGCATCCAGGTCGGTTGTGCCGCCCTGGCGGTCGGTCAACTTGCGCCGCAAGGCTTCCACTTCATCGTTCTTGATCTCGGGATTGCCGCGGACGCGCTTTATGTTCTCGTCTGCCGCGTCCCATTGTCCATCCAGCATGTATTGCCAGGCCCGGGCCAGTTCGCCGTTGGCGACCGCGGCGTTGCGGATTTCCGCGAATTCCGAATACTTCTTCGTGACTTGGATGAAGCCGTCTTCCGCATCGACGAAGGCCTGGCGAATGAGGCTGCCGGAGCCCTGCTCGGCATACACGCGCATGGCGGTCTGGTAGATATCGCGGTTTTTCTTGAATTCCTGCCGCGCAATCAGCTCCTGCTTTTGGTGCTGATGATTGCTCACCAGGGCCAGCGCCGCGCCTGCCCCCACTAATAGCAGCGTGGCCACCGCGGCGACGGCGATCCGCCGGTGCGGGCTGATTTTTTTGGGAACCTTGGCGGTGGCCTCTTCGCTTTTGTCCTCGAAAGCAGCCTCGGGCAGGACAAGCTGGCCATCTTCGTCCTTTTCGATATGCTCGCCGGGCCGCACGAAGCGGCCGTTCTGATAGCGCTTGCCGGCGAATTTTTCGCGCAGGACATTCAGCAGCTCGTCCACCGAGTCAAATCGCTGGGCGGGGTCCTTGGCCATCAGCCTGGCGACCACGTCGCTCAGGTCGGCGGGCACCTTGGGATTGATCTGCGACAGCGGCGGCACGGTACGTAGGAGATCGCAATGCCATTTCATCCAGCGGATGTGCTCGGCGTGGGCATCGCCGACGACCTCGGCAAATAGCTGGTCGAAGTACTCGCGGCCGGTGAGCATCTCGTAGATGATAAAGCCCAGGCTGTACAAATCTGCGCGGCAGTCCACCACGGACTTTTCGAACGCCTCGGGCGCCATGTACTTGGTCGTGCCGAAGGCCAGTGAATCCTCGCTGCCCACCTGCGCCGCTACGCCAAAATCAGTGATCTTGGCGTTGTAATCATGGGTGATCAGGACGTTGCCGGGCTTTAAGTCGCGGTGCACGATGCCCGCATCGTGGGCGGTTTTCAAACCCTTGGCGATGTTCCAGAAAATCTCCAGCGCGGCCGGCACGGGTATGGCATAACGCTGGTGCGCCAGCACGCGCTTGAGCGTATGGCCGCGCACGAATTCCAGGACGATGAAGACGCCCTGCTCGGTCTCCAGCAGGTCGTAGACATTGACGATATTGGCCTGGTTGTGGCCAAAGCGGGCCATGATTTGCGCCTCACGGCGGAAACGCGCGACGAAACGCTCATCGCCGGCCAGGTGCGTGGCGATCTGCTTAATGGCCACCGTGCGATCGAGGAGCGGGTCATAGCCCTTATAAACGATGGACTGGCCGCCGATGCCGATGCGCTCGACGATCTGGTACTTGCCCACGCAACTGCCGGGCGGCAAACCCACTTGAGCAGCGCCGGATTCGCTCTTTTCTTCAGCCATGTACGCCACTGCCTGACGGCAGCCCTCGGTCAAAGACCTATCTATTTGAAGCTTCTAATACAAAACCTACCTAGGCAGGAGGAGCTCGTTTGGGGAACCGGGAATGTATTCCGGAGTAACATTATCATATTTGCCTTGATTCCCCAACGTATATGTCGCCGCAATCTGCGTGGCGATGTAGTCCTCGTTGCCGGTGAGCCTCTTGCCGAAGATGCGGTTGGCATAGGGGATCGACAGGATCAAATCGTGATGGACCGTAACCACCAGGTCCTCCGTCGGCCCGTATCGCTGGGATGAGCTGCTATCGATCTTATTGTCGAGGCGGCCATCATCGCCATCGGCGGGCGCCATTTGGCTGGATGGTGCGATCGAAACCTGCGTGTGCTTATCGGCGTAGGCCATCATGACGTCCATGGAGCGGCGATTGAGCCAGGAGGGCTGCTTATCACCGCCGGCGGCAAAAAAGGCGGTGAGCTTCTTTTGCCAGCTACCTTGCTGGCGTGCGCCGGAATCATCCGGGCAGCCCGCGCAGGCGGGGGCGACGGCCTGCACGGCCGCGCGGCGGATGAATTCCAGTTTTAGCCCGTTTGGCATAATCACGTTGCGCGGCTCGCCCTGATCGGACCAGTTCATTGGCACAGTAACGATGGCGCTCCTGGCCGCACAGAAGGCGGCGTAATGCACCACGAGATTGCCGGCCATGAGCAGCGCCGTCTGGATCATGATCATGACGACCGCCAGGGCGATGGGAAACAGCAGTGCGAACTCCAGGACGGCCATGCCCCGCACATCGCGGCGAATCGATTTAAGTGGGCTCGGGCACAGCCTGTACATGGCCAGCAAAGTGGATTGCAGCGCCAAAGCGCAGATCGCTGCCACTATTCCACAGGTTATTCCCACATGAGATCGAAGCGCGCAAGACCACCAGCTTGCGCCGCGGGCATAGACCCACCAGGAGATTCCGCCGACCAGCAGGCATAAAGGCGGGAGAAGCAAAGGCAAAATCCTAAATCCTAAATCCGAAATCCTAAACAAATCCAAAATCCCAAACCCGGAGCAAAGCAAGCTTCCGGACGACCGTTTCCCTTGCGAGGTTTTGGTCATTTGGATTTTGGATTTGGAGTTTGTTTCGGGTTTAGGATTTAGAATTTAGGATTTCCTTCAATGGCCGGTGATTCCGCGGCTAAGAGGTCCACAAAACCAGGCATCCAGCAGCGCCGCGGCGGCACCCAGGCAAAGAGCGAGCGCAAACGGCAGTTTTGGGCTATCCGCGGTATCGGGCCATTCCTTCTTCACGCCCGGCAAAACGGCCGCCGCCAGGGACCAGCCCACGCGTTTGAGTGTTCGTTTCACGATCCTGCGGCGAATCATTACGGCTACCGCCATGACCACCACGGCGGCCAGCGACAACACGAGCGTGGCCAGGGCGAATTGCCAGTTGGTCAAGGCGCCGATGGCGGCCATGAGCTTTACATCGCCCCCGCCGATGCCGCCAAGGCGCCAGCAGACCAGCAGGGGCAGTGCGCCGGCCGCCAGGCCGCCAAGTCCGAGAAGCAAGCCATCGCCGCCGCGCAGGAGTGATTGGAGCACCAGCCCCAGCACGATGGCCGGCAGCGTGATGAAATTGGGCACGCGGCGGGTCTTCAGGTCGGCCGCGGCCGCGGCCACCAGCGTTGCCGCCAGGACAATCAGCGGCCACTTGTCAGGCATAACGTCGTTGCCGGACATGGGAAGGCTCAAGTGTTGGGGTCGGGCATGTTGGCGGCATCGCTCTGCGCGCCGTTCCACGAAGTTTTCATCCAGTCGGTAATCTTGTTGCGGAAGACCACCAGCACCACCAGCAGGGGCAGGACTACCGCCGCCAGGATGAGCAACTTCTCCAGCCCTTCGGCGCCCCGCTCGTCGCGGATCAGCCGCAGGGTTTCCATCTTGATTCGTCGCGCCAAAGCTTTCATATGCACCTCTGTTCTATACGAATAGCGAGCGGCGCCGGGGGGCCAAAAAAAAGCCCAAATTACGGCAGCGGCAATGCACTCATGAACGTCATCATCTGGTACTTGGAAACCAGCAGCATCAGGCAGAACCTGAAAACCAGCAGCATCGGTATGGCCACGGCCGCAACCACCAGGGCCCATTCCACAGTCACCTGCCCGCGGCAGTCTGAACACAGATTCTTCGTACGGCACCGCTTCAAAGCGCCGCTCCATCCACTTTGAAAATGTCCGCAGCCTGGCCCAGCGCGCCCGCCTGCTGGCGGATGCGCGGCTCATCCACAAAACGGCTGCGGACGCCGGTCCATTTCAATTGGCCAGCCCCCTCCGCAAAGTCGGAGGTAAAGATGTCAGCCAGTTTGTAGCGGCCCTGGTCATCCAGGGGGGCGACCTCGCTGATCTGCGTGACCAGGCGGCGGCCATCGCTCAGCCGCGCCAATTGCACGATCACGTCGATGGCGCTGGCGACCTGGGCTCTCAAGGCGTATAGCGGCAGCTCCACCTCGCCCATCATGGCCAGCGTTTCAAGGCGTGCCAGGGCGTCGGCCGGCGTATCGGCGTGCAGCGTGGACATGCTGCCGGCGTGGCCGGAGGTCATGGCCTGGATCATTTGGAGGGCCTCACCGCCGCGCACTTCGCCGATGACGATGCGGTCGGGCCGCAGGCGCAGCGAGGAACGGAACAAATCGCCGATGCCGATCGCACCCCGGCCGTAACGGTCGGGGCCGCGGCTTTCCAGGGCGACCACGTGCTCCTGGTCCAGCGCCAGCTCGGCGGAATCTTCGATCGTGATAATCCGCTGCTCTCGCGGAATGAACGAGCCCAGCACGTTCAAAAGACTGGTCTTGCCGCTGGAGGTTCCGCCGGAGACGAGCAGGTTTTTCTCCGCCAGGACGCACACGCGGATGTACTGGCGGGCCTGGTCGGTCCAGGTCCCCAGGCGCACCAGTTCATCGGCGTTAAAGAGCTTCTTGGAGAATTTGCGAATGTTCATGCACGTGCCGCGGCGGCTTAGAGGCTCCATCACCACGTGTACGCGGGAGCCGTCGGGCAAGCGGGAATCGACCAGGGGCTGCTCCTCCGTGAGGCGCTTACCCGTAAACTGCACCACGTTATTGACGGCGGCCAGGAAAGCCCCTTCATCCTCGAATTTCGCCTGGGTGCGGACGATTTTGCCCGCGTGCTCGATGTAGATCTCGTCGAAGCGGTTGATCATTACCTCCGACACCGCCTCATCGTGCAGAAAAGGCAGTATCGGCCGCAGGAAGTGCTCGACCGTATGAGCAAAGATGTCGCTGCGTGCCATCAGGTCTTCTCCGTCCGCCTGTGGCGGACTTGGCGTGCACCGCCAGTCTACTATCGACACGGCAGGCCAAACAAGCTGAATCCGCCTTAGGCGCAGGTCCACCCGCCATAAGGAGTAACGCAGAAATGAGCCTGTTCTTGCTTCGCCGCCCGCGCGGCCGTACAATCGCCCAGATTCACCCGGTGAGAGACAACGCCGGCGAAGGTGGAGAGGTGTCCGAGTGGCCGAAGGAGCGGCATTGGAAGTGCCGTGTAGGGCTTGCCCTACCGTGGGTTCGAATCCCACCCTCTCCGTTCTGGCTGACAGTGCGTTTGCTACATTTCTAATTCTTGCCGGCTCGGCAAGTCATGCTTAATTGAAGAAATTGCCAATTGCGAATTGGACTGGCGTTCGGGCAGGTCAAATCGAAAATCGAAGACTCCCCGGAATTGCGATTTCAGCGGGTCATCAAAATAAATCTACTCAAAGAGAGCCCTGCCGATTCGGACCATGGTGGCTCCCTCTTCCACGGCCACTTCATAGTCGTTGCTCATTCCCATGGAAAGGTGGGCGAAGTTCCTGCCGCCGATCTTCTCGTTGTAGATCTCTTCGAACAGTTCGCGCAGACGGGTGAAGGCGAAACGGGCCTGGTCGGCCTTGGATACGAGGGGGGCCATGGTCATCAGGCCGATAAGGTTGACATTCCTCAGTGTGGCGATCTGCTCGGCCAAGTGGAAGACCGCGCCTACCGCCACGCCGGATTTCTGTGTCTCTTCCGAGCAATTCACCTCCAGGAGGCAATCCACCTGGATTTCCTCGCGGATCGCCCGAAGGGAAATCTCCTCCGCCAGCCGCAACGAGTCCACACTGTGTACGATGTGCGCCACGGCTAGGCACGCCTTCACCTTGTTGCGCTGGAGGGAACCCACCATGTGCCAGCGAACCGTGGGCGGTGGCTCCTGTTCGACGCGCCACAGCTCCAGCTCTTCGCGCGCTGCACGAGCTGCTGCACGCGGCTCTCGGCGATATCCTGCTGGCCTAAGCCCACCAGCTCCTTGATGGCCGAGAGCGTGGCCGACTTTGTCACAGCCACCAGCTTCACTTGGCCCGGGTCGCGCTTGCTGCTGCGCGGCGGCGGCGGCGATCTTTTCACGCACGGCCTTCAGATTATCCGAGATCTTTTTGCGGTTTGTAGCTGTCACGAGGGAAAACTTATCAGAACGCGCGGCCGCTCTCAAGCGCCGCCTCCAGATAAAGGCAGTTTTTGCGGCCGCTATCCCAGCCGCTGGAGCTGCTCGTTGAGCATGATGATGTGGGTCTTCTCCTCCCTTATCACAACATCGATGCGCTCGGCGTGGGTCTCGGCCGGCACGATATGACGGATGCCAAGGTAGAAAATGATGGAATCTTTTTCAAAGCCGATGGCCTTTTTCAGGATCTCCCGCGGGGTGGGGTGCCTGGCCAGCCAGTCATTGGGGTCAAAGGCCAGATCGAACACTTCGCCGTGGAGCAAAGCGTTCATGTAGGCCGCGGCGACGCCTTCCTTGTCGGCGATATCAACAGGCGCCGAGCCGGCAGTCAGCCTGGCCTTCATATCGGTGAAAGTCTTCTCGTGCTGGCGCTCCATATCCACCAGCCGATTGAGCAGGTCGGCCATTTTGGCATCATCAGCCTGCGCCGCGGCTTTTCCGTAATACAGAATCCCGATTCGCTCCAGACGAATCGCCATATCCAGAACTTCAAAACTGTTTACCAAGACCATTAGAAGTGCCTCCCGAAAGAATTATCGCCGCCATAAAAGAATTTTTTTCGAAACGAGAACCTTGGACACCTGACCCGCGTAAAATTAATTGAACAAAGCGCCGGCTGCCGCCGTTAAGTGCAGGTCTCCCTCCTACCTGCACAAGGTAGCAGTCGGAAGGGACAACGTCAAGGTCTCCCTCCGCCTTGGCGTTGTCCCAATTTTTTGCGCATAGGCCAAAAACCTCCCTAAAAACGCCGAATTTAAGTCCTTTTGAATTAGTCAATAAGATAGCGGCGGCCGCCCGAGCCGCCGGCGCAGGGAGGTCTGGATGGCAATCATATCCCCGCGGACGCGGGCGATGAACTCATCCGCCGACATTTCCCGAGCTTCCTGTGCGGGAATGGGTTTACCATATTGCACCACGACATTCCCCGGCCGCGGCAACGCCTGCCAGCGCGGCCAGCACTCAAATGCCCCGTCGATCACCACGGGCACAGTCACGGCGTTGGCCCGCCTGGCCAGCAGCGCCACGCCTGGCAGCAACGTCCCGATGCGGCCATCCTTGGTTCGCGTGCCCTCGGCAAAGACCACCACCTGCCCCCCCGCCTCGATCCGCCGCAGCGCCTCCTTCAGCGCGGCAGTATCCGCCGTGCCGCGCCGAACAGGAAAGGCGTTCAGGGCGGCGATCAGGTGGCCAAAGCCGGGCATGTGAAAGAGACTGTCGCGGGCCATGTAGTTCATGGGCCGCCGCAGGGCCATGCTCATCAGCGCCGGATCGAGAAAGCTCTGATGGTTGCAGATATAGACCGCCGGCCCGGTCGTCACCTCGAAGTGACGGTTAAAGATCCGCGTCTTCCACAGCGCGGCAAAAATCACCTGGCAAAGCCGCCTGCCGAAGCGATAGAGCAGATGGGGTGCGACGGCCCCCGGCGGCAGCCTGAATTTCCGCAAAAGCGGGTTGGGATAGCTGCTGGTCCCGATGGATTCGACGTGGCGGCTTAAAAGTTCCAGCGTCTGCTGGGGCTCAAGGCCGCTGCTATCCACCTCGACGGCCCCAGCCGGCTTTACCAGCGGGCCGACGGAACGCGAACTATCCCGCTGGTCCCGCGTGATAATGGCGCCAAGGATTTCATCGTAATTGACGTCCCGCCCGGCGGCCTTGAGTTCTTCGTAGCGCCGGCGGGCTCGCTCTTCGGGCTGGGCCAGCAGGAAGAACTTCACATCCGCATCGGGAAAGACCACGCTGCCCTGGTCGCGGCCCTCTGTGACCACGCCGCCCAGATCATCGGCGATTCGGCGTTGCATTCCCACCAGTACATTCCGCACGCCCGGGGCGGAGGCGATGTAATGGCTTTTTTCGGTCACCTCGGGGCTGCGAATCTCATTGGTGACATCCTGACCGTCCAGGACCACGCGCAGCGTGTCGTCGTCGTAGTAGAGCTGGAGGTCGGCCTGTGCGGCGGCGCGGGTGAGCGCTTCTTGATTGGTGAGGTCCAGTCCCTGCCGCATGGCGCAGCGTGATGGCTCGGTACATGGCGCCGGTATCCAGGAACCGCAGGCCCAGCGTTTTTGCCAGGCCCTTGGCCGCCGTGCTCTTGCCGCTGCCGGCAGGACCGTCGATGGTGATGATCATGCCTTCTCCAACTGGAGGGAAGATTATAGCGATCCGTTTGCCAATTGCCGATTGCCCATTGCGAATTGAAAGAAGGAGGCCCGCGACAATCCGCAATTCAGCCTTCGTAGCCGAAGCCACTTCGGCGAAGTGGGCTCCGAAATCCGCAATCCGCAATTGAGGGTCGTCAGGGATCGTTAAAGCAGGCAACACCCTATGCTATAATTGCTTGGAACACTCGATCAAGTCTGGCAAAGAAAGGGAACGTTATGAAACTCGAAGGCAAGCGGATTGCCTTGATGCTGGAGCAGCAATATCAGGAACTTGAGGTCTGGTATCCGTATTTTCGGTTGGTGGAAGAGGGAGCCAGCGTGGAGTTGGTCGCCCCGCAGCCGCATACCGTTTACCCCTCCAAACTCGGTTACCCGTGCGCCAGCACGATGGGCGTTGACCAGGCGATGGAGCAGCGCTTCGACGCCTTGATCGTTCCCGGCGGCTGGTGCCCGGACTTCATGCGGCGCAACGAGCAGATGATCGAGTTCGTTAATAAATGCGCCGCCCGCAAGACCATGCTCCTGGCGGCCATCTGCCACGGCGGCTGGATGCTCTGCTGCACCGATGCCCTGAAAGGCAAACGCGCCACCAGCTTCGTCGCCATCAAACATGACATGATCAACGCCGGCGCTAAATGGGTGGATGAGGAATGCGTGGTGGATGGCCGCCTGATTACCTCGCGCAAGCCGGAGGATCTGCCGGCCTTCTGCCGCACAATTATTGAGAAGCTGAGCAAGTAGGTTCACGGCCACTTGAGCGTCATCACCCACCGCCGCATGTCCTGGTCGACCTGCTCGATGCTCTCTCCGCAGACGAACTGCACCATCTGCGGCAGATCTTGGCCTCGGTCCACGCGGAATTGTTTATAAAACTCCCGCAGGAGACCACGATGCTGAAGGTATTGGCAGAAGTACCTGGCCTGGGCGTAATTGATTCCGCGGTTTGAGCCATAAAAATCCGCGGCGGGAAGGTCGGCCAGAGGCGCCAGTTGCCCTTGCTTTATGGCATCCTGAAGCGCGGGCAAGCGCCAGTTGGGCAGGCCAACCAGTTCCATCTCCCCCACCTGGCACTGCTCATGTAGGCTGGCCAGCCCTTCGTTGAACCACAGCGGCGCATCGGGCCAGTCGAAGGCCAGAAGCGCAGTGCGTCAGCTCGTGTACCAGCGTGCCGGAGCCCGTGGAGATGTTCATCACCAGCGTGCGCTGGGCGTAGCGGTAGTAGCCGTAGTGGGTCACCTCCGTATCGCCGAACAGCCTTTTCGCCCAGCTACGGTAGCTTTGGTCGTCCTTGAGGAGCAGCACGGTGATGACCTTGTCCGGATGGATGGTGAAATAGGAGGCGTACATGGCGTTGGCCGGCCTGATGATGCTGCCATCGGCGTAGGCCCGCAAATCATCCGCGGACATATTGCCGGCAATCACAAAGGGCGGGATAGTCAATACAGCGAAAGATGCATCCAACTTGCCCCGCAGCGCCGCGGCCGCCGCGGCCGCCGCGGCCGCCTGGGCCTCTACATTTGCTGGTTTGCTGGCCGGCGCCGAGGCTGCTGGTTGGGATTGCGGCCGGGCCCTGATGATCGTCCGCTGCAGCGGTCGCGCGGCTGGCGCCGCTCCAGACAGCAGCGCGGCAGAGATGAAAAAGGCCGCGCCGGCCACCGCTATGGCAAAATGTTTCGACACGCCTGTCATAGTCGTACCACATCTATGATGCACAGAAACAGGGCGGGGTTCCCGGAAAAAGAGTTCACGAAAGAAGATGATTTGATAGGGCGCAAGCCATCGGCTCGCGAGAACTGCCAGAAATAAAGGCTGCTTTTATTGGCTCAAGTTGTGGCTCCGGAAGAAAGCATGGGGCGATTGCCGCAATCATCGGAAAGCGGGTTCACAGTTTACCCAGTTTGCCCAGCTTACCCAGATTCCGCGCACGATAGCTCTCATTGGTCTCCTTGGTCTTCTTGGCCTCCTTTAAAGAATTCCTTAGCAAAAACAGTTGTTTTTAAAGGAGACCAAGCTCAGAGGGCTTGGTCTCCTTGGTCTTCTTTAAAATCCGCAGGCAATCAGCAGGCAATCATATTTGGCTGGCTTTTCACCGCATCAACAGGGCCTTGTCGGGGTCCAGCATCTCGCGGAGCTTGCGGATGGCGTGGATTTCAATCTGGCGGACGCGCTCCTTGGAGATGTTGAAGCGCTTGCCCAGCTCTTCCAGCGTGGCCGAGCCGCCTTTTCCATTGAGGCCGTAATGGCCCACCAAAATCATCCGTTCGCGCGGCGTAAGCTGCGCCAGCACGGCGTTCAAGCTCTCGCGAATCTCGGGTATGGAGACCTCGTTGGGATCGTACGTGGCCAGGCCGGCCGCCACATCCAGCGTCTCTTCCTGGCCCGTCTGGAAACGGCCCAGCCGATACCGCTCGCGCGGCACCGAGCGCGGCAAAATTCTTCATGATCGCCCAACTGGCGTACGTGGAGAATTTGAAGCCGCGCGAATAGTCGAACTTCTCCACTGCGCGCATGAGCGACATGTTGCCGTCCGAAATGAGCTCGAACAGCCCCTGCGGCCCGCCCGTCAGATGCTTGCGGGCGATGGACACCACCAACCTCAGGTTGGCGCGGATGATCTGGTTCTTTGCCGCCGCGCCCTGCACCAGGATCGCCTCGATGCGCGCCACCTCGCTCATGCGCACATGGTTGAGGTCGATCTTCTTGCGCAGCGAATCGGCCAGGTACTTCAGGTAGTTGTACTTGCGGAACAGATGCTTTTCCTGCACCCGATCCAGCAGTGGCACCTTGTACAAGCTCGCCAGGTACGGCGGCAGATCCTTGGGCGGCTTTATAAGCCTGCCGGGCTTATCCGCCTCGGGCATAGGGGCAAGAATGTCCGAGCCAAGCTCTGGCTTTTCGAAATCCTCGTTGTAGACGTAGTCCAGATCCATCGACAGCAGGTGATGGGCCCGCATTTCGTTGATGACACGATAGATGCTGCCGCGCGTGCGCTTGTACCGCTCAGCCAGGATGGCCACGGGCACGCCGCGCAGGAAACTGCGGTAGATCACCTGCCGCGTGACTTCATCCAACGGGTCCGTCAGTTGCGGGAAGATGGCTTCAGCCGGGTGCAGGCGGTCGTGGTTGCGGACGGTGTATCGCACAGTCTCCACGGACCGGCCCAGCTTGGCGGCGATGCGCTTGGCCACATCATTTAAATTGCACTCGCAGAACCCCGCCATGCGCTTTGCGCGGCGGATAACATCCTGCCGCTCCAGCGGCGAAAGCTGGGTGAACTGCCGCGAACGTTCGACCTGCTGCGGCCGTTTGGCGTTGAAGGTATCCAGGCTGCGCTGGATGAAGGCCACGCGCCGCTGACCATCGGGGAAAATCAGCCGCCGCGCGACCAGTCCCGCCTTGCGCCAGCGCTGGATGGTCTTGGTGGAGACGCTGAAGTGCTTGGCCAGGGCGTCCGTATCGTACACTTTTTCCTCGTACGCCCCGACAGACAGCTCAAAGCTATCGCACAGATCCAGGATCAGCGTCTGGATGTCTTCCCGCAAGCGCTGGCCCGAGAGCGTCTCCACCTCGCCGGCGGAGGGCGACCTGAAGCCCGTTAATCGGAACACGACAAACTCGAACGGGTAGCTTTCTTCCGGATCAATCGTATTGAAAAGTTCTTCCGCCGCGTCGATGTATCCTTTGCGCAGACGGAGGAGGCCGATCGAGAGCTGTCGGGCCAGATCCCCCATCGAACGATAATGATACGTCCGCATCGCACGCCCACTTTCAAAACAACTGGCCGCGGCGACCACGGCCACTAATTCAGTATGACGCTTTTTTACTCAGCACACAAGGCCGGCAATTGGGGGCCGTTTTCAGAGCTAAGGGTAGTATAGCAGGCGGCGCAGCGGCCTGCGCGCGGGGACAAAAAGGACGCTGATTAAGGATGCTAAACCCGGCAAAAATGAGTCGAAATGGCTGGATTGGGGCGAAAAAACAGGCTATAGGATTTGGTGGGCTGCAGGGACGCGGTTGAAGGTCCGGCTTTCCTACAGCCTGACAGCCTACGGTCCAGAGCCTGCCCTTACTGGATCTGCCGCAGCGCCCGGTCCATCTGATCCACCGCGGCCATGTCGACGGTCAAAGGTTTGTTTTCACCTTCCAGGCTTTTGCGGACTTCGTTGACCTGTTCCTGGGCCTTAGTCAGCATCTCCGCATCCGGCTTGCCTTGCTGTTTGGAAAGCAGATACAAGCCCAGCATCGCCTGGGACCGCTGGATCTGGTAGATCCAGGCGGTCTGCTTGGCGTCCCTGTTTCCGGCGGCCAGCGTGCGGGCGTTCTCAAACTGCTCCATCGCCTTCTGATAATCCGTCTTGGCCTGCTCGGACTTGGTGGGCAAGTCGGCGACTTTGCCGGCAGCCTGACCAAGCTCTTCGCTCACGGTCACTTTGGCGGCCGCGGCCGCGCTCGAAAGCCGCGTCTGCACGGCCTGGACCTGCCCAACCAGATCCAGCATGTCGCCGCAGCGTGTCACCCGCGGCCACTTCCAGTTCGCCGCCGAATGCCACGGCGGAAAGCCGATTCACCGGTGCGCCCATCATCGACAGCAGCGAGGGCTGCTGTGCGCCGGCGCCTCTGGAGGGACCTTCGAGCCTTGATGCGTCCGAAGCCAGCGTTGACAATCCGCTCGACCAGGCATTATTCGCCTGGCGGGCCTTGTCGTAGGCGCTCAGCGCCTGCTCGTAATTATCCAGCGCGGCGGAGAACGCCACCACCACTTCTCGTTCCACCGAGGCCACGCCGCCAGCCACATCATCTGTGATAAGCGCAAGCTGGCGCTGGCTGTCGCCGACGATCTGCGCGCAATGCGCCACATCCTTCAGGCACGCCTCCATCGTCGTGATTCGATTGGTTGCGCCTTCCACCTGGATGGCTGAAAGGCGATCGTGCTCGGACAACTGCTCGAGCTGGAGCTTGAGATCGTTAAGCTGCGTTTCCTGCGCATCCGCCTGGCGCTCGATCTGCTCGGCCTGTCTTAAAATGTCCAGTGCCGCCAGGCCCTGCGTGTTGGCGGCCTGCTGGCGAAGCTGATGGGCCTGGGGTTCCAGCGGCTCCAGGTCGCGCACGGCCTGGACGATCTTATCTTCCAGCGCCTTCTGGCCGGCCAGCAATTGCTGCCGCGCGGCCTGATCGCGAGCCTGTTCCTGCTGCGCCTGCTGGAGCATTTCCTGGATCTTGGAAGGATCCACCAGCGCCAGGCGGCTATAGAAATCCGCCTGCCGCGCAAGCTCATCAAGCTCGAAGGCCTTGAGTTCAACCTGCTGCCAGCGCTGCCGCGCGGCGGTCTCATGAACGCGGGCGAGCTGGTTGAAATACGCCGCGCGCTGACGGTTGATTTCCGCCAAGACGCGGTTGGCGGGAATTTTACCGATCATCGTCGCTTGCGAATTTTCCGCCAAGGCCTTGCTGGCCACGCCGGCCGCCTTATCTAAAAGCGGCAGCGCCGCTTCGTTATACGGCAGGACGACAAACCGCTGACGGTTTGCGCTTTCAACCTGGCCAGGCAGAGCCGAGAGGCTAGAATTGGCATCACGAACCACGGGCCGGTAACTCATCAGCGCGGCGGCCTGGAGATAATACCGCCGGGCCACATCCGCCTGCTGGGCGATCTTGTCTGCGGCTTTATCCTTGGGGGACTTTTCACAACCCGCCAGAGCGGCTACACAGACGGCCCCTAACATCAGCCAAATAAAGCTTTTCACTTCTGTTGCCTCCAGCGAGCTTCGGCAGCCGGCGAGGTTGCGGATTGCAACACCTGTCCTCACCGACAAGGGGCTATTTTGTAACATATGGCCGCACCTGATGCAACGATTCATCACCTGCACCCCGCGCGGCCGCACGAGCCTTTATTCATACGAACGAACTGAGGAAATTCCTCAATGAATTGCGGATTGCCGGATTTCGGATTGCGGATTGGACTAGCGAGGAACCCGCAATTCGATGGTCCTCGAACAGTCCTTTGCCGAATGTGACCACGCGCGCGAAGGTGGTCAAGTTCGGGACTTATTTGACATAACTCCTTGGGAATAAAGGATCCGTCCGAACTCGACCGCTTAAAAAGAAAGTGGTCGAGTTCGGCGAAGAACTGGTCGAGTTCGGGACACAAGATGTAGTAGGTCAATAAGGGCGGACACACAATAACTGCGGAATTCCCGCAGTCGCGCAACCTTAGGAAGCCCTTTCCAGCTTGCCCACCCACGCGACCATGGCGTGCAGCCAATCCGCCAACTGGTGCTGGGCCAACTGGCCCGGGCAAGCTGCCAGAATGGATTTGCCCGCCGTCAGCAGCGTCACTGGTCGCAATTGCGCTGGCCACGCCGCCGCCAGTTCCTCAGCTGTGGCCTCATCGCCCACGCGGATCCAGCCATCCTGGCCCGCGGCGAGATTCTCCATGCACAGCAGTGCCGCGGCGGCCGGCTCATCCCGCCAGATCGCCACCGATGGCCGCGCCCGCATGGTTTCGGCGGCCACAACCGTCACCAGGCAGGACTGGCGCTGGGGCCCATGGCCGGCCTCGAATCGCAGATCAAACGCGCGCAGGAAACAATTCCCCGTTCGGCCAAAAAGCAGATTCTCCGCATAGGCGCTGTGGCCTGATTGCATCAGCAGGCATTTTGCGTAGCGCGCGGGCAGGCCCATGAAATCGCGCCCTGCCGCGCGGAGCCCCTGGAGTTCGGCCAGGTGGCCCAGCCGCCGCAAGCGGCGTCGGCGAATAAAGCCGGACCGAACCAGCAGCGCCGCGGCCAGCACAAGAAAAAGCACCAGTACCAGTTGCAGCAATGTCACGTTCTATTCACTTCCTGCTAAACAACTCTCACCCTGCCCCTGCTTCGCTGAAGCTACACAGGGCAAGCCTCTCCCAAGGGAAAAGGGTTATTTACCGCTGTTAAATTGTGAAGAGACCGATTTACCCGCCGGCTGGGATGCCGCCTTGCCCGCCGGCTGCGATATCGCCGGCGCGGGCGGACATGGCGCGGACTGCGCCGATTGCGCGGCCTGCGCCGATTTTGGCTTTTCACCGGGGCGTGATAATCCAGGTTGTACGTCGGCCGCGGATTCACCAGCACATTGGTGATCCAGTTCATCACGGTTTGGTAGCGCGGATCCTCGCCGCTGCGATACATCGCAGGAACTGGCCCGCCTGGATGCTGAAGGCGGCTATCGGGGACGCCGTACTGGATCATCAGCGACTGCTCCGGCGCATTGCGATTGATCATGCGGTTGCCGTTATATTCGTAGGATTCGAGGATGTAGAAATTCGTGTAGTACACGCGGTCATCCTGCGCCGGCTGGGGATACAGCTTGAGCCGCCCCTGCCCGCGCGCGGCGCCGTGGCATTCCGGCGATGCGCACTGACGCAGCACCACCGTCGGCCAGATGACCTTCTTAAACATGGCCATAAAGGCCGGGTCGTTCTTGATGAGGATGTCTTCCTGGATCTGCGGGTCGGCGCTTTGCGTCAGGATCTCCACGGCCTGCGCTACCGGCGGTTTGCTGTAAAAGGCGCTGGCATCGGCGGGGCTGTAGCGGCCGGCGGCCGTCATCGCGCTGATGTACCTGCGCTGCACATCGTTGCGAAACTCGATGGTCGCGCGGTCGGCGCTGCGCAGTTCTGCGCGGCGGACGCGCTGCACATCTTCATTGGACATCATCTGCGACAGCAGCGAGCCGGGCTTGTCGCTCGTGCTGATGTGCACCATCTCTTTGCCGGTGGCCGCCGCTTCCTTCTGCTCGCTGATGGCCTTGACCACCAGCGTCAAAAGCAGCTTGGCGTTTTCGTTGTTGTTCTGGAGCGAAAGCACCAGTTCCAGCTCGCTCCGCGAATCCTCCAGCAGGCCCTTGTTGTAGGCCCACTTGGCCAGTTCGTAATGGCCGGCCGCATCGGTCGGCGAGAGAGAACCCTGCCGCTTGCGGAATTCCTCGGCCGGACTGACATAATCCGTGATTGACGCGACCTGATCGACCGGCACCGTCACCAGGCCCTTGGGCGTGGTCACTTCGTACGTGTCGGCGCGTTCTGTGACCATGCCGACCAGCGCGGGCTTATTGGCATCCTTGAACTGGATCACCTTCATCTGCGCTATTGCCGTTGAGGGGGCCAGAGAAAACGCCAGCAAGGCGGACACTGCAAGAATTGCGTACTTCATCGAGGCCTCTCCTTGGCTCACAGCCGCCAGTGCGTCACGCGGGGCCAAATTCGAGCAGGGGCATCGCCACGACCGCAAACCGGCCATCAACACATCAAGAGACTCTAAGGCGGCGGTGGGATTCGAACCCACGGGATAACGGATTTGCAATCCGCCGCGTTAATCCACTTCGCCACGCCGCCACGGCAACTGCTTCTAAGTTTCTGTAAGCCACAAGGTACAGGCACGCCGCGGTGTTTGTCAACCGATGAGCCTTGTGGCACAGGCTTTCCAGCCTGTGGCCAGCCATTACACAGCCTAGAAAGGCTGTGCCACGGTACCAGCCGCTATTTTAACGCATCCTGCGCGGCGGCGGAGATATCCGGCTGCGTCGCCACAGGCAGCCCCTGTCGCAGCACCAGAAAATACGTGCGATAGCCGCCGAAGCTGGGGTCCATGGCCTCCAATTGCCGCAGGCGGACGCCCAGCCGCCCAAGCGCCTGGGATTCTCCCCCGCGCCCTGGCGGATGCACTGCGCCATATCCAGTTGCACGCGCCACCACAGCGGCCCCTGCTCCGTGGGCGAGACGCCCTCGGAGAGCCGCCGATACAGGTCTACCGCGGACGCGTAATGGCCGGTGAGCCACTGGCAGCGGGCCATGCCCTGGAGATTGCGGGCATCGTTGGGTTTTTCGGAATCGAGCTTTTGGAAAACCTCCAGCGCTTCGTCGCTGCGGCCCGTTTCCACCCAGGCCTCGGCCAGCATCTGGTGGTGGGCGTAATCCACCGAGCCGGCCTGCTGCGCCAGGGCGTAGGCCTGCTCGGCGAATTCGCGATACGTCGAGCGCCAGGCTTTGGCCTGTTCCTGTCGCGAGGGCGACAAGCTCAGCTCGCGAATTCGCTGGCGAACGCTGAAGGCCACCCGCGAAACCAGCGAGGCCTCCTTATCACCGAAGCGGCCGCGCCAGCTTCGCACCGCCTCTACGGCCTGTGCGGTGTGCCCCTGTTCCAGCAGTATGGCCACACGCAGGGCCTGCGATTTTTCCATCGCATCCGGATCGGCGCCGCGGCGCTTTTCCAGATCATCCAGATGAGCCAGCGCGCGCGGCGGTGAGCCTATGGGCCCGGCCAAAAACTCCGCCACGTTAAAATCCATGTCGCAGGCCAGGGCCGAGAGCCGCTGGGCCTCCTGCGGATGATTCGAGGCCTTGGCACGCTTGGCCCGATCATCCACTGTGGCAACAAAGCTCTTAAGCTGCGTCAGCAGTGTCTCGGCCGCTTCAGAGGTGGTGATCGTCTGCTCATCGGAGAGCATGCGCAGGCGGAGCATCAGTCCGCGGTTCCAGTTCAGGGCGTCCTCCAGAGCCACCGCCGCATCGGGGCTGGTATCGGCCACATCCACACGCGCTCGCATGTAGGCCGAGGCCGCCTCTTCCACTCTTCCGGATAGTTCGTACTGGCGGGCCAGGCGCCGCAGATAAGCTTGAGCTTCCTTGCTGCTTCCCCAACGATCGAGGATCAACTCGAGCACACCGATGAGCTCGCCGCGGATTTCGGCGCGCCTCCGCGCTGGAGAAATTCGCCAGCCGGGCCTCCAGGATGTTGGCCGCGTTGACGGCCGCCGCCGGCGCACATGGATCCTGCGGGAATCGCCGCGCAAGTTCGCCAAACCGCGCGGCCGCGCGGTGCATCAGCGGCCAGGAATTGGATTGCTGGGAGGCCTGGCTGTAAAGACACGTTGCCAGTTGCCACAGCGCCAGAGGATGGTACGCCTGGTCATCATTCGACGAACGAGCGAGCACGCGCTCCAGGTCCGCCGCGGCGGATGGGTAATCCGGCGGCAAGGCGATCATGTGAGCCACGCTCTTGGCCAGCAGGATGCCTGTGGCCAGGTTTTCCACATCCTCGCAATCCTCGTATCTGGCAGAAATCAGCGGCGAAATGGCCGTTAATTTCCGTGGGTACATGAGCAGCACCTGGCCCAGTATCTGCTCGGCCTGCTGGCGCAGCGTTGCCGCCTGGTTGGCATCCTGCGCGGCCGTGCGGCCGGCGCAGGCATTCAGCAGATAGTTCATGAAGAACACGTGGTGCAAGTCCACATCCAGCGACGCCGAAGGCCCTAGAATCTGCTTACCCGCCTGGGCGAAAGTAATGATCTGATCCTGCGCGGCCTGCCACTGCCCTTGGCCGGCCAGAAGTTTTGCCAGCTCGAACATGGCCTGGATGCGGATCTTGGGCGGGCTGCTTTCCGCGGCGGCGGTTTGCAGGAGTGGCCTCGCGCGCTCGAACTGCCCCTGCTGGCACAAGGCCATACCGCAAAGTAATGTCGCCTGAAGGCGCAGGGCAGAATCTTCCTGCGTGCTCCCCGCATGCGCGGCGGCAATTGCGACGGCCGTATCCAGCATGAATTGGCGCTGGTTATCTTCGGCACTTTCTTTATCCGTTGCGACCGCCAGGTAAAACCGAATCCATGCGGAGCGGTATTCAACCTGGGCCTTAAGTTCCTGGAGCCTGGCCGGCATGCCGATGGCCAGTTTTTCCCAATCCGCTGTGGCCGCCTCGGCAGCTTCATCCACATCGCGTCGAAAAGTCTCGCACTCGCGCAGGGCCTGGTGCGCCATGATGGACAGTTGCCCGGCATCATCGCCCTGGTCCATCAGGTACAGGACTCGCTGGGCTATTGGAGCCGGCAGCTGAAGCCCCATGGCTGAAACCAGGAACAAGCGGTCCTCGAAATGCTCGATGGGCCGCTGGGCCGGCGGTTTTTCGCCCGTGGCGGAAATTATTTTGCGCAGCGCCGCAACTAGTTTGACCAGCCTTGCCTGGTCGACGGTTTCATCCGCGGCGGGGCTTACTTGAAGTTCTCTGCGCACATAACGCCGCACATCCGCCAGGCGATTGGGATCCTGGGCTAGAGCCGCCTCAAGCGATTCCAGGGATTCAGCCGTGGAGGTTGCGGGGGCCGCCGCGCGAGGTTTTTTCGCCTCCGCCGCGGCCGCAAAATTGGGCGCGATAAAAGCGCCGGCAATAAAAAGAAATAGGCCGATCCACCACCGCGCAACGAATAAGTCACGGCCGCGCCGCAGGCAAATTGGCGTAATGGTGGTTTTCCGCGCCATAGCCCGCCCCTACTGCTTTGCCTTGCAGGCGAAGGCGATCTGTTTAAAACCCGCAAGCTGCGCCTGGCGGAAGGCGTCCAGGGCGTTCTGCCAGCTCACGCCGGCGGAGGGCTGAATAATGATGGGCACATCCGAGGAGCCGAAGCTATCGTGCAGAGATTGCATGACCTCGCGCAGGGCGGAGAAGCTTGCGATAGCGCCGGAATATCGCTCGACTTCGATATCCACTTCCTTGTCGCTGGAAGTGCGCAGGAAGACCCGCAGCGGCTCCAGCGGCACGTTGATGGCGGCGGCCTGCTGCGCGTTCTCACCAGGCGCCGAAGGCAACGCGGCCCCCACGCGACCCTCCGGCGGCGTGAACTGCATGGTCAGTATGAAAAACAGCAGCAGCAGAAACGTCACGTCGATCAGCGGTGTCAGCGGAGGCTGCAATTTCAGGCGCGGCCGAGGATGCCTGTTGCGCTGGCTCTTGTAGCGGAGGATCGCGGCCTGGGTCAGCACAAACTGGTTCGTGGCCGGTGGGAAGAACCCTTCGGGCAACGGCGCGGGACCAGCCGCGGCCGCACTGGCAGCCGTTTGATTGGCGGCGGTTGGCGGCTGCATGGGCGCAGCGTCTATCGAGTTGTTATTGTCCTTCGCCGGATCCATAGGCCACATAATTCACTTTGGCAAATCCCGCCTGCCCTACAGCGGACAGAATGGGAGCTACCTCGGAAAAATCGATCTGCTTATCGGCGCGAACCTCCACCTGGAGCTTTTCTGTCGCCGCGCCGTCGGGGCTGCCGTACTTTTCCCGCTCGCGCTTGAGGTGGTCCACCAGGCTGGGCGTATCGGCCGGGGAAAAGGCCTGGCCGTTGATGATGAACGCCTGCGCCTGCACCGGCAGCAGACCGGCGCGATTAGCCCCCGCTGACATCGGCGGCACATTGATTACCAGCCGGTCGCCCTGGTGAAACACCTCCACCGGCCTGTCGCCGTGTACGGTCGGCACGGTCAGCTCAATAGCATCCAGCGCGGCAAACGTGCCGGCCATGATGAAAAAGCTCATCAACAGCACGGTTACGTCGATCAGCGGCGTCATGTTGAACTGAGACGCCTCGCCGTAATGATGCCGATATGCCGAGAGCCTGCGCATCTGGCCGTCCTACTTGTTTTGCTCTGCACCCTGGGCCGGAGCAGCCGCGGGTGCTGCCGGATTTGCAACCTGCGCGGCGGGCGCGGCCGCCGGATTGGCAACCGGCGCTGGCGGCACTATAGGTACCACTGGCGAAACTGGCGCCACAGGCACCGTGATAGGAACTGGCGCGGGCGCTGACGGCGCCGGCGCCGGCCGATAAGCAGGAAGCGTTGCCGGGCCGACATTCGGCGCGGCCGGCACAGCCGGCGGGGCAACAGGCGTAAACGGCGCCGCCGGAGCGGGCGCGATCGGCTGCACTACAGGCGCTTGCACGGGCGCTCGAGGAACTGGCATCGGCTGCAAAGCTAGCGCGGGCATGGGCGCTCCAGCGGGCGCAGCGACCCTGCGCGGAGCAACCTTGATCGCATTAACCCACTTCTGCACGGTCAGGGCGACTTCGGCGGAAAAGCCATCGATTCGATTTCGCAGCATCGCGTAGGAAGCCAAAGCCGGAATCGCCACGACCAGTCCCCAGAACGTGGAGACCAGCGCGATGCCGATGGAGCTGCCTAGGGCCGCCGGCTTGGGCGCACCCCCTTCGGTGGGAATGGCGTGCAGGGCCAGGATGATGCCCAGCACCGTGCCCATTAATCCAAGCATGGGTCCAACATTGCCCAGCACGTTTAGAGGCTCGATGCGGCGCATCGAGCGCGGTTGTCCGCTCATCGACCGCTTCCACCATGGCGTTTTCCATGGCCGCAAATCCTTGGCTGCCCTGCCGCAGCGTTTCGCAAACCACGTAAGAGAGAAAGCATTGGTCCTTGCTGGTCAACTCCAGCGCCTGCATGTACTGACGCGCGGCGAAGAGTTCGCTGATCTTGTTCTTTAAAGGTTCGGGAATGAGCTTGCTGCGGCGGATCGTCGAAAATCGCTCGATCATCATGGCGATGTTGCCGACGTTCAAAATGATGATGAACAGGGCCAAGGGTCCGCCGCCCGGCCAGATGAAGAGCTGGTAAAAGGTGCTGACCCCGCCGGAATCCGCGGCCAGGGCCGGCGCGGCCATGGTCAGCAGCGCCGCCGCAGAGAGAAGAATTCGCCGTGAAACAAACTTCATAATCTCTCCTAAGTCGCCTTTCCAATGGCCTTAATACGCCCGGGGCCGCCGCAGCGTTTGGATAAAGTTCGCCCGCGGCTACTCATCCACCTTCACCCACCTGAACGTTCCACCGTGCGCGGCGGCGATGTCCGAAAGCATCTGCTGCGCCGTGGAGCCGCAAGATAGCTCCAGGCTGGTGGCGTACAGGATCGTGTTTATATGCACTTCGCGGTTGCGGTTAAGGCGGGCCAGTTCTGCCATAACCGCCTGATTATTCGCAAAATCGCCGTCGGTCAACAGGTAGATGATCTTGCCGCGCTTGGATGTCGTCGGGTGCCGCAGCACCTCGAATGCCCGGCGGATGGCCGGCACGGGGTCCGTGCCGACTGTGTCCGCCTGGGCCGAGGAACCCGGCTGCCCGAGGTTATCGCGCATAAAGCGGCCCGCCGCCGCGCGGTGTTCATCATCCGCCGTCACCAGGTGAGCCGGGGGCGCCTCCATCGGCGCGCCCTGCGAGAAAAACATAATGTGGAAGTCCTGCGAACTTTGCAGCTCCCCCAGCGACCGCAACAGTTCCAGTTGCACGGATTGGTAGCGGCCCTCGGCGTACATCGAGCCCGACCAATCCACCAGGTACACCACGTGATGGGCATTTCCGCCCGTGCCGAAAAATTTCGTGACCGGGCCGGCAGGAGGTTCGGGCGCCGCCGCGCCGATGGAGCCCAGGGACATGGGGGCCCCGCTGCCCAGGCCCACAAGCTGCGCCGTGCCTGTGCCATCTTCGTCCGAGCCGGCCGCGCCGGCGCTGGCGCCGATAATGCCTCTCGCCGCGGCTGGATCCGAATCTGTGGATTGGCTGATCTTGCCGCCGCGCGAGACTTGCCCAGCCAGCGGCGCCGGCGGCTGGTCGGCCGATCCATCCAGCATGCGGCCGCCGGGAGTGTCGCTCAGACGGGCATCGGCGATGATGATTTCCTGCTCGGTGCTTCCACGGGCGATGACAATGCCCGTGAAGCTCAGCGCCACCGCCACGGCCAGATGCACCAGCAGGCTGGCTACCCATGGAACTGCCCGCGCAGCAGCTTGCCTGCCAGCGGCTGTGCTGCCGCCGGCTGGCGCTCCATTCGGCTGCCGGTACAAGCGCGTTACCAGCTCCCATCCGCCGGGCACGTTCTTTCTCCAACGCCGCCGCCATTCCCACACCGCGGCGACCGCAGTTTGGCGTTTCCTATGTTTAGCGATACACGCGAGTGCCGAACAAGAAAAAAAGGCAGGGTCGGCTTTTGCAAAACCGGCTCCACAGTTTAACGACTGGGCGGGCTCTTCAGGACTTGAATTTCTTTCTGTAGAGCCTAATGTTTAAACTTGATAAGGCTGCCGCGAGGGTGGCGGAATTGGCATACGCGCCAGATTTAGGTTCTGGTGCCGAAAGGCGTAAGGGTTCGAGTCCCTTCCCTCGCATTGAAATGTGGCACAGCCATTCCATCTTGGGTGCCACGGCTGCGTAGTTTGCAGCCGTGCGCGTGTGCGCGGATGGGAAAGAGAGTCTGGCAGGCTTCCGGTGAATCTTTCTCTCCTCAAGATCGCCGTGCGCACGGGTGCAAGAACCCTCACCCGGCCCTGCGGGCCACCCTCTCCCGTAAGAGGGAGAGGGGTTGCACCCGTGGCACCGGTCATTTTTTTTTCGCAATCATCGCCAGATGTTTTCCCCGCAGTGCCCAGCGCAGCGTGCCGATGAGGGGTTTCACCTTTTCTAATTCAACGCAGGCGGCGCCGCTCTTGGAAAGGTCGAGCGTTTCAGAAAGGCCAGGTCGCACGCCGATAAGCCGGGCGGCGTAATCCCCCAGTGTCGGCGCGTGGCCGACCAGGCAGATGCTTTCAACCCCCTCTTCCAGCAGATCCGCCACCGTCCGGTCCACCTCGGCCATATCGAAATCCGTGCCCAACCCGGCCAGTTCTTCAACTTCCTTGTTCTTCCACACATCGGCCAGTTCCTGGGCCGTTTCCCACGCGCGGACGAGCGGGCTGGAGAAAATTCGCTGGGCCTCCTCACCCACGGCCGAAATCGCTTTGCCGGTTGCGCGGGCCTGCTCGTGCCCGTCCTTGGTTAACTTGCGCTTCGCATCGGCCAGACCGCGGCCGCGCGGCTCCGCTTCGGCATGCCGCACCAATATCACCTTCATGGTTTTCTCCCCGAAAACCGCTGAGTATCTAACAAACGTAGCATGGGCGTCTCGCCCATGAGTCCCACGGGCGTCCCGCCCGTGGCAAAATTCAAGAAACGGCTGCAAACACGGCATGATGCCCGTGCCACTCTGTGTCTGAAGAATTATTGCGACTCAGTCGTGGCCTTCCGGCCGCGCCGGCTCATTGCGACCAAAATAACCGCCGCCATGACAGGCCAAAGCAGCCATCCCCAAATCGGCTGGGGCACGAAATTCGCCTGGCGGCCGGCCGCACAGGTCCAAGCCAGCAGCACAGGGCAGATATGCCACAGCCACGCCGGCGCGCCACCCGGAACGAATTCCAACATCAAATACACTGCCGCCGGCCCGCCAAAAACCAGCAGCGCGGCGGCCAAAATCGCCAGGCTCATCGCCTCGCCGCCGCGAACGATGAGCGCCGCTATCGCCCACGCCGCCGGCAGCGCGGCCATCACAGCCAGCTCCGCTGCGCACCGCATCCGCCACCGTCGCATTTGAAACATAGGCGCACGCCGCCACAAAAGGCGCGGCCGCGACAAACCACAGCACCAGCTCCAGCACTCCCGCGGCCACATCGAATTGTCCAAGCCGCCAGCGCCGCCGCGCGAGCACCAGGGGATACACGACCAATATGAACGCCGCCTGGCCCACCGCTAGCGCCCCAAGTGCCGGCAGCGCGGGTCCGGTCGGCTCGGCGGAGGGAGTTATCACGCGCGGAAACATCCCCGCGCCCGCGGCGGTGAGGTTCACAGCCAACCAGGCCAGCCCCGCCGCGCGCGATGCTTGGCCAATTCGCCGCGGAGGCAATTTCCCCGCGGCCTTTTCCCGCTGAATTACCCGCAAAACCATACCCGACACTATACACTGCTTCGCTGACCGGTGGAACCTGCTTCTTCCCGTAAGCGTTACAGAAAAAGGTGGGAATGATGGCAACGTGGCAAAGCTGTCACTCTTCATAAGTTATTTCTTCCCCATCACTTATGCAAAACACACCAACAGTGCCAAAGGCGCCATCGCCTGGATTCTGGACTCTCCAAGTCGCTTAATCACTTCACCTTTCCAATCAACCGATAAGCATGATGTGATTGCGCATGCACTTACCGTGCGTGGCGGTCTCGTATTGGCGTGAGGAGATGGCACCAAATGGCTCTGGGCAGTTTTCCAAAACTGGGACGGTTGGCGCTTGAAGCCGGATTAGTCACGCTTGAGCAACTGCGCCCATGCCTGGTCGCGCAGATCGCCGCGCGAAAAACCGGCCGCAAGGTCCCGCTGGGCCAGATCATGATCGATCGCGGCCTGATGACCGCCGCGCAGGTGGAAGAACTGCTGAATATCCAGCACTCATACAGCCAGATCGTTCCCGTGGATTGCCAGGAAGTTCTCGAGGTCCCGGCGGGGACGGTGATCTTCAATGAGGGCCAGGCCGGCGACTGCTGCATGTACATTCTGCTGGAAGGCGCGGTGGAGCTCCGCCATGCCGGGAAGGTTATCGACCGCCGCGACAAGAAGGGCATGTTCCTTGGCGAGATGGGCGCGCTCTTGAAGACCCCTCACCTCACCACGGCCGTCGCAGTGGAAGATTGCCGGCTCTGCCGGATCGAGTCCGCGCACGTGGCGGCGTTTCTGCATTCCCACCCCACCATCGCCACCAAGCTGGCCGAGTCGCTGGCGGTGTATTGTCGCGAGGCGATGGAGAAGTGGCAAAATGCTCCCCTCGGCGCAGATGGCTCATCGCTGGTCAATCTGGCGGGAAAGGCCAATTTGGATGTTTTGCCCGATGGTTGCCTGGTGCTCAAGAACGTGGCCGAGCCATCCTCGACCTTTGTTAATGGTTATCCGGCCCAGGACGACACCCTGCTGCACGATCAGGACCTCATCCAGGTCGGCCGCCACGTGCTCCAGGTATTTCTGGATCATCCCCATCGCATTAAGCTGCCCGAGGAACTGGCGGCCTGTGATGTTCCGCCGAACGAACCGCAGGATTTCAATGCCGACGCCCAGGCTGACTTGGTCCAGCCCGACGCTGAGGAAATGAATCTTCCCGAAGCGCCCGAGGCAAAACCTCCGCCGCCGGAACTGGTGCAGGGCATGACCATGGAGTCCGCCATCGCCGCGCAAGTGGATGCGCTGGAGGCCCTCGCCCTGCCGCAGGAGGTGCTCTCGGCGGTTGAGGCTCGCCTGGAAGTGTGTACGCAGATTTGCCGCCTCGACGATCGCCGCCAGGAACTGTCCTCCGGCATTCTCGGTTCCGATGAGCAGATGGCGCAGGAGCTTGAAAAACAAATTCGCGAAACGCTGCGGATTCCCCCGCTGGCCACGCTGGAAAAATCAGTGGCCCATCTTCGCCGGCGAGCTCGCCGAACATGATGCACCGGCGGATCAGCCCGCCGCTCCCAGCGCCGACACGGCGCCGGACAACCCGGCCGACGATGTGCAAAATCCCCCGCAAAACACCTCGCCGGCCCTGCGCGCCGCCATGGAACTCGGCCTGCATCAAAAAGAATTGCTGATCCGCCGCTCGCGCCTCACCACGCCCACCCTCCGCGCCTGCGCGGCCGTGTGCGTCGATGAGCCGCTCTTCCGCATCCTCTCCTCCTGCGGAGTCGATGCACAAAACCTGTACGGCTGGGCCGCCTACGCACAGGCCCTGGCCCACAGCCGCCAGCGCAACAGCGACAGCCTTATCAATCTGCAAATGCGCCGCCAGGGTGAGCAGGAAAAAGTCCGCAGCATCACGTTTGCGGTCGCTCAGTCCATGCAGGCCCAGGCCGTCGTGGCCGAATTGAACGACCAGGAACTCCAGCTCCAGACGGAAATCCTGGCCATCGGCCGCGAGCAGAAGGCTATCGAGCGCGAGATGGTCGAAGAATTCTGGAAGGTGTACCAGGCCGCGGCGGTGAAACTCGTACAAGGCGTGGATGAAGCGCACGCCCCGTACCTGCGGGCCTTCCTGCGGCACGGGCTTTTGGGCTGCTCGGCCAGGTTCATTCAGCCGCAACTGGCCCGGCGCCTGCTCACCGAATGTGCCGCCGCGCCGGCCGAGCCGGTTTACCGCGGCCAGGCCACGCAGGTCTTCCATGCCGATGAGCTGATCGAGCTGGTCAGCCGCGGGCTCATACCCCCCTCGCCCAACGAGGACCTGGAACTTAACCACTCAAACACGCCGCAGTGGCGGGCGGACCGCGCCTGTGCCGGCTGATCACCCACCGCATCCAGGCCGCCATCCACAAGGATGCCCTGGCGCAGCTTCCAGCAGCAACTGGCGGCCGAGCAACGGGCCCAGGAAGATACGCAAAAGCGCTTCGCCATGGTGAACGCAAAGGACCCCAAGGCCCTGGAAAAGTGCGCCGCGCTGAAGGAAGAGCTCCAGCAGCACCGCATCGAAGCCGCCCGCAAGGAGCGGCTGGCCGACATCCTGACCACGCAACTGCTGCCGCGCCTGGAAGAGAAAATCGAGCTCGCCCGCAAGGCTTATGCTGACAGCGGCTTTGCCATGACTCCCGCCGACCTCGCCGACCACGAGGCGACCTGCATCCGCCAATACACGCGGCTGTCCAACAAACTCTCCGAACCCTTCCTGCCGCTGGCCCTCGCCGATCTGCTGGGCCGCGGCGAGCACATGGTCAACACCCGCCAGACGATCCAGCACGCGCTGGAGGACCTGGAGAAGCTCGATCCGCTGGTGTTCTCCGAGCCGATGGTTCCCGGGACCAAGAAGCAGCACCGCTGCCTGCTGCGGTATTCGCCCATCGTGGTCATCGTGCCGGGGCCGGGCATCATGGCGATGTCCATCTGCCCGCGCACCGATGGCGACAACGGCCTGTTCGCCCTGCCCGCCTGTTTCGCGCGGCCGGGCCTGCGCGAAGAGGCCCTGCGCGACGTCATGTCCGACTATCGCTTCGACACCTCGCGCGCCTCCGCCGGCATGGATGTGATGACTTCGGACACGCTGGTGGCCGCGTACGCCCAGTATCGCTGGGACATGCGCAAGCGCGACCGCGACATCCGCCAGAAGGCGGGCATCTACACCGAGGAAAACGACCGCAACAACTGGCGGCGGCACTACGAATATTACATGAAGAGCGCCACCGACGGCGGCAAGCAGCTCTTCTTCCGCTCCCCCGAACTGTACGAGCGCATCATCGGCAAATTCATCGAGCTGCCCGACGGCGGGGAAATCCTCAAGCGCAGCTAGTTTCGGGGACGGAACACTTAATTCGGTTTCGGGGACTGAGCACTTAATTCGAAACGGTTTCCTTGGACATATGCTTCACTCCATGCTGGAATTAAGTGTTCTGTCCCAAAAATCCCCACGTGACCGGGTGCCACGGCCGTCCGCGGCCGTGCGCTGTGCCTGCAATTGAAGAAATGTTATGAAAGGCTGGAGAACAGTTCTTCAACTCCTCTCTCCTTCTACGGAAGAGGGGCAGGGACGAGGGTTCTTCTGGGGTAGGTGAGCCCTGTGCCCGTCGAAGGGCTCGCGCAAATCCCCCTGTTTCCCAGAGCCCTCGCATAGGGCGATTGACCCTCAGCCCAGGGCGCGGGCGCCGAGGACGCGCACTGGAAGCCCGCCGACCGGAAGGGCGGGAAACGGAAAATGTCTCAATTAGGAATCAAACAAGCGGGAATTCTCTTGACGATAAGCGACGGTCACTTTATGCTTATGGGCGTAGCTCTGGGCTTCGGATTGCTCAAAGAATTAACATCACTAGCCCATGCAGATTCAACTCTTTCGTCCGTAAGGAGGACCGCAATGCGAACGCTCTGCGCCTTGGCGCTGGGAGCAGCGCTTCTTGCCACAGCCCCAAAGGGCTTGGCGATTACCCAGGCCACCTGGCAATGCGGATCGATATCGAATTCTGGCCCGACGGATGGCGGAACTGTCCTGGTTGATCACCAGGATTCATTTGGGGATGATTTTCAGGGCTCTCACGATGAGCAATATCAGGCTCAAATCGTCTTTTCGGAAGGATCCGTCGTGAAGCCCTCCGCGGATGTCATGGTGGAAGCCTCGTACGTGGGTCCCTCCGAGCCCGGGAACACCGACCTCGGAACTTCCGCCCACGTGGAGTACTATGGAATGGTCGCGGCGGCCCCCGGCGCCCCCGCCGGCGAGTTGATACCCCTGGAGGTGCATGTCATGGGATATGCCAAGATCATCCCGGCAAACTGGTACGGCGACGTCAGTGCCCATGCCTCTTCGGCCTTCTACTGCGCGGCTGCGCAGATTTCGCTCACGGGCGCCGCTGATGTGAGTGATGCGGATGTGCAGGGGTCTACAGAGACAGATAATGAGTATGATAAGTGGTACTCCGTGAGAGTGCCGGCCGGCGTGCCCTTTGAAGGCGTCGTTGATACCCAGGCGAGGGTCCAATTGGATTGGTCTTTCGGGATGACGTCCGGTTCGGTGGAAGCCTTTGCTGATCCCGTGGTCCAGATCGACCCGAACTACGTCAACCAGTATTACACTCTCCAGTTCAGCGACAATATTCCCACGTCTGTGCCCGAACCAGCCACGCTTTTGCTGCTGACCGGGGCGCTGGCCGTCCTGGTGAGCCGCCGGGTGCCGTGGCTGCGTTTTTTTGCAGCCACGTTTCTTGTATGACCTACCTCGCCTTCGCCTCTTCAATCAGCGCCAGCAGGTTCTCCAGCGGCACATCCGCCTGGAGCGTGATCCCCGGCTCCAGAATATATCCCCCACTTCCACCCATCTGGTCCTTCAAACGTTTTACCTCCGCCCTTACCTCACGGGGGCTGCCGTGCGGCAAAAGCATCTGCGTCCCCAGACCGCCGCACAGGGTGAGGTCCTTGCCGAACTCGCGCTTGATCTTTAAAGGGTCCATCGCCTCCGGCTGGATCGGGTGCAGTATGTCCAGGCCGATCTCGATCAGATCGCCGATGATGGGCTCGATGTTGCCGCAGGTATGGTGAAAGGCGATCCGCCCATGCTTGTGGGCAAAACCATATATCTCGGCCAGGAGCGGCTTGATCAGCCGCCGCCAGGACGCCGGCGACATCAGCATCCCGCGCTGCGTGCCGTAATCATCGCTTAAGGCGATCCCATCAAACTCAAACCACTGGAACAGGATCCCCATCGTCCCCAAAATATAATCAGCGAGCCGTCTCAGCAAACCGGAGACAAAAAACTCATCCAGTGCCACATCCAGCAGGATGTTCTCCATGCCGCGGATGAACGTGGCCCGCTCCCACAGGTCCCCCACCCACAGGATGATGAAGTTTCCCTTCTGCGCGCTCGTCCACGCCCCCAGGTGTTCAAATCGGTACTCGCGCGAAAAATCCGGCAGGCGAAACTTGGCCAGGTCCGCTTCCGGCAAACTTGGACCGATCGGGCTGCCGCGATCGATCTCGTTGGTGGTCCAGACGACGCCGAACTCATCCGCCGCGGTTGGCCCGAATTCCGCGGGCGCGGCGTACAACGGCTTGATCGAGGCCGGCGAGTTCATGCGGATGGGCATGTCCAGCGCCGCCGGCACATCCTTCGTATGGAAATACTCCTCCAGCAGCATGCGCGGCCGCGGCGAAAACCCCAAATTGTACGGCACCGCCCCGGAGGGCCGATGCGCCAGCGTCTCAATAATCCATTCGCGGTTGTTCACAGGGTGCTAATCATAGAGGTTACAGGCTACAGGGTACAGGGCACAGGTTAGAGGGTACAGGGGAGGCCCCGAAAGCCGGGTGCCGTGGCTGCAACCCCTCTCCCTTGAAGGGAGAGGGTGGCCGAAGGCCGGGTGAGGGTGCAGCCACCTCTTCAACTCGCAGAGGCGCAATAAGGAAACCCAGGCCCTGGCTGCGGCGTTTGCAGCCCCATCATTCTGAAAATGCACAGCCGAGGGCCCTTCTTCGCTCCGCTTCGCCGTGACAAGCTGGCTATGCCACATCTCTATCCGTAGCCCTTTTCTTGAGGTCCCCTAGGGACCGTTAGTGCGCAGCCCAGCACTTTCAAAGGTTATTGCATCTAGGCTATAAGTGTTTGTCTTTCGCTGCGGACATAATGAAAGATTAGTTTTGCCTGCACCCAAAGACGAACACGAAAGTGTGTCCGTACCCAGGGCGGCAGATGCTTAATCCCGCAACCGCTGCTATTCCAGGCGCAAAGAATCGGTCAATGCTGGCGCGCTGTTTAAGTAAGCCGTATCCAAAAGGCCGGCTGCACAGGTCAATCGACCGCAGACGATACGGGCTTTGTCGGCGATGTCCCAAACGAGCGCCTTTCCTTTTGGGAACCACCAGCTGAATTCCTTTGGCCCCAGCATGGTCAAAGAGTTTGTTGTTGTCATACTCCCCATCGCCGAGCAAATAACCCTCTCCGTTAACGTCGCGGAGCAGCCGCTGCGCCATGCGTTGTTCGTTGCAGTGCATGGGCCCCACGCGCCAGGCGACAGCGACGCCGCCGGGAGTGCAAATGGCATAAAACTTATAGCCTTTGGCCTTCCCTGTGGCCGCGCGGCCGAAGCCGGCCTGGCGGTCATGCGAGGCACTGCCGATCACCAAGGGCATGGCGTCGATGCAGCGCCAAAGGCTCTGACCGAAGTGCTGACGATAGTGTTCTTCCAGGTCCACGAGCAACGCTTGCACCGGTGCCGTTCGCAAGCGCCGCGACATGCACGAAGGACTGGGCAGATCGCCCAGGCTCGGCTCAGGCCAATTGCGTTCATCACACGCCCAGCAGGTCGGCCGATCATGCAGCACGGCCCAGAGATAAACCGCCACAATGCGCCGTGTTGAATACTGCACCTTCGCTTGGGAATACTTCTTGCCCGAAATCACAAGCAGTTCGTACACTCGCTTCCAGAGTTCGCCTTCCATGGCCAGTCTCCTTCTGTAATGAGTGGGAGACATTGTGGAGGCGAACTTCTTATTGCGCAATAGGTTACATCAATTTTGCAAAATCCTCTTTTAGTGCTGGGTAAGGCGACCCCGCTCCCATGGAGTGCCGTAGGCACGGCACAAAACCCTCGGGAGGCAGGCTGCCTATCGAATTATGTGCCGTGCCTACGGCACTCCCCATTCATCCCGCGGCGGACCCCGCCTTGAAAGGCTTGTCCTTACCCACATTTTTCTTTGTTGGCCATGTCATAACCATGGGCGGTCCAGATCAGTTTGCGTAAACCACGCCAGATGGTCTGCCAGCCCGGATTGCCATCGCCTTTGCGGCCCGGGAATCCGCCAAAGCGGGCCACGGCGATCAGCGCCGTAGCGTTCGTCCAGCCCCCGGCGGGCCGGCCGTACTCGGCCTCCAGGATCGCCAACGCCTCTGGGCCGATCGCCTCTGCGCTCACCGGCTCAGCCGCGCAGGTCCCGGCCAGCAGTTTCATATTCAGCAGCCGCACCGCCACCACCGCCAGAATGCCCAGCAGGGAGGTGATCCGCTGCGCCGTGGTCAGTTGACTGTGTTCAATACCCGTGCCGGTCTTGAGCGCCTTGTGATACTCTTCGATCAGCCAGCGCCGCGTGTACGCCTTGATCACGCGCATGGCCTGCTCGAAAGTCTCGACCGGCCAATCCGTCAGCAGCACCCAGTGAATCGGCTGCATCCCTCCGGCGGGTTTATTTCGCACGCCTCCACCACGTTGACAGTGCGCGGCGGCCGCCAGCCGCCGGGGCGATACGGGCCACGCAAGCTGATCGCGCGGCGCGCACGGACAGCTGCGCCCGCCGCGCCGCCTGCCCTGGCCGGGCGCGTAAATCTATGAAAAACCTGCCCAATTCCGCACTTTCGGCCACGGCCGTGAATACCGAGCCGGCCTCATCGGCCAGGGCCCGCGCCTGGTTGCGCGCAGGATAAAGTGCCAGTGATTATCCTGGCAGCGCTCGAATGTCTCATAAATGTCGGATTCGCGGTCGGCCACAAAGGTCCAGCGCACCTCCGGCGGCGGAGCGTCCACTTGTTCCACCACCGCCGCCCAGCGCTGCGACTCCCGCGGCCGATTCCAGCGGCCGCGTTTTTTATTTTTGACGCCAAGGGCGGGCTTGGTCCGGGCCCACCAGCGCTGATCGAACAGCCCCTCGACAATCACCTGCGGCTCGTGTTCCTCGTTCCAACGCTCGATGACCAAGGCCAAAGTGGAGTGCACAAATAAGCCGCGGCCGCCATCATCGCCGATGCGCCCAGATCCTGCGCGGCCACGTGCGCAGTGAAATCCAGAGTCGTGGTGTCCTCGACCAGCAGATACTCGCCCGCCTGACGGCAACTGGCGCGCACACGCTCCAAATGCGGGGCGATGACGCCGTCATAGGTGACGTCCGGCTGCTCCAGCAACCGGTACGCGGCCTTGGCCTGCGCCCAGCGCGTGAAGGATTCTGGCAAGGTGCCGTGAGGATCTGAGGCCATGCTGGCTGCCGTACGAATCAATCGAGACTGGCGTCTGCGATCGCCCAACTGGGCGCCATCAAACTCCACCGCCGCCCACTCCGAGACGGACATAAGTGTGGTTGCCATCAGCGATTCTCCTTAATCGCGCCTGACATTGCCATCGGCAAAACCACACTGGGAAAATGTGGGTAAGGACAAGCCTTGAAAGGCGGGGCTGCATTCTGTCGTGCCTACGGCACTATAAATATTGCCCGCCTGCCGGGTGCCATGGCTGGATTCTTTTCCGAGGGTGTCCGATAATTCCCGCCTCTTCCTTGAAAATAGCCACGGGCGCGCACCGTGGTGGTTTGTCGCGCCGGATGAAGAGCCCCGGCGGGGCGACTGAAACGAGTGCAGTCAATCGCCCCGAAGGGCCTTTGGCCCTGGGGAAAACCGCCGCGCGGCGGGCAAAACATTCGCAATTGCGAATTTGCGCGGCTGTCATTTTCAAAAAATCTTTAAAACCGGTTTTGCGGACCCCCTCCGCCGCGTACGTACTTAATGGGGGGAGATTCTTTGCCTGATTCGTTCTTACCCAGATTGCCTAGCTTGCCCAAACCGCCGCGCACCTTTACCCCTCCCCCTTTTACGGGGGAGGGCCTGCCCTGCGAAGCTTCAGCGAAGCAGGGTGAGGGTTCTTATTTCCTCATCTTGCCCACCTTACCTAAACCGCCGCGAGGGACTGTACTAATAGAGGCCCAAAAAAATCTTTAAAAAACAGCTTTTTTGATGATAGTAAAGTCCCGTTTTTTGGAACTGTACTAATAGAGGGAGAGTTGGGGGACGGAGCACTATTCCAAATTATGCCGCGAAGGACAAGCCCGTGACACTGCCGTGAATTAAGTGCTCCGTCCCCGAAACTCATCAACAACAACCGCACTCGAACAGGCGTCAGCGATCCGGCCGTCATCACGCGACCAGCGCTGGAAGGCCCTCGGGTGTGCTCAAATCCCGCGAGGGGTTTAATACATCGTGTGGGAGAAATTCTCGTTCGCCCTGCGAACGAAAGAACCACAACCTGACTCCCAACCAGTACGCATCATAAGCATGGGGTTTAGCAGTGAAGAAGGAGACTCATTTGAAAGTCGGTGATCCTGTTCGTGAAAACGTCTTAACACCAAGCTCACCAAGGCCACAAAGAGCGCCAAATTAAAGAAAAGACACGTTTAGTCTTGTCTTCCTGGTGCTCTTGGTGCACTTGGTGCTCTTGGTGATTCCCGTGCCATAGGCCAATTTGGCTCTTTAATCGCAAATCAAAAATCGAAAATCCCCTCGTGCGCCGGCCCCAAGCCGGGATTGAGAAAAACCGTGAGCGCTTCACCATTCTGGCCGGAACGACTGGCAGCCCAAAAAGCCAGGCCAGCCCGCCAGTACACGGCCTGAAGAACTCCGGCCGGCGTTTGACTAGAGCGGCCTCCGGAAAACCCGGCGGCCATAACCCCTAAACCCCATGCGAACCCTACAGATGAAATTCGAAATCCTAAACTCTAAATCCTAAACAAATTCCAATTTCAAAATCTCAAACAAAGAGCAAACGGCTCAATTGCGCGTTTAACGCCAACGCGGATTGATGTTTGCTCCGATTCGAGTTTTGGATTTGTTTAGGATTTCGGATTTAGA
>CAWAWB010000008.1:0-91008 GCA_963785635.1 uncultured Phycisphaerales bacterium
TTTAGAGTTTAGGATTTGCATTTTCTTGTTGTCGCTCGCGGCCGCGCGAGCCTGACCGCAACTGTGTGCGGCCAGAAACGATATTTGACAAGTGAATAGCGACTACACCTTGTGCCCCGCCGTGAGGTACTCCTCATCTTCAGGCGTAAAGACCACCTGCCTGGTGGGCACGAGGGAGATGTCGAAGATCTCCAGCAGGTCCGCCAGGTCCGTAGGTTTGCGCTCGCTCAAGAGGCCCGACCAGTAGGCCAGGAGCCCCAGCACGCGGTGCGCCGAGACGCCGCGCGTGCGATAGTGGCTTAACCGCGAATCGCCATGCCGCTTGGCCAGCCGCCGGCCATCGGTGCCCACCACCAGCGGCAGATGCCAATAGCGCGGCCGCGGAAACAGCCGCAACAGTTCCTGGAGCAGGATCTGGCGCGGCGTGGAGGGCAAGAGGTCATCCGCCCGGACCACATCGGTGACTCCCGATGCCGCATCGTCGATCACCACGGCCAATTGGTAGCTGGCCGTCATGTCTGCCTTATAGATGACGAAATCGCCCACATCGCGGGCCAGCTCGAAATGCTGCGGGCCCGCGAACATGTCGTCAAAATCGATGGCCTGTTCCTGCACATGTACGCGATACGCGGCGGAGACCTTGGCCAGCGTTAAGGTTTGCGCCGCCTCGCCCGGCTTTGGCCGGCACGTGCCGGGATAAATCACGCCGTGGTCATCGGCGTGCGGGGCTGAAGCCGCCGCCTCAATATCGCTGCGGGTGCAGGTGCAGGGATATGCGCGGCCGATCGAGATCAGGTGCTCCAGCGCCGCCCGGTAGATGGGGCCGCGCTCGGACTGGTCCATGGCCCGGTCATCCCATTCCAGGCCCAGCCATTCCAGGTCGGTCAAGGCCTCGGAGGCCGCGCCGGGCTTGATGCGCGGGCCATCCAGGTCCTCCATGCGGAGGACGATCTGCCAGCCGCGCGTGCGGGCCAGCAGGTAGTTGATCAGGAACGTGCGGGCGTTGCCCAGGTGCAACGCACCGGTGGGAGACGGCGCCAGTCGTGTCACGTGTCGAAACATGGTTTGGAGCACCGCCCAAATCGCTCGTTTGATTTTATCACACAAGTGCCCAAAAGCGGGGAAGTTTCCCGCACTTGGCTACGGCCGCCGCGGCAGTTAAAATACCGCCCCGAAACGAGGTGCGAACATGGATGTACAAGTTGCCAATCGCCTGGAAAAATTGCCGCCCTACCTGTTTGCGGACCTGCGCCGCAAGATGGCCGATGCCCGCGCCCGCGGGATCAAGGTTCTCCGGATCGACATCGGCGACCCGGATTCCCCCACCCCCGACCCGATCGTGGCGGAATTGTGCCGCGCGGTGCGGGATGAAAATGACCCGGATCGACACCGCTACGGCTGCGACCGGCCGGTCGAGGCGCTGCCCAGGGCGGTGATCGATTTCTACCGCCGCCGCTGGGGCGTGAGGTTAGCGGATGACCAGGTGGTCATCACCACGGGCAGTAAGGACGCCATTGCCGAGTTCGCCCTGGGCATTTTAAACCCCGGCGACCTGGCGATTGCCCCAGTGCCGGGCTATCCCACGTACAACATCGGCCACGTGTTCGCCGGCGCGGTGACCTACCAGGTGGGGCTGCGGCGGGAGGATGGCTTCCTGCTGGACTTCGATGCCATCCCGCTGGAGGTGCGGCGGCTGGCCAAGGTGCTGTGGATCAACTATCCCAACAACCCCACCACCGCCGTGGCGCCGCTGGAATTTTTCCAGCGGGCCGTGGAATTCGGCCGCAAGCACAACATCCTGATCGCCCACGACAACGCCTACAGCGAAAACACGTACGACGGCTACAAGTCGCCGTCGATTCTCCAGGTGGCGGGCGCCGAGGATGTGGCGGTGGAGTTCTTCTCGCTGTCCAAGGCCTTCAGCATGACCGGCTGGCGAGTCGGTTGCATGGTGGGCAATCCCTCGGCGGTCAAGGCTTTGACGCGTGTGCAGGAGAATGTGGAAAACGGCACGCTGCGGCCGATCCAGTTCGCCGCGGTGACGGCGCTGAATAAGGCCGAAGAGCTGATTCCGCCGATCAACGCGATTTATCAGCGGCGGCGGAACCTGGTGGTCGATGCCCTAAACACCAAGGGCTGGTCGCTGGAGAGGCCCAAGGCCACGATTTACATCTGGGCCCCCGTGCCGGAGCGCTATAAAGGTGACAGCACGGCCTTCGCCACGGACCTCTTGGAAAAGACCGGCGTGATGGTGACGCCCGGCCGCGGCTACGGCCAGTGGGGCGAAGGGTATTTCCGTATCTCGCTGACCTACCCGGATGCGGTGCTGACCGAGGCCATGCAGCGAATTGCGAGCATGAAGATCTGACGAAGCATGAACCACACCGCCTATATCGGCCTGGGCTCCAACGTCGGCGACCGCCACAGCACGCTGCGCAGCGCGTTGGCCATGCTGGATGCATCCGATGACATCCAGGTGCGGCGGGTGAGCCGATTCATGGCCACCGAACCGATTGGCCCGCCGCAGGCCAAATACCTCAACGGGGCCGCGCGGCTGGAAACGACGCTTGGCCCGCAAGAGCTGCTTGCCCGGCTGCTCGATGTGGAGGCCTGCCTGGGACGCGACCGCAGCCGCGAAATTCATCACGGACCGCGCACGTGCGATCTGGATCTGCTGCTGATGGATGACCTGGTGATTGAAAGCGAAACCCTTACGCTGCCCCACCCGCGGCTGCACCAGCGGCTGTTCGTGCTGCTGCCGCTGGCCCAGATTGCTCCGCAGGTGCGACACCCGGTGCTCGGAAAAACGATCCGCGAGCTCCTGGATGAACTGGAGCAGCACGCGTGAGCGAGGCAAAACTGATCAGCATCGCCGGCCCCCCCGGTTCGGGCAAAACCACCTGCGCGACCTGGCTTGCAAGGGAACTTTCCGCCCAGCTCGTCCTGGAAAACTACGGCGGCAATCCCTTTTTGAGCGAGGCCTACGCCGGCAAGGATGAACTGCGTCTGGCGGGCCAATGCTGGTTTTTGCTCAGCCGACTGAACCAACTCGCCGCCGCGCGGCTGTGCGGACCCACCCTAACAGTCACCGACTACGCTTTTTTGCAGGATGAAATCTACGCCCGCATCTGGCTGAAAGGCGACGACCTGGCCGCCTATAAAGCACTGGCCGATCACGCGGCGGCGCTGGTAAGGAAGCCGGACATCGTCCTCCACCTGGATGGCCCGCTGGAAATCTTGAAATCCCGCATCGCCACGCGGGCCCGCGATTACGAACGCTTTTTCGACGATGCCTTTCTCGAGCGCCTGCGAAATGATCACGCCGCGGCGGTGAAGAATTCGGGATGCCAGGTTATCGCTGTGGATATCGCCCGGCGCGACCTGAATCTGCCCGATCATCGGAAGTGGCTGATTGGACAGGTGCGGCAACACCTTTAAATCATTCCGGCTCGGCCAGCGGCACGCGGGCCATGGCGGCATATTCGGGGCCTGAAGGCGAAAGCTGGCTGGCGTACACGACCAGTTCATCCGCGCCCTGGGTGCCGAAGGACGTGGAGGCGACGGATTTCACCGCCGCGCGAAGTTCGGGGATGCGTTTGCCGGATTTGATGCGGCCCAGCGTGAGGTGCGGGTGGAAGCGGCGGTTTTCCCGCTTAAAGCCGAGCTGCTCGGCGGCCGCTTCCAGTTTGGCGTTGAGCTCGGCCATGCGCCCGGTGAGGTCGTCGATTCCCACCCAGACCATCCGCATATGGCCTTCAGGCGGCGAACTGACCACGCCGGTGACGTCGAAGTCGAACGCCGGCACCGTCTCGGCCGCCTGGCGCGCCATTTCGCACACGCCGGCGATGTCCGCATCATCCACGCTGCCCAGGAATTTCAGCGTGATGTGGAGCTGATTCAGCCCCGTCCAGCGGATGGAGGCCCCGGCCGAATCGAGAATCTGCTGCGTGCGCACGAGGTGGCGGCGAATGGGCTCATCCAGATCCAGCGCGAGAAACGTTCTGATTGGCATGTTAGCCTCGTCCGCTCGCTCTTGGTAAATCGGTCCGTTCGCGGTTCGCTTTGCTCACCGCTCACTCTTGGTTAATTGGTGGCAGAAAACAGCGTACTTCTGCTGAATTCTCCAGCCGAGGCAGACGCTATTCTTGCCTTCTCCAATTAACCGATTAACGGATTAACCGATTAACGTCCTTACGAGAGCCTGCCCTCATAGTCTTTATAGCCGAACTGCTTCACGATCCGCACTCTGCCGCCCTCATCCGCCATAGCGATTGTGGGCAGGCGGATGCCGTTGAACGTGGTGGACTTGACCATGGTGTAGTGGGCCATATCCAGGAAGACGAGCTTTGTGCCCACCTCCAAAGGCTGTTCGAAAGAATAATCGCCGATCACATCGCCGGCCAGGCAGGTCATGCCGCCCAGCCGATACGTGTGCGGTTTTTCGCCGGGCATGCCTGCCCCGAGAATCTGGGGACGGTACGGCATCTCCAGGATATCGGGCATGTGGGCCGTGGCCGAGGTATCGAGAATCGCGATCTGAATGCCGCCGGCCGAAACAATGTCTAAAACAGTCGCCACGAGAACGCCCGTATTCAGGGCAATGGCCTCGCCGGGCTCCAGGATGACATCCAGGCCATATTGCTTGCGGAAGTTTTGGATAATCTCAATCAGCAACTGCGCATCATAATCCGGGCGTGTGATATGGTGGCCGCCGCCGAAATTCACCCACTTGAGGCGGTCGAAGTACTTCTCAAACTTCTCGACAAACACCTTCAGAACACGCTGAAGCGTGTCAGCCCCCTGCTCGCACAGGCAATGAAAGTGCAGGCCGGAGATGCCGGTCAAATCCTGGCCCTCAAACTGCTCGCGGGGAATGCCCAGCCGCGAATTGGCGGAGCAGGGATTGTACAGCTCCACCTTCACCTCGCTGTAGCCGGGATTGACGCGCAGGCCCGACTCTATCTTTCGTCCGCTTGCGGCGACCTTCGGGCTAAACTTTCGCCACTGCGCGAAGGAGTTAAAGATGATGTGGTCCGCGTACTTGGCCACTTCATCCAAATCCGCATCGCTATAGGCCGGGGCGTACACGTGGACCTGTTCGCAAAAGTGCTCGGCGCCCAGCCGCGCCTCATCGGGCCCCGAGGCGCAGACGCCATCCAGGTACTGGCGCACCAGGTCAAAGGTGCTGAACATCGCAAAGCCCTTCAGGGCCAGCAGGATGGTGCAGCCCGCTTCGCGTCGGATGTGGGCGAGGATTTCCAGGTTGCGCCGCAGGGCCGCGCGGTCTACCAGGATGCAGGGCGTCGGAAGTTTTGAGTAGTCGATGATCATTTCGATGTACCACTAACGGTACATTTCAAAACTAACCACAAAGATCACAAAGACCGCGAAGGACACAAAGAAAGACAGATTCAAAAAATCAAAAGCAAGACGAAGAATTAAACCCCGGAGGTCGCAGAGCTCGCAGAGGCCAAAACTTCCGGCTTTACTCCGTTATTCCTTTGTGTCCTTTGTGCTTCTTTGTGGTCTTTGTGGTTGCCTTTTTCTTTTCAGCAAGCCACAAAGATCTTTGTGGTTGCCTTTTTCTTTTCAGCAAGCCACAAAGATCACAAAGACCACGAGCACACACAAACGAAGACAGATTCACCAAATCACGAGTTCGGGATGACCGGGCTGAAATTCTCCTGCCAGGGCAGGCCCCATCGGCCCAGCGCATCCATGCAGGGAGTTGGGTCAAGCTGCTCAACGTTGAAGACGCCCGCGCCCTTCCAGATCCCCTGCATCATCAGCATCGCCCCGATCATGGCGGGCACGCCGGTGGTGTAGGAGATGGCCTGGGCGCCGGTTTCCCTGAACGCTTCCTGGTGATCGCAGATGTTGTACACGTAATAGCTGCGCGGCTGGCCGCCCTTTTGACCTGTAATCACGCAGCCGATATTCGTCTTGCCCTTGGTCAAGGGTCCCAGCGAGGCCGGGTCGGGCAGCAGGGTCTTGAGGAATTTCAGCGGCACGATTTTGTGCCCCTCGAAATCCACCGGGTCGATCCGCGTCATGCCGACATTCTGCAAGACTCGCAGGTGCGTGAGATACCGCTGCGAAAACGTCATCCAGAAGCGCATGCGCTTGAGGCCCGGCAGGTTCCTGGTCAGCGACTCCATCTCCTCGTGGTAGAGCAGGTAGATTTCCTTCTCCCCCACACCCGGGAAATCGTAGGGCTGGTGAATTTCCAGCGGGGCGGTCTCCACCCACTTGCCATCCTGCCAGTAGCGGCCATTAGCCGTGACCTCGCGGATGTTGATCTCCGGGTTGAAATTGGTCGCAAAGGGCAAGCCATGATCGCCCGCGTTGCAGTCCAGGATGTCGACGGTCTCGATTGAATCAAAATGGTTCTTCAGCGCGTGGGCGCAGAAGATATTCGACACGCCCGGGTCAAAGCCGCAGCCCAAGAGGGCCATCAGGCCGGCTTTGGCAAATCGATCCTGGTAGGCCCACTGCCACGTATAGCTGAAGCGCGCCTGGTCCCGCGGCTCGTAGTTGGCGGTGTCGAGGTAATTGACGCCCGTCTCCAGGCAGGCATCCATGATGGACAGGTCCTGGTACGGCAACGCCACGTGAATGACCATCTGCGGCCGGAAATCCCTTATCAGCGCGGCCACTTCGGCGGGCTTGTCCGCATCGACCGCCGCCGTCGAAATTTTTCGCGGCAATGTCTCGGCGATCCTATCGCACTTGTCGCGCGTGCGGCTGGCCAGACAGATATCCGTAAAGACATCTTTCGCCTGGCAGCACTTGTGCGCGACCACGCGGCCCACGCCGCCGGCCCCGATAATGAGCACTCGACCCATTTCAACTCCAACTCAGGAAACTGCAAAGATAACCACAAAGGTCACAAAGAAGCACAAAGGCCACAAAGAAAGACTCAACTTCAAAGGGAGAAGAAAACCTTTTCTTGCTTTGTGTTCTTCGTGCTTCTTCGTGGTCTTTGTGGTTGCCTTTTCTTTCACTTGCGCGGGCAGCCGCTTTTACGGGCAGAACACCGCCGCCGACGTCACCGTCGTCCACAGGCCATTCTTGTCGCCTTCGGCGGTCTGCACGCTGGCCCGCGACTGCACGATCTTGCCGGACATGCGGTAGATCTCTTTGCGCTTGTCGTAGGCGATATCCGGATCGAACTCGATGCCCAGCGTGGTGGCCAGCATCGTGGCGGCCATGTCTTCCACGTAGTCGGCCAGCACGTTCTGCTTCATGCCGAAGCCGTGATGCTCGCTGATGTAGCCGTACTGGTTGCGGTCGGCCGGCTGGGCCAGACCCACGCCCGCGCCCACCAGGCGATTGGGTTCATCGGTCGAGGCCTCGGCCAGCACGACAAATGTGATCTGGCCAGGGTGCAGCTTGGGCAGCCCGCGCTCGGGCGCAATGATCTTGCAATTGGGGGGCAGAATACTGGACACGCGCACCAGGTTGCACCGCTCGATGCCCGCCTGCCGTAAGGCCAGCTCGAAGCTCTGCAACCGATTCCGATGCTTGCCCACGCCACGGGTGAAGAAGACATACTTGGGGGCGAAACTCAAACCCAAACCCGCGTTCGTTCCTTCCATCGCTGCTCCTTGAGAGTCCGCGGCCGCGCCCGCCAAGCTCGCACACCGAGCAGGCTCCTCACGCGGTGCTGCACTTGCCTGCTCAACGCGGCGGGCGGTCGCACCAACGTGGTGCACCACGCCCGCTCTGAACGGAAAAGAATATTAAGACTGGACCTCTGGAGCAAGTATGGAAAACGAGAATCGCCGCGGTGCGATTGAAAAATTGTTAAGGGGGGGTTAAATCTTGTAGCCATGAAACACACCTTCATGGACCTGGAAGCGCGGTATCGCGACTTTTCCGCCGCGCGGTACGCGGTTTTACCCGTCCCCTATGACGGCACGGCCTGCTACAAAAAAGGCGCGGCGGCCGGCCCCGAGGCCATCCTGGAAGCCTCGCCCCAGCTCGAGTTTTACGATGAGGAGCTGGGGGCGGAGTTCTACGCGGCGGGCATCGCCACGCTGCCCCCGGTTGAGGCGGCGCCAACCGTCGAGGAGGAGGTGCAGCGGATCGCCGAGGCCGCCGCGCCCGTGGTCCAGGCGGGCAAGTTCCTCTTAACCTTGGGCGGGGAGCATTCTATTACCCCGCCCCTGGTGAAGGCGGTGCAGGATTATTATGGCCCCCTCTCTGTGCTGCACATCGACGCCCACGCCGACCTGCGGGACACGTGGGAAGGCACACCGCTCTCCCACGCCTGCGCCATGCGGCGGGTGCTGGAGATCACGCCCCATATCTGCCAGGTGGCCATCCGCAATGTCTCACTGGATGAGGCGCGCCAGTGCCCCGAGCAGGTGAAAAAATTTATCACCCCGGCCATCATCCGCCAAGACCCCCGCTGGATCGACAAGGTTTTGAAACAGCTCACGGACCGCGTGTATATCACGATCGATATCGATGGCCTGGATCCTTCCATCGCCCCCGGCACAGGCACGCCGGAGCCGGATGGACTTTCCTGGCTGCAGGCCATCGAGCTTTTGCGGCGGGTCTGCACCCAGCGCGATGTGGTGGCGGCGGACATCGTGGAAACCATGCCCATCCCGCCCAATCACGTGACGGAATTCGTGGCCGCCAAGCTGGCGTACAAGATCATCGCGTATACGCAGGTCTCGTCTGGTTCAAAAACGAAGAGAACCACAAAGATCACAAAGACCACAAAGGGCACAAAGAAAAACTAAGAGTTTAAATAGGGACATGAAACGGCAAGATTTTGACCATAGAGGACACAGAGAAAAGCTAAGAATGAAGGCAAGAAACGGCAAGAGCAAAACCGCAGAGGACACAGAGAAGAGCCAAGAATCAAGTGGGGAAATTACAAGAGCTAAACCGCAGAGGACGCAGAGAAAAACAAGAAACCTGTTTTGTCTTTCTCTGTGGCCTCTGTGTCCTCAGCTTTTTGCATAACTAAGCGGCAGGTTTTAACTCCTGTCGCGACAAGTGCTGATGCACAAAAAACACAGCCAATTTCAGGTCGACCCAACGACGCACGCGATTCAGGCGGCGAGCATGGTAAGGCAGCATGCTTACGTGGCTGGTGCCCTTGAACCAACTATTCCAGTGTTCCACCGCCACGCGTTGGTTGAACAGCGCCTGACCTTCCGCTGTAGCCAGCAGTCGGTCCGATGCATCGCGCCCGGGTTGCTCCGCACGCCACGCTTCGGTCTTGGCCCCGCGCCGGTTCACAGGGGCCAGCAGCCGCGCGTGCAAGCGGCGATCGATCAGCCGATGCAATCGCTCGCTGTCGTAGCCGGTGTCGGCAATCATCCAGCGCAGATTCGGCGCCTGGCCTGCGGCAATCTGTCGGATCAATCGCCGCGCCACTTTCATCTCCTGCACGTTGGCGCTGACTGACGTGCCAGGCCCACAGGCCGCCGGCGCCGTCGCACACCACATGCAAGGCATAGCCTCTAAACCACTTGCCGCCGTGGCAAGCCCAGCGGCTCTCCGGGTCGCGGCTGCAACTGCCCGTCAGCAGGAACGTCGAATCGATCACCACGTGTGCGGGCGGGCCCAGTCCCTGCCAGCGGCGCAATCGTCGCAAAAGTCGTCGCAACAGCCGACGAAAATCGGACGCCTTGGCACGCCGGGTCAACGTTGCCAAGCAGGGAATTTTGCCCGTCCACTGCCAGTACCGTTTGAGCCACCAGCCGGTGGCCCCTTGCGACAGCCGATGCTGCGTAACACTGATGGGCCAGTTCATCATGGCGCTGAACGCTCACACGGCCAGAATGTCTTGCGTGCCATACTCACGTGGCCGACCCATACGCGGCAAATCCGGTGCATCCTTGCCAACATGACGAATCTCACGGTACAGTTTGTTCCACAGCCTGCCGTCCATGGCATTGCTCCTTTCGATGTGATAACCCGAAAAGAGCATAACCTAAAACGCAGGCTGTTTTTATTTACGCGTCGTACTTATGCAAAAAGCTGTGTCCTCTGTGACCTCTGTGCTTAATTTCTCCGAAAGCGACTCCCTGAAAAGCCGGACCACGTATTTCAACTGGGCACGGTTCCCGCCTTTGGAAAATCTCCTCTTTGTGTCCTTTGTGGTCTTTGTGATCTTTGTGGTTCTCTTAGTTTTTAGGCCGGGGCGTAGCGGGCAATGACAGCCTCGGCCGATCTCAAACCATCCACCGCGGCGGAGATGATGCCTCCCGCAAAGCCCGCCCCCTCGCCCACGGGATACAGATTCTCCACACTTACACTCGCGCGGCTATCGCGGTCTCTATCGATCTTCACGGGACAACTCGCCCGCGTCTCCGGACCCAGCAGCACCGCCTTTTCACCAGCAAAACCGGCGATTTGCTGGGCGAACATGGGTAGCGATTTGGCGATTGCGCCGGCCACAAAGTCCGGCAGGAGCGAATGGAAATCGCAGCCACGTGCGCCGATCAGGCTGGATGTTTTGACTTCTCCGATAGTCGGCCGCCGGGCCAGAAAATCGTCTATCCGCTGGCAGCCGATGGAGTAGTCGCCGCCGGCGGCGGTGAAACAGGCTCGCTCGATCCGTTCCTGGAGGGCGATGCCTTCAAAGGGATTTTCACCGAACTGGTCGGGCATCACCGTGACCACCAGCGCCGCGTTGGCCCAGCCGCTGTCGCGGGCGAAAACAGAGCCGCCGTTCGTGCAGATCGTCTCGTACTGATGATTCGCCGGCAGAACTCTGCCGCCGGGACACATGCAGAACGAAAAAACGTCGCGGCCATTTGCCGCCGCGCCGCGGGCCACGAGGTGATAGTCCGCCACGGGCAGGTCGCTGCGGCCGGCCAGGCTGCCGTACTGGGCACGGTCGATGAGCTGCTGCGGATGTTCGATGCGCAGGCCCATCTGGAACGCGCGCGCTAAAAGTTTTATGCCGCGTCGCTCCAGCATAGCGTACGTGTCGCGGGCGCTGTGGCCGATGGCCAGGATTACACAGCCTGCCGGTATTGATTCGCCATCCGCCAGTTTGACCGCGCGAATTTTTCCATCGGCCATGTCAAAGTCATCCGCGCGGCTGCCAAAGCGCACTTCACCCCCCAGTTCGATGATCCGCCGCCGCATGGCGCGGGCGACGTTGGGCAAAATATCACTGCCCACGTGCGGCTTGCCATTTATGGCGATATCGCTGTCAGCGCCGAACTCCACGAATCTGTCGATGATCCAGGAGCCCAAGGGATCGTGCGTGCGCGTGTACAGCTTGCCATCGCTGTACGTGCCGGCGCCGCCCTCGCCGAACAGGAAATTGCTCTCCGTGTTGAGCCGCCGCTGCGTGATGTACGTTCGCACATCCTCGCCGCGCTTCTCTACATCGCTTCCCCGTTCCAGGAGGATGGGTGTAAAACCCGCCTGGGCCAGCAGCAGCGCGGCGAACATGCCCGCCGGCCCCGCGCCCACGATCACAGGCGGTGCGGGCAGGACCTGTGATCCCGCCTCCACACGCGGCTGCGCGGGCGGTGCAAAAAGCTGTGCCTCGTTGGGTTTAATATGCCGGAGGACCTGTTCCTCCTTTTTGTCCACCTCCACCACCACGCTATACACCCAGCGCAGATGGCGCGGCCGCGCATCCAGGCTCCTGCGGATGATGCGCAGGTGGCGAATGTGCTCGGCAGAAACGCGCAGCTTCTTGGCCGCGAGTTTGGACAGCAGCTCGATGGGTTCATCGAGACCGAGAGTCAGGTTGTGGACGAGGAGAGGCATTATTGGCTATTTGACCTTTTGACTGTTTGGCTGTTTGGCGCTTTAAGGACAGTCTAATCCTTTGATTTTGTGAAACATTCTAGTACTCTGTAACAGCTAAATCACCGGGTATAGTTTCTTCAGTTTGATCCGGGCGTCGGCGGTGGTGAATCGCCAGTCGATGCCCTTCTTCTTTTCATTTCGTGAACGTTCCCACGGCGCGATGCTCGCCGCCAGTTGTTCGCGGCTTTCAAAGTAGTCATCCATGCACTGGCGGCTCAACACGCTCAACTCGATCTCGGCCATATTCAGCCAACTGCCATGCTTGGGCGTGTGGTGAATCTCCAGCTTCTCCGCCAAACGCCGAGCCTCAGCCGGTTCAAATGCCTCGTACAGGCTGGCGATGTTGTGCGTGTTGAGTTGGTCCATCACCAGCACGATCTTCTCGGCCTGGGCGTACAGCACATCGCACAGTTCCCGTATCACGTGGGCGAAGTCGATTCGCGTTCGCTGCTGACGCACACGCACGTGCCGCTTGCCCTTCAGCGGTTCGGACACCAGGAACACGCTGGCCGTGCCGCAACGGCGGTATTCCGGATCAACCCGCTTGATTCGGCCGGATCGACCGGGAATCGAGGGGCGCAGTCTGGGCCACCAACTGCTTGCTGGCTTCATCCAAGCATACCAGGGGTCGCAACGAGTCGAACGGCCGGTGGTATACCTCCAGCACGTCTTCCATCGCCGCGACAAATTCGCCGTTTTGCTTGGGCGGAATACACCAGTACTTGCTCAGGTGAGGCTTAAGCTCATTTTTTTAAGCGTCCGCTGCACCGCCATGTGACTGCAAGACTCGACGTATCCTTGCGCCACCATCTGGTCAGCCAGCAGACGCACGCCCCAGCGGCTGCGCCCCTCCGGCGGCTCCATGCGAGTCAGGGCAATCAAGTGCGCTTCGGCCTTGCCGTCGAGCTTGCGTACCCGATAGCTGCCACGGTTGCCGTGCTCCAAGGCCGCCTCCAGCCCTTGCTCCACCAGACGACGACGCAAGTTCTCAACCGTCGTGGGATGACAGTCAAAAGCCTCGGCAATGTGAGCGTCTTTCCACCCCGGACCTTCGGGGCCTTGGTCAGCCTTGAGCAACATCTGAGCATGCCTGCGTTGATGCGGCTTGCCTTTATCCAGCAGTGTCTGGAGTTGGGAACGCTCTTCGGTTGTCAATTCGACGATGTACTTTTTCATGACGGCCTCCTTGCCGATCAAAAGGGTTCTATCAACCCATCGGCAAAAAGAACCGCTACCCAGAAGTCTCTCCGTTACGGAGTACTAGCAGCAAAAAGAGGGAAGGTCTTCAGAAGGGATGCAGATCTGTCTGGCTGTTTCAAATAGTCAAACAGCCAAAACTCCATACAGCCAAGTCGTCCGGCCGTTCCAAATAGTCAAACAGCCAAAACTGCAAACAGCCAAGCCGTCCGGCCGTTCCAAACAGTCAAACAGCCAAAAACCCAAACAGCCTAGAAACGCCTGCGGCGTTTCGCCGGCGGAACCTTGAGCAGCGTGCGATACTTGGCGACCGTGCGGCGGGCGATGTTGATGCCGGCCTTTTTCAGCGCCTCGACCAGCTCATCATCGTTGAGGGGGTTGGATTTGTCTTCGCCATCGATGATCTCGCGCAGCTTGTCGCGCACGGCGTCCCAGGCCATATCCTGCCCGGCCTGCGTGTGCGTGCCGCCGGCAAAGAACATGCGCAGGGGGAAGATGCCGCGCGGCGTCTGCACGTATTTCCCCGCCACTGCGCGGCTGACCGTGGCCACGTGTACGCCCACTTTCCCCGCCACATCCGCCATGGGCAAGGGGTGCAGGCCGGCCTCGCCCTTGGTGAAGAATTCCTTCTGCACGGCGAAAACTTCCTGCGCCACGTGCAGGACGGTGGCCCGCCGCTGGGCGATCGCGCCGATGAGCCACTGGGCCGAGTGGATGGAGTCGCGCAGGAACCGGCGGGCGCCGGGTTCGACTTCACGCCGCTTGGCCATGCGCTGGTAGGAGCGGTTTATGTGCAGGGGCGGTATGGACTCGTTGCTCATGCAGACCACCGGCTCGCCGTTATCATCCAGCTCGGCGATCAGGTCCGGGGCGATGTTCGGGGCAGACTTCTGGCCGATGAGGCTGCCCGGGCGCGGGTTCAAGTGGCTTAGCCGCGTGAGCGCGGCGATGATCTCTTCCACGGTGTGATTGGTCTTGCGGGCGATTAAAGGCAGCCGGTTGGCCTGGATATCCTGCGAAAAGCTGCGGATCAATTCGCGCTCCAGCGAGACATCCATGCCGGAGGCCTCCTGCGCCGCCAGTTGGATCATTAAACATTCTTTAAGATCGCGCGCCCCCACGCCCAAAGGTTCAAGCTGCTGCACGAGCGGCAGCGCCGCCTCCAGATCCTCGTAGGAAATCTTGCCGCCAGTGGAAGAAGCCAGGTCCTCCAGCTTCTCGCGGAGATACCCATCATCATCCAGCCGCTCGAGGATGAGTTCGCCCGCCTTCTTCACCGGCTCAGTCGCTTCCACGAACGCCCACTGGTCCAGCAGGTAATCGAAGAGGGATTGCTCGGCGCGGGCGCGTTGGCCATGGCATCCATCTTGCCATCCCGCTCGCCGTCGGAGACGCGGGCGGGGCGATAGTCATCGCCTTCCCAGACCTCCGTCTCGTGCTCGTGCCGGAAGGATTCGAGGCGGTCGAAATCCTCGGACTGGTCGTTGTTGTCGCGGACGACCAGGTCGCGGTCCTCGCCCGTTTCAACGGGGGTCTCGGCGGCCTCGGTCGGCTCATCCGTCCCCTCGCGCAGCTCCAGCACGGGATTGGAAGCCAGCTCCGCATCGATCCGCTCCTGCAATGCCATCAGGGGCAACTGGAGGATCTCCATTGCCTGGATCATCCGCGGCGCGAGCTTCATCCGCTGTTCGAGCCGCATCTGTTGGGATGTATCGAGCCTCATCGGGTCTCTATTCTACCGGCTTTACCTTAGAAGGCAACGTAATGGCACGCGTTTTGCACAAGGCCGACGAGGAATTGATCGGACAGTTTTGAAGAAGGCTTTATGAGAGGCTGAAAACCCGACTTAACTTTTTTATTTTCAATAAGATAAACTACTTTTTACTCAAGATTGGCTAGGTTTCTAAGAGTGCGCGGCGGTTTGGGTAAGCTGGGCAAGATGGGCAAGCAAAGCTCCATCCTCTACCTCCGTGGGCAATCTTGGCAATCTGAACGTAACTCTTTATATGACAAGGATCCGATCAGATTGCCAGCGTTCGTGGGTTTGGCAATCTGGCAATCTGAAACTGTAACACTTAAATGAACCTACTTCCCGAAGCTGGTCATGGAGATGAACTCCGCCAGCCGCGCATCGATATCCGCGCGGCGGATCATCATCAACTTCTGTAGCGAAAATCCCTCCAGCTCCAGACTCGCCACGACCGTGCCGTGGGCCATGCCGGCCAGGAGGGATGTGGCATCGTGGCAATTAGCCGCCGCGAGGTAACCCATCATCGCCCCGGCGAAGCAGTCGCCCGCCCCAGTGGGATCGATCACGTTAAACGCCGGGTAGGCGGGCAGCGTGTAGATTCGGCCATCGGCGAAGAGCAGGCTGCCGTGCTCGCCCTTCTTGACGACGACAAAATGTTTGACCATGGCCGCCGCCGCGCGGCCGGCCTCGACGGTGTTGGATAGACCGGTGAGCAGCCGCGCCTCGCTGTCATTGAGCACCAGGCCGTCCAGCTTGCCCATGAGGTTCAGCAGGGCGGGCCGCTGCGTCTCGATCCACAGGTTCATCGTGTCGGCCACGACCAGCGACGGCGCTTTGAGCTGCCCCAAAAGCTGAAGCTGCAATTCCGGGTGCGTGTTGGCCAGGAAGACGTACTTGCTGTCGCGGAAAGTGGTGGGAATGGTTGGTCCAACCTCGGCCAGGACGTTTAGCTGCGTTTCCAGCGTGTCGCGGAAATTGACATCCGCGTGATACTTGCCCGCCCAGCGGAAGGTTTTGGAACCCTTGCGAATTTCCAGGCCGCCGAAATCGATGTTGCCCAGCCGCTCCAGAGGCGAGAGGAAGCCTGTAGGCATATCCTCCCCCGCCACGGCCACGAAACGAACCTTGGAAAAAAAGCTGGCCGCGGCGGCAAAATACACCGCCGAGCCGCCCAAGACGTTCTCCGCGCGGCCGGCCGGGGCCTCGACCGTATCAATTCCGATGCTGCCCGTGACAAGCAGTGACATCTTTTTTGTCTCTTTATGGTGGTTGTGGATCTAAATCCCGCTGCAAATCCACAGTTAGGCTACACGGAAAGCGGGTCAGAAAAAAATGAATATCGTGGAAGGATACAGGTTACAGGGCACAGGATACAGGTCCTGGTGCCGAGCATCTGTACCCTGTAACCTGCACCCTGTAACCTTTGATCTCACCCTGTAACCTTTGATCTGATTGAAACCCGCCGTTTTAATCGATAAAGTGACCTTCTTGTCTTCTCGTGAGTTTTCTCAGGTGCGGATTTTCGCACCTGACCCCCAGCCTTTGCCGGGTCGGGGACAGGACAGGTATTTTATGAACAGTGAAAATGTTGCCAAAGGCAGTGAAGGCCCCACGTGGCGCACGGACTTTATCCGCGAGGCTGTCGCCCAGGACATCAAGAACGGCCGCTGGGGCGGTAAGCAGATGGTCACGCGCTTCCCCCCTGAGCCCAACGGCTATCTGCACATCGGCCACGCCAAGGCGCTGTGGATCGATTACGGCATCGCACAGGAGTTCGGCGGCAAGTTTAACCTCCGTTTTGATGATACGAACCCGGCGGTTGAGGAACAGGAATTCATCGATGCCATCAGCGAGGATGTCCGCTGGCTGGGCTGCGACTTCGGCGACAACCTCTTCTTCGCCAGCGACTACTTCGAAAAGATGCACGAATACGCCGTGGACCTGATCAAAAAAGGCCTGGCGTACGTGGATGATCAGTCCGCCGAGGATGTGCGGAAAAACCGCGGCACGCTGACCGCCCCCGGCAAGGACAGCCCCTTCCGCAACCGCGGCGTGGAGGAGAATCTGGCGCTCTTTGAGCGCATGCGGCTGGGCGAATTCCCCGATGGCAGCCGCGTGCTGCGCGCCAAGATCGACATGGCCCACCCCAACATGAACATGCGCGACCCGGTCATGTACCGCATCCTGCACGCGCACCACCCCCACCGCGGCGATGACTGGTGCATCTACGCCATGTACGACTGGGCGCACGGCATCGAGGACTCCATCGAAGGCATCACGTACAGTCTGTGCGACATCGACTACGAGAACCACCGGCCGCTGTACGACTGGTTCATCGACGCCATCAACCAGGGCCGCGCAAATCCGATCCACCATCCGCAGCAGCTCGAATTTGCGCGCTTCAATCTCACCTACACGCTGATGAGCAAGCGAAGCTGCGCCGCCTGGTGGAGGAAAAAATCGTCTCCGGCTGGGATGATCCGCGGCTGCCCACACTGCGCGGCCTGCGCCGCCGCGGGATTACGCCCACCGCCATCCGCGACTTTCTGGCGCAGGTCGGCGTGAGCAAGTACGTCGGCACGATCGAGGTCGAGCTGCTGGACCACTTCCTGCGCCAGGAGCTCAACCGCACATCCCCGCGCTATATGGGCGTGCTGCGGCCGCTCAAAGTCGTGCTCACCAATTACCCCGAGGGCAAAACGGAGATGCTCGAGGCGGTGAATAACCCCGAGGATCCCTCCGCCGGCACGCGGCAGGTGAAATTCTCGCGCGAGCTTTATATCGAGCGGGATGACTTCATGGAGAACCCGCCGAAAAAATTTTTCCGCCTCTCCGTGGGCAAGGAAGTCCGCCTGCGTTACGCCTATTTCATCACCTGCCAGGAAGTGGTGAAGGACGCCGCGGGCAATGTTGTCGAGCTCCGCTGCACCTACGACCCCGCCACGCGCGGCGGTGATGCCCCGGACGGCCGCAAGGTTAAGGCCACCATCCACTGGGTCTCGGCCGCCGATGCGATTGATGGCGAGCTGCGGCTGTATGACCGGCTCTTCACTAAGGAGAATCCCGAAGACCTGGCCGAGGGTGAGGATTTCACCAAGAACCTCAACCCTAAGTCGCTGGAGGTCCTCACCGGCTGCAAACTCGAACCCGCCCTGGCGGCAAAAAAGCCGCTCGAGCGAGTCCAGCTCGAACGCATCGGCTACTTCTGCGTCGACCCCGACAGCACCGCCGCGCGGCCGGTGTTAAATCGCACGACCACGCTGAAAGATGCGTGGGCGAAGATCCAGCAGCGGGATACTTCGGGGACTGAGCACTAGATTCACGGGATAACTCGTAGCTTTAGGGAAGGACATGCACAGAATTTACTGCTCTGTCCAGAAACGCTGAGGGGACCTCATCCTTGCCCGCTAGAATTCCCTGGGGAGGAATCCACCATGCTGCCGCTATCTATCAGATTTGATCACGTGAGCGCGGCGGTGCACAAACACCTCGCGCTGATTCTGTTCAGATTCATACTGGCCTCGGCCTTGCTCCTGGTCGCCCTGTGGACGCACGAGAGATGGGGCCCGCCGATAGGCGAGGGTTTGGCCGCGCTTGTGGCGGGCGTCGGCCTGGTGGGCTTTCTGGCGGCGCTCAGCTTCCTGATATTGGGCAGTTGGATTCAGATGTCCCGTCATCACACGCCGGAACACTGGATTATCGCCATTGACTTCATCTTATTCGGGGCCATGGCCTTTTTGCTGGTGCTGCTGAATTACTTTGGGCAACAGACCAGCGTTTCAACCCCATAAGTTATCAGGATCGTATTGGATGCCGTTGCGATCGAGCAGGCACGTGTACTCTTTTTCTAATGTCACCTTTTCATGCAATCTGGGCTGGCGTTGGATAAAGCACATTTCCTTTTTGCACAAGTCACCACTAACGCCAAATACGAGATAACCTCCATGCCAGCGAAAAACCGAGGAAGGATATAACTTCTCGTTTATCCAGCGCGCCGAAATTCTCTTCAGCTTTCGTATTGTGCGGTCAACTGAGTTCACTGGCGACATCGACAGCAAGACGTGAATATGATTGTCGGCGCCGCCTATACAATGAACTTGTCCAAACTCGTGCCGGCCGATCGATAGGTACTCGTAAAGATCATCGCGAAAAGCAGCCGATATCAGCGGTCGACGATTTCGGGTGCAAAGGACGACGTGAAATATCAATTGGATGATGTTGGCATCTTCCATGCGCTCGATCAAACCATCGTCATCATCAAACATTACTTCACCCTATGCCGCCCGCGCCTCCCTGAGGCATTTATCTATCCGCGCGAGCGTTTTTTCGCGGCCCAGGAGCAGCAGCGTGTCGTGAATGGCCGGGCTGATGGTCGTGCCGGTGACCGCCACGCGGATGGGCTGGGCCACCTTGCCCATGCCGGCGCCGGTTTCGGCCATGATTTTTTCTAAAAGGGCCTCAATGGCCGCGGCGGTCCACTCCACGTCCGCCAGCAGCGGCCGCAGCTTTTCCAGCATGGCAAAACCTTCGCCGTTATTCTTAGCCAGGACCTTCTTCACCGCCTGTTCATCGTATTTCACGGCCTCATCCGCGGCGAAAAGGATGCCCGCCTTGGTGATCACATCCGCGTACGTGCGAAAGCCCGTACACACCTGCAACACTTTGGCGAGCATCGCCTCATCGAGACCGGCAAAGGGCGTCTCGTTGATGGCGATGAAATCTCTAAAACCGGCCAGCAGCCGCGCGGGCTTGGCCGCGGCGATGAAGTTCGTGTTAAAGGCGATGAGCTTGTCGCGGTCGAAATAGGCATTGGCCTTGTTGATCCGCTCAACGGTAAAGGTTTCTGCGAGTTCATCCAGCGTGAATTTTTCCCGCTCCCCGCCGCCCGGCGACCAGCCCAACAGGCCGATGAAGTTGATTATGGCCTCGGGCAGATATCCAGCTTTACGGAAACTAAAGACGTCCACCGCGCCCTCGCGCTTGGAAAGTTTTCGCCCCTGGGCATCCACGATCAGGGGCAAATGGGCGTAGGAAGGCTCAGCAAAGCCCAGCGCCTCGCGTAGCAGGACATGCCGCCAGGTCTGCCCGAGAAATTCCTGGCCGCGCAGAATGAAGGTCACGCCCATCAGGGCATCATCCACCACGTTGGCCAGGTGGTACGTGGCCCAGCCGTCGGCCTTCAGGATGACGAAATCATCCTGCTGCTCTGCCGGCACGGTGACCTGCCCGTACACCGAATCGTTAATCGAAACCTCGCGGCTGCCGGAAAGGAACCGCACCGCCACGGGCTTGCCTTGGGCGCGGGCGTGCTGCACATCGGCGGGCGTGGGCAAATGGTCCGGCCGCGGATAACGAAAGGTCTGCTTTTTGGCCTCAGCGGCCATCCGCATGGCCTCCAGTTCCTCGGGCGTTTCAAATGCACAATAGGCTTTGCCGGCGGCGACGAGTTTTTCGCCATATTCGCGGTACAGGTCCAATCGGTCGCTCTGGCGGTAGGAAGTTTCCGGCCCGCCCACCTCGATGCCCTCATCCCAGGTGATGCCCAGCCAGTGCAGGTCCTCCACCACCTGGGGCACGGCCGTCTCCATGTGGCGGGCGCGGTCGGTGTCCTCGATGCGCAGGAGGAACTTGCCGCCCGTGTGCCTGGCCAGCAGGTAGTTGAAGAGCGCCGTGCGGGCCGAGCCAATGTGCAGGTGACCCGTGGGCGATGGGGCAAATCGCGTCTTGAGTGCTTGGCTGGTCATCGTTTTGTATCGATCCTCGGATGATTTTCCGCCGCGTAGCATAACAGCGCGGCCATGCTTCGCCAGCGCCAGTTTTTTTGATAAAACGCCCGATAGCCGTATAATCATTGTCCATGATGGAAGAGGCAAAAAAAACCGAGGCCCGCGATGTGGCGGCCATGCGCGACCACAGCCGGCTGTGGCACGCCAATCGCTACGTGTATCCCGTGGTTTCGCGGCGGGCCAAGGGGCTGTCCATCGGCATCAACCTCTCGCCTTCCAAGGCGTGCAACTTCAACTGCATTTATTGCCAGGTGAACCGCCTAGTCGCGGGGCCGGTGGAGAAGGTGGACCTGTCGATCCTGATCCGCGAGCTCAACGAGATGCTCGACCTGGTAGTTACTGGCGAGCTCTGGGCCGAGCCGCGCTTTGCCGCCGTGCCTCCCGATTTAAGGGCCCTGCACGACATCGCCTTTTCGGGCGATGGCGAGCCCACCGTACACCGCAACTTCGCGGATATCGTACAGCTCACCGCCGATGCCAAACATCGCCACCGCATGAAGGATGTGAAGATCGTCATCATCTCCAACGGCTCGCGTTTCCACACGCAGGCGTTTCAGAGGGCCCTGCCGATCCTTCTGGCCAATAATGGCCAGGTGTGGGCCAAGCTCGATGCCGGCTCCCAGGAGCGGTTTACGCGCATCAACGGCACGGCCGTGCCTTTCAAACAGGTGCTGGAGAACCTCGAGTCGCTGGCGCTCCAGATGCCGCTGGTGATCCAGAGCTGCTTCTTCAAGATGGATGGCGCCGGGCCAGATGAGATGGAGATCGAGCTCTATATCGCCCGCCTGAAACGCATCCTGGAGCGCGGCGGTAAGCTCTCCACCATCCAGATCTACTCCATCGCCCGACCGCCGCGCGGCCGCGTTTCCGTCCTGCCCGATTCCGAGCTAAATGCCATCGCCGCCCAGGTCCGCGATGCCCTGGAAGATGTGAGCGTGGAGGTCTTTCCTGGGGCCGAGGTACTGCCACAGGAGTCGTAACCGGCTTGGGGTAGCGGGCTTCAGCAATGGCGGTATTGGGCAGCTCGAACTTTCCTTTCTGTTTGACCTAGGTCTCGAGACTACCTTCATTTCTTGACTTGACTCCGCAATGAGAGTAGCTAAGCTGTCGCTGGTTCAAATATCTATGGCAGGTCCGCCGCATTCGGACAGAATCAGAAGTAGAAAGCTTTTGGGACCGGAAAGTGGTCTACGCAAAGCCTAAAAGGCCGGTTCATTTAATCAGCGATTTCTCCGCACTAGTTACTGTGTGTGAAGATATTAGCCAAGAGCAAGTTATTGCCTTAGATGTTGAAACAACTATACCCGCCCGCGCGATTTGCTTGGTTCAGCTCGCCACACCATGCCGGAATTGGGTTATCGATCCATTTCTTGTTCAAAGCCTGATGCCACTGGCAGCGGTTCTGGAGTCGGATCGAGCGGTAAAGGTGATACACAATGCCAGTTTCGAGAAGAGGATGTTCGGGATGTATGGAATTACCATCCGCAATATCTTCGACACTTTATCCGTCTCGCGTCAGCGCCGGCAGGGTGCGCAGGAAGGTCACAACTTGTCAGCTGTTTGTCGCAGGGAACTCGGGCTTGAACTAGACAAGTCATATCAAGCATCGGACTGGACCATCAGGCCATTGAGTCAAGCTCAGATCGATTATGCAGCTTTGGATGTGGAGGTGCTAATCGACCTCCACGGTGTGTTCACAGGGAACGGTTTTTTGAACGAGAGGAAAATGCATGTCTGATTACAGAATGAGAGAAAATGAGTTTTTGGCAAACGGGAACACTCTGGCAAAATTGAGGGACAATGAACTTCTCGACAGAGATGGAAATACTCTCCTCCGAATCCGCGACGAGGAAATTCAAGACAGGAACGGCAACACCTTAGCCAAGGTTCGAGGCGACGATGTTTTAGATCGTCTGGGCAACAGAATAGCAAGGATTTCAGAAATAAGCAGAAAAATTGGCGACTCCCGAGGCGGGGCTAGCATTGCGGCATTTTGGCTGCAGTTTATGCGATAACCTCTTGATGAGGAGGCGGACCAATGTCAGACTTCGTCTTCACGAGTTACGACGAGAATGATCTGCGGGCATGTGGAAAGGCATTTGAGGCAGAATATGCTCCAAAGGGCTTGCGCTTACACGGTGTATGGACGAAATCTGTACTTCAATGGTTTGCCGACAAAGCCCCAGATGGAGTAAGAGTTTATGATCACGCCAATAGCAAAGAGTATATGTTAGATCAATGCCATCTGCTGTTTCAAAAAGAGGAAAAAGAACCTAGCCTGATAAAGAGGTGGGAAGAATTTCTTTCTAGCCGAAATGAATGTCCCTTGCAGCTCGCGCTTGAAAGCGAGTGGGGCAACAACCCTGAATCGAGAAGGGCTGACATACTTGAAGATGCCCTAAAACTTGCTCTAGTCAGGGCAAAGGCAAAGATAATGATATTCGAATCCCACCAGAAATGTGCGGATTGTGACACAATAGTTGCCGATTTAAAGAGCTTACGGAAAGCCACTAATGACACCGCGCCTTGGCTGTGGATAGATGTTCCGTGCTGGAAAGAGAAGGATCGCGACAGAAATATTCGCTTCGACATTCTTACGTAGAAAAAGCTACGCCAATTCCTTCCGGATCGCCTGCAACTCCTTTTCGCGGGCCTTGCCGGTTTTGGGATAGCTCATTTTGAGCTCGGCGAAGGCGTCCAGGATGATCTGCGAGATGATCAGCCGCGCGTTTTTCTTGTTGTCGGCGGGGACGATGTACCAGGGGGCGTGATTCTCGGAGGTGGCGGAGATGCACTTTTCGTAGGCCTGCATGTATTGGTCCCAATACTTGCGCTCGTGAATATCGTCCACGCTGAACTTCCAATTCTTGGTCGCATCATCGATGCGTGCCAGGAACCGCTGTCGCTGCTCTTCCCTGGAGACGTGCAGGAAGAATTTGATGATTCGCGTGCCGTTGCGGTACAGGTGTTTTTCCAGGTCGGCGATGGATTCATACCGCTGCTGCCATAGGTTTTTGTGCTCCAGCAACTCCGGCGGCAGCTTTTCGTTCTGCAAAACCTCCGGGTGTACGCGGACGATGAGCACTTCCTCGTAGTAGGAGCGGTTGAAGATGCCGATCCGCCCGCGCTGGGGCAGGCTGACCGTCGTGCGCCACAGGAAATCGTGCGACAGTTCCTGGTCCGAAGGCTTCTTGAAGTTATACACCTGGCAGCCCTGCGGATTCACGCCGGACATGACATGCTTGATGGCGCTATCCTTGCCGGCGGCATCCATGGCCTGGAAGATCAATAGCAGGGCGTAGCGGTCGTAGGCGTACAGCATGTCCTGCTGCGCGGCCAGTTTTTCCCGATGCTGCTCCAGACCCGCCTCGTAATCCTCCTTGGATTTGTACAGAGGTTTTACATCCGTGGGACATTTACCAAGGTTCACTTTGGCGTTTGGTGAAGCACGGAATTTAGAGGAGTCGATTTTCATTTGCTTCACGGGGACAGAGCACTTCATTCACCTTGTAAATCATCATCACATTCTACGCCAGACTATTCGCAAAAGAGGCGCACGAATTAAGTGCTCTGTCCCCAACGTGAAAGAGATCGACCGCAGATTTCTTGTATTCTGGCGATAAACTCTGCCGTGCCGCAAGGCCGTCCCGTGCGGGTATTCTTCCGCAGAACCGCAACGCCCGGATCATCTTCATTTTGAAGAAACACCTGCCAGTCCCCACCGGGAACATTCTTCTCCAGAGAGCCGGAAAGGAGGTCATGGGCACTTAGCCAACCGCAATGCCTGCGGGCGCTCGACCAGGAGTAATCCCACGCCTGCTCGACGATTCCTGCCCTGACCGGATTGCGCTCCGCGTACCGCACGGCCGCCCACATGTGCCATTCATCCAGCGGGGTTGAATAGAATCTGCCCTGCCAGAGATGGCCAGAAAGACCGTGGCAGTGATTGACCCACGAGGCATACTGGGAACTGACATTCTGCATCGTCAACGCTAACGACTGCTCCCGAGCCGGCACAACCACCAAATGCACGTGGTTTGTCATGAGGCAGTATGCCCACACTTCAAGGTTGTATCTTTTAGCTTGTTCCGCCAGCAGTTTGAGATATTGGCGGCGGTCGGCATCCGAGAAAAACACTGCTTCCCGCCTGTTACCCCGCTGCGTAACGTGATGAGGACAGCCCGCTATGACCACTCGTGCCAATCGTGCCATTGCCAGAGCGTATGGGGACAGAGCACTTTATTCCAGACTTTTTATGCGATTACTGAAATCATTCCGGAATCGCAACAATCTGCCGCTGAGACAGAAAGAAAGTGCTCTGTCCCCGCAATCCGCTATTTCACCGTGATCAGCGACCGCACCTCGTAGCCGTTGAGTTTTTCGCGGCCGCGCAGGAAGGCCAGTTCGATCACAAAGCTGATGCCCACCACCTTGGCCCCCAGTTTTTCCACCAGGTGGCAGCAGGCGCCCATGGTGCCGCCGGTAGCCAGAAGATCATCCACCATCAGCACTCTCTGCCCCGGCTTAAAGGCGTCGCAGTGTACTTCCACGCCGTCAGAGCCGTATTCCAGGTCGTACGCCTGGCATTCGGTCTTCCAGGGCAGCTTGCCGCGCTTGCGGATGGGGATAAAGCCCACCCCCAGCTTGATCGCCGCGGCGGCCGCGAAGATGAAGCCTCGACTCTCCGTGCCGCAGACGATTTCGATGTTCTTGCCCGCAAAGGGAGCGACCATGTCATCGACGGTCTGTCGCAGCGCCTCCGGATCGGCCAGGAGCGGCGTGATATCCTTGAAGACGATGCCCGGCTTGGGAAAGTCCGGCACATCGCGAATAAATTCTTCCAGCTTGCGCGGCATGGAATTCTCCTCGTTGTTCACATGGTATCAAGCGGCCGCCGAATGCATCAGCCCCCAGCCGGCGTATCCGCACTGCCGGACCCAGCCGATGTGTCCGCTTTCTCGGACCCCGCCGATGCTTCGGCATTCTGAGATCCAGCCGGTGCATCCGAACTCTGCAATGGCTGGGATGAAAGGATCTCGATCAGCCCGATCCGCAGGCGGCGGAAATCCGCGGGGCGGTCAGGGTCGGGCAGCAGCCTTAAGTACTGTTTGCCCCCCGGCAGAAAGATGTGTACATAAAGCTCGTCAATTTCATCCCCCACATCGATCCGCGCCTTTACCAGGTCCAGGGGGATCTTTACCCGGCCGATGAGTTTAACCAGCAGGCCCGCCAGGGCTACCCCCGCCACAATCATCGTGCAGTATCGCAACGTCAGCCAGGTGCTGTCGGGGCCATGGCCGTTGAGCAGGCTGAGCACGACCATGGCAATGGCCCCTAAAACCGCGCTGAGCACCATCACCACGCGAAAGATCGTCAGCGGATAGCCCTTCAGCGTGGCGGACAGGCCGTTGCACATGAAAATCCCCACGTACGATTTGCGCGGCCGCGGCTTCTGGGCCTTGCGAAAGGCCGAGAAACACACGTGAAACGTCGCAGATTGGGACTGTGAATCGATTTGCATTTTCTCCCGACTGGCCCTCAAAAAGTAAGCCATTACCGTACGGCCAGCGATTACTCTCGGTTTTGATGAAATGTAACTAAATCAGCAAAACGGAACAAGTGCTGAATTGCAAGAAAGCTGCAAGGCGGGGAAGCTGGCAGCATCAGGCCTCTGACTTGAAATCCCAAATCCCAAGCACCAAATCCCAAACAAATTCCAAGCACCAAATTCCAAAACGAAGCTTCACATTGCAAAGAACGTTTTCGTTCCGTTTGGAGCTGACGGCTTACGGCTTGAGCAAAGGCCGGAGCACCCGTAAGCCGTAAGCCTCACTATTTTTGGGCCTTTTGCCCTTGTTGGCGAGAAGCCGGAGCGATAAAGTTATCTATTCGCCGCCTTTTGGCGGATAGCCCGGGTGGTCCGGGCGCCGGAGCGCTTGGCGCGTGAGCCAGGCCATCGTGGACTCCGGCAGGATATCTATCAACTTGGTTTGATAAGAAAAGGCAGTCATGGTAGACCAAAATCTGATCAAGTCCCTCAACGTCTCGAGGGACCAACTGGACAGCGAACTGGAACAAGTCTTAGGCAGCGATTTCGATCCGAACAAGCTGGGGGAAGTAATCGATTCCACGATTACGCAGTTCCAGCCCGGCAAAATCCTCAAGGGCCGGATCGTCAACGTCATCGGCAACGACGTGCTCGTGGAAGTCGGCCTCAAGAGCGAAGGCATCGTCGACCTGAGCGAGTTCAACCGCCCCTCCGATGCCAAGCCCGGCGATGCCATCGAAGTGCTGCTGGAGGCGGTGGAGGCCGACAGCGGCCTGGTGCGTGCTCTCCAAGCGCAAGGCCGACCGCATCCGCGGCTGGGAACGCATCATCGAGAACAACAAGGAAGGCGACACGGTCAAGGGCATGGTGACGCGGAAGATCAAGGGCGGCCTGCTGGTGGACATCGGCGTGCCGGTCTTCCTGCCGGCCAGCCAGGTGGACATCCGCCGCCCCGCCGACATCGGCGAATACATCGGCCAGGAGATCGAGGCCAAGATCCTCAAGATCGACATCGAGCGGCCGCAACATCGTCATCTCCCGCCGCAAGCTGATCGAAGAACGCCGCCAGGAAGCTAAGGAGAAGCTCCTGGCCGATATCACGGAAGGCCAGGTCCGCAAGGGCATGGTCAAGAACATCGCCGACTTCGGCGCGTTCGTGGACCTGGGCGGCATCGACGGCCTGCTGCACATCACCGACATGAGCTGGGGCCGCATCGGCCATCCCTCCGAGATGGTCAAGATCGACCAGGAAGTCGAAGTGGTGATCCTGAACGTGGACCGCGACAAGGAAAAGATCGCCCTGGGCCTCAAGCAGACGCACGCCCAGCCCGTGGGAAGACATCGAGCAGCCGTTACCCGGTCAATTCCCGCCTGCAGCGGCAAGGTGGTCAACATCATGTCCTACGGCGCCTTCGTGAAGCTGGAAGAAGGCATCGAGGGCCTGGTGCACATCTCCGAGATGAGCTGGACCCGCCGCATCAACCACCCCTCCGAAATGCTCAACGTGGGCGACGAGATCGAGGTGGTCGTGCTGGAAGATCGAACAAGGACAAGCAGGAAATCTCCCTGGGCATCAAGCAGACCGAGATCAACCCCTGGACGCTGGTCAAGGAGAAGTACCCGCCCGGCACGGTCATCACCGGCAAGGTCCGCAACCTCACCAACTACGGCGCGTTCGTGGAGATCGAGGAAGGCATCGACGGCCTGCTGCACGTCTGCGACCTGTCCTGGACCAAGAAGGTCGGCCATCCCTCCGAGATGCTCAAGAAGGGCCAGGAAGTGCAGTGCGTGGTCCTGACCGTGGACGAGGACAAGATGCGCGTGGCCCTGGGCCTCAAGCAGCTCACCGAGGACCCGTGGCTGCGGGCCGATTCCCGAGCACTACCTGCCCGGCCAGATCGTCAAGGGCAAGGTCACCAAGCTCACCAACTTCGGCGTCTTCGTGGAGCTGGAACCGGACCTGGAAGGCCTGCTGCACGTCAGCGAGCTGGCCGACCACAAGGTCGAGAACCCGCAGGACGTGGTCAAGGTCGGCGAGGAGATCGAGGTGAAGATCCTGCGCGTGGATATCGACGAGCGCAAGATCGGCCTGTCTCTGAAGCGTGCCCAGTGGGCCGTTGAGGGCGAGCAGCCCGCCGGCCCCGTCCGCCGCCGCGGCGGTCTGGGCGCCGAGACAGGCACCCTGGGTTCACTCACCGAAGACCTGCTCACGACGACCAAGCAGGAACAGCAGGGTGAGGGCGAGGGCGAAGAGCCCAAGCAGGAGCCCACTGAAGAACAGCAGCAGTAACTGGTTTTTCCGCGAAGGTGGTTTAATCCCGGCCGACGGGGCAGCAATAAGCTCCGCCGGCCGGGTTATTTTTATCGATTAAGAAAAGGAAACCACAAAGATCACAAAGAAGCACAAAGGGCACAAAGAAAGGCCGGAAAAGAAAAAGAGGCTTTTTTGTTCTTTTGTCTTCTTTGTGTTCTTCGTGATCTTCGTGGTCTTTGTGGTTAAGAAGTTTATTTATTCCCCCCCAGAGAAAAGGCAACCACAAAGATCACAAAGAAGCACAAAGGGCACAAAGAAAGGCCGGAAAAGAAAAAGAGGCTTTTTTGTTCTTTTGTCTTCTTTGTGTTCTTCGTGATCTTCGTGGTCTTTGTGGTTAAGCAGTTTCTTGTCTCCCCCCCGCCCGCACAGATGGACCATCTTTTTTCCTCTCCGGGCTCAGCTAATCAAGTCCAACCCACTCGGAGTCGAAACATCCTCCAGAGCCGGCGGGTGCTTGCCTTGCGTAGGCGGCACAACCCGTACAGACGGTACAGGAGGTATAGTCGCCATGACAAATACAGGACTAGGCTGGTATCTCAGCCTCATTAACGATACGCCGCTTTTGACCGCCCAGGAGGAACAGCAGCTTTCGCGCCGCATTCGCGAGCACGGCGACATCCTCGCCCGCCAGCAGATGATCAACGCGAACCTGCGCCTGGTGGTCAATATCGCCAAGCAGTATTCCAATCGCGGCATGACCCTGTCAGACCTCGTGGCCGAGGGCAATTTAGGGCTCATGCGCGCGGTGGAAGAGTTCAACCCCGATGAAGGCGTGCGCTTCAGCACCTACGCCGCCTGGTGGATCAAGCAGTCCATCAAGCGCGCCATGATCAATGCCGGCCAGACCGTGCACATCCCCGCGTACATGGTGGAGGAGATCACCCGCTGGCGCCACGCCGCGCGCGACCTGGAGGCGCAGTTCGGCCGCCCCGCCACGCTGGAAGAGATGGCCAAGCACCTGAAGCTCAGCCGCAAAAAGGCGGGCATCATCCGCAAGGCCTTAAGCGCGGTGAATTCGCCCACCCAGATGTCCTCGGATGAGACCGCGGCCATCGGCGACGTGCTGGCCGACCAGAACACGCCCGCCCCGGATGCCCCGGCCATGCTCGGCGCCGACCGCGAAACGGTAAAAGCCCTTCTGGCGCGGCTGGATGAGCGGGAAAAGAAAATCCTCATCCTTCGCTACGGCCTGGATGGCTACGATGGTCCCCAGCGCACCTTCAAGGAGATCGGCAAGATGATCGGCCTGACCCGCGAACGCGTCCGCCAGGTCGAAAAGGCTGCCCTGGCCAAGATGCAGGAGATGCTGGAGCAGATCTGGTAAGGCAGCGCCAGTAACAAAATTGGCCTTGCGACTGAAGAAATTCTTTCGCCGCCGTAACCTATCCCGCCGCGAGAAAATCTTGAACCTTGTGGAAAAGGCGAATCTGTTTGCCTTTGACCAGACAGTCATCGCTGAATAACATGGCGACTATGACTATCGTCAATCTCTTTAACGTAACTCAGCGAAAGCGCAGGATCATTGGAGAGAGAGACCGTCTGCTCGCGCGGTTTAAAAAGCGCATCATAATCAACACCGATCTCAACCGAAAACTCGTCAGTTTTCAAGGCAACAAAGACCAGGCTTTCTACGGCTGGTTCAAGTACAAAGAAGGTTTCTCCGCGTCGCTCGTGGATTATTTTTTGCGAAAGCTTGCACCAAAGCCAGGCAGGCTTCTGGATCCATTCGCGGGGGCCGGCTCTGCATTATTTGCGGCTCGAGATTTGGGATGGCGAACGACAGGAATCGAACTGCTTCCGATAGGGCGGGAGTCTATTCAAGCAAGAATAGCCGCCAAAGATGTTTCTGTTGAGCGTTTTGATCGTGTTTTGAACGCTTTGGGGGATGTTGATTTCAGCGAATACTCCGAGTCCGAGACAACATTCAACCATGTGCCCATAACCGAGGGGGCCTTTCCGGGGACAACGCAGAAGGCTCTCGAAGGTTACCTCGCATATTGCAGGCACCATATCGCAGACCCGGTAATGCGTCGTATAATCAAGTTCGCCGCACTTTGCGTCCTCGAGGCAATCAGCTATACACGGAAGGATGGGCAATATCTTCGTTGGGATTGCCGTTCAAATAGGTCCAGAGGCCAAAAGAGCTTTGATAAAGGCGTCATTCTTCCCTTTGATACCGCCATAAAAGCAAAGCTGTCGCAGATGAGGCAGGATATCCAGCAGGCTTCGTTATCACCCGATGGTGAATCCATCGGCAGCATCGATCTTCAAATCGGCTCTTGCTTGGATAAATTGCCTGGCCTGAGAGCCAACACATTCGATTTTGTTTTGACATCTCCGCCGTATTGCAACCGATACGACTACACGAGAACATACGCACTGGAGCTTGTTTTTCTCGGCTGCGGTCAAGCTGACATAAGCAAACTTCGACAGCAAATGCTTTCCTGCACAGTAGAAAACAATGAAAAGACTTCGAGTATGCGCGAAGCCTATGGGCGGCGAGGCCAGAGTACTGCCTGGGAGATGATTGATAGGACATTCCGCGAGCAGTCAGCCCTTCAAGAAGTGCTGGATAAGTTGGTCGAAGCAAAAACAGCTGGCGAACTTAACAACCCCAATATTCCTCGCATGGTGCGCAATTATTTCTACGAGATGTGTTTCGTGACGTATGAGATTGGGCGTGTTCTAAAGCCTGGAGGACAGGTTGTCCTTGTTAACGACAACGTTCGTTACGCCGGAGAAGAAGTTCCCGCGGATTTAATACTTTCTGATTTTGCCGAAAGCTTCGGAATGCGCTGCCGCCAGATTTGGACGCTTCCAAGGGGCAAGGGCAACAGCAGCCAGCAAATGGGCAACCACGGGAGAACGGAGCTTCGCAAGTGCGTCTATCTGTGGGAGAAGATATGAAAGACCAAACGGAGGACGATAATCCTCTGCGCCAAGCACTTCTTCAAGCCTACTCTGCCCGCGCGAATTTGTTCCACACCGCCGTTGCCAAGACCAAGATGCGCCAGCTTTTTAAGCTGGTCGATCAACTTGATGCTGAAACTTGCGACTGGACCAATTTAAGTAAACTGCATATAGCTCCAGCAGCGTTTGAGATAGTCAAATCCAAGAAAATTGCTCCTCATAAAGTTTTTGCGCACCCTGGCATTCTTGAGAAGCACCCACGGTTGATAGCTTACTATCGAAATCTGGTGGCTATCTCCCAAAAAGGCATGGCTCAGTTGGGTCTGCGCACTTCTCGTTTTGAACGAGTCAAACCCGCCAAAATGCCGACAGAAATCGCGATGATTTTGTGCGAAGTGCTAAACAGAATAATTTCAAATGTGGTACAGACCTTGCCGGCATTTGGATTATCCGCTGGCCGTGATGTGGCATTCGCCGAGATCGGAACTGAAATTCAAGGAACATGGGCCAACACCATCGGGAAAGGCGCCTCCAAAGCGGTTGAGGATATGTTTGCCGCCTATTTGGATGAATTGGGCAGAGGCACTCGCGATTCAGCCGGACATTACACGCTAAACAACGGGTGGAAGATCGTCTTCGGCTCGGAACCAGACGTGAAATTCGTTGATGCTTCAGGCGTCGAACAAATTGTTATCGAGATTAAGGGCAGCTTGGATAGAGCTGGCGCACAAACAAGGTATGGTGAGGCTAAAAAATCATTCGCCAAAGCATCGCTCATAACCCAAGGTGCCACACGGTGTATCTGGCCAGCGTGTTCACGGATGCAGTTTTGGCACAGATTAAGAGCGATGGCCAAGTGCGGGCAACCCAGAATCTCACATTGATGATCTACGATGCCTCGGCTCGGGATAAGTTCCTCAAGAAGATATTTCACATTGTTGACACGCCGACCTAGAGCCTGATAGTGCAGGAGATGCTGGAGCAGATCTGGTAGGAACCAGCAGCACTCCCTTTCGACCACACGCGTTTCGGCCAGGTTAAACGCTAATCCGCCATTGCAAAGATTTTTTTAACATAACCCCTTTTTACTATGTGACTTGCGCAAATCAAGCTAATTTCTCCAGACTTTCTTCTTGACCCCATGGCTAGTAGTGGTAGAATCTGAGTTGACTGGAAAAGTTCTTCATACATGTACTAGGGCCGGCGCTAGGCCGGCCGACTAGCTATTTGACAATCGAATATAGAAAGCAAACGGCCAGCACAGCCGCGCCGCGGCCGCCTCTTGGTTCAACCGGCAAGCGTTGCCAGTTGATTGCGGGACGTGCTCACGGCGTTTCACGACGGCGCAGGTTCTCGCAGGAACCCTGACAACCCTTCGGATAAGCGCTACATTCTGTTAAGATGGGTAAAATAGAAGTGCTCAATTATGCAGTCTTGCATAAGGCCTCTAGTACTCTGTAACAGCTAAATCACCGGGTATAGTTTCTTCAGTTTGATCCGGGCGTCGGCGGTGGTGAATCGCCAGTCGATGCCCTTCTTCTTTTCATTTCGTGAACGTTCCCACGGCGCGATGCTCGCCGCCAGTTGTTCGCGGCTTTCAAAGTAGTCATCCATGCACTGGCGGCTCAACACGCTCAACTCGATCTCGGCCATATTCAGCCAACTGCCATGCTTGGGCGTGTGGTGAATCTCCAGCTTCTCCGCCAAACGCCGAGCCTCAGCCGGTTCAAATGCCTCGTACAGGCTGGCGATGTTGTGCGTGTTGAGTTGGTCCATCACCAGCACGATCTTCTCGGCCTGGGCGTACAGCACATCGCACAGTTCCCGTATCACGTGGGCGAAGTCGATTCGCGTTCGCTGCTGACGCACACGCACGTGCCGCTTGCCCTTCAGCGGTTCGGACACCAGGAACACGCTGGCCGTGCCGCAACGGCGGTATTCCGGATCAACCCGCTTGATTCGGCCGGATCGACCGGGAATCGAGGGGCGCGTCTGGGCCACCAACTGCTTGCTGGCTTCATCCAAGCATACCAGGGGTCGCAACGAGTCGAACGGCCGGTGGTATACCTCCAGCACGTCTTCCATCGCCGCGACAAATTCGCCGTTTTGCTTGGGCGGAATACACCAGTACTTGCTCAGGTGAGGCTTAAGCTCATTTTTTTAAGCGTCCGCTGCACCGCCATGTGACTGCAAGACTCGACGTATCCTTGCGCCACCATCTGGTCAGCCAGCAGACGCACGCCCCAGCGGCTGCGCCCCTCCGGCGGCTCCATGCGAGTCAGGGCAATCAAGTGCGCTTCGGCCTTGCCGTCGAGCTTGCGTACCCGATAGCTGCCACGGTTGCCGTGCTCCAAGGCCGCCTCCAGCCCTTGCTCCACCAGACGACGACGCAAGTTCTCAACCGTCGTGGGATGACAGTCAAAAGCCTCGGCAATGTGAGCGTCTTTCCACCCCGGACCTTCGGGGCCTTGGTCAGCCTTGAGCAACATCTGAGCATGCCTGCGTTGATGCGGCTTGCCTTTATCCAGCAGTGTCTGGAGTTGGGAACGCTCTTCGGTTGTCAATTCGACGATGTACTTTTTCATGACGGCCTCCTTGCCGATCAAAAGGGTTCTATCAACCCATCGGCAAAAAGAACCGCTACCCAGAAGTCTCTCCGTTACGGAGTACTAGGTTTTACAAGGACTTACGTTATGCAATATGCAATATTGCATAATGCATAAAACCCCTTGCGTAGTAAACCTCTGGTGACAACGGATTCACCGACCGGTATAATCCCCGCCGTGGTCAAGGTCTCTACAGAGCACGCCCGCCAATTGCTCGCGCGGCTGATCGAATGTCCCAGCGTTAACCCCGCCGCGCGCCAAAACTTCCAGTCTCCCTTCGGCGAGGCGGGAATGGTCGCGCTCTTGGATGAGCTGCTGCGCTCCTGGGCGCAAAGACCGAGATCATCCAGGTAATGCCCGGCCGCCCCAACCTGCTGGCCCGCTTTGACGGCCCGCCGGGCTGCCCCACACTGATGATGGAATGCCACTCCGATACCGTCTCCATCGACGGCATGACCGTTCCGCCGTTCGAGGCAACTCTGCGCGGCGGCAAGCTCTACGGCCGCGGGGCCTGCGATGACAAGGGCCCCATGGCCGCGATGCTCCTGGCCATTCGCGGCCTCTTGGATGAGGCGGCGCAATTGCCCGTCTCCGTGCTTTTTGCCGCGGCCTGCGGCGAAGAACTCGGCGCCATCGGCGCGAAAGCGCTTGTAAAGAACGGCGCACCCGCCGCGGCGGTGGTCGTGGGCGAGCCGACCGATCTTAAAATCGTACACGCGTCAAAAGGCGTGGTCAGGTTCAATATCGAAACGCGCGGCCGCGCGGCCCACAGCAGCAATCCTTCGGCCGGCGACAACGCCATTTACTCCATGCGCCGCGTGCTCCAGACGATTGAGGAGCAGGTCTTTCCGCCTCTGGCCAAGAGCGCGCACCCGCTCTTAGGGCCCCCGACGATGAGCGTGGGCACAATCCTGGGCGGATCCCAGGTGAACATCGTTCCCGACCGCTGCACGATCGAAATCGACCGGCGGACGCTGCCGGGAGAGAAGCCGGAACAGGTAGCGGCAGAGGTTTTCACAAAGCTCGATGAACTGAAGAAACTGTCCCCTATATTTGAATACAGCGGCCAATACTGTGAGACCTTCCCACCGCTGTGGACGGACCCGCAGTCATCCTTGGCGCGGCTGGTAAGCCTGGCCTGCCACCAGACGTTGGGAGCCTCCGAATTGGCCGTCGCCCCCTGGGCCTCCGATGCCGCCGTGTACGCCGCGGCGGGCATGGAGGCGGTGCTGGTGGGCCCGGGCTCCATCCGCCAGGCCCATACGGCGGATGAGTTCATCGAACTGGAGCAGGTGGTAGCCGCCGCGCAGATGTACGCGAGGATTATCCTGCTTTACGGCGCCAGGCAAAATTGATGTGGTAAATGTGGCACAGCCGCCCTCGGTTGTGTTGAAAAGGATGCAGTAAAAGAGGAGTCGTCATGCAAGCCTTACCCGATCGGATTACCAGCGAAAAAGAATTGGATGAGATCTTAAGCCGCCCCAGTGATGCGCTGGTGGAGGTCATGAAGCGGCTCAATGGCGATGTGATGATACTCGGCGCCGGCGGCAAGATCGGCCCCACCATGGCCCGCGCCGCCTATCGCGCGGTGCAGCAGGCCGGCACGAAGAAGAAGGTGTATGCGGTCGATGTGTGCGACCTGCCGCAACTGGCCGGCGAGGGCCTGACCACCCTCAAGTGCGACATGATGGACCTCAAGGCCGTCGAATCGCTGCCCAGGGTGGAGAACATCATCTTCATGGTCGGCCGCAAGTTTGGCAGTACCGGCAGCGAAGAGCTCACCTGGGCGATCAATGTAATCGTGCCCTACCATGTGGCCCGCACGTTCACCAAGTCGCGAGTCGTTGCCTTCTCCACCGGCTGCGTGTATCCGGTGGTGCACGTCTTTTCCGGCGGCTCAACCGAAATTCAGCCGCCTGATCCGGTGGGCGAGTACGCCCAGAGCTGCCTGGGCCGCGAGCGCATGTTCGACTACTTCAGCGCGCATCACGGCGAGCGCGTGGTGCAGCTGCGCCTCAATTACGCGGTGGAGCTGCGCTACGGCGTGTTGTGGGATGTGGCCACCAAAGTCCATGCCGGCCAGCCCATCGACTTGACGACGGGTTTCTTCAACTGCATGTGGCAGGGCGATGTGTGCAACCACGTGCTGCGCAGCCTGGAACTGGCCAACTCCCCCGCCGCTATTCTCAACGTTACGGGGCCCGAACTTTTGTCCGTGCGCGAACTGGCGAACCAGTTCGGCAGGCTAATGGGCAAAGAGCCGATCTTCACCGGCCAGGAAAACGGCCGCGCCTACCTGGAAAACTCGACCAAGTCCAACGGACTTTTTGGCAACCCAACCGTTCCCGTGGGCAGATTAATCCAATGGCTGGCCCAATGGGTCATGGCCGGCGGCCAGAGCCTGGGCAAACCGACTCACTTCGAAACGCAGGACGGAAAGTACTGATCAGCAAAATAAAGGTAGAAAGTAGAGAGCAGAAATCCGAAAGCTTTACTCGTTGCCCTCATTCTCTCTGCTTTTTTAAAAGTAAAATTACTGCAAAGAGAAGAGATTAGACAAGGAGTACTCGACGCTTTCTTCTCTCTCCTCTCTACTTTCCAGTCTCTATACTCTCGGCGCGTGCCGGCCACCCCTGAACAGGGATGTAATGAGCAGGACCAGGAAGACCACCAGGAAGACATAGAAGAGGATTTGCGCGATCGATGCCGACGTGGCCGCCAGCCCGCCAAAACCCAGTACACCGGCGATGATCGCGACAATCAGGAATATCAGCGCCCAATATATGAGGCTCATATCGTTCTCCTTGCCCGCCGACCGACGCTGAAGAGCCGGTCGCTCAGCCAGTTATTCCTGCTTCCCCGCCCGACGGGATTCAGCGAGGAACGTGCCTGCCGCCTCTAAACAGTGACGACAGCAGCATTGCCAGGAATATCACAATGAACACCAGGAACAATATCTTGAAAACCAATGCCGCGGTGGCAGCCAACCCCCAGAAACCCAGGATCGCCGCTATGATGGCCACAAGCAGGAATAGAAACGCCCAATATAGCAAGTTCATCGCGTTCTCCTTGATCCCGGAACGCACATTGCTATCTAACATAATTCAACTATAGGTTTAGACAGGACCCTCGCTTCGCGCCGCTAAACGCGTGCAAAAGAAACCTCCAAAAAGGTGTCAAATTGTTCGTTTTGCAGCTTTAGTGGTCCCTTGCTTCCTGTCGGCCTCCGGTGAAGAGGGTGACCATTAACATGGCCAGAAACAGGGCCAGAAATGAGAAAGATAGCACCTGCATAAGCGTCGCCGCTGATAGAACCAGGCCTCCAAAACCAAGTACGGCCGTCACAATGGCCACTGAAAACATAACAATCGTCCAGGACAGCAGGTTCATCAGGCTCTCCTCCAATAAGAACTCCACCAGCTTGGGCCGACCGCCCAGGAAGCCTTAGCTTTGGCGTAAATTTTATGCGGCATTTGGCGTCGTGGTTTCTCGCCGGAGTGCCGCGCGGCCATCCGGTTCGCGCGCGAGCAGGACGCTGACCGCACTGGCGGGTATCGCGGTAAACTCGCCTGCCTTGTTTACGCGCAAGCAGGGCCGTTCCCGCAATCAGCAGGAATGCGCCAACAATCAGGAGCAGCGGCGAATCCCACCACATGCGGCTTTGCCCAAGAATTCCCCCGGCCGTGCAGGTCAAACCTGCCGCCAACAACGCCAGAGCCGGCAAATATGTCATGTATGCTTTTCCCCCATGCAAGACCCGCCGCGAATGAACCGCGAGCCGGTCTTTTTCGCTGAATTCTAGTTGATAGCCGGCCTCAGCCCGTATCCGGGTTTTGCAGACTTAAGGCATGGGGGTTTTCCTGAGAAAGGCTTGGGACTTGGCAATTCTCTCGCTAAAGCCGCTGGACGAAAGCACCAAACTCGTCGCGCCACTTGGCAGCCAATTCAATTTCCGCCGCGCGAACATCGTATCCCGGCGAATCGAACTGCCGTTCGGGAAAGCCGTTGTAGTCGTCGCGGAACCATTTCACGCTGGGCTTGATCCATTCATCAAACGGTGTGCTGACCAGGTCCCAGGCCCCCGCCGCGCGGCCGATATCGGGCACGTAGGGCGCCGCTCGAATCATCAGCGGGGAATACTCCTTCAACTTCGGGTGATTGTGAATGACGTCCAGCGGCATGTACACGCGGTCACAGGTCTTTCCCAACGCGGTCCAGATCCCATCGGTCCAGCGCTGGTCGTCCAGGATGTCGATTCCGCACAAGTTATAGACGCCGCGCGAGGAATTCCTGCACAGGGCCGCACGAATGAGATTCTCGGCAACGTCTTCGCTGTAGACCACACGGAAACAGGCGCGGTTATCATCGGGCACGAGCACCGGTCCGCCATCCATGGCCCGCTGAACCCACCACCACAGCCTGCGCGAATAATCCAACGGCCCCACCACCGCGGGCAGCCGTACTATGGTGAAGTCCAGCCGGCCGCTTTCGATCAGCCATTTCTCGCAATCCCGCTTGCGCGGGGCGTACGTACTCACGCCCGGCACGCCCTCAGGAGGACTATAGGCAAGACTCGACCAATCCACGATGGACTCGGGAAACGGACAATGTTTTCGGAAATCAATGCCCAGGTCGGCGTAGACGGAGGTGCTGGAGATAAGAATGTAGCGGCCGATGTTGCCGAAGAACGTTTGGTCGGCCGCCTCGACATCCGGCCTTCCGCCAAGGGCCACCATATCGATAACGCAGTCAAATTGTCTGCCGGCCAGGGCCCGAGCGAAATCCTGACGATTTGAGCGGTCCAGCAGTACGTGCTCCACCCTGTCCTGCCAAGGAGCTTTTGCGCGGCCGCGCGTCAGCACCGTCACCTGGTCACCACGGTCTAAGAGCCGCTGCACCAGGGACAGACCGACGAATCTTGTTCCACCAATGATCAGGAAGTGCACTTACCAGCTCCTGCTCTTGGTCAGCTGGGCCAGCAGCTTTAGCCGCTCCCAATCGGCGCCGGGCATGACATTGTCGCTGGCGCCCAGGATGCAGTCGCTGCGGCCGCGCATCACTTTTACAGTGTGCAGCACGTGCTGCTCGTAATCTTTGGCGGGAAACGTGGCGTCGAATATCGTGCTGGGCAGACCGCCCCAGCAGACGATGGTTCCCCGCCACGCCTCCAGGTACTCCTCCAAACTCCGCGGCACAAGCGGCGTGGTGGCCAGACAGTCCGCCCCGTCAAATTCCGCCTCCATGACCTCGGCTCTCAAATCAAAACACTCCGCATCGGCATGGAAAAGAACCTTCCGACCCTTCTCGTGCATGCGTGCGTTGAACTTGCGGAAGTACGGCAGGAAATACTTACGGAAGATGGGCTTGGGCGTCATTTGCGAGCTGAAATGGACGCCATGCAGAAAGAGCTTTGCGCCGCTGGCCTGGGCGTAGGGGTACAGATCCCGCCAGTACAGCTTCTCCAGTTCCGCGATCAATTCATCGACCAGGTCCGCAAAATCGGTTTGGTGGAGGTAAAAGTTCTCATAGCCGGCCCATGAAATCATGATGCTGTGCGCGGCACTTGGACCCAGAATGAACATGGGCAAGCCCGCATCGCCGGTGGCGGCGTCAAATTCGGCGAAACTGCCGCCTTCAAACTCGAGATGCGCGTGCTTCATGGCGGCAAGCATCGCTTCATAATCCTCCCGCTCGCGCAGGGGATACTCCAGGCTGTGCGCCCGCAACCCCTGGCGCTCCATTTCCGCGGTATAACCCACGCGATTAATGAGTGTGCGCTGGGGGAAATGGTATTCCTTCAAGATTTCCGTTGCCGTGCGAGTCTCGACAATCTTGCAGTCCGGAAAAACGATTTTCGGCTGGCGGCGAAAGCGGGCCGCCCTGGCAAAGCCCAGGTAGTCCTCCACCTGCTCGAAAGACATGCCGGCCACTTCGCGCGGCAGTTTACCGCAGGAGACGGCATCCTTATGCCACAAGTCCAGCCGGATCGACACCGGGGGCAATTCGCTCGCGCCGCCCTCAAACACCGCCTCCATCCGCTGCCGCCGACTGGCTCCGGAAACTTGTTGCATATACGCCTTCTTTTTCGTGACCTCTGTGCAAGAGACATCATCAGCAACCTATGCTCGCATAGGTGCTGAAATTTTTCCAGAGCAGGGGCGAAAAATCCCCGCGGCGGGGCTTGGAATGTATGTCCCTCTTTGCACCGGCGCATAAAAGACCCCCGCCCCGCCGGGCAGGCATCGGGGCAGGGGGAACAAAAAATGCAGTGCAAAGGTGGCTTGGGAAAAAACCCTGGAACAAGGTTGAGCCTGTCACTTACTGGGGAAATCCCTGGCGACCCTACCGGTCATTACAAGATCGACGCTCATTCATCGGCGGATGACTGTATCGCTCGTTAATGAAATTTGCCATAAAAAAGGGGCAAATATTCTCGGCGGCACACATCGCCAAAAAGGCTATTGCGTTATCGTAACATGCTGAAAAAACAATCTATTGTTCACGTATGGCGCCGAGTAATTCCGCGGCCGGTCCGGCCTTGGGCAGATATGTAGCGGCGCCGGCTTGAAGCATCTTGCGGGCCATGTCGGCCTCATCGAACATAGACAGACCGATAATGCGAATCTCCGGGTGTGCCGCCTTTATCCGCCGCGCGGCCTCCACGCCGTCCATCACAGGCATCAGGACATCCATCACGATCACGTCCGGCAGCAGGTGATCCGCCATCTGAACGGCCTCGGCCCCGTTGCCAGCCTGGCCGACAACCTCGATGTCGCTCTCCTCGGTCAAAAGGGCCTCCAGGCCTTCACGCATGAGCCGATGGTCATCCACCAGCAGCACCCGCCAATGGTCTTTTCGGCCGGAGGGTTCACTGGAGGGCTCCACCGCCGTCCTGGCTTTATCTTCAGAAGGCGCAAGCTCATCCCGCTGCGACTGAAGCCGCTGCGCCTCCTCTGGGGCGAGGCATTCACGCGGCTGCATTTGCGAGGGCCCAGGCTGCTGAGGACTGTCCCGGAACATTCAGGTCTCCCGCATACGTCAAAGTATTAACCCGGCGACAGCCGATGTTTGGCTGCTGCATAACGGCACAGACCTTCCTTAATGATACGCATCCGCTCCAGCTGCTATCGCTACGCCTTACTGCCTACTCCAGCATAAAAGAGTAAGTGTTTCACCGCAAGACGCCCTCGGCGTGACAGCGTCTTGGCTTTGATAGGTTTCAGAAATCCCCGATTGCCAATCGTGTACAACTTTGTCGGCCACTGGCAGTGGCGCCGCAACGGCTTTATGATAGGGTCGTGGAAACACAGGGTGTGTGCTTTGACTGGAAGGGATGCCATGGCAATCGGCAGGAATCTACTGGCCGCTGCGTTGCTTTTATTTGTTGCGGCAAGTGCGGGGTGCCAGCATCGCCCCGTCCGCATTCTGACGGACCTGCCGGAGCCGCTGACGATTCCTTCTGCGGTGGTGAAAGCCCCCGCCGCCGCGCCGCCGTGTCCCGCGGAAGTAAATGGCGACGGGCTGACGTTGATGGCGCCGGCCTCCCCCTGCCTCCCGCCGGCTGCGAGCGATTGCCCCTGGATGCCCGATGTCCGCGAGAAGGCCTGGCGTATATCGTGATCCATCACAGCGCCACGGACATTGGCAGCGCCGCTTCTTTCGATCGCTGGCACCGGCTGATCAATCACTGGGATGAGTTGGGCTATCATTTTGTGATCGGCAACGGTTCGGGCAGCGGCGACGGCGCGATTGAAATCGGCACGCGCTGGTACAAGCAAAAGTGGGGCGCTCACTGCGGCCATACGCCCAACAATGAATACAATGAATTCGGCATCGGGATCTGCCTGGTAGGCAATTTCAACCGGCAAATGCCCAGCCAGGCCCAGTTGGATTCGCTGCGGCGGCTGACCGTGTACCTGGCGCATAAGTTTCAGATTCCGCCCCAGCGGATCATCGGCCATCGCCAGGCGCCGGGGGCCAATACCGAGTGCCCGGGCGATATGCTACAGTCCTACATTCTGTCCGCGCTGCGCAAAGAGGTGGCCAATGACCAGTCAAAGTGATGGTGCAAAAGCTCGGCCGATTTCGCTGGCTGGCTCCATCGAATTCAGCCCCGGTTCCATCGTCTCCAGAACGCTGGTGGATCGGCCGACAGGAACGCTTACACTTTTCGCCTTCGACGCCGGCCAGCGTCTCAGCGAGCATACCGCCCCCTTCGATGCCGTCGTGCAGGTCGTGGAAGGCCAGGCCAGCCTGGTGATCGGCGGCAAAGATGTGCTCTGCCGCGCGGGAGAAATGGTGGTCATGCCCGCCAATGTCCCTCACGCGGTGAACGCCGAGCAGCGCTTCAAGATGCTGCTGACGATGATCAGATCGTAGCTGAAGGGTAATCTGGTCAATCGTTTTGGCGTGTCATTCATCTGGTCAATTGGTCAACTAGTCAATTGGTCAATTAGGAAGAAGGACCTCCAACCGAAATCCGGCTAATTGACTAATTGACTAAATGACTAAATGACCGCAACGGCGGATGGGCCGCTGTCACCCCATCAGCTTCTTCTCTAAGAGCGCCTTCGCCTGTGCGGGCGGCGCCTTTCCGGCGGAAAGCTTCATCACCTGGCCCATCAAGAAACCGCGGGCCTTGTCCGCCTTTTTGTCGCCCGAACGAATCTGCGCCACGATCTCAGGATTCTTCGCCATGGCTTCATCTATCCAGGCCTCAAGCTGGCCGGCATCCGTCACGGCCAGGAGGTTCAGCGACTTGGCCAGGTCCATGGGCTCACCGCCGCGCTCGATCATTTCGACAAGGATGCGGTCAGCCGCGCTGGCATTGACCGTGCCCGCATCCATCATCTTGGCCAGCTCGCCAAGCTGGCTGGCCTGTATGCCCACCTCGGCCATAGTGCAGGCGCGCTCGTTGGCCGTGGCGGCGATCCGCCCCAGGAGCAGGTTGGTAACGCGCTTGGCCGAGGCCCCGCCTCCTGCCGCAGCATCCAGCAGGTTCCCGCTGGGCGCATCCTGCGTGAGGGCATCGGCTTCCTTGAAGCTCAGACCGTACTGCTCCATGAACCGTTTTCTGCGCGCTAGCGGCAATTCGCCAATACTTTCCGCAATGCGCTTGCGCCACGCATCATCCACGGAGACGGGCATAAGGTCCGGGTCCGGAAAATACCGGTAATCGTGCGCCTCTTCCTTCTCCCGCTGAAAAACTGTTTTGCCCGTGGCATCATCGAAGCCGCGGTTTTCCTTGCCCAGCTTTTCCAGCGTGTAATCCGGGTCCTCGCACCACTGCCGGTACTGCCGGTGAATTTCGAAGGCCACGCAGCTTTCCAGGCTGCGGAAGCTGTTCAGGTTCTTCACCTCGATGATCGGCGTTTTATAGATTTTGCCGCCGCGCTCGATGTGCAGGTTGATGTTGGGCTCGAAGCGCATATGCCCCATCTGCATGTTCGCCTGGCTGACCCCCAGCCAGCGGACCAGCCGCTGCATCGCGCGGCCATACGCGCCGGCCTGCTCGGCCGAGTGCATGTCCGGCTGGGAAACGATCTCCAGCAGCGGCGTGCCCGCGCGGTTCAGGTCCACCTTCGTGCTCAGCGGATCATCGTGCAGATTCTTGCCGGCATCCTCTTCCAGATGCGCGCGGATGATCTGCACGACCTGCATCTCGCCGTCCGCCAGGGGCACTTCCATAGCACCGCCCGCGCTTAAGGGCAGATCATACTGGCTGATCTGGTAGTTTTTCGGCAGGTCCGGGTAGTAGTAGCTCTTGCGGTCCCACTTGGAAAAGCTGCTCACCTGGCAGCCCAAAGCCATGCCCACTCGCATCGAGTATTCCACCGCCACGCGATTTATCACGGGCAACGCCCCGGGCAGGCCCAGGCACACCGGGCACACATTGGTGTTGGGCGGATCGCCGAAGCGATTGTGGCAACGGCAGAACATCTTGGTCTGCGTATCCAGCTCGACGTGAATTTCCATGCCGATGATGGGGGTAATTTTGTCTTCAGTTGCCATGATTTTTATCGCTTATGCGCGCGCCATGGGGGGCACGAAATCCATTGCAATTTCCTTTTCCACCATGCGCGCCGCCCGCAGCAGTTTTTCCTCTTCAAATACGCCCGCCAGTAATTGCACACCAAGGGGCAGGCCCGCCGAGTTCAGGCCCACAGGAATGCTGATGCCGGGAATGCCCGCCAGGTTCACGCTGACCGTGTAAATGTCGGACAGGTACATCGTCAGTGGGTCGGCCGTCTTGGCCCCGGCAGGGAAGGCCACTTCCGGCGTCGTCGGCCCTAAAAGCACATCCACCTGGCTGAAGGCCTGGGCAAAATCCTGCGCAATCAGCCGGCGGACCTTCAGACCTTTGAGGTAATAGGCATCGTAGTAGCCGCTGGAGAGTGCGTACGTCCCCAGCATGATCCGCCGCTTGACCTCATCCCCCAGCGCCTCCGCGCGGCTGCGGCTGTACAGCTCGATAATATCCTCCACCGGCCGCTGCGTGCGGTGCCCGTAGTGGGCGCCATCGTACCGGGCCAGGTTGCTGGAGGCCTCGGCCGTGGCCACGATGTAATAGCAGGCGACGGCGTAACTGCTCAGCTCGCCGTTTTCGCCCACATCGATGCGGCTGTGGGGCAGGGAAACTTCCACGATCTTCGCGCCGCCATCGGTAAGGGCCTTGGCCGCGCGCTCGACGCCCGCGCGAATCTCGGTGTTGAGCTGGTCGCTGGTGAACTCCTTCACCAATCCCACGCGCAGCCCCTCCACCGGTTGATCGATCGTGGCCAGATAATCCGGCACGGGCCGGTTGACGCTGGTGGAATCCATCTTGTCGTGGCCGGCGATGGCCGAGAGCATCAGCGCCGCATCGGTGACGTTCCTGGCCAGCGGGCCGATCTGGTCCAGGCTGGAGGCGAATGCCACCAGGCCGTACCGGCTTACGCGGCCGTACGTGGGTTTTAACCCCACGCAGCCGCACAGCGAGGCGGGCTGGCGGATCGAGCCGCCGGTGTCACTGCCGAGCGCCGCCGCGCACAGCCGGGCGGACACCGCCGCGGCCGCCCCGCCCGAAGAGCCGCCGGGCACGCGGCTGATGTCCCACGGGTTGGCGGTTTTTTGCAGGGCCGAGTTTTCCGTGGAGGAACCCATGGCAAACTCATCCATATTCGTCTTGCCCAAAACGACCGCGCCCGCCGCCTCCAGCCGCTCGACGGCCGTGGCCGTATAGGGAGCGTGGAAGTGTTCCAGCATCTTGGAGCCGCAGGTCGTGCGGCCGTAATCCGTACACAACACATCTTTGATGCTGACGGGCACGCCGCCCAGAGGGCCGATGGGTTTGCCCGCCGCGCGGGCGGCATCAATCGCCTTGGCGCGTTCCACGGCCTGCTTGTGAAAAACCTGCGTATAGGCGCGGAGTGTACCATCGCGCCGCTCAATAGCATCCAAATAGGCGGTGGTCGCCTCCTGCGCCGAGAGTGACCCCGCGGCAATGGCCTCCCGCAACGCGGCGGCGGACATTTCCAGGGGCGCCGTCATTGCGAATCTCCAATCACTTTGGGCACCAGGAAGAACATCTCATCCCGCTGCGGCGCATTGGCCAGCGCCTGCTCGGCCGTCAGGGACTTGCCCAGTTCATCGGCCCCCAGCACGTTGGTGAAATCCATGGGGTGGGCCATCGGCTCGACGTGCTCGGTGTCCAGTTCCTTGAGCTTGTCGAAATACGCCAGGACCGCCCCCAGCCGCTCGATCAAGGCGTCGATCTGGTCTTCCTCAACCGCGATGCGGGAGAGCTTGGCCACGTGAAGCACCAGTTTTCTGTCGATCTGGCTGCCGCTCATTATTGACTCCGCTGAAGTTCCGCCGGGCCGCCCGAAGGCCGCAAAAAGTCTACTATCGGGACTGAAAGAATATAAGTCAACAGCAGGACTGATGGCACAGCCTTCCCAGGCTGTGTTGATGGTGGCACAGGCTTTCCAGCCTGTGTTGATGGTGGCACAGGCTTTCCAGCCTGTGTTGATGGTGGCACAGCCTTTCCAGGCAGTGTTGATCGATGACCACAGCCTGAAAGCCTGTGCCACCGGAGAAATTGGTTTTTGACGAAACCCGCGTAATATAGTATGGTTACGAAATTATCCGGCGGGGCAAATGTCAGCGTACCGGAGTGTCTGTGGCTTTTGGCCCTGCTCCAGCTTTGAGGTGTTATGGTCAAACAGGATGTGATAGAGGTTGAAGCGACTGTCCTGGCGGCGCTGCCCAATGCCATGTTCCGCCTGAAGCTCGACAGCGAGCACGGCAAACATGAGATATTGGGCCAGATTTCGGGCAAGATGCGCCAGCACTACATCCGCATCCTGCCCGGCGACCGCGTGACCGTGCAGATCAGCCCCTACGACCTCACCCGCGGCCGCATCATCTTCCGCCACCGCAAGTAATTTTCGATTTTGATTTAAAGAAAAGAAGAGCGGCCCGCAACTTCAACAGAGTGGCGGCCGCTCTTGGTCTTTAAATCGCAAATCGCAAATCAAAAATCGCAAATCATTCTTCAGAGGCTTCGCCCGCGCCCTTGCCGCCTATTTCTGCCCCGGTGGCATGCGCGGTCGTGATGGCCGTGGCGATCTCCTTCGCCACGTCGGGGTTTTCTCTCAAGAATGCCTTGGCCTGTTCGCGCCCCTGCCCCAGCCGCACATCGCCGTAGCTGTACCAGGAGCCCTGCTTCTGCACCAGGTCCATGGCCGCCCCCAGGTCCAATATGTCGCCCTCATAACTGATGCCGTGGTTGAACATCATGTCGAACTCCGCGCTGCGGAATGGCGGGGCGACCTTGTTCTTCACCACGCGGGCCCGCACGCGGTTGCCGATAACCTGCTCGCCTTCCTTGAGGGAGCCGATGCGGCGAATGTCCAGGCGCACGGAGCTGTAAAACTTCAATGCGCGGCCGCCGGGCGTCGTCTCGGGGTTGCCGAACATCACGCCGATCTTTTCGCGGATCTGGTTGATGAAGATCACGCAGGTGTTGCTCTTGGAGATGCAGCCGGTCAGTTTGCGCATGGCCTTGCTCATCAGCCGCGCCTGGAGGCCCACCTGGGTATCGCCCATTTCACCTTCGATCTCGGCCCGCGGAATGAGCGCGGCCACCGAGTCGACCACGATCACATCCACCGCGTTGGATCGCACCAGCATCTCGCAGATTTCCAGCGCCTGCTCCCCGCTATCGGGCTGGCTGATCAAGAGGTTTTCCAGGCTCACGCCGATCTTGCGGCACCAGGCCGGATCCAGGGCGTGCTCGGCATCGATATAGGCCGCCACGCCGCCGGTCTTCTGGGCGTTGGCGACGATGTGCAGGGCCAGCGTGGTCTTGCCGGAACTCTCCGGGCCAAATAGTTCAATTATGCGGCCGCGCGGTATGCCCACGCCGCCCAAGGCCAGGTCCAGGCTCAGGGCCCCGGTGGGAATGCCGGAGACGCCCATCGTCGGCTCGCGATCGGACATGGACATAATCGACCCGGCGCCGAAATTCTTCTCGATCAACTTGACAGCCGCATCCAGCGCCTTTTCGCGCACGGTCTCGCGATTGTCCTTCTTCACCGCTTCACCCTTTGAGGGTCCCGACTGTACTGGCTTCTTCGACATGATTTTCTCCGCTGTAACCGTTGTGGCACGGCCGCCCTCGGCCGTGATCGCCGCGAAAGCGGCCACTGTCCAGACGCCGGGAATTATCGGCGTCGCAGAGGAAAAATGTACAGTTTTTGTTAGGGTCGGGCAAGTGAATCTTTTTATATTTTTTAACTGCTTGAAGGCACATTAGTTACAGAAAGTTGTGCCAGCTTCGCCGGGTCAAACTCCGTGCCGCATTCCGGGCAGCGCGGCAATGTAAGTCCAATCAGGAAATACCCGCAGTGCTGGCACCTTCGATCATCCTGAAGCGCGATCACCGCCAGCGCGGCCTGCACGGACAAAGAGCCTGTCGTCACAATGAAAACTGTTAAAATGGCGGTGGCAGCTGCCGTAATCATCCACAAGGACGTCCGATCTGATTTTGGACCGTGCAAATCTGAGGTGGCAAGAGCAAGATAGATGCCCACCACTGCGTTGAAGAGGATGGCCCAGGACTGGCTGCCCAACGCAATGAACTTCATGGTTTGCCGCATACACTTCGGGCGGCGGCGGCCGGGTTGGTGGCGGACAAACAGCCGCGCGACCCAATACTCGATAAAACTGATCCCCGCAAAAAAGATTGCCGCAACCGTTGCGTTCGCGGCAAACGCCTTCAGCACCATGTTCAACATCTCATCGAAGCCCAGGCCATTGCGGGTGGCAAAGCCTTGGTTGAACATTATGTAGAATTCAATAGCCACGACGATTAACGCTGTCACTAGCGGCGACCCCGCCAGTGTCCCCCACGCCCGCCAGGCGGAAACCTCCTGCCGCAAACGCAGGTAGCGCAGGATCGGAAACAGCCATTCAAAGTAGCGGCTCATGAAGTGATTTCCCCCGGCGATTCACCCACGTGAACCGTTAATTGCGCCAGTTTGTTCGGATCGAACGGCGTCCCACATTCCGGGCAGCGCGGCAGTGCAAGCCCAATCAGCAGATAGCCGCACTTGCGGCAGGCCAAGCTTTTATGCACCGCGATTACTGCGCTGAATATTTCAAATGCCAGCACTGCTATCAGGATGGGTATCCCCACGCATGCAGCAACCAGCAAAAGCACCTCCCCCGCATAACCACTGGGCAGTCTGCTGAGCAGATTCACCAAGGTAATAAACAGGTAGCAGAGAATCAGCCAAGTCTGGCAGCCCAAGGCCGTAAATTTGCAGGCGGCCCGAAAGAACGGCGGCCGTTGCGGGGCGGCCAGGACGAACATCGGCCACCGCCATCTTCGCCGCCACAGCAGATAACACGCCACCGGCAACTCAATCGAACTCAATATCGCGATAAAAACACTGAAGCCGACAATCGTCCTAATGTGTGCGAGAAGATTGAAAGCCAACGAATACCGCAGATTCTGAGAAAAAGGATTGCCCGGGGACATGTTGGCAATTGCGTTATAAATGTCCAGACCCAAACAGGTAATTGCCGGCACGACTACGACGCTCAGCGCCGACACCGCCGCGCGGCAGAGGGAGACTTCACGCTGGATGCGAATATATTTCAGAACTGGAAACAGCCATTCAAAGTAGCGGCTCATTTTCTCACCCCGGTTGTCTAGCGTATCCGCCAAATACAAGATGCGCCGCACGCGAATGTGTTGCCATTAAAAAGTGGTGGCATGCCCTCACGATCGAGCAAGGCAGGTGGGATGCCCTCACGGATGGAGCGAAGCTCCAGCCGGGTGGGCATGTTTTCCTCTCATGAGCAGCGAACGATTGTTTTTCTCCGCGTCCTCTGCGCCTTCTGCAATATGTCTTTTCCGGCTTTTACCTGTCTTTTCTTCTCTGTGTCCTCTCTTTTTCTTCCTCCGTGGCCTCTGTGGCTAAAGTCTTTGCAACCTTGGCAACGCCCGCCTTTGCGGCGATAATCGTTTCCGTGGCACACTACCCAATCATGCTGAGGGGCGAGAAAGTCCTGGCCGTGGTCGTTGGCGGTGGGGATGTGGGCCGTCGCCGCGTCGCCTCGCTTCTGGAGGCCGCCGTAAAGGTCCGCGTGATAGAACCCGCCGAAGGCGAGTGGCCCGCCAATGTTGAGCACGTGAAAGAAAAGTACGCTGCGAAGCATCTCGCCGGCGCCCATCTCGTCTTCGCCTGCACGAACGATCCATCCCTAAACGAGCAGATCGCCGCCGATGGACGCGCGGCGGGCGCGCTCATCAACCGCGCCGACAGCCCCGAAGACAGCGACTTCACCTGCCCCGCCACCTGGCGCGGCGATGACATCATCCTGGCCGTCTCCACCGCCCGCGGCGCGCCCAGCCTGGCCGCCACGATCCGCGATGAACTGGCCGCGGCCATTCCCTCGCACATGGATGAATTCGCCCAGGCCGTCGGCCAGTTGCGCGACAAGCTCAAGAACGCCGTCGCCGGCTCCAACAAACGCTCGGCCATCCTCAAGCGCCTCGCCGGCCCCGAGGCCTTCGCCCACTTCCGCGCCGGCGGCAAAAAAAGCCTGGCCAGGTGGATCGATACGCTTATCCAGCCTGAGAAGAAGGAGTGACCAATTGGTGGCTAATAAAGCTTTGACTCTCGTAGCGGTTTCCTTATTTATGCTGATGCTTATTACCGGCTGCGCCGCAAAACCAGTGCCGACTGAGATCGTGATTATTGGCACATTTCATGGGCCAGATGAAAAACACCCAAACTACACACAAGATACATTGCGGGATTTGATCGTAATGGCCAAGCCCGCGGCAATCCTCATTGAAATGCCCGTTGCCATTGGTGGTCATCCCTGCATCGAGAACCAGCGCGTCGCCAGCCGATTTGCCTTTGAAGAAAACAGAGCGTGCAACCAGGCAGCAGAAAAACTAGACGTACCGATCCTCCAGTACGACCGACTCGGCAGAAACGAGTACTATCGCCAGACCGATTACTTTCAACGACAGGACCGTGCCTTTCCGGCCTATATGTCTTGGGCTACGGCAAATGGTAAAGCTTTGCCCGCTGAACAAAAGATGCCGCCGGCACTCCAGCTCGCTTGTGATTACGACAGCATATGCGAAATGGAGTTGTGCCTTCAGAAATCTGCTCAGGCGAATGTCATTAACAGCCAGCCCTACGATGACCTGGTGCGAGAGAAAACTGATTTGATGTACAGGCGATGGCCTGCGCTTTTGCACAGGGCAGGCAAGCACGAACTTGCCAAAGAATTTGAGTTCTTCGGCGATGAATGGCAAACGCGAAATCAGATCATGGCCCAGAACATCCTGGTCCTGGCAAAAAACTATCCTGGCCAGCGGCTGGTAGTTACCTGCGGCTGCGCGCACAGATACATGCTCCGCAGCCTGTTTAGTGACAAGGATGGCATCGTTCTACGCGAGTTCTATCAGTTGCCCCAGTGGCACGGCTGGCATACCGAAAGCCCTCAGACAATGCCGACAAAACAAGAGTAGTTAAGTTAATTTACTCAGATATTAATAGTGTTGGTAGTGGTTCACTTAGACATATAGCTTTGGCTTGCCCATTGCTGGGATTCTTCTAGAATAAAGTGACCATGAAAAAGAAGAATAAAAGCAAGAAGAAAAAGCACGTTAATCCTGCCCCGCCTGATGGTCGCGGCAAGCGACCAACCGATCCAAACCAATTAGCTAAGTGGCTTATTTCACAGATAGATACAGATTCATCCAAGAAGCCTTCTGATAGAGAATAACATACGCTGTCGTGTACTCTTTTGTCCATGTCTTTGTACACGTCTTTGTCCACGTTGCGACAAGCAATTCTCCCGCGTCGTCCATTACTTACGCCATTACCTGTCGCATTACCACAAGTAGTCCCAATAAAACCCAATACTTTACCAACTGTCACGCTGCTTGTAGTACCCGCACGAAAACAGAACTTGGGGAGATTTTGCGCTTGTCGTGTCTCGTCACCTCGCGTAGACTGCTACGAAAGATTGGAGAAAGCAATGTCCAGTTATGAGCAATTTGCGGAGCAGGCACAACAAATGCGGGATGAACTCGTGTCGTCAGCGACGGCGCGAGCTGATGCCTGGCTAAAGGACACACTGGCAATGCTCCGCAGTTTATATGCGGTGAATGGCCCCAAAAACCAAAGTGTGCCTGAGCCTGATGTAATGAAAAAGGTAGAGGATTCCTTAACGATTAAGGCTATCCCGGCACTTCCGGTTCTTGCGAGATCAGCGATCAACAGGATTCCAAGCGACACCTTTAGCACAAACGATGTCGCCAAAATCATCGAGTCCGAGCACAAGATGGAAAGCGATACGTGGCGGGCAAACTTGAGTCACACTTTAAAGCGGCTGGCTAAAAATGGAGAACTTGTAGCTGTTCAAACGGGCCGAGGTTCAAACCCATCGGTTTATAAGAAGGTAAAACTCACCTTCTAGATATAGAAGCGGCTGGCTCGTCGCCAGCCGCGAATCCTAGCCCAAAGGTCGGTCGTTATCTTGGCGGATCACACCGACCTAGGGCGCTTTTAAGGAGATCAGGCCATGAGCCAGATCGCCTTCAAGTTATGGTTGCGCCGGATGCTCATGCATCTTTGGCACACCCGTATCTGAGCCTAAACGGCTCATGGGTCCAAGTCGGCTCTGTTACGGGGCCGACTTGGCCCATCCATTAAATCATATGGTCGGCAATTCAGTCAAGCCTTCTTCAGTGCCTTATGGGCCTCACGAAGCAGAATCATGCGCGCCCATGCTGAAGTATCTAGGCTTTGGATTTTGGCTGCGGCGTCAATATCTGCGCGTTCGTCTAGCGTCAGACGTACACGCAAAGGTTTATCCCGCCGTTCTGCGGCCTGTTTCTTCGGTCTGCCGGTCATAAAAGTACTGTAGCCACAGAAAGACCACAGGTCAAGATAGTTTCTGTAGATATTTTGTGGCTACACCTTGACGCGTAGACTTTTTGTGGCTACAGTAAATATATCATGAGAAAACTAAGCACAGAAAAAAGAACGCAAATCCTCACGGCTCTTGTTGAGGGGAATAGCATCAATGCCACGCGCAGAATGTGCGGCGTGAGCAAGCTGACTGTGCTGCGCCTGTTGTCTGACGTGGGCCAGTTATGCCATGATTATCACGATTTGAAAGTCAGAGGTCTAAACTGCCAGCGCGTCCAGGTTGACGAAATCTGGAGCTTTGTAGGCTGCAAACAACGCACAAAACAGAACGGTGGCTATGGCGATGGCGATTGCTGGACGTGGGTTGCTGTCGATGCTGAAACAAAGCTGGTGGTATCTTATCTGGCTGGTTTGCGGGATTCTGGCTATGCGACTGAGTTTTGCCGTGATGTGGCCAATCGCGTTGTAGATCGCATCCAGCTAACCAGCGATGGCCATAAGCTGTATCTGGACGCGGTGGCCGATGCTTTCGGTGAGAACGTTGATTATTCAATGCTCCGTAAAGTCTATGGCAACAATCCCGCCGATGAAAGAACCCACGCAAGATACAGTCCGCCTACCTGCATTGCGACGGAACGGCATGTGATAACTGGCAATCCCGATCCGGCGCATATCAACACGTCTTACGTCGAACGGCAAAATCTTACGCTCCGCATGGGCAACAGGCGGTTTACTCGGCTAACGAACGCATTTTCTAAGAAGTGGACGAATCACGAACACGCCATAGCCTTACACTACTTCTATTACAACTTCTGCCGTAAGCATCAGACGATAGGCACAACGCCAGCTATGGCGGCAGGTATCGCTTCTAAGGTCTGGAAAATCACAGACTTAGTCGCATTGCTTGAACGTGAAGAACGCTTGCAAAACGACGGTGGCCGCATAAATCGTGCGGATAGGGCCTAAGTGAACCACTACCATAGTGTTAAACAATAAAGCTTAAAAACTAAATAAGAATCCCATGTATGTGTTGGCAATCTTGGCAATCTTGGCAACCTTGTCCAAAAACCATTGTAACTACCCGTGCAATCACAAGATTGCCAACTTGCGCACCTTGGCAATCTTGTCAAAAACCACCAATGAATCTCGTGCAATCATCAGATTGCCAACATCGGCGACAGGCTCTGCAACACTTAAACAATCTCGAACGGATCTCTATCCTCCCTCGCCTGCACAATCTCCAGTCTCGGTGCCGCCTTCTTCAGCGATTTAGCCAGGGCCTTTAGCGTGAGTCTTTCACTGTTGGAATGTCCCACACAAGCGACGGTGAGCCCCGCCGCCACCGCGGCCAGCGCGTTGTGGTGGCGCAGCTCCCCCGTGACATACAGGTCCGCCTTCATCGCCGCCGCGCGGCCGTATAGATCACCGCACGAGCCCACACCCACGGCCAGCTTGCGAATCTGTTTGTTGTCGGTAACGCCGCGCGGCCGCGCGAGCGAGACGTGCTTCACAGAGCACACCTTCGCGATGCGCTTGATCATCGCTCCAAGTGTCGCCGGCTTTTCCAGCTCCCCCACGCGCCCCAATCCCACATCCGCCGGCGCGGCGGCCAATGGCACGACATCGATGGCGGGCTCCTCGTAACTATGTGCGGAGCGAATCGCGCTCAGCACCAAGGCCAATAAATGGCGCGGGCACACCGTCTCCCAGCACACCTCGGCAACTTCCTCGTGCCTGAGCGATTGGCCCACAGAGGGATGCGTCCCCTGCCCGCCCTTGAACGTACCCGTCCCCGAATAGCGAAAGGCACACTCGCTGTAGTTGCCGATCTTGCCTGCCCCCGCTCCAAAGGCCGCCGCAGAGACCGCTGCCACATCGCCTTGCGGCATGTACACCGCCAGCTTGAAGGAGCCCTCCTCGCACCGGCTTTCCAGCGGCCGCCGGCGAGCCCCCATCCCCAGCGCATCGGCCAGGGCATCATTGGCCCCGCCCGTGGCGGAATCGAAGGCGGTGTGAACGCTGTAAATCGCCACGCCCGCCCGCAGTGCTTCGTAAATCACCGGCGTCGCCTGGGCCGTTACGCGCGCAATCGGCTTAAAAATCACCGGGTGATAGGCAACGATCAGGGTGGCTTTAAGCCGCCGCGCTTCTTCCAGAACCTCAGCGGTCAGATCGATGCACAGCAGGATTTTGCGGCAGGCGCCATCCGCATCCCCCACCAACAGCCCCACGTTATCCCACGTTTCGGCGTACGCCGAGGGAGCGATTTCTTCCAGCAGCGCGGCAACCTCAGAGATTTTCATCTCGAATCTCCTATCACGGCATCGGAAGAGTACGAATCGGCAATTATCGCCGCGCGCGGCCGCGCGTGCAAAGGTCGGCTCCGCGGTGGCACAGCCTTTCCAGGCTGTGTAACGGCTGGCCACAGGCTCCGAAAGCCTGTGCCACACGGGAATGTGCCGCTGCCTGCATATAATGTTGCGACTGATTAATCGCAACTGTCGCCATTGGGGAAAAGGGAGAGACTCTCTTTTTTTATTCGTTCGGTGCGCGCTGTGCCTATGCGCGCGGCCGCGACCGCAAAGGGGATCATCACAAAGGAGAGAGCCATGTCAGCGCGAAACCATGGCGACATCTTCGCCATTTGTCAGGACCTCGAGCCCAGGCTGCTCTTGACGGCAACCATCAACGCCGCGGATTTCGTGCCCCAGGTTACCAATCCTTATTATCCCCTGGCCATCGGCACAGAGTGGGTCTATCGCGGGCAGCAGGAATGCCAGCCCCTGCGCAAAGTGGTGGATGTGCTTTCTGACACTAAAGAAATTCTCGGCGTCACCACGACCATCGTTGAGGATCAAATCTTCATCTGCGACAAGCTCGTCGAGAAAAGTTTTGAATGGTTCGCCCAGGACAAATGCGGCAACGTGTGGTTCTTCGGCGAGGATGTTCAGCATTTTGAGGACTGCGTCCCGGTCAGCACGAAAGGGAGCTGGCAGGCGGGCGTCGATAACGCCCAGGCCGGCATCATCATGGAGGCTCATCCCGAGCCATGCGATATTTACTGGGAGGAATTCGCCCCCGGCGTGGCTGAGAACCAGGCCAAGGTGCTCAGCGATGATGAGCACGTGTGCGTGGATTTCGGCAATTTCTGCGATGTGCTGAAAATCAAGCAGTTCAGCCTGCTTGAACCGGACCAAGAAACCTTCAACTATTACGTGCGCGGCATCGGCCTGGTGAAGTCCACCACCCTGGGAATATGCCCATGCCACCAGCAAGTGGAGCAATGTTTCGAGCTGGTTTCCATATCCCCTAACCCGCAGCCCGTTGGGCCGGGCATCGTGGGCAAGCTGCCCTTCTTCCAGCCCACCACCGTCTCCACCATCGCCGATAACGGCGATAAAGAGCCCTCCGGCGTCATCTTCGTACCCGCCGGCTTTCCGCGCGGCGGTTGCCTTAAACCCGGCGATGTCCTGGTCTCCAACTTCACCGCTTCCGATGACACCGAAGGCGCCGGCTCAACCATCGTGAAAATCCAACCCGATGGCAGGACCTCCACGTTCTTTGAAGGAACAACCGGACTGGGTTTGACCCTGGCCCTGGGCATCCTGAAGCGCGGCTTTGTCGTCGTCGGCAGCGCGCACAGCACAACCGGCTCCTCCTCCGGCTCGCTGCTCGTGATCGACCGCTGGGGCAACCTGGTGAGCGAGTTGACCGATGAAACGCTCATCGACGGCCCTTCGGGCCTGGCCATCAACGACCACTTTTGCACCGCCCAGCTTTTTGTCTCCAGCAGTGCTTCAGGCACGATTTCGCGCATAAACGTGCGCGTAGGCAAGACGCAGGTGGAACTGGTAAAGGGCGTGCAGATCGCCTCCGGCTACGGCTCCTCAGGCCCGGCAGGACTGGCCTTTGCTTGCGGCAGTCTCTTTGTCGCCTCGCCATCCGATAACAAGGTCTTCATTATCCGCAATGCCGCGTGCATCAAGCCCAGCTTCGACAAAGTCGCAGGTACCTACGTAATCCCCGGCACAGGCAAAGTGCTCATCGATGACCCCATGCACCTGCACGGACCCGTAGGTCTCGTTTTCGCCCCCAACGGTCATCTGATCATCTCGAACAACGACAGCGTGAATGATGACTCGACGCAGCCCAGCGAGATCGCCGAATTCACGTCGCGGGGCAAGTTCGTCAGCCAATTCTCACTGGATGATGATGAGGGCGCGCCCTTCGGCATCGCCGTAACCAAGTGCCACAATGACATCCTCTTCGCGGCGGTGAATGACCTCGACAACACCGCGTCTATCTGGAACGTGGAGGATCTTCGCTGCCGATGATCAGAAGATGAATTGGCCCCACGCGCACAAAACTCCCGCGGTCTTGCTAGAATGGCGGGCGACAAGTAAGTTTTTCTCCCGCTATTTAATGGAGACAGAAAATGTCACGGATCAGCTTGATTGATCTTGCCGCGGCCGATCCCAAGGCCCAGATGGTGCTGGAAAAGATCCAGGCCGCCCAGGGCCGCGTGCCCAATATTTTCAGAGCCATGGCGCACTCCCCCGCCGCGCTCCAGGGCTTTATGGGCTTCCGCATGGCCATGGCCGGTTCCGCCTTAAGCCCCAAGCTCAAGGAGAAGATCGGCCTGTTAGCGGCCGAGATCAACCGCTGCGAGTACTGCATCTCCGCGCACGTCCCGGCGGCCAAGAAGGCCGGCGTGGATGACATAGGCATCGCCCAGGCCCGCAAGTGCAAGTCCGAGGATCCTGTCGAAGCCGCCGCGCTGAAGCTGGCGGCGCAGATGCTGCGGCATCATGGGCATATTAATGATGCCCAGTTCACCGCCGCGCGGCAGGCCGGCTTATCTGAGGGGCAGATCGTGGAGCTGGTGGCCCACGTAGCGCTGAACATCTTCACCAATTATTTCAACGATGTGGCCCAAACGGAGATCGACTTCCCCAAAGTGGAGTCTGAACCCGCCCTTGGACGGGGAGATTTGATTTTTGATTTGCGATTTGCGATTTAGATCTAAAGGCGAAACGAGCGCCACGAGTCGTAGGCGTCGGTCCTTAATCGAATCTGTTCAAACTCGTAGAACTGTAAAACAATCGGCCGGCATCGCGGAATCTGCGGCGCCGGCCGTTTTCATGTCTTCAATCGCAAAGCGCAAATCAAAAATCGCAAATCTACTTGGCAGCCTCGCCGACCTGCATACACACGACCGTAATATCATCCTCAGGATGCAGCGAACCGCTCATGCCGTCAATAACCGCGGCTAATTGAAAAGCCATTTTGTCCACAGGCAGCTCACGCAACTTCTGCAGCGTGGCTATCAGACCGTCGCGGCCGCTGCCCTGGTGGCGGAAAACATCCTCCGCCCCATCGCTGTGCAGAATCACGCGATCACCCGGGGCGAGCTGCATGCGCCGAAGCTCGTAGTTCTCCTCGGGGAATATGCCCAACAGGCCCCCCTGCGCCATCCAGCACGGTCATCTTTCCATCGGCGTGCAGCAGCAGCCCTTCGGGGTGGCCGCCGCGCGCGTACGTCATTTCCAGCGTGCGGCTGTTGATCACGCAGTAGAGCGCCGAGCAGAACTGGCAGCTCGAAAGGTCCTGGCCGCAGATGGCCCGGTTCAGCTCCGAGCATCGCCTGGTCGGGCGGGACAATGTGGTAGCCATCGTCGCCGATGCGCTTGGTGGGCAGGGCCTGCTTGATGAACATCGTGAGCAGCGCCGCCGGCAATCCGTGGCCCACCGCATCGGCCACGTACACGCCCACGTGGATTTCATCCAGCCGCTCGACGCTGTAAATATCCCCGCTGACCCAGGCCGCCGGGCGGAACATCACCGAAAACTGGAGCGGCCCGACCTGCGGGAACTTGCGCGGCAAAAAATCCCGCTGCAACTTGGCCGCCAGCCGCATCTCTTCATCGATCTGATCCAGCGTCTTGCCCATGTCGCTGCCCACGGCGCGAATGCGGGCCACTTCCTTCTGCAAATTCTCCAGCGCCGGCTGAAGCTGGTGCGCGGCCTCTACCTGCGCGGCGATGATGTTCGGCGCCCCCTCGGCCGCGGCCACGCAGAAGCGGCCGTGCCGGCCCAGCACCCGCTGGAAGGACCAGTCCCGCTCGGTAAGCAGCAGCACCGCCACCATGGGCGAGCTCTCCAGTTCATCCAAGAGCGCCGCAAGCTGCCGCACGTGTACGGAGGGCCGGGAGGAATAAATCGAGCGCAACTTTCGAAACTCCAGCATCTTGCAGCAGCGAACCATCCAGCGGCAACTGGCGCACGCTGTACACGCCCGCCAGGGCCTCCTGAATGTTGGCCGGCACAGGCTGGTCCGAAACCCACAATAGTTCCCCGCGCGCAGCGCGGACCGTCTTTGCACCGCCGCTTGTGTGAGCGTAGTCATGCCCATTTTTTCGACCACAACCCGCACGCCCTTTAGAAACGAATTTGCAAATTAGAACAGAGATTTGACCGTCAGAAAGTCCGGCACCCAACTGGAAAAACTAGCGAGGGGTGCCACGGCCGTCCGCGGCCGTGCGCTGTGCGCACCGATGGGAAGGAAGGTGACTTGGATTCTAAGCTTAATTCCTCCGTCGAAGACGTATTGTCAAAAACGCAAGAATTGTCGCAAGGCCGTAAACAAAGCCATATCCAAATAGGATGAAGAGCCAAAGACTTGCAGCCAATATCTGAAAGCCGAAAAAGCGAAAACCAAACTCAGAAAGAGGATGCTTGGGATCAGGAACGAACAGCAGACGCACTTCGCTTGCGGCCCAAAGGAGTAAAACTAACAGATAAGCGGTTAATAACCAGCTGATCAGCGACCGCAAAGATTTGTTTTTTACTCTTTTTAAAACCTTATCAATAACTCCGCCGTCTTCGATAGAGGCCCGCTTCATAGAGATTCTCCGAGAAGAGAGCTATTTTTTTCACCAGTCCCCGCCATCGGCCGGCTCATCCGCCGGTCCCGCCGGCGCGGCCGTCCGCCGAGCCTGCCCCTTGGGCAGACCCTTCACCTTCATCTGCATTCCCGGCTTTGCGCCAATCTTTTGCCAGGCGCCGCCCAGCACCTCCAGCGCGTACTGGGCCGGGCGGTCGGAATAATAAATGCGGCGAGGGTTGGCGGGGTCGGGTTCGACCGCCATGGTCTCCACATTGATGATCCGCCAGTTGGCATCGATAAAGGCGATGTCGATGGGGAAGTAACAGTCCTTCATGTAGAACTCGAGGCTCCGCGGGCTGTCAAAAAGGAACAGCATCCCCGCATCGGCCTCCAGGGAAGTTCGATTCGAAAGTCCCGTTCCGCGCGTCGCCTCCGTATCCGCCACCTCGACCGCAAACGTGTGGCCGTTCACTTCCACGGTGGTGGATGCCTTCTGGGGCTGTGATTTTCCGCACGCGGCCAGCGCCAAAACCGCCAGACTCACCGCCAGCCACAAATGCCGATTCTTCTTTGGAAATTGGTGCTTGGAATTTGTTTGGGATTTGGAGCTTGGGATTTGGTATTTGCCTGTCATTGGCAGTGCCTCATCACCAGTTGTGCCAGCAGACTTTTGAGCAGGTCCATCGGCAGCCCCACCACGTTGGAAAAACTGCCCTCGATGCACTGCACGAACTTGTCGTCGCTATCCTGGATGCCATACGCACCCGCCTTGCCCTGCCACTGCATCGAATCCAGATACGTTTCCATATCCCGGCGGCTCATGGCCCGCATGCGCACAAAGGTGGTGGCCGAATCGATCAGCCGCGTGCCGTCCACGTCGATGAGCGCCACCCCCGTAATCACCTGGTGTCGCGTGCCCGCCAGGCACGAAAGAATCTCCCGCGCCTCCTCGCGATGGCGCGGCTTGCCGAAGATCCGCTTGCCATCGGTTACCAGCGTGTCGGCCCCTAAGACGGGCAGATTCGGGCTTTGGGCCTCCCACACCGCCCGCGCCTTGAAGTACGCCAAGGCCTCGGCCTGCTGGGAGGGCCCCAGCAAAAGTTCATCCGACAGCCCCGGCTCTTCCAGCAGCGGCGGAATCACCTTAAAGCAGATGCCCGCCTCCTCCAGCAGTTGCCGCCTGCGCGGCGAATTGCTGGCCAAAATGATGCAAGGGGATTGGGAAGCAGAGTCCACCAGATCTTATCCTTTCGATTCAGTGCCGTGGCCGGCCATGGCGGCCTCGGCCCGGTGCATAGCCGCGCGGCGGCGATGGCCGGCGACCGCACGGTACGTCACCCAATAGGCCAGCACGCCCACGATTATTCCATCCAGCGTACTGCCGGTCACGAGCGGTACAATCACATTCCAGGATAAATGGCCCAGTTCGCTGATCCGCGTCCAGATGGGCACAGTCTCATCCATCAGCCGCCGCGTGATCTGGTGCCAGGCGTGCTTGCCGCAGGACATCCCCGGCAGCAGCGCGCAACCCAGGCGGTAGCTGGAGTAGTAGATCGGCCACATGGTCACCGGGTTGCACACCCATACGAACGTCACGCCGGCCACTTTATTAGCACGCAGCACTGTACAGAGGATCAGCGCCAGCACCATGTGGCCCCCCAGGAGCGGCGTCCAGGCGATGAAAAAGCCGATCGCCACGCCCAGCGCAATGCGGTGCGGCGTATCGTCCAGGTGCAGCACCTTATGGCTCATGAAGCCGGCCGTCTTGAGCCATGCCTGCCGCAACCGATTGTAAATGTACCTGTGGGGCATTCGGGAAAAAACCTCTCGCGCGGCCATGCCGCCGCGCAGGATGAGCCCTAAAACAGAGTGCTCTTTTTACCATACCATGCGGCCAGGGACGATACCGAATCTTTTTGACGTGCAGCCTCGTCCCAGCCCCTCTCTGCAAGTCCTTCGCGACATAAGGTTGGCTATTTGGGGGAAAGAATTCAGTAACTCTCGCTAAAACAAAGGCTTACATCTCGACAGGTTTTTTCCAGAATATTCGGATTTTTCCTTGACAATGTTATGTAGCCATGGTATTATATGGTTAAATGCGAGGAAACTACCATATCTGGAGGCATGAACTGCCGCGCGAGCTTTGTATACCGTGTTGGTACGATGTCGTTGCCGCGACAGCCCCAACAGCCAAACGGTCAAAACGCCTAATAGCCGCGCCAGACCCTAACACATATCCCTTACAAATCCCAAACGGTGACGGCCCGGAGACAGGCAGGAGTGTTAAGATAGGCAAAATGGGAAGCCCAAATTATTCAACCGTGAATAAGCCCTCCTTATTTTACAAGGACTTACGTTATTCATTATGCAATATTGCATAATGCATAAAGGCCATAAGCGCCCCTGGAAAACTGTTAGGGTTTTGCGGCTACGGGCCGTCTTGGAGGCCCGCAAATCCCGCGCGGCGGTCGATGAGGACCAGCTGGTTATTTGACAAGTGAATAAAGGTGGAACAGGCTTTCCAGCCTGTTCGCACAGCCTGGAAAGGCTGTGCCACCCCCACTAGCCGTCCGGCGGCTCGAAGCGATAGCCGATCTGCCGGATCGTGCGGATGAGCGGTTTGGCATCGGCAGCCGACGACTGGTCGATCTTGCGCGAAGCGTCTTGATGCACCGGTCCACGCTGCGGCGGGTGATGAAGACCCCATGGCCCCACACGCGATCGAGGATGTGGTCCCGCGTCATGGCCCTTCCTGGGTTATCCGCCAGCAAGGTCAACAGGTCGAACTCCTTGGGCGTAAGCTCGATGACCCGTCCGGCCTGCTTCACCGTGCGCGCGGCCAGATCCAACTCGATCTCCCCGAAGCGATGAACCTGGCCGACCTTCGCGCGGCGGCGACGCAGGAAGGCGTTGGCCCGCGCCAACAGCTCGTTGATCGAAAACGGTTTGGTCACGTAGTCATCGGCCCCCAGGTTCAGGCCCAGGATGATGTCCGATTCCTGCCCCTTGGCCGTCAGCATGATGATCGGCATGGCCAGACCATCGGCGCAGCAGCGCCGGCAGATCTCGTACCCGTTCACCTTGGGCAGCATGATGTCCAGGATGATCAGATCGGCCTTGGAATCCAGACCCGCCTCCAATGCCGTCTGGCCATCCGACGCCGTAGCCACCGTGTAGCCGGCGAAGCGGAAATTATCCGACAGCGCCCGCAGCAACGCCGGATCATCCTCGACGATGAGTACTTTTTCTCCGCTCATGGTTTTGTGCCGCCTGACCGCAAAGCGCGTAGTAGTCCTTCGCCGCCGTGGGCAAGCTGATGGTAAATGTGCTGCCGTGCCCTAACCGGCTATCCACGCTGACCGAGCCGCCATGCGCCTGGATTATAAACTTCACGATCGATAAGCCCAGGCCCACGCCCCCCGTCTGCCGGGAAAGCGAGCTATCGACCTGGTAGAACCTCTCGAAAACCTTCTTGGCCGCGCGGCGGGTGAGGCCGATGCCATTATCTGTCACTAATATATGCACGCGATCGGACTTTTGAGAGGCACTGATAGAGATCCGCTTGTCCTCCCGCGTGTACTTCCAGGCATTATCCAGCAGGTTCAGGATCACGGTGACGATGGCGTCGCGGTCGGCCCACACGGCCGCGAGGTCCGCTTCCACATCGACAGTCAGATGGCAGTTGGGCTGGCTGAACCGTTCTCCCGCGGAGGCGACCGCCTGGGCGACTAATTCGGCCGGTCGAAGCGGCTCGAATGTGAAGGCCTTTTTATTGCGCTCCATGCGCGAGAAGGACAGGAAGTTGTCGATCAGCCGCGACAGCCGCACGTTTTCCCGCGCCATCAGCTGGAGATATTCCTGCCGGCTCACCGCATCCGGCAGGCGGTTTTCGAGCAGCGTATCGACCAGCACGCGCATGGAGGCCAGCGGCGTTTTCAGCTCGTGCGAAACCGTGGCGATCAGATCGTTCTTCAGCCGCGTGATGCGCATCTGCCGCGAGATAGATGTGCCGACCAGTGCCGCGGCCGTGATGAAGCCGCCCACCAGCAGCACCGCGATCCACAAATACACAATGGCCTGCCGATGCGCGGCCGCCACGAACGGATCACTACCAGTCATATAAATGGAGAGCTTCCAGTCCGGCATGCTCGCACCCGCCGGCACAGTGAGAAAGACATTCTGCGCCAGCTTGTCCGCGGGCAAAGTGTGCGGCAGGAGCGCCGTTCCCGGCGGCGGCATGTCCGCGCCTTTCTGATGGTCGATCAACTCAAGGATCGTGGACTCTTCAAAAAGCAGCACCACACGCGGATTGGATGGCGGCCGCAAGCACCAGACCCGCGGCGACTGCGCGGCCGCGAGCACGCCGACAGGCAGCGACGTACCGATGCGATCGACCGCCGCCAGCGCGAGGCAATCGGCACCAAAAGAGTCGCACGGCCACAGCTCCCGCCCCGGCCGAGATGCGGGCGCCGGTTGGTTCATCAGGCGCTGAGCGAGAAATGCACGCTGGGCCGTGGGCAGATCGCCGACGCGCACGCGATCACCTAACGCCAACTGGAGCTTTTGCGCGGCAGCGGATGTGAAATCGTCCATCAGTTCCAGCGCCAAAAGCTGAGCATTAGGAACAATCAGCCGCCCTTCCGCATCGCAGGCATTGGCATACTTGGCATCGGCCAGCGGGCCGTTCAGGACCGCCAGCGCCTCTTCCTTCTGCCCTGCTTCCAGCAGGCAACGGACCTGAGCCTGCAATGCCCGCGCCGCCGGCTCAACGTCTTTCTGCGATTTGGCCAGCTCCGCAAACGCCGCCGCGGCGGAGGCGAAATCGGCCTGATCCTCCATCGTTTGCGCGGCGAGCCACTCGTTTGTTGTTGCACTTGGCGCGACAATCCGTGGCGGACGCGGATAAACAACCTGGCTATTGGCATCGTAGAGGATCGCCGAGTCGCAGTGCGCCGCGGCGAGCAAGGCGTCGAGGGCGCGGCCGTCTTTATCGGCCTCGGCCGCGCCTGCGCTTTGGATGACCTCGTGCCACTGAGCCTCCAGCCGCCCCTGCATGGCCACGAGCTGGCTGCGATAGGCCTGCGTGAGCCGTTCACGCACGGCCAGCCGCTCGTTGTCGATGGCCCGGGCCATGAACCAAAGCACGCCCGCCGAGGGCAGCAGCACCGCCACCAACAACAGCAGCACCAGCGGCCAGGCGCCCCTGGTGCGACCTCTAGTCTGTGCTGTCCGGCTCTGCTGAGAAATCGCACGACTCCTTAGGACTTGCCTGCCTTGGCTCCATTGGCCTTGGCCAGTCCTTCCTTGGCCTGTGCATCATCAGGATTAAACTTCAGGATGTACTGATAAAACTCCGCGGCCTTATCGTAATCCTTCTTTTCCATGTAGGTTTTGGCCAGATGCGCCGCCGCGCCAATCGCATCCGGCGAGGCCGCCAGCGCTTGTTTCCAATAATAAACGGCCTGTTCCGTCTGGCCTGCATCTTTGGCGATGACTCCCATTCCGTTGAGGGCGTAGGCCGCCTTGGGATCAATGGCAAGGGCCTTTTCAAATGTGCGCTTGGCATTGATGTCCTGGTCCTGTTCGAGTAATGCCCAGCCCAGGTCCTTCCAGTATTTTGCCTTTGTCGGATCAAGCTTGACGGCCTGTTCCAGCAGCTTTTGCGCCTCGGCGTTCTTATGCTGGTCCAGCAGCCCCGCGCCCTGCGCGGCCAACGTCTCCGCCGCCGCGCGATCACCTTCGCTCGGTTGGGACGCAGTCGCCAGGTGCTTGTCAATTTCCTTCAGCGGGTAAACGTAGATGAAGTTGCCTTCCTCCACGGCCCCCAGGTCACTGACGCGCATGATGGCATCCAGCGCCTCGCGCCAAGTGACGTTAAAGAGATCCGCGGTAACCGTGCCATGCACGTTGCGGCCGGGCACGATGTTCTTCTGGCTGACATTGGAAAGCTGCCGCAGCACTTCGCGGATGGGCGCATCCTGCAGCGGCAGATGGGTGATGATGCCCGAGGTCTGGGCCGACGCCGCCGCGTTTATTTGTTTGGCCATTTCGAGCTTGTCAGCCGGAATGGGCGTGGGCTTGCCATCCTCCGAGGCCGTGGCAAAGACCAGCACGTAGGGTGCGGATGAAACGCCCGCGCTATTCTTGAAGTTCTGATAGCCGGGACTGTTGATGCCCACCCAGTACCACTTGCCCGGCTCGAGTTTCACCGGGATGCGACAGGTCTTCAGGTCGCTGTCGTATTTCGGATTGCCCGCAAACTGCGGGTCAGCTTCCGGGAAGCGGTGCGTCCACGACCAACTGCCATCCCGCATCGCCTGGTCGAACGTGACAGCAAGTTCCGTGGTCGTGGCGGGCACGTTGTCCGCATACGTTTTGGGAGATGTGGACACAACATTGGGGCCGGCCGCGCGGGATGTGGCTGAACCGGACTTGAGATAGACATCCACCTCGTTCTTTGTATCGGCGGGAACTTCGCGCTTCCAGGTATAAACATCCAGACCGCCGGCACTCTGGCGGCTGGTGAAGGGTCGCGAGGATGAAGCGATTGAAATGGTCTGCGGAACTACCAGATAAAAACTCTCCAGCACAGGCGCGCCGAAAGTGTTCTGGAAGTGTACAGGATGGCCCTGAGGCGTATCCGGCAGTGTTTTGTAAACCTTCTGCTTATATCCGAAAACGTACACAGCCCCCGGAGGAATCGGCGCATAAGGCTTCCACATGAGCCTGTACCGCCCCAACCAGCCCTCGGGAGCGGGCTTGACCGTATAAGGCACGACGCCATCCTGGAAGATCAGATCGAATGTCGGCCGTTCACTGAAACCGCCGAGATCGACTTCATCGGTCACGTACGAGTCGGAGTTGTTTCGATAAAGCAACAGGCCGCCCTGAACACAATTGAACGCTTCATCCACGCCGAAAACGTGGGCATTGACGTGCAGGTCCTTGTTCTGGGCCTCCAAAACAGATTCACGAAATGCGGACATGATGGAGACGAGCGTCTCGGGAGGCAGCTGCGCCGCGGCGGCGGCAGTATCATTCCGCTTCTGCCGAGCCTGGGATACAAATGCTTCCTGTTCAGGATATTGTCTCAGCAATTGGTCATAAGCCTGGGCCGCCTTGGCCTTGTCGCCCTTCTTCTCCCAGCATTGGCCCAGCCGCCACAGGGCCTCCGCCGCCGCGCGGCGGCTCGCCTGGTCGGCATGAACCACCTGCTCGTAGATGGAAATCGCCTCATCCAAATTGCCTTTGGTCTCTTGGGCGTAGATGCCCTTTTCCAGCAGGACCGCCGGCGATTGATCGGCAGCCCGCGCTGAAGCCGGCGCGGAGGTCGCGGCCGGCGCGGAGGCCGGCGCTGCCGCGGCCCATGGCGCTGACAATAGCACAATTGTCCCAAGCACAACAAAGCCCAATAGAACTGACCGTTTCCCGCACATGCCCATCTCCTTTGCTCGTGCAAAAACTACCCCATCGAGCCGGCGCACGCCAGCCCATCGCGCCAAAACGTTAACAGGAGATTGTGACGGTTTTGTGACGCCGAGACGACCGAAGTGAGATTTTTTGATGCAGCGCGGGCCGCCCCCAACGGCGGAAAAACTATTCCGCCATAGCTGCCAGAGGCGAAACATCTTCGATGAAATTGGCCAGGTGATCCAGCGGCCGCGCAAGATCGAACCTGTACACGCCTTCCTGGCCGTTGGGCGAAAAACCGACTTTGGTATACAGGTCCTTCACCATCATATTCTTTGCGGTGGGAATGTACTGCCCCTCCACCGCCGCGGCGCCGGCTTCCCGCGCGGCCGTCAGCAGCGTCCTGATCATGAAATCTTCCACCTGCCGGCCCAGCACGCGGCAGCTCATCAGCCAGGTGTCCACCGTCCAGAGTCTGCCCCTGGCAATGGGCCAGCATGACGCCAATGATGCCGTGATCCCCGAAGCGGTCCTTCAGCCCAAACCAGTGCGTCCAGCACTGGGGTGACTGCGTGAACTCCTTGATCTGCGCCTCGGTATAGCGGCGGGTGGTCAGGTTGAACTGGTTGGATTTGTTGGTGAGCTGTGTCACGCGGGCCAGTGTCAGCTCGCTGACCGCTCCGTGCTGGCTCTGCATGTGCAGCGATTTTAAGAACTCCTCCGTGCTGGAGCACTGCTGCTGGAGCTCTTTCCTGGCCGACAACGAAGAGTAACTCTCCTGGCGGCGCAGGTCATCCTGGGTCAGCCGCGTGGCCTCGAAATACATGGAACGCTGAAGGTCCAGCAGCATGTCCGTCGGGTTGTTGGTGCTGATGGGCACGGTGGCCTGCATCTGCTGCCGCACCAGCGCACGTTCGATCGGGTTGTCATCCAGAAACACAAAACTGTCGATGCCCAGTTGCAGGTCCTGCGCCTGCTGTATGAGGTTGGTGGCCTTGTCCGCCCAATTGGCCGTGAAGGCCACCAGGTCCTCGAGCTTCAAAATCATTGCATCGTGCTTCAGGAACGGTTCGCGGGCATCATCGGGATTGTTCTTGGAGCACACGGTCAGCAGCACGCCGCGTTCTTTAAGTTCCTTGGCGTACCGCTGAAGCGCGGCGTGGGCCTCGCCGGCCGCATCGGGCGGACCAATCTTGATTCCCCCAAAAAGATCCTCGCCGATGATGCCGCCCCAGCACGTGTTATCCAGATCCAGCGCCAGCACTTTGGCCGAAAGGCCCAGCACGCTTCCGATCTGCGCCACCACCGCATCGGCCAACAGCGGCAGCGCCGCCGCGGCGGGATATTGCTTGCTCTGGAAATACTCCTGCGGCGCATCCCACGGCCCGGCGTGCAGCCGCGATAGCCTGTCCACATCCAGGAAAGATACTCCATCGGGCAGGTCGGCCGACAAGTCCAGATTCGCCTGGCGAATCTGCCGGATGCGTCCCTGCGGCAGTGTCGATTCCAGCGCGCCCCAGGAGGCCAGGCAGGGCATGTCAAACCCGGTCGCAATGATGTGGCAACTGGCGCTGGCCTGAAGCGTTTTCCACAGGCCGCGCAGCGACTCCACTACAAGTTGCGCCTGGTTCTGCTTGTCCACCGGCCCAAAATCGAGCATGCGGTGGTTCACCAGCAGCAGCACGAAATCGGGCCCGAAGGCATACAGGCCGGAAGTCTTATCCAGAATCTCCTGCTGATACGCGCCGAACGGCGCCTCGTAGATCTCCAGGGAAATGCCTTTGGCAAAGGCCGCCATCTGAAGGACTGGTGTAAGCAGTGTCGTGGTGCTGGCGGAAAGCAAGGCCAGCTTCGAGCGCCGCCTGGGCACGAAACCATCCGAGGCCATCAGCCGCCGCAATTCCGGGTATGTCTTGAGATACCACACGTACGGCGGCCAACAAAGCAGGGCCTGCTGATAAAGCGGGATGGCGGCGGCCGGGTCGGTTTTGGCCAGCAGACTGCCCATCGTCCTGAGCAGCACGGGGTCAGGCTCGGCCACGCGTTCCATGGCCTCTTTGAGCAGCGCCAAAGATTGCGCCGGCGCTATTCCCGGCGTCGCCGTCGCCCGCACAAAAAAGGCCGGGGCCGTGCGGCGATCACGCCACAGCTCCTGCCACTGCGGCTCGGTGATCTTGCCGCCGCGCAGGCCTTCGCGGCACGCCGCCGCCAGCATTTCCGCCAGCTCCGCGTGCCAATTGTCGCCCAGGCAATCCAGCACATGGGCGACGCCATCGGCCAGGCTGGACGAGGAATTCAGCAGCCAGGACAGGCATGTTTTAACGTTTACCTGCATGCCATTACCTATCGGCCAAGTGAGTCACTGGAGATCGCCCTGCTCGAGGAGGCAGTCCACGCCGATGATCTGCGCGACGATTCGAGGAATTGCTGTTTTAACACAGGCGTTCAACCTCCATGTGATTGCCTGGCCCATTACCAGCCATACTTGTGCAGCGATTCTATAGCGTGCCGACTTGTGCGCCTATTCGAATCGCACCGGAAAGATGCCGCTCCGTTGCGTTAGAGCCATTGACGCATTGCTTTCGTCGGTGATATGTTTTGAACCTGCTGATCCTTACTGTCGGACGTTCATGCGACGAATCTGCAAACGGGAGACCCATATGTTCGGCGCTAGATCCCTGACAACGCTCCTTTTTGCAACACTGCTCTTAAGCAATTCCTTATTGGCCGACCCGCCGGCCCAGCCTGTGCTGGTCGACAAGATGCCCTCCGCCGGCGGGGAAGTTCTCTATAACGGCATCGTCCTGCCTCAAGAGTGGCCCCCGCCGCTCAAGGAGTGGCCCAAGGATCCGCAGGCGCCCTTCTACCTGAAGAACCCGCCCAAGGTGATCCCCATCGATGTGGGCCGCCAGCTCTTCGTCGATGATTTCCTTATCGAGTCCACCACGCTGAAGCGCCAGTGCTACCAGGCGGAGTATTACCTGGGCAACCCGCTGCACATCGACCCCGAGTCGGAAAAACATAACACCAACGGCGACAGCGGCGGCATCTGGTACGACTACACTGATGGCAAGATCAAAGTCTGGTATCAGAACCTGAAACTGTCCACCTCGGATGATGGCATCCACTGGCAGATTCCCCAATTCGATGTCGTGCCCGGCACAAATAAGGTCGTGGACAATCCGACCGGCATCACGGCCATCGGCATCGACCCCGACACGAAGGACCCCAATCACCGCTACGTCTTCATCCACGACGTGCTGTACGACCCGCCGGGCTTTTGCCGCTACTGGTATCGTTTTTCGGGCGATGGCATTCATTGGACCGAGCGCCATCCCACCGATGGCGACTGCGGCGACCGCTCCACCGCTTTTTATAATCCCTTCCGCCAGGTTTGGGTGTTTTCCATACGCATGGGCTGGGTAGGCGAGCGCCAGCGCCGCTACTGGGAAGTCAAGGACCTCGAAAAAGGCCCCTACTGGAAAACAGATGATTACTACAGCGCGCCCTTATGGGTTGGCGCCGATTCCGCCGATGTGCCGCGGCACGATGTATTGGATGGCGAGACCGATCAGCGCGGCTTCGACATCGCGCGCAAGGCCGGCGTCGATTGCCAGCTCTACGACCTCGACTGCACGCCCTATGAAAGCCTGTTGCTGGGCCGATTCGCCATCTGGCACGGCCAGCCCATGGATGCCAACGGTGCAAATCGTCCCAAGTGCAACAACGTGTGCCTGGGCTTCAGCCGCGATGGCTGGAGTTTTTCGCGGCCCGACCGCCGCGCGATTTTCGACACGCATGATAGCTACGGCGAAGATGGCGAACTGCGGAACATCCAGCCCACCTGCGGCGGCGTCCTGGTCATGGGCGATTATCTGTACATGTACACCGCCCAGCCGGGCTGCCGGCTTTCCGTGCTCCGCCGCGATGGTTTTTGCTCCATGGATGCCGGCGAGAAAATGGGTGAGCTGGTGACGCGCCCGGTGAAATTCACGGGTAAATACCTGTTTGTGAATGTGGATGATTCCAAAGGCTCACTCCGCGTGGCCGCGCTCGATGAAGCCGGCAAACCCATCCAGGGTTTTGCTATCAAAGATTGCCAGGTGCTCAGCGTGAATATGACGTTGCAGAAGGTGACCTGGAAAGGCGGCGATGATCTCTCCGCGCTGGCGGGCAAACCTGTTCGATTCAAGTTTGAACTCACCAGTGGCCAGCTCTATTCCTTCTGGGTCTCCCCCGATAGTCACAGTCACGGCGCCAGTCGCGGCTTTACGGGCGGCCCGGGCTTTACCGCCGCGATGGATACTGTTGGCTATCGGAACTATTGGCAAGTGGCGCCGGTGGCTAAAACCGGTGTGTCCGCGCCGATCTTGTGGCCGCGCGATGGCAACTACACCGGCGGCGTGACCGTGCGGATCGAAGTGCCGCTTTTCAATGCGGAGCCGAATATGACCATTCGTTATACGGCCGATGGTTCGGAGCCGACGGAAGAATCGCCGGCGTATGAGAAGCCCTTCACGCTGACGAAACTGGGCGAAACCACCATCAAGGCACGCATTTTCGCTAAGAGCCTTGGCCTTGCCCCTGGCCTCGTTGCCGAAGGCAAATTCATCATCGCCGCCGACAAGAAGCCGCCCAAGATATTCCAGACCTTGCCGCAGCTTGACCTGCCCGGCGGCACCACGAGCTACACCGTTGAAGTCCGCACGGGCAAGAGCGCTATCTGCCGCTATGCCGAAAAACCTGGCGTGGCCTTCGACGACATGAGCGGCCAGTTTATAGCCAGCGACCATTCCCTCTTTGAAACCCGTCTGGACCTGCGCGGCGGTACTCAGCACATCAAAACCATCACCGGCATCAAAGATGGCGACCGCCGGATGCTGTATATCAAGGCCCGCGATGGCTACGGCAACACCACGAGCGAAGACTACGTGGTGAACCTCTTCGTCAATCCCGACAGGCCCAGGCCCGTACACATTCACCTGGAAGCCGAGGATGGAGCGATCGAAGCCACCCATGCAGGTCGTGGCCAACCGCGACGCCATCGGCCGCGCGGCTGTCGCCACCAGCCAGGCCCAAAAAGGCACCGCCAAACTGAACTTTGAAGTGCCCGCCGATGGGAAGTACGTGATCTGGGCCCGCGTCAAAAGCCCCGCCGGCCAAGGCGCTGCCAGCCAAACCGCTACCGGCAAAGGTGCTGCCGGCAAGAGCGGTTCAGTTTTCATCAACGTGGATGGCCAGGAAGACATCTTCGATTTCAGTGCCGGTGAGCCCCAGAACGATTGGAAGATGCTGCGCATCAACGGCCGCGACTCCAAAGAGCCCATGACCCTAAACCCGCGTATCTTCCAGCTCAAGGCCGGCAAGCACACGCTCACCTTCCGCGGCCGCGAGGTGGGCGCGCTAGTGGATTGGGTAACCATTACAAACGACCTGGCCGACAAGCCGGAGCCGATCTTGGATTAAATCCCTCCCCCTTTTACGGGGGAGGGTGGCCCTGCGTAGCTTCAGCGAAGCGGGGCCGGGGGAGGGTGGCCCGAAGGGCCGGGCTTGCCCTGCGAAGCTTTAGCGAAGATGTTCTCTTGCTTCGCAAGGTTATTTTTCGAGAAGTTTTCAACAGATGTCTCCTTGGGGCAGTCGCATGATCCATGAGCCGTGCTTGACTTGATTGCGGGTGTGCAAGGCTTCATCGTAGCACGTGCCCGTCTGCCACATCTTCCACAGGATCTTCGTCCAGCGTTGAGCCAGGCAGCGCAGGGCTGCCGCGTGCGACTGGCCCTGCTCTCGCTTATGCAGATAGTACGCTTGAGCCCAGACACATTTTTCGCGGCTCTTATCGGCCTGAAGGTGCAGGGTGTAGCGCAGCATTTTATTACAGGCACGTCGGAAGGATACCCAGCGATTCTTGCCGGATTGCTTGGTCACCGGCGCTGATCCGCCATAGCACTGCAGGCTTTGGGCCGTGCTGAAGCGGGCCGGATCGCTGCCCAGCTCCCCCAACAGCCGCGGCGCGATTTTGGGGCCGGCCCCCGGCAGAGACCCGAAAATGTCGTGGTCGGGATGTTCGGCAAACAGCGATTCGATGGCCTGGCGGTACTGCACCAACTGGGCCTCCAGGTGGCGAAGCTGACCGGCCAACGTGATGGCTAGGCGACTCTTGGCCCGAGTGACCGCGGGGGTGCCGCAGAATTGATCCGCGTGCGCAAAGATCTCCAGTCGTTTTGCAAACGTCTCAGGGCGATACCAGCGGTGCGTGTGCAGGAACTTCTCCCAGCGGCGCTTGCCGGCGCGCACCAGATCCTGGGGCGTGGGAAAGGCCTGAATAAAAGCCCACGGACCGCGCTCAGCCAGTCATCAAACGCCTCCAGGGCGGCCGGATAATATTCGCGCAGGGCCGCGCGGAGCTGGTTGACCAGCGCCGTCCGCTGGGCGATAAGCTGCACCTCATCACGACACAGCAGCCGCAGTTCCTGCGTGGTCGGATCATCCGCCTTGAGGGGTCGCCAGCCGTGGCCATCCGTGCGCAGGGCATCGGCGAAGCTTAAGGCGTCCAAATGATCATCCTTGCACCCGGCATTATTCTTCCGCTCTCGGTACCGCTGGGCCGCTTTTGGGTTGAGGGGGTAGACCACCAGTCCCAACGCCAGCAATCGCTCCACGGCGGGTCCGTTGTTGGTCTCGACCGCCAGGGCGAGGCGATTAAATTCCGGTCCCACGTGTTTACTTAACTGCTGGCTCAAGTGTTGCCATCCTGCAGCATCATCGTCAAAGGTCAGTTCCAGCAGAGTCGCGCCTCGAGGATCGAGCATCACAATGTCGTGGTGGTCGCTGGCCCAGTCAAAGCCGGCGAAGGCGATGAATCGTTCTTGGAATGGCGCCTCCTGTGTGTTGTCGGGTTCCATAGGATCTCCTTGACAGACCCTCCGCCGACCTGTGACCGATCGACCTGATACGGAGCCCTCGTGGGGCAGTGTTCTCTTAGATCTCTGCACAGGTGCCGCGGCCGGGACCGGTGATCTTCGCTGGATTCTCTGGGAATCGCAGGGCGAGGACCGTGAAACGGCCGTGGCGTTGGGACTGCAAGTGGACATATTACTCACAGGCTTCAAATCTGTCGCCGCCGAGTTATCCACAAGCCTGCTGCGCCGGCTCCGCTTGGGCCGCTCCGCAAGCTTATGGATAACGTCGGAAGTGGTATCAGCAGGGTGAGGGTTCTTAAGAAAGGAAACTCATGACTGTGCCGCCGCGCGTGAAACTGTCGGCCATCCTCGACGCTTTGGAGATGTCCGGCGAAGAGTCCCACGCCTTTCTCGACCAAGAGCGAGGCGAAGTGGTCGTGCTTTCGGATGAGGAACTTCGCGGGGCCGAAGCGGATGACGATCCGGTGAACTATCCCGACTGGCAAAGGGAGAATATCGCGCAAGCCAAGGCCGTGCTGGCCGATGAAGCCGCTACCGGCAAAAGGTTCCTGCCTCTGCCGGATCGCTTCGAAATCAATGAGTGGGACATGATGCGAGACTTTGCCGCCGGCCTGCAAAATGAGGCGCAGTCTGAGGCGCTCCTCAACGCCATCCACGGCAAAGGGGCCTTCCGGTATTTCAAGGATCGCATCCACGAACTCGGCCTGGCCCAGGCGTGGTACAAGTTCCGCGAAGGTCAATACCGTCAAACCGCCCTGGATTGGTGTGAAGCGCACGGCATTGATGCCGACGCCAGCGCGTAGCAAGTAGGGCGTATCTCTGCCGCACACCTGTTTTTTTTGTTTATTCTGGGCTAAGCAGTAATTCGTGTGCAGCCGAGCTGCACTAAACATTTCCTTCCAATTCGCGATCGCGGCGATGGACGTACAAGGCGAATAGATAAAGCACTAGGAATTGACATGTTCCGGATACCACGCCAAGAGCGCTTTGTAACTGTTTCGCGGCGTTGTTTAGATATTCCGGCGTCGCGTAGGTTACAGGTATGGCGTAGTAGAGGAAGTTCACAAAAGCTAAGAAAACAAAGGCCGTGATTGTCAGCATCATGGCGACAAATCTAAGCTGCGATGGTCTGTGCCACAGCCAAAATGCGCAGCCGATCAGCCATAGCGCAAACGCATTGCCAAAGAAACAATTTATCACGGGATATACACCGTGGCCGACCTGCAATGTCGCCATACTCCAGCCTTTGTTCCAGGCCTGTACAAGTAAGTCTATGTTCAGATACTCAATTGCATCGCAGGCCAGGATGATTATCAAAAACACGAGCCAATCTTTCCGAGGCTGCCCATACGAGAGTGGAACAGGGTCCTTTCCGGCTTGCTTGAGATATGAAAGTGAGTGGCGCCGCAAGCCAGTAAAGACGAATCCAACCAGACCGCAAACAGGAAGAGCCAAGCGAAGTTCGTTTTTAAATGCAGAAATGTAAGAGCTGACCGAGTAATGGTGCTTCGAATAGAACTGTAAGATGCCGCATAAATCGGTTGCATCCAAAAGCAGGATCACAATCAACCACAAGATGGTTGCCACGCGGGCCCACCTGCTGCGAAACAAGAAAAGAAAACCTGTCAGAGTCCCCCAGGCTGTAATGCCAAGAAATCTAACAATTTGGAGAGCAAGAGAAATAGTCAAATTGGCTATGGCGCCGACCAGCCACCTGCTATCCATAAGCAATCGGTCGGCCATGAAAGCGAGAAGATACAACCCCACCAGGATGGGCCACATTGGCAGGTATGTCTCGTAATATTCTGCGCGAGAATTCCTTGCCGCACTCGGGGCATCGATTGGTCGTGCTTCCCCATAGAAGATAGCCACATTCAAAGCACCGGAGGTCGGGTGGAGGTCGTTTTGCAGGCTCAGATTCTGTGGCCATCATATCTCCCTGTGTCCCTGGTTCTCAGCAAGAAGTTTGCAGCCAACGTCCTGCGTAGCCTTGGCGAAGCAGGATCGTTGCACACAAATTAACCCAGTGAAATTGAAAAGCAAGAAATACGTGTGCAGCAATTCATCCTGCGTAGCCTTGGCGAAGCAGGAAGCTGCACAGCCTACGGACTCGTTGATGTGTTTCAAGGTTTGGCCTGTGGCGCCGAGGCGACCGCAGCGCCCGCCCAAAAAAACGGGCGACGCAGTGCATTGGGCACTCCGTCGCCCTTCGCCTTGGTAGAGGTTCCGATATAAAAATTTTGACACAGCGAATGCAAAAGTCACTGCCAGCTTATCTTTTTGGGCGCTCATCTCCGCCAAGGCGTATCGCATGTGTCCCAGAATCCTCTGCCTCGAAAGATTTCAGATGCGGAAGGCGCTCGCCCTGGAGCGGGGTGGGAGGGCGAAAGCGGTTGCTCAGACCGCCAGACTCCGCAGGTGAAGGTCTTTCCAGTTTTCAGCAAGTTATAGACAAGCGCTAAGGCAAATCAGGCTCCCCGGCCTCAACTGTCGATCGCTTGCTTACAAATGTGCTGGAAATATACCTGTCTTTTATTCGTAAAAGACAATGGCCACGTTAATTTGCAATTAAGCTAAGCGGCGCGGGCGGGCGATTTGGCCAATTCTCAGTGCTCGTACGTGTAGTCCTGCTGCCAGATGAGGAAGTCTGAGCCATCGGTCTTGCCATTGCCATCGGCGTCGCCGTGGGCATGGGCATAGTCGGCATCGGCGAAATTGGCGTCAACGATGGGCGCGCCGCTGCCGGCCTTGCCGTGGTTGTAGTTACGCTGCCAGGCGAGGAAATCCATGCCGTCGACCGTGCCATTCGTATCGAAGTCCCCACGCGGATCCTGCTGCACCATCACCATCATCGTGGCCGAGGTGTGCAGGGCGCCGTCGTTGGCATCCAGTTGCAGCGTATACGTGCCGACCCGGCTGAAACAAGCCGTGGTGGAGGCGGCATTGGCATTGGTAAACGTGACCGCGGCATTCGTGCTCGTCCCGGAGAAGGAAAGTTTGCTCCAGGTGCAGACCGTTGCACCGGGCAGGCCATCATCCGAGACCACTGCACTCAAGGCCACAGCGCCGGCATTAGCCGCGCCGGGCATGCTGATGGTGACATTGACCGGCATGGTGATGGCCGGCGCCGTGTTGGCCGGCGGAGCGGAAACGGCGGTCAGATCGACGACGCCGAGATATGCGTAATTGCCGGTCTGGTCGGGCCAAACCTTAATTCGGATCGCGTTGGCTTTGGTCACAATGGTTCCGTTGTAATCGGTGAAGGTGACGGCGCCCACCGGCACGGCGGCCCAGGTAAGGACGGTGTTGCTGTTCATAGCGGCATTCAATTGTTGCGTAACGCCATTGACCGAATAGTCGCCCACGCGAATGGAGTCGCTGCCGTCGCGTGAGCCGGTGACTTTGACATCGTAGGCTGTTCCAGGCAAACCCCAGACAACCAGGCTGGCGGGCTTACTGGCGGTGGCCCAGTCTGAGTAGGCATAAATGCTGTCGCGCATGGCCGTGGCCGGATACGCGCCATCGGCGTTTACGCCGGTGCTATTGATGTTGTAGAAGTTGTCGCAACCGATGGACACGCCGGCCAAGGCATTGCCATTGGCGTCGACAGAGCCGGTTTCCAGGATGGTCCAGCCCTCGTTGAGATTACCATTAGGGGCGGCCGGGTTATTCCAGGTCAGACCGTTGCTCGGAGGCGTCGGGTACGGGGGATCGCCCAGATCATAAAGAATACGCTCCGCCTGCGCCGCCGCGGGCAAAAGCAGGCACGCGAATAGAGCAACGGCTACGGCCTTCATTTCCCTCTCCTTGAAAGGCTAACCTGGCAGCGGTTTGACAGACCCTCCGGCAGCGCAGGTAACGCGCAACTTGTGAACTCTGTGAAGGTCACATGGATAAGCCTATTCTACTGCGATTCCGCCATCCGTCAAACTGTAGAGTGCGCCAGTCTCGGCGCGACGATCGTGCTAACTACAATTCCTGTGCAGCTTTTTGGCCGGCCCAGGCGGGCCAAAAGGCATGCTGGGATTTGGGCGGAATTTCGTACAATAACGTTGCAGCATTTTTTAATGAACGGGCGCACATATGTCTGGCATGCGACGTTCGGTTGTTTTTAATGGCGGCGAAAGAACTTTTTTAGCGGAAGAGGGCATGGCCGGCAAAACGGAAGTCTGGAAGCTCGATCCAGCCGAGGAGGAGCCGTTGGCCGCCGCGCGCGCTGTGGAAGTGCTGGCTGCCGGCGGGCTTGTGGCATTTCCCACGGAAACCGTCTACGGCCTGGCCGCTAATGCGGCCAACGACGCAGCCTATGAAAGACTGCGTAAGCTCAAGAGCCGGCCGGACCGACCTTTCACGGTACACATCGGGCAGATTGAGCAGGTCAAATCCTACGTGGAGCGTATTCCAACGACCGCGCGCTGCATGATGAACAAGGCCTGGCCTGGCCCCATCACGGTTATCTTGCCCACCGGCGGCAAGCTGGCCAATAAAGCGTGGAATGATGGCCCCATAGCCAAGCGAGTGGTCCATGAGGACACGATTGCGTTGCGCTGCCCGGATCATCCGGCCGCGCAAATGCTCCTGGGGGCGCTGGCCGATCCGATCGTGGCGCCCTCGGCCAATCTGGCCGGGCACAAACCGGCCACCACGCCGGAGGAAGTGCTGGCGCAACTGGATGGCCAGATCGACGTCCTCCTGGATGGCGGCAAGGTGAGGTATGGCCTGTCCAGCACAATTGTCTCGTTCGATGTTGACGGCAAATACAAGGTCGTGCGGGAGGGCGTGGTGCCGCGCTCGGCCATCGATAGATTGACGCGGCGGCAGATTTTGTTCGTCTGCTCCGGCAACACCTGCCGCTCGCCCTTGGCCCAGGTGATCATGCTCCAGATGCTGGCCGAGAGGCTGGGCACCCGCGAAAAAGACCTGGAGTCCCGCGGTTGGCGCGTGCTTTCGGCCGGAACGACGGCCATGGCGGGCAGCCCAGCCAGCGACGGGGCCATCGAAGTGGCCCGCCACCTGGACCTGGAGCTGGCCCATCATTCCAGTCGGACTTTAACTGCTGAGTTGATCCGCGGATCAGATTTGGTACTCTGCATGACGGACCGGCACGTGGAGGCGGCCGCGGGACTTGACCCGACGGCCGCGGACCGCATCGTCCGCCTGGATGTCGAGGGCGATGTGCCGGATCCCATCGGCGGCTCGACGCAGGATTACGTACACACGGCCGAGCGAATTCGCCGCGCGATCGCCGCGCGGCTGGACAACCTGATCAACGAATTTGGACTGGTAGAGGCTAGCAAACCATGAGGATTGCCGTCGCGGGAGATCATCGCGGGTACGTGGCCAAGGAAAAAGTGGCGCTCATGCTGTCCGAGCAGGGACATGAGATTGTGGACATGGGCACCAACAGCTCCCGCAGTTGCGACTACACCGACATCGGCTACACGGCCGCCAAGGCCGTGGCGGAGGGCGCAGTGGACAGGGCCATTCTGCTGTGCGGCAGCGGCATCGGCATGTCCATCACGGCCAACAAAGTGGACGGCGTGCGCGCGGCCCTGTGCGGCGACGAGTTGACGGCGCAGATGTCCCGCCGGCACAACAATTCCAACGTGCTGTGCCTGGCGGCGGACCTTCTGGGGGAAGAGCTCGATGCGGCGCATCGTCGAGGTGTGGCTGGAAACCGGCTTTGAAGCGGGCCGCCACCAGCGGCGGGTCGACAAGCTCGACATCATCGAAAAAGGCGGCGATCCGACCACGTACAACGGGCCGGATAAATAAGCCTTAGGGCACAAGCACATCCCCGGCGAAATCTTCCTGCCCCCGCGGATCCTGCGTCATCTTCATCAAGAGAGCCAGCGGACCCAACCGGCCGGCGATGATCGCCACAATGATGACGATTTTGCCGGCGATGGTCAGGCGCATGGTCTCGCCCAGCGAAAAGCCCGACAGGCTGAGCGCGCTGGCGGATTCAAACAGCACATCGAAGAAAACGCGAGCTTGGCCCCTGCACCACCGCCAGCACGAGCGTGACCACAGCGAGCAGCAGCACGTACAGCACGGTCAGCGTGAGCGCATAACGAATGAGGGACGGGGCTATGTCGCGGCCAAAGATGGTGGTTTCCTTGCGGCGGCGCAGCGTGCTCCAGACTGTCGCCAGGAGTATCGCCAGCGTAACCGTCTTGAGCCCCCCCGCCGCGGAGGCCGGCGAGCCGCCGATAAGCGACAGCAGCATGATCCAGAACTTGCCCGCGCCGGTCAGGTCGTTGAGGTCCAGGGTGGCAAGGCCCGCCGTGCGCGCCGAGGCGGAGGTGAACCAGGCATTGGCAAACCGCTCCGTAAGACCCATGCGCTGCCAGTCGGAAAGGCCCGAGGTGAACGTGGAGACATCCTGCGCCTGCCCCACCAGGCGGGGCAGCTTGGCCGGGTCCAGTGCGACGATGCCCGCCGCGCCCGCCACGAGCAGGATCAGCGTGGTCGCCAGGACTACGCGGCTGTGCAGCATCAAACGGCGCGGCTGAAAGCTGCTCGATCCTGTCAAGAGCCGCTGAACGGATCGGATGCCTGCATTAAAGAGGTACTGACAAAGGTCGATCAGCACGGGGAAGCCGAGCCCGCCAAAGATGATCAACAGGGGAATGATTGCAAAGACCTGCCAGTGGTCGCGGTGAGACATGAGGCTGTCGCGGCGCAGGGCAAATCCCGCGTTAGAGAAGGCCGAAACACTGTGGAAAATCGAGGCGAAAACGCCATCGCCGCCCCCCCCGAACACGGGCATTAGCAGCCGCGCGGCGATCATCTCCACGGCCAGCGTGACAGCGATAATGAACAGCACCAAGTGCCCATCCGGCTTGAGGTCCTTCACTTGTGCCGGACTGCCACCATCACCGCCGCGCCAGAGGCGCAGGAGCCAGAGCGTGCCGGCGATGGTGATGGAAAGGGCGCCGATCTGCACCAGGGCCAGAAGGATCCACTGGCCCAGCGGCGTGAAATCCGCGCCAATATTGAAGATGGTCAAGCCGCTGGTACAGACGGCGCTGGCGGCCATAAACAGGACATCATCCAGATACAGGGGCCCAGTGCCCTCGGGCACCGCGCGCGGCAAGAGCAGGAGGGCCGTCCCCGCCAGTATCGCAAAGGCGAAGCCGCCTAATAGAAGACTGACTGGGGAGACTTTCGCGCGGATGGCGTGCGCGAAAAGCCGCGGGATGAACAACACCGGCAAGAGCAGCAAAAAGGCCCACACGGCCACAAGATACGCGGGCCCATATTCCAGGAAGGCTCCGGCCAGCAACCCCGCCAGCAGCGCCACCGCCTCGCCCCAACAGAGTTTCAGAATTCCCGCCAGTGAACTGCGAGTGGATGGGTCGGCCACGGCCCTGCGCAAGGCGCGCACGATAGCCAGACCCAGCGCGGCCATCGCGATAGCGCACTGCACGGCGTGTATCAAATTCGCCGTCAGCGGCTTAGGCAGGTGATAAGAGCCGATCTCAACCAGCACCGCCGCGAGCCCTGCCGCCGCGAGCAGCAGGTACAGGCCGCGCAGCAGATCGTTGATGAATCCCCGCGGCTGACGGCCCGACAGATTTGCCGCCCGGCCTTGCTCCAGAGTTGATGAAGCGGCTGTTTCCAAAGTCTCGCTGCCCTGTGTATCTGTTCTAGCTTAAATAAAGGGACGGAATAGTCCCTTTTTTACTTTTTGTAAACCGCCTTGGGATCAAACACGCGCTGGTCGGTCACTTCCCACTGGCCCGAAGGGGTCAGCTTGCGGTAGAAGCAACTGAAGTAGCCATCGTGGCAGGCCGCGCCCTTCTGGATGACGTCGATCAAGACCGTATCCAGGTCGCAGTCGATGCGGATGGATTTGACTTCCTGGGTGTGGCCGCTCTCCTCGCCCTTGACCCAGAATTTCTTGCGGCTGCGCGACCAGAAATTGGTCTTGCCCGTGCGGATCGTGGCCAGGAGGGCCTCGGCGTTCATGTAGGCCATCATGAGGACCTGTTTAGAATTCGCATCCTGGATGATGGCGGGGATCAGGCCGTCCTTGTCGTACTTTAAACCCTGAACCATTTCTTCAAGCGATGCCACTCTATACTCCTTGTTTGGCTGCTCAACTTACAGGCCCACTATCCTAGCGAAATGACCCTGCTTTTTCGATTTGCTTTTCTACCCGCCGGCCGCGATGACCCTAACAGCCGGCAGTTTATGCATTATGCAATATTGCATAATGAATAACGTAAGTCCTTGTAAAACCTGAAGGGCTTATTCACGGTTGCATAATTTAGCCCTTCCATCTTGCCTATCTTGCCAAAACCTGACAGTTTTTCCGCTGGTTTGTTAGGGTCGTCGCCTTGGCTATTTGGTTTTTGGGCTGTTTGGCTGTTGGTGGAGCTGGGGCGATGGCTCTTACAGGCGCGTATTCTTTTCCGGCAGCCGCTAGGGATCCAAATGGCAAGCAGCCAGCCCAACGAGCCTTTCCAGATGTGGTAACTCCCTCGCATTTGAGCGTATAATACCATGGATACTTCTTGCTGTCAACACACCTTCTGGAACTTTTTGGTAAAATAATTCGTGCAAATAGCCTTCGTTTTGCGTAACCTATTACCATGAAATTATTTACATAAAATTTATGAACCGAAATGATTCTTACAGTCCCTCAAAACATCCGCCTCGCGCGAGGGCTAAAGCCAAGAGAAGCCCGCTGAAGCGGGCTCGCAAAAGAGAATTGAATTGCCCCGTTCACCAGGGCTAAAAGCCCTGGCCTACACACGCCTGCGGCGTGCCAAGGCCCGTGAACGGGCCTACAAGAGATTGCATGCGTGCGCAAAAGATCGCATACGTGCGCAATGCGCCAACTTCCCCTCTATCCAATTGACCAATTGACTAGTTGACCAATTGACTGCCTCCTTGAAGATTTGCGCCTGCCGGCCGGTATACTGTCGTCCCGAGATGGATAGACCTGTACACAACTTCGACTGCATCATTTTTGACATGGATGGCACGCTCACGGAAGCCGTGCTGGACTTCGCCGCCATTCGGACGGAGATCGGCATCGCCGAGGGGCTGGGGCTTTTGGAGAGCATCAATGGGATGGAGCCCTTGGCGCGGGCGGCCGCGCACGAGATCCTGCTGAGGCACGAACTGGCCGCCGCGCGAATGGTGGGGTTGGCGGAGGGGCGCATTTTGTGCTGGGGCAGATCGCTCAGGCGGGCATGGCCACGGCCCTTCTGACACGCAACGCCAAGGCGGCCATGGACATCATCCTTCATCGCTTTGACCTGAAGTTTGACCTGGCCTGGAGCCGCGAGGATGGGCCGATCAAGCCGAACCCGGTTTCCATACTGGCCGCGTGCAAGCAGCTTGGCGTCAGCCCCGCCCGCACCATCTGCGTGGGCGATTATCTGTACGATCTCCAGGCGGCTAACGCGGCCGGGTGTCAGTCGGTGCTCCTTGCCCGCGACACGAACTGGCAGTTCGCGGGGGAAGCGCATCACGTGATTGAGGGGCTGGCGGAGCTGCTGCCGATACTGGGGCTGTGAGAGCAGCTTGGGGCTTGGGGCAGGCCACGGACGGTACCCCTCTTTTAAGGTAACGGCCGGAGATGTTTCTATCGGCGCTGGCTTTCAGCCCGCGCGACTGCAGGAATGGGATTCTTTAGGGCGGCTTGTTCCCAGGGCTCGATGCCTCACTCGCTTACGCTCGCTCGGCCTCAGCGCCCTGGGCTACCAATATGCCGCCCACTTCGTGGGCTCCGGATAAGGGCATTCTGGAAACGCCGCAGGCACGGCACCCGGCCCTCTTCTATGATTTTTCGAGACAGATTTTCTCCCCTCGCGCAAAGTCTCTATGGGTTGGCCAACTCGTATCAGGAATTGTTATGGATGACCAGTGGGAGAAAGAGGCCTGCCTTGGGCTGCAAAGAGGCGACAGCCGCGCGTGGGAGCTGCTTTATGAGCGATGCGCGCCGGACATATGGCAGCATGTTACCCGGCTGATCGGCAATAACAGTCAGGATGTGGCGGATGTCGTGCAGGATACCTTCCTGGCCGCCGCCAAGTCCGCCGGCAGCTACAGGAAATCAAGCGGTTCCTTAAAGGCCTGGCTATATGGAATCGCGCGGCGGCAGGTGGCCCTGCATTACCGCAAGGCGGGTCAAAACCAGCGGCTGAAAGATTCGCTCCGCTGGTTTCGGTCGAATGGGGGATCTCTCCAGAGGTGGTTGATGGGGCAGGAATCGCAAATCAATGGCTTGCTGGAAGCGCAGGAATTGACGGTGCTGGTGCAAAGGGCCCTTTGCGATTTGCCCGCCAATTACCGGTCATGCCTGCTGGCCAAATATGTGGATGATTTGCCGGCGCAGCAGATTGCCCAGGAGATGGGTTCTTCGCCGGCAGCGGTGGATTCTTTGATGGCTCGTGCACGGGCCGCCTTTCGAAAAAACTTTGCGAAGTTGACGGGCCACGCGGCCCCAGATATGAAGGGATATGACCATGGGCGATAAGCGAAATACTAACGATGAGCGTTTCGCTGCCCTTCTTGGAGCGATCAACTCCAAACCAGTGCAGCCCTCGGAGAAGTTCCTCCAGCGGCTCAAGCAGGAAACAACAAACACATTTCAGGCCGCCGCGCAAAGGCGGCGGCTCGTGGGGAGAATAGCGATGAAAACGGTTCGATGGGGTATTCCGGCGGCCGCCGCGGCGGCGCTGATCATCCTGGCCGCCCATGTCCTGGGCGGCCTTGGCACACAAACGGCGTACGGCATGGATGATGTAAAGCAGCTTGTATGCACAGCCAAAATGCTGCACATCAAGGGATATATGGTGACAAACCCGCCCGGGGAAGAGCCCGTGAAAGAGCCCATGGAATACTGGGCCGATCTAACCAACAACCGCTTCCGTTCCAAAACGGTCGGCGGAATGACCATCAACGGGGATAGAAAGTCCTGGCAGATGGATTCCATAAGCAACGGGGACTTAATGCTAACTCTCGATTATGGCGAAAAGTCGGCAAAGTTCGTGCGGCTATCGCCGTTCCAAGTGGTTCTGCGAAACCAGCAGAACGTGGCGGACCTGCTAATCAAGCTGTTTGGCTGCCCTGCTCCCGGCAAAGGCTGGACGAAACTTGGTCCAGAGACCCTGCAAGGCAAGCAATATGACCTATGGGAATTGAATGTTGCATCTCCCCGCGGCGCAAAAGCCAGGAGCCGGGCGTGGATAGATGGCCGCACGGGCGATCTGGCCCGCTTGGAAACATCCATTAGCATGGGTTCCGAACCACTCCGGCCGGTGATGGTCGTAGATCTCGTGCAACGAAACGTGCCTATTCCCACGGATGTTTTCAATCTCACGGCGCCGGATGGTTTCAAGCAGATTTCTACGCCGGAGAACCCGGCCACAGAGGAGTTCCTGCAGTCCAGCTGCTGGGGCGGAAAAGTCGGTGTGCAAATTCAAACGGGATTCGCTCTGCCTGATGGCTCTGTCATCATGCCCTATCGCAGCATGGAGGAAGGCCAGGGGCCGCAGACCCAGCTTGTGGAGAAGCTCAAGGCGGGCGATCCCCTGCCTCCTCTGGCTGTGGATATTACTGGAATCGCGGCCATTCCCGCCGCCGAGGGTGTGAGTTACGCGGCACGTCATCTGGCATACACCCAAAAGGCAGAAAAACTGTACGAGTGGGCTATTTTCGTCCCCAACAGAACGCCCGAAAACGCGCCTCTTACATACGAGCTTTCGACGGCTCTTCATCCGGCAAGCGGCAAGGCGAACTCGATACTTTCGCCCTCTGTGTTTCCTGTGGCCGTGCCGGCGGAGAAGTTCGATGCGCTGGTCAACGGCTGCCTGGCGGAACTTTCAGACCCCGGCAAAGCGCCAAAGCTGACGCTTGACGAGGTGACAAAACTCTCCCAGTCCATTCGCGCGGCGGGCAAATAAGTTTGGTTACTTGTGCAGCAGTCGGGCGGGCCTAAAGAGCCCGCCTTTTTTTTGTCCCGCTTCTCCGTGTCCTCTCCGTTCTTTCTTTGTGGCCTCTGTGGCTAATTCCCGGAGCCGGCCCCTCGCACTTGCAAATAATTCCCTGCGGCCCGACAATCGATAAATTCATGGCTTGGTTACCGTACGCTAACATTACTCATCACCGGTTGCGCAGCGCGTTGTCGGCGCTGGGCATCGCCATTTCTATCTGCCTGGTGCTGTCGCTGACGGGACTTTCCACGGGCTCGCTTCAGGAAGTGCTGCGGCGGTGGGACTCCATTCAGGCGGATCTCATCATCAGCCCCTCCAGCACGAATTTGACCTTGGCCTCCGGGCCGCAACTTCCGCTGGCTGCGGTGGATAAGTTGACCGCCGCGCAGAATGGGGATAAGCCGCTGGCCAAAAAGATCACGCCGGTATATCTGGCGCGGCTGAGCATGGGCGGGCATGAGAACAACGTGTACGGCCTTCGGAATGGCGACTTTGCCGTGGTGCAGGGGCCAAGCAAGCTGATCGCCGGCCGCTTGCCCGACCCGGACGGCCGCGCGGCGGCGTGGCTGGCCGCACGCTATAAAGAGGCCGCCGCGAAGGATGATGTGCTGGAGATTTCCGAGCAGGAGTTGGCTGCGGCGGGCGCACTGGAAATGGCCATCGACGACCGGCTGGCCGGCCAGATGCACAAATCCGTAGGCGACACCTTCCGCGCGGCGGACCGGCAGTGGCGGATCGTGGGCATCTATCGCGCGGGGGCCGTGGGCCGCGCGATCGCCCCCATGGCCACGCTCCAGCACCTGATGGGATTGGGACTGGATCATGTGACGTTGGTGTTTGTGCAATTGCCGGATGGCGCGGCGGTTTCACCAGCGGCCAAGGCCATCGCCAAGCTCACGCATCAGAACGTCGTGCCCAAAAATGAATACCAGGCCATGCTGCTGGAAACGATCGGCATCATGTTCCCGTACATCTACACGGTGAACGCGGTGGCGCTGGGGATCGCGTTCCTCTTTATCATGATCACGCTGTACACGATGGTGCTCCAGCGGACGCGCGAGATCGCCATTTTGAAAAGCCTGGGGGCATCGGGCAGCTATCTGCTGCGGATGGTGCTGGCGGAGTCGCTGCTTTTGACCGGGGCCGGCGCGGCGGCGGGCATCTTTATGTCCATGGGCGCGGGCAAGACGATCGAACATTTCCGGCCCGATCTGACCGTGTCAATCACGCCGAGCTGGATCGCCGTGGCGCTGGCGGCCGCGGCGACGGGCGGCATCCTGGCGGCGATCTATCCCTCCTGGCGGGCGATCCGCGTGGATGTGGCCGAGGCGCTGACGTTTGAATGATCCATGAGTGAGATGACCAACAATGCGGCAAGCGAAGCGGGCGGCGGCGAGGCGGCCGACCTGATTCTCCAGGCGCGCGGGCTGATGAAAAGCTACGGCCGCGGCGAGGCGGCGACGCCGGTGCTGCGCGGGGTGGACCTGGATGTGCGGCGCGGCGAGTTCCTGGCGGTGATGGGCCAGTCGGGCTCGGGCAAGAGCACGCTGCTGCACATCCTGGGGCTGATGGACCGGCCCGACGGCGGAACGCTCTCCCTCGACAGGGAGCCCATCGACTGGGGCAATAACAGCCAGCGGACGCGGCTGTGCCGAAATTCCATGGGTTTCGTGTTTCAGCGTTTTAATCTCATTTCCACGATCAGCGCGAAAGATAACCTGGCTATCAGTCTCCGCCTGCGCGGCCTGCCGGGGGACAAGGAGTACATCCTGGAATGTTTGGAGCGCGTGGGCGTGTTGCACGTGGCCGCGCGGAAGAGCGGGCAGATGTCCATCGGCGAACAGCAGCGCGTGGCGGTGGCGCGGGCGCTGGCGCATCAGCCGGCGCTGCTTTTGGCGGATGAGCCCACCGGCTCGCTGGATTCCACGAACGCCGAGGCGCTGCTGGAGCTTTTCACATTGGCCAACAACGCGGGGCAGACGATTGTGATGATTACACATTCGGCCGCCGCCGCGCAGGTCGCTCACAGGATTTGCCACATGCGAGATGGCCTCATACAATCGGAATGAACGAAAAGCGCAAGAAACAGGCTAGAAAGCCTGTTCCACCAAGGCGATTTGGTCATGTCCAATTCCCAGGAAATGCACGATGTTTCAGAGCCGGCGGCGGAGGTTCGCGTGGCCCGCTGGTTCCTGATTTTTGCGGCCTACCTGGCGGCGCTGGCCGTGCCGGCGGCGCTGTTAGTGCAGCGCCTGGGCATTCCGTGGAAACAGTTTTATGTTCTTTTTGATCCTGAAAAAACGGGCGCATTCATCCTGCCCTGGCATCAGTGCCTGAAACTTCTGCTTTTTGCCTTCTATCTCTCCATCTGCTGCACGTTCTTGCCGCTGCCTACCAACGCGATAATCGCGGGCATTTCCACGCAGCAGATGGCGCTGACGGGAGAGCTTTGGTCGACGGCCCTGCTGGTAGCCTCGGTCGGCGCGGCAGCGTCGACGATGGCCAACCTTACGGATTACCACCTGTTCCTGCTGCTGCTTCGACACCGGCGAATCGGCAAAGTGCGCGACAGCGCGTTTGGTCGCAAAACAATTGCATGGTTCAATAAATCGCCCTTCACGCTGGTGACCGTGGCGAACATTGTGCCCATTCCTGTGGATGTGGTGCGCATGATCGCCGCCACGGGCGCGTATCCGCGTCTGCCCTTCGCGGCGGCAAATTACATCGGCCGGTTCGTGCGGTATTTCGTCCTGGCGGCGGTTTTTTACGTGAGCGGCGCAAACGCGATTACGGCGAGTGTGATCATGCTTGCCCTGGCGGGAACGATAGGTTTGGCGCGGCTGGCGTGGGCGCGGCTGAGAATCCTGCTGGCGGGCATGGATTGATCAACCGCGCCCGGCGGTGCAGCATCGCTGCATCAAAACTGCCCCGGCGCTCCATTAACTTTTTATGGCTTCCTGCTGCGCGGCCGCAAACTGTGCATCGGCCGCCAGCACGTCGCGGATCTGATTTCGGGCGCGGGCCTTGACGGCATCATCCATATCCGCCCAGTGGATGACGCAGTTGCGGCCGGCCTGCTTGCCGGCCAGGAGCGCCTGGTCGGCAAAATACATCAGGTGCTCGGGCGAGACCACATCGGCATCGGCGCCGTAGCAGGCCAGGCCGATGGAGCAGGTGATGCGAATCTTCGTCGAGCCGGTCATGAAAATGTGATCCTCGACCGTCTGGCGGATGCGGCGGGCGAAGGTGTCGCATTGCTGGCGGTCGGCGCGGGGCAGGATGATGGCGAATTCCTCGCCGCCGGTCCTGGCGGCGACATCCGATTCGCGAATGGCCTGGCGAACGATGACGCAGAATTCTTTCAACACGAAATCGCCGGCGGGATGGCCGTGCTGGTCGTTGACCATCTTGAAGTGGTCCAGGTCCAGCATGAGAAGGCCCAGGCAGTGGCCGTAGCGCTTGGCGATCTTGAATTCATCGCCCAGGAATCGCTCGAAATAGCGGCGGTTATACAGCCGCGTTAACGGGTCCGTGACCACCTGCTTGCTGAGCCGCTCGTTATCCTCGCGGAGCGTGCTTAACAGATCCTGCTCGCGCTTTAAGGCTTCTTCCAGGGCCTGGCGGCTGGTGTCCAGGGCGTCCTGGAGGTCCTTGATCCGCAGCAGCGCCCGCATGCGGGCATACAGTTCGGCGGCGCCGATGGTGTCCGCAACGACCTCATCGGCCCCGCTATCCAGGCAGGCACAGCGGTCCTGCTCGCCGGCCCGCTGGTTGTACAGAATCATGATGGGCAGGAACGAGCCGCAGCAGGCCTGCTGCATCTGCCGCGCAAGGTGCGTGGAGGCCGCCAGGGAGGGTGAAACGTGCGCCAACGCCAAGTCCACATTGCCGGACTGGAGGACGTCGATCGCCTCTTTAAGCGACTGGGCGGATCGCACGTGCCAGCCGCGCGAGGCGATCTGGCCGCAGCGCTGGGCGGACCGAGCCGGGTCGCTGTCCAGGACCAAAATGATCGGTTGAATGTTCAGTGCATCATCCATGATTCTGCATCCTTTGCCAAAAAGCCTCAAAAAACAGCGCCGTGGCGATTTGATCTGAAGTTTTATATCGCCTTTCCAAGAGTTGATCCTACAGATGGACCGTACGATTCCCAGAATTGGTGAGCCAGCGAAAGTACACCGAAATTCAGCGTTTTTCCGAGACTGGTAAAGAGACGTCGAAAACCGCACAATCGATATACACTGATTTTGATTTGTATTCTTGGCCTGCTTTACATACCAAATTGGCTGTCTTTTTGAGGATTGGCTGTGCGAATCGTTCTAGCGCCGGATTCATTCAAAGGCTCACTCACCGCCAAGGCGGCCTGCGCGGCCATGGCTCGCGCGGTCAAAACCGTCTGGCCGCAGGCCACTATTGTAGCAGTGCCCATGGCCGATGGCGGCGACGGCACGACCGAGGCCTTGATCGCGGCGACGAATGGCCGCGCGGCGGCGGAGGAGGTGATGGGTCCGCTGCCGGGGACGAAGGTTTTGGCCAACTATGGCATGCTGGGTGGAGGCAAAAAAGCTATCGTGGAGATGGCGCGGGCCAGCGGGCTGGTGCTCGTGCCTGCGGAGAGGCGCAATCCCCTTCACACCACCACATTTGGCACGGGGCAGCTGATGTCCGCCGCGCTAAGGGCGGGTGTAGAAAAACTGATCGTCGGCATCGGCGGCTCGGCTACCACAGACTGCGGCGCCGGCATGGCGCAGGCGCTGGGTGTGCGGTTTTTGGATAAGGCGGGCGACGAGATCACGGCCGCGCTAACGGGCGGGAAGCTGGAAGGGGTGGCCGATCTGGATATGGGCGGCCTGCTGGAGGCGGTTCGGTGCTGCAAGATCCAGGTGGCGTGTGATGTGGACAACCCCCTTCTTGGCCCGCGCGGCGCGGCGGCGATTTACGGGTCCCAGAAAGGCGCATCGCCACCGGATGTGGCCAGGCTTGAGGCGAATCTGGCGCACTTCATCGATGTGGTGGAGAAGAAGATCGGCCGCCGCGTGCGCGATGTGGCGGGCACGGCGCGGCGGGCGGGCTGGGCGCGGGGCTGCTGGCCTTTTGCAACGGGGAATTGGTGCGCGGCGTGGATCTGGTGATGCAGGCGTGCGGACTGTCGGAGAGAATTGCCGGGGCCGACCTAATGTTAACCGGCGAGGGCCAGCTTGATTCGCAAACGGTGAGCGGCAAGACGATCTCGGGAGTGGCGAAAGCAGCGCGCACTGCGGGCGTACCGGTTGTGGCGCTGGCGGGAAGCGTTGTAGATGCGGGGCAGGCCGTAGCGGCGCTGGGCCTGGCCGGTGCGTATGCCATCACGCCGGCGGGGATGAAACTGGAAGAGGCCATGGCCCGCGCGGCGGAGCTGCTGGAGGCGGCGACGGAGCGAGTTTGCCGAAAGTGGGCTCGAAAGTAGACTGGCGAGGACTGGAACCCTGCGTGATTAGGTAGGAGA
>CAWAWB010000009.1:0-327028 GCA_963785635.1 uncultured Phycisphaerales bacterium
TGAGGAGAAATACCAATTCCCCTTGACTTTTAAGCTTTTTTGCCTTAGTGATGGGACCGGCAATTCTTGCGGGTTGTGGATAGTCTCAAATGTAGATCAACCGAGGAGGGCCCCGAGGTGACTTTCCTTTCTTGGGTGTTCAGCGCTCTGAGCTTTGTCTGGATTGTGTATTTGCCGGGTCTGGCCATCATGCGCCTGGCCGAAGGGAAATCAGGATCACGGGCTTCCTATCTCTTTCTTCCCTGGATTGCGGGTCTTCTGGCCAGTGCGCCGATCCTATACCTGTGGAGTCGCTGGTTTAAATTCACCGGCCCGGGGTCCCTTCTTGCCTGCGCGCTGGTCGCGGCACTGCTGCTGGGCCTGTCTAAACTGGGCCTAGGGAAAACCTCGCTCGCGCCGCGCCTAAGCTTCCGCGTTCTGTCTGGCTGATGACCGTGGGCCTGATGCTCGCCGTTGCCCTGCCATACGCTGAGATTCCGCGTGGCAACGGCATCATTCCCAACGTAGTCTCAGATTGGAACGTCCGACAGGCAGCCGTGTGGTCGCTGGAGAAGTACGGTTTGCCTTTGCAGAATGTGGTTCTGTATTACGGCAATTCACAGCCTATGTACTATCCCGCGGGCCCCTATCTTGCCGTAGCCGCATCGGCCAGCATGGGCGGGGCATCCGTGCCCCAGGCCTGGCCATTCGCCTTGCTGGTGGCAGTTGTGATGGGATCCCTCTGTCTGCTGATCGCTGATACGGCTGCGCGGTTTTTTCCTGGGCGCCGCACGGCGGCGTGGGCCGTTGCGCTTGTGGTTTGCGGAGGACTGGATCTGTTGGTGCTCGCAGGCCGAAGAGCAGCGCACCTGACCGTGCCGATGGCCTACCTGGATGCCTGGACGGGCGAAGGCGGAACCTGCATCACCAATCTATACCTGGGCACCTTGTGGACGGCGCCGCATGTGGTTCCCGTAGCGGGAGCGTTGCTCCTGTTACGCTGGCTGCCCTTGAGTTTTCGCCGCAGCGGCACGCTCATCTCCGCCGCGCTGATTTGTGCGGGCATGTTCTATTTCAGCGCCTACGTGGCCGTTGGTTGGAGTGTCGTGGTGGCTGCGGCGATGCTGCGCCAGGTCCTGCTGGGCCGCTGGCGGAGATGGCTGGGGCACATGGCCGCGGGCCTGTCGGTGGCGGCCCTGGGATTCTTACTGTCCCTGCTCTGGCTGACCGATATGCGCGTGGCGGAGAAAGCCCACAAGGCTAGTCTCGTGCCGGGAATGATCAAAGCATCGCTGCACAGCGTCTCCCTCCTGGTTTCCGGTCCCTTGGGAAAATTTGGCGATTTGCTCGTGCAGATGGCGGTGGATCTTTCCCCGGTGGTGCCGCTGGCGGTCCTGGCGGCTTTTCTGCTCAAGCCGGCGCACCGATATCGGTTTCATTCATCCGTCCTGTACTTGGCGTTGCTGCTTATGCCAATCCTAATTTGTTTTATCTCCAGCACTGGACTAGGGAACGATTGGGGCATGCGCAACGCGTACCTGTTAGAGGCCTGCGCAGCCATTCCTGCCGCGGGCCTGATCGTTTGCTGGAATCGCTGGCGTCGCGCCGCCAAAATTCTGGTTGGGGTGGCGATGGGCCTGGGGCTGGTGGCAACGACCTGGGAAATAGCCGCGGAGAACGGGGGACGCTGCTTTAGAGACCCCATCCAGGACCGCGACGAAATCTATCAGGTGGGGCGTTTCATAAGCGGCAACACCTCCGCTGACGCGATCGTCATGTTCGATCCGCGCATCACCAACACCAGTTACGCCCTGAGGTGGTGCGATCGACGCTCAATCCTCGCCAATGAGGCTCATGCCAGCATGGCCTATGCCGATCCGCAGATACTCGGCCTGGCGCGGCAAGCGGGCAAGGATCTCGTGCAGAATGGCCTTTGCCGCTCAGAGATTGATCGGCTGCGCGGTTGCGGAGCTACGGTCGCCGTGGTCCCGCCGTCCGATCTTACAGACGATTTTCCACCGTGGCGACTGATGTACCAAAACTCCAAATTTGCGGTCGTGGACCTGAGGCCAAGCCAGTAACCGCAGCTTTTAAACATAAAGAAGCCGCTTGTGGGCGCTGTGGCTTGTAATTTTAGACACGAAAGAAGAGAATCCTGCCTGAGATCGTTGTTTTCTCTATTACCTAAGTGATTATACAACAAATAGTTATACAGCAAGATCCCTTCTGCACTCATACAGAACCTTTTGACGGCTTTTTCCTTTGGGCTTAGCTATTGACATAAGGGCTAAAAATGTCATAATGCGCGGCTCGTATCATTATGTTGCATGGGAAGGTATGACCGATGGCACTAACGCCGACAATGAAGTCGTACGCGGCCAAGCCGGGCGAGATCGAGCCCAATTGGCTGATCGTGGATGCGACGGACAAGGTTCTGGGCCGGTTGGCCTCCAGAGTGGCCACCATTTTGATGGGCAAGCATCGCCCCACGTTCACCCCGGGCGTTGAGACGGGCGACTTCGTCGTCGTGATCAACGCCGAAAAGGTCCGCGTGACCGGCAAGAAGCGTACGCAAGAGACGTACGACTGGTACACGCGGTATCCGGGCGGGCACAAGGTCGTCAGTTTCGAGACCATGCAGGCCAAGCACCCGGAAAGGATTATCGAACTGGCCGTCCGCCGCATGCTGCCCAAGAGCAAGATGGGCGACAAGCTGGCCAAGAAGCTCAAGATTTACGCCGGGAAGGATCATCCGCACCAGGCCCAGCAGCCCAAGGCGCTGGAGCTGTAAGAGATATTTCAGAGGATTGAATCGATGACGCAGACTGAAACCGCCACAACGCCGAAATTCTCCACCGGCAACTTCACCTGGGGCACCGGCCGCCGCAAGGCCGCCGTCGCCCGCGTGCGCATCCGCCCCGGCGAAGGCAAGTTCATCATCAACGAACGGCCCATGGATGAGTACTTCCCCCGCGAGGGCGACCGGTTGGCCATCAACACCGCGCTGACCATCTCTGGCGCGGCCAAGTGGGATATCTTCGTGAACGTACACGGCGGCGGCCTGACCGGCCAGACTGGCGCGGTGGTGCTGGGATTGGCCCGCGCGCTGATTAAAGCCGACCCCGCCTGTGAGTCGAGCCTGCGCGACAAGGGCCTGCTGACCCGCGACGCCCGCAAGGTCGAGCGCAAGAAATACGGCCGGGCCGGCGCCCGCAGGAGCTTCCAGTTCTCCAAGCGTTAAGACCGCGGCGCCAAAATTACGATTGGATCTCGCGGCCCCGGCCCCAAGGCCGGGGCCTTCTTTTAGGCACGTTCTGCCCGATAAGAAGCCACAGAGGACACAGAGACCGACAAGAGAGAACACAGAGAAGAGAACAATCGAACGGCCGAAAATACCGGAAACGGCAAGAGAACCACAAAGACCACGAAGATCACAAAGGACACAAAGGAAGACTGAGTAAAGGCAAGAGCGGAGTTTCGGCGGTTCCTTAAGCCGTAAGCCGTAAGCCCTAAGCCATAAGCCTGGTGCAGGAAAGTCGAGGATTATCAGCGATGGCCAAGAAAAATCAAAAGATCCGCGTCGCAATAATTGGTGCGACCGGCTACGCCGGGTTTGAAGCGATCAAACTCCTGTTGCGGCACGACAAGGTGGAGATCACGGGACTGTATGGGCCCGCCAGCGAGCTGGGGCCGATCGATTCGTACTTTCCCCTGCTGACCAACCTGCTGCCCATGGAGCAGGTGCTGTTCGAGGCGGCCACGGTCGCCCAGACGGCGGACCTGGCCATGCTGTGTGTGCCGCACAAGGTGGCCATGAGCTATGTGCCCCAACTCCGAAAGGCGGGGCTCAAAGTGATCGACTGGTCGGCGGACTACCGGCTCTCCGATGCGGCGGTATATGAAAAGTGGTACTGCCCGCACGCGGACCTGGAGCACCTTAAAGAGGCCGTGTACGGCCTGCCCGAGCTCTTCCGCGACAAAATCGCCAAGGCCGGTCTGATCGCCAATCCGGGCTGCTATCCCACGTGTACGGCGCTGCCCCTGGCGCCGCTCATTAAAGAAGGTTTGATCGAGCCAAGCGGCATCGTGGTCAACGCCATCAGCGGCGTGTCCGGCGCGGGAAGAACGCCCAGCCGCAAGACACACTATCCCGACCGGAACGAAAATTTCGAGCCCTACTCCCCCGGCACGCATCGGCACATGCCCGAGATGGAGCAGACGCTGATTACTGCCACCGGTAAGGAAGTTTCGCTGCTCTTCGTGCCGCACCTGGCGCCCATGGACCGGGGCATGCTGTGCAGCACGTACGCCACGCCGACGAAGGCCAACCTCAAGGCCGAGGACGTGATCGCGGTCCTGCGCGAGGCGTACAAGGATGAGCCGTTCATCCGCGTGCGCACGGGTGATACGCTGCCGGCAACGAAGGATGTTGCGTACACCAACTTCTGCGATATGACCGCCCGCGTGGCCAAGGGCAAGGTGGCGCTGTTTTCGGTGCTGGATAACCTCATCAAGGGCGCCAGCGGCCAGGCCGTGCAGAACATGAATATCATGTTCGGCTGGGATGAGAAAACCGGGTTGATCTAGGTGGCACATACGAGGAATTAGCCACGGAGGGCACAGAGGAGAAAAGAGAGGACACAGACAAGAGATTAACCACAGAGGTCACAGAGGTCACAGAGAAGAAAAGAGTTCGGGCCATTTCTGTTTTTCTCTGTGTCCTCAGCTTTTTGCATAAGTACGACGCGTAAATAAAAACAGCCTGCGTTTTAGGTTATGCTCTTTTCGGGTTATCACATCGAAAGGAGCAATGCCATGGACGGCAGGCTGTGGAACAAACTGTACCGTGAGATTCGTCATGTTGGCAAGGATGCACCGGATTTGCCGCGTATGGGTCGGCCACGTGAGTATGGCACGCAAGACATTCTGGCCGTGTGGGCGTTCAGCGCCATGATGAACTGGCCCATCAGTGTTACGCAGCATCGGCTGTCGCAAGGGGCCACCGGCTGGTGGCTCAAACGGTACTGGCAGTGGACGGGCAAAATTCCCTGCTTGGCAACGTTGACCCGGCGTGCCAAGGCGTCCGATTTTCGTCGGCTGTTGCGACGACTTTTGCGACGATTGCGCCGCTGGCAGGGACTGGGCCCGCCCGCACACGTGGTGATCGATTCGACGTTCCTGCTGACGGGCAGTTGCAGCCGCGACCCGGAGAGCCGCTGGGCTTGCCACGGCGGCAAGTGGTTTAGAGGCTATGCCTTGCATGTGGTGTGCGACGGCGCCGGCGGCCTGTGGGCCTGGCACGTCAGTAGCGCCAACGTGCAGGAGATGAAAGTGGCGCGGCGATTGATCCGACAGATTGCCGCAGGCCAGGCGCCCGATCTGCGCTGGATGATTGCCGACACCGGCTACGACAGCGAGCGATTGCATCGGCTGATCGATCGCCGCTTGCACGCGCGGCTGCTGGCCCCTGTGAACCGGCGCGGGGCCAAGACCGAAGCGTGGCGTGCGGAGCAACCCGGCGCGATGCATCGGACCGACTGCTGGCTACAGCGGAAGGTCAGGCGCTGTTCAACCAACGCGTGGCGGTGGAACACTGGAATAGTTGGTTCAAGGGCACCAGCCATGTAAGCATGCTGCCTTACCATGCTCGCCGCCTGAATCGCGTGCGTCGTTGGGTCGACCTGAAATTGGCTGTGTTTTTTGTGCATCAGCACTTGTCGCGACAGGAGTTAAAACCTGCCGCTTAGTTATGCAAAAAGCTGTGTCCTCTGTGTCCTTTGTGCCCTCTGTGGTAAAGCCGTTTCCGGCTTTTAGTCTTTGATTCTTCTTCCTCTGCGGCAGTTTTTCGGAAACGATTACGGAAAGAGGCAATGAGCAATCGACATATTACGTTGCCGGCGGGTTTTGTGGCCGCGGCCGCGCGCTGCGGCGTGAAGGTGCGTGAGGAAGTGGACCTGGCAATTATCGCCGCGGCGGACAAGGCCGTGCCCGCGGCCATGGTCACCACGAAAAACCAGGTGGTGGCGCGCCCGTGCGCTGGAATCGGTCCATCCTGCCCAAGGGATACGGCCACATTCGCGCCATTGTCGTTAATGCCGGCTGCGCCAACACCTGCAACGGCCCGCGCGGCGACAAGGATGCCGCCGCCATGGCCGCGCTGACGGCCAGGGGCCTGGGCGGCTGCAAGGCGAAAGAGGTGCTCGTGGCCTCTACCGGCGTTATTGGTCGGACGATGCCTATGGAGAAGATTTCCGCCGGCATCAAGGTTGCCGCGGCGGCGGTGGGAACCGACCGGGATGATGCTGTCGCTCGCGCTATCATGACCACGGACACGCGGCCCAAGACGGCCGTGGTGCAAACGAACATCGGCGGCAAACTGGTAACTTTTGCCGGCGTGGCCAAAGGCTCCGGGATGATTGCCCCTTCCATGGCGACGATGCTGGTGTTTGTCACGACGGATGCGGCGGTGAGCGCGGCCGCGCTGCATAAGGCGCTCACGGCGGCGGCAGACAAAACCTTCAATGCCATCACGGTCGATGGCGATACCAGCACATCGGACACGCTGGCCGTGCTGGCCTCCGGCGCGGCGGGGAATCACATGGTCAGCGGCGGCGCGGAATTGGCGAAAGTCACGAAGGCGCTGGAAGAGGTTTGCGGCGCCCTGGCTGAAGCCATCGTGCGCGATGGTGAAGGCGCGACCAAACTTGTGCGGGTGACGGTAACGGGGGCGCGGAATGATGGGGAAGCGAGAGCCGCCGCGCGGACGATCGCGGAAAGCCCGCTCTTTAAGTGTGCCGTGCATGGCGGCGACCCCAACTGGGGCAGAATTCTGGCAGCCGCCGGCAGAAGTTCCGCCAAAGTTGACCAGGACAGGGCAAGCTGCAAGCTGGGCGGCACAACCGTCATGCGCAAGGGCTCGAGCTGCCCCTTCGACCTCAAAAAAGTGCAGAAGCACATGACGGGCAAGGATGTCGGCGTGGAGCTGGACCTGCGCCTTGGCAAAGGCCGCTACACGGTGCTGACGTGCGATTTTTCGCGGGAGTACATCACGATCAATGCGGATTATCATACTTAAAGGCTGGAGGCCGGAGGCTGGAGGAACGGCCAGGGCAAGAGCAAGGCGACTTCTGATTCCGTCCGTTGCGCCAGTCTCCAGCCTCCAGTCTCCGGCCTGAATCCTCAGGCGTCGTTCCCCTTTTTGCTAGCTTGTCTGTTAGAATGGCCCCGTTATGGCCGATTTTTCCGCGATATTCCGCCGACTGCCGCGCGTTGAAACACAGAGGCTGATTCTGCGGCCGTTGGAGATGGCGGATGCCGAGGCGGTCTTCGCGTATGCGAAGGATCCTGAAGTCGCACGGTATTTGAGCTGGCAGCCCCACCGCTCCATCGATGATGCGCGGCAGTTCATCAGCCGCACGCTTTCCCGCTACGCCCAGGGCCAGCCGGCAAGCTGGGGCCTCGAGCACAAGGCGGATGGCCGGCTCATCGGCACGGCGGGCTTTGTGAATTTTTTGCCTCGCGTCTCCTCGGCCGAGATTGGCTATGTGTTGTCGCCCGCGTACTGGGGGCAGGGTTTTGCCTCCGAGGCGGTCAGGGAGATCATTCGTTTTGGGCTGGCTGAGCTGGGGCTGGAAAGAATCGAGGCCCGCTGCCGCGTGGAGAATCTCGCCTCGCAACGTCTGCTGGATCGCTGCGGGATGAGTTTTGAACGCGTGGTCGAGCCGGGGCCGCTATTGGCGGGGCAGATGGAGCCGTTTCGACTTTATTCCGTGGCGAGGGCGAATGTGAAAAAGAGACTGTAGGCAGTAGGCTGTAGGCTGTAGTCGCTCAGATGAAAAACCGGCTGAATCTTCAGAGGTTTGGCTGTAAGAACAACCTGACGCCTTTGCACCACGACCCCCGTCTACATCTCTACAGCCCAAAGCCTACAGTCTACAGTCTGAAGCCTTTCATAGGCTCCGGCCTCCAGTCTACAACTCAATTCGCATCGCCATCAGCCGCTCTTTCACCGCCACGATGTCGCCGCGATTGGACAGGTCCAGCAGCGGCTCATCGCAGTCCACCACCTTGTAGGTCTCGCCGAAGTTGGAGACGGTGTGCCAGACGGCATCGGGCAGCTCGTATTCGCCGCGAGTTGACGGTTTGATCGCGCGGCAGGCTTTGAAAATGTTGGGCGTGAAACGCCAGCAGTTCATCGTGTACAGGAGGTTGTTACCCATGGCTTCGATCTGCTCCAGACTGGGCTTTTCCACGATGCGGAGCAGGTTGCCTTTTTCATCCTTCTGGATGTGGCCGAACCTGGGCAGGCGGTCGGCGGGGATGTTTCCTTCCAGGAGGCTGCGACGGCTGAAGCCCACCAGGCCGCTGCCCGTACACTCCGTGCGCAGGCCGCGCAGCGCGGAGATGGGATAATAGTTGTCGGAGTTGATGACGATCACATCATCCGCGCCGGCGAATTCTTCGGCGGAGGCCACAGCATCGGCGGTGCCTTTGGGCTCCTGCTGAATAGCGAAGCTCACCTGGATGCGGCGGGAGTTCAGGCTGCCGTAGTAGTCGCGGACCTTCTGGTGCTCGGGGCCGATGACCAGGCACACGCGCTTGTAGCCCGCATCGGCCAGCGCGGCCAGGACGTAATCCAGGAATGGGCGGCCGATGGGGATCATGGCCTTGATGCCCTGGTCGGCGATAGCCGCCTCCTCTTTGGTCAACGCGGCTGCACCATCCGCCTTGCGCATGCGCGTGCCCAGGCCGCGGGCCAGAATCACAGCCTTTTCCATCGCTTTCGCTTTCATGGCAATTTCTCCGGAGGAAAAGGAACCATCTTAGCCGGCGCAGTTGCCGTGGCAATGAGTTTTTGAGCGAGGCTTGGGCTGGAGGCTTGCGACTTGAGGAACGGACGAAGAAACGGCCAACCACAAAGACCACAAAGACCACAAAGATCACAAAGACACAAAGAAAGACAGGTTAAAGGCAAGACAAGTGCTTTTTCTGTAGCGGCCTTGAGCCTCAAGCCTCACTCACGGCCGTCGCTCCGATTGGGCCCACTGGACGGCGTAGGTGATCAACTCGGTGGCGCCTTCCAGAGAGAGCTTGGCCTTGATGTGCTCGCGGTAGGTTTCGATGGTCTTGATGGAAAGGTGCAACTGCTCCGCAATATCGCGTGTGGAAAGACCCGCGCCGATGAGCTCGAACACTTCGAATTCGCGGTCCGTCAGGCGATCGATGGGGAAGGATTCGCCGGGCGTGCGGCCGATCATGCGGCCCAGCATCTTGGCGGCCACTTTTTCCGAGACATAGACCTCGCCCGCCAGCACCGCCCGCAGGCCGGTAATGACCTTGGTGGAGGCTTCATCCTTGGTCACATAGCCGCGGGCGCCCGCCCGCAGCACCCGTTCGGCATAAAAGGACTCGCTGTGCATGGACAGCACCAGCACCGGCAGCTTGGGCCGGCGGATTTTCAGGTCCTTGATGAGCTCAATGCCGCTGGAATCGCGCAGGGAGATATCCACCACGGCCACGTCGCAATCGGTTTTATCCAGGGTTTCCAGGGCGCCATGGACATCCGCCGCCTGGGCGCACACCTCCATGTCCTCTTCCTGTTCGATGAGCTGGATGAGGCCGTGCGCATGAGTTCGTGGTCATCCACGACCATGACGCGAATTTTTCCACGCTTGTTGTCGGCGACTGCCATTACCGGCTCCTATACGCGGCCGCACGAGTTGAAGACCGCGGCCGCACCACTCAAAGGACCCCCTCAGCCAGAGACTGTTTTATAACCGCCGCGGCTGATGAAGGCAAGTACCCCGACACAGGCCCAAGCCCATACTGCTAAAAACATTACATGACGCCGCCGGGCAGGAACAAAAGTAACCGCGTCTGACGCGGTTACTTTTGTGGAGGAGCGCCCCACTATTATCGTGTCTGGCAACGGCCAGTTTTTCAATTATTTTCAGGCCGACCCGGGGCGGCCGCCTTCGGCCGCCGCGGGGTCGACCCATGGTTCTTTGCCGCCTGACCCGTACAGGCGGCAAGACCGACACTGCACCCTAACCGTCCGTCGTGAGCACAAGACCGCATCGCCTCACGCGCCAGCGCCGCGGGCCTGGCGACTGGAAGCTCATCCACAATGCTTGCCAGTCCGCCGCCCGGACGCGCGGCCGCGCAGCATCCGTTCTTGTCGACGGAATGCTAGACCGCCACCCGCCGCTGGCTGTCCTGTTGCATATGGGCAGGCACCAGCCGCCGCGACAGGGCAAACCTTTCCCAACTGCTTCCACCGCACTTGGGGCACACGCCGCTTTCGGGCAGACCATCCACGGCGGAATAGCCACAATAGTGGCACTCGAGAAAGATCACTTTGGGTCCCGAATCACTGGGAGCAACACGGAATTGCTTGCGCACGCGCACATCGTGCAGCATTTCCTGGTACAGCGCCTCGCGCTCGGCATCCGTTCGAACTTCTTCCACCGTTTCAAATTGATCCGCCATTGCCCTGCTCCTTTCACGCATGCCCTTGGCACTCAAATCATTCAAGGGAGGTCCCGAATGAGACCCGTCCATGGGTACCCTTGGGCGAGATGTGACTCGCTGGAGGATAATCCCGTTTGATATGCCCTCTCACACTTTCACACACGCCGCACATAACACTCACACACCTTAACTGAACCTGATCGTTCTTCACTTTTTCGCCCGCCCAGTGCTGCTTCAAGCGTGCTAAGCAAACGATAAGGGCGAAAGGCAAATTGAACAATCGGGCCCCAGCCGGGAAGTGTGCTAAGTGCGGCCCTAGTTCTGGCTAAGGGAAACCCTGATAGAAGTAAGGGTGAGTTGTGAGAGGAGGAACAGGCCGTTAACGTCCCTATTATGTGCGAATGCGGCTCTTTTTGGCCGTCAACTAGCACTACAACGCCACCTGATCCATTATGCAGCAACGTATTGACGATATTCGAATGCCAAGGCTACGCAACCGTCGCTTGCGTGTTTTCACGTGGCAGCGTCGCGCTTTCTCGTTTCGTGCCTGCGTTTGAGTAATAATCTCCGCCTCCCTGGCCAGGAAGCTTTGACGAACCTGTCCCGTCAGCCACAGGGAACGCACCAGCGCCGCGGCCGCCTGGCGAATCTGGCATACGGTCAGCTGCGGATTTTTCCCCCCGCCACTGTTCCTGAACCGTGGCCAGGAACAGGTGGCTGACGGCCGTCAGCAGCAGATGACGCTTCAAGGAGCGATACCGGCGAACCTCAAAATGGTCCAGCCCCAACTCGGACTTTTCCACCTCGAAGCATTGCTCGACCCTGTACCGCGTGAAGGCCACGTGCAACATCACCTCCAGCGGCGTGCCACCCGGCGCGTTGGAGACGAAGTATTTCACCTCCTGCGGCGCCAAAATGTTGCGGGCCACAATCAACCAATGCGCCCGCGTCGGCAGACCATCCCGTTTCAAATACAGCCGCGCCGCCTTGACCTGCCAAACCTCCGGTCCCACCGTGCTGTCCTTGACATGGAACTTCCGCCACGCTTGTTTGCGAAAAGCTGCCCCGTAGCGCAGCATGTGGCGAACCTGGATGCAGGGCAGGGTCTTGACCTTCAGACGGGGATAATGCCTCGGCCGGCCGCGCCGCGTGGCCGCACGATGCTGTTTTTGAAGAACCTCCGGTTCGCGCAGCCAGCCGTAGAAAATCGACGGCACTTCCAGGACGTAGCGCTGGCCGCACTCGTCCAGGGCGCGATGAAAGTCCGGCACTTCGCCATAACCTTCATCCCCCGTCATCCATTCAAACCGAATCCCGTTGGCCACGGCGGCGGCACGCAGTTCCAGGGCGATCTGCCACTTGGGGCGATGCTGCATTGTGTCCGGGATGCCCGCCCCCCGGCACCGAGCACGATCATCGGACCATTCCTGCGGCAAGAACATCTCCCCCGGAAGCAGGGTGTGAAAGGCGCCCGCCACATAGCTGATATGCACCGTAACCACGCAGTTATCCGCCTTGCCCGTGGCGCCGCAATATTGACGCTGCACGCCGGCGGTCTTGTCGCCCTTCTTGGGATGGGCCGTCTCATCCAACACGCCAATCGACAGGGGGTGGCTGTGTTGATCGCCCACGATCTGCATCAACCGCTGGGCCATGCGCGCATCATCCCAGTCTGCCAGCGACAGGAACTGCTGAAGCGTCCGCGGCGGAACGTCGGCCCGGTCCGCCATCGGCTCGATGCTCTTGCGCGGCAGATCCGACAATTGACCGTTGACGTAAACCCGCAGGTTGCCACAGGGCTCGCTGCGGCTGAAACAGTCGTCAAATTGTCCCAAGTACTGTTCCAACATCGGCTTGAGCTCTCGCAATTGCTTGGCATCCATGCCGTATCTCCTTTCGGGAAAAGCGCTCCCGAAAGGAACTATCGTCTGGCCGCCTGAGCTTTCTTGAGCCCAGATGGCGTTGTAGTGCTAGTCAATTTGTCCATTAGTCAATTAGCCGCGGCAGTGAAAAGTCATCACCCCATCCGCTTCACCTTCAGGAGCGCCGCCGCCAGCACGGCCGAGGCCGCGGCCAGCACGGAAAGCAGTGCGCCCATCTTGGCGGCATCGCGGTAAGGGCCCGGGGCGAAGGCGACGGTCGCCACGAACAGGGCCACGGTAAAGCCGATCCCCGCCGCGCAGCCGATCACCAGGAGTACGCGCCAGTTGATGCCTGGCGGCATGGCCAGCCGCAGAATCTTCTGGGCGACAATGCCGCTGCCAAAAATGCCAATTGGCTTGCCCAGGAGCAATCCCGCAAGGACCAGCCAGGTCGCACTGCCTCCGTGCGCAAGGGAACGCCGGCATTGACCAGGCCGAAGATGCCGAGAAACACATCCACCGGCCGCTGCCACCATGTCTCGAACTTATCCAGCGCCCAGTTGCCGGGCGAAATTCCCCAGTGCACGGCGGCCTGACCGAGATGCGCGTGAGGCAGCGCCGGAATGATGGGCAAAAGTCCCAGCGCCGGGTGCAGGCCGGCCAGGTGGAAACCCAGCCAGGACATCGTGCCGCAGGGCAGGATATACCACCAGAAGCTGCGCAGGCGGAACCGCCGCAGGAGAAACGCCAGCAGCACGGCGGCGACCGACAGGAGCAAAAACAGCGGGTGCACGGGCTTGGTCGGGTAAAACGCGGCCAACACGATCAGGCCCAGGGCGTCATCCGCTATGGCCAGAAGCAGCAAGAAGGCCGTGGCGGGATGGCCTTTGCCAAAGACCACCAGGGCGATCATATAACTGAAGGCGATGTCGGTGGCGCAGGGAATGGCCCAGCCTCTGCCCAGGTGGGTCAGTTGCCCCAGCAGGCCCGCGCCGAGCAGGTATAGCAGCGCCGGCCCGATCATGCCGCCGATGGCGCAGATCACTGGCGTGGCGGCGTGGCGAGGATTGCGCAGTGCGCCGCCCGGCAGCATGGCCGCCCAGACTTCCTTGCCGGCCGCGGCGAAAAAGAACGCCATCAGCACGTCGTTCACCACGGCCAGGATGGAAATGCCGTGGTCGGAGAGCATGTCATAGAACGGAAACCACGGCGCCACATCCAGGGGGAACTGGCGGAAGTTTTCGTAGCTATCGGGGGCGAGATTGGCCCAGATTAATCCCGCCGCCGCGCCGATCACCAGGAGCAGCGAATTATCGGACAAAGACCGGAAGAGTTTTGCCAACCGTTCAATCAATAGACAAACCCTGCCCCATCGCGGCCGGTTGCGAGCAAGTGGTTTCCATCTGAAAATGCCGCCCTCGCGCGGAGGAGTCGTTTATGGCGTGCATCAGGTCCAGCACGTGATAGGCCATCTGGCCGCTGGCCCGGTGGCCGCGGCCGGTGCGAATGGCCCGTGCCATATCTGCGATGCCCAGGCCGCGGCTGTTCTCCACATATGGCCGCGAAACTTTGACTTCCTGCCAGTCTTTTTGATCGCTTTGTCTCAGGTAGATCGGCCCCCCGAATGTGTTGGGATCGGGCATGACCAGCGACGCCTTCGTGCCGTGCAGTTCCATTTTAGGCGCCTGCGTGTGCCATACATCAAAGCTGGTGGTGATGGTGGCGACGGCGCCGCAGGCGAAATTCAGGATACCGGAAATATGCGTGGGCACCTCCACCGGCACAACCTTGCCGGCCAGCGGCTGGCTGGTGATCGTGCGCGTGGGGAAACTCGCGGTTGTGGAGCCCGTGACTCGCGACACCGGTCCCAGCAAACTGATGAGCGCCGTGAGATAGTACGAGCCCATGTCCATCATGGGGCCGCCGCCGATCTGGTAATAAAACTCCGGCGCGGGGTGCCATCGCTCATGTCCGCGGCAGAGCATGCAGGCGCTGGCCGCGACGGGACGACCGACGACGTCATTATCGATCAGTTCGCGGCAGGTCTGATAACCGGCGCCCATGAACGTATCCGGCGCGCTGCCGACCAGCAGGCCCTTCTTTTGGGCGGCCGAAAGCAACTTGCGAGCTTCAATCGGCATGATGGTGAGCGGCTTTTCGTTGTAGATATGCTTGCCCGACCCGATGGCCCGCATGGCGATTTCCGCGTGCGCCTTGGGAATGGTCAGATTCACGACGAGTTCAATGCTGTCATCGTCGATCAATTCATCCACGGACACAGCCCGTACGCCCTGGCATTTGCCCGCGGCCTCCAGCGCACGGCCATCCACAATATCCGCGCACGAGACCACCTCCAGAATACCCCCAAAGACGGTGGTCATGTTCTTGAGATAGATGGTGCTGATCATGCCGCAGCCGACAACGCCCACGCGCACCTTTTCCATGCTCTTGCTCCTGCACAGTGTAAAAACCAGATGCCGACGCCAATAGAAACTTTCTCAGGGAAATATAGAAGATGGTCGCTCCACCCTTGTCCAATATTTTTCCGGAGATTCCTCAGGTGCGGAATTTCCGCACCTGACGTCCTGGCTGGATCGACTGAGGAAATTCCTCAGTCGCTCCACTCAATTCATCACGAAAACCGTTGCCGAGATGAACGAATCAAGCCCCATCCAGAATCGTCCTGGCCGCTTCCACAACTCTTGCAGGGTCAATGCTTTCCATGCAAGAGTGGCGATAGCAGTGGCGGCGCAAACAGCCCCGGCAAGCCAGGGGCGATCGAATCACGCGGTCCAGTTGCCCGTACGGGCCGGTCTTGGCCGGATCGGTCGGACCTGTGAGCGCTATTACCGGCGTGGAAAGAGCCGCCGCGATGTTCATGACGGCCGAGTCACAGCAGACCACGCATTTTGCCGCCGCCACCAGGCCCAGCAGTTGCGGCAGATTTGTCTTGCCCGCAATATCTATAACACCGTCCCCACGCGACAACGGCTCGGTGAATTTTCTTTCTTTTGGTCCTGAAATCAGCACCACCTTCGCGTGCCGCTGCAATTCCTGCACTACTTTTTGCCAAAGGCCTGTGGGGTAAAGCTTCGTCTTCCAGCGCGTGGCCGGGGCAACCATGACAAACTTTTTATCTCCGATTTCCCGACAGAAATTCTCCGTCCATTCTCGTCCTTCCTCAGGAACGGTCAGCGAAAAACCCGATGCCAAGGCTTCAATGCCCAGCATTTTTGCCAAGGCGATATTGCGGTCCACGGTGTGGGCGGGCATTTCGTGGCGAGGCAGCACGTGCGTGTAGAACAATCCCGCTCCCTCGCGCGCGGCGGCGAACCCGGCACGAACCTGGGCGCCCGTTACCTTGCTCAAAAAACCGCTGCGAAAGAGACCTTGAAGGTCTATTACCCAGTCATATTTTGCCCGCCGCAAATTGCGGCAAAATCGCCAAAAAGCCGCCGCTGCTAGCGGGCTATAGACCATGCGAGCATAGCCATAGCGGTCGAATTCGACGATGTGATCCAATTGTGGCTCATGCCTGAGCAGGTCCACGTACGGCCGCGCGAGCAGCCAATCGATCTGGACCTCACGTCCAAATGTCCTTCGCAGGCCGCGCAGGACCGGCAGAGCCGTCACCACATCCCCCAGGGCGCTGGGTTTGATGATGAGAATGCGTCGCGGCTTAGAGGGCTGTAAGTTGTTGTCCATGTGCCAAATACGCTAATTTTAAGATTCGATGAACTTACAATAAAGTCTTGATAATGCGGCTTTTATGCTCCTTGACGTCCCGGCAAAACCGCCTTATATTAACAACTGGACATTCGGAAGTAACGAGTATGTCCACGCTTCAGTTCGAGCGGTTCATAAAAGAGAGGTCTTTTCGTGTCTTCTGGGTCCGCCCAAATTCTGGGTGTAGCCGGGTCGCCGCGCTTTTTCTTTTTGGTGGCGTTGTTCGGCGCCATTTGCGCCGCCCAGGCCGATTATCTGGACGACATCGGCTATACCAAGCTTCAGGCCGAGATGGGCCTTGGCGCCGCCCCGAACGGCACGGGCGTGGGCGTCAGTCAGATTGAAGCTGAGTATGACCCGAACACCCACCAATACGCACCTGACGCCAATCTCTTTCCGGGCAAGACGATCACGATTGAATCCGGATCGTATGCCCCATCTCCACATGCCACGCAGGTCGGGCAATACCTGTACGGCAGCGCGGCGCGAGCCCGGGAATCACCAGTATCAATGCTTATGACGCCGATTACTGGATAAACTCGTCATTCTATGAAACCAACCAGATTGAAAATAACAGTTGGATAGGAACCACGGGATCCTCATCCGCAGATCAACAGCTTCTACAGAGGTTCGATTCCGCCATCGTGCAATATGGGTTTCTGTCGGTGGTGGCAACCGGCAACGGCACGGGACCGGTTCCGAACCTTTTAACCAGCAGCTACAATGCACTTTCAGTCGGTTTGAGCAGCGGCAACCATGCCTCTGGCTTGACCACCGTCGATGGAGCCGGCCGGATGAAGCCGGATATCGTGGCGCCGATGGACTACACGAGCTATGCCACGCCCATCGTCTCCAGCGTGGCGGCCGATCTCTACCAGACGGCCAACAACAACTCCGCCTATACCGATGTGCGTCACAACTCTGAGGTCATGAAAGCCATTCTCATGGCCGGCGCCACGAAACTCCCCGGCTGGAGCAGAACCACGACCAGCCCGCTGGATCCTGTTTACGGCGCGGGACAGGTGAACCTGTACAACAGCTACCATATCCTGACCGGCGGCGAGCACGCCGCCAGCGCCACCACGTATGAGCTGCCCACGACCATCGCCGATGGCTGGAATTTCAACACGCTTACCTCCTCCGGCAATACACAAATGTACTACATGACCGTACCGGCCGGTTGTGCGGTGCGGAATTTCTCCACGGTGCTCAACTGGAACTGGAACTCGGCGCTGCCCAATCTGGACTTGCAGCTATACAACGCCTCGAACCTCACATTGGGTTCGCAGATAGATGCCAGCCAGTCCACCGTTGATAATGTCGAAGATATCTACCGCGGCAGGACGGACTCCAACCAGCCGGCCACGCTGAATGAACTGAAGCCCGGCCAGTATGCCCTGAAAGTCACGGCCGATTTTTCCGGCACGGGGCTGACCCACGAGGATTATGGCCTGGCCTGGGGCGGCAGTCTCGTCGTCGAGGATTCCAGTCTCGTCACCCAGCCGGGCGACTTCAACCTGGATGGTAGAACCGACGGCACGGACTTTCTCATCTGGCAGAGGGGCTATTACAAGAACAACGGCACGTCCGGGCTATTACAGGGTGATTGCACAGGCGACGGCATTGTAGATGGTTCCGACTTCCTGATGTGGCAACGCTGGTACAATCGCACGAAGACGGGACCCGGACCCGCCATAGCGGAAATTTCCCCTGCCCCCGAGCCGGCAAGCTTCCTGCTGCTGCTGGGCGCGGCCGCAATGCTGCGGCGTGGACGACGCTCACGCATCTGAATTACAAAGTACAAATTACAAGTTACAAATTAACGGCCGGAACGACGCACTTCCCAATTTGTAATTTGTAACTTGTACTTTGTAATTACATTTGGAAAAGAAGCTTCTTCAGATTTTGCCTTTCTTTCAACTTCCTCCCCCAAAGCAAGAACAGGGGCCATTTCACCGCCTCTAAATCGCCCAACACAGCGCGCGGCTGTCCCGCCGGATCTGTTTCCACCAGCAAATCATCCAGGCGAAATCGCGGATCAGCTGCACCCAGGCTGAAGCCGTCTTGGTGCAAACTCAACAGCAGCTTCTCCGCGAGTACTTTCATGCGTGCCGCTGTTTCCGGCGCGGCCTGCGGCGCTGATTGCCGGGCGAATTCCTCCAGAGACACGGCCTGGGGCAAAGCCTCCGTAATGAGAATCTCCTCCAGCACCAGCCCAAAACGCCGTTTCTCCAGCGCCGCCAGCGGCAATGGCGTGGGAATCCTGCGCGTCACGAGGGCATGCCCCATGTGAAAGAGCCGCCGCGCATTGTCCGGCCGGAATTTCCGGCCAATGGCCGCCAGGAGGCCCCCGCCGCCCCAGCGCTTTATGCGCATCCGCAATTGCAGCGAGTTGACCTCGACTGTCCAACTCTCTACCTGGCAAGTGGGAGAATGTGCGCTCGCCGCTTTATCGGCGCCCTTTTGCTTAAGCAGGTCATGCAGCAACTGTCGCCATTGGCCGGACTGGATGGATTTGCCGGCAAGTACTGTCGAAGCACTGGGCCGCCGGCAGGCGAGTACAACCCAGGCCCGCCAGCCCTTGCCGAGGCGCAGGCGCGCGAAGAAATTTCCGGACCGGCCGATTTGCCGATCTCGGGAGAGCAGTTGGCTCCTGCGGCGGCGTTTTTCGTGCACCCAGACCCGCGTGGCCCAGCGAACTAGCGTGCCGCCACACTTTGCCGCCGCCAGGTAATCGCGCAGAAAGGCCAGCCGTTGGCCGAGCGTGGTAATGTGCATCCGGTCGTACATCAGCATGGCCAGATCAATGGCCCGCTGGCGGCTGGTCGGCCTGCGCCGGCGAATGCGATGCAGGTCGAGAATCACCGGCTCGCACGCGCCGGTGTAATCTTTGAGCAAAACATTACCTGTGTGCAGGTCGCCGTGAAAAAGCCCCGCCGCGTGCATTCGCGCCAGCTCCGCGGCCAGGCACTTGCCTACCCGCCGCGCGAGTTTGCCTGCGCCCCGGCCCTGGCTGCTAAGACGATCGTGCCAGACATTGAGCGGCAGCACCGGCGCGATCTCGCGGCTTAAGATCCAGCTTCGTTTCCCAGTGCGGCCGACGGCCACCACTTCAACCGTCCGCACTTTTGCCGCGGCGAGCAACTGACTGATGACGAGTTCGCGGCGGGCATCATCCCCGCGAATGAGGCTACCGAGTTTGTGCCAGAAGCTATTCGTATGGAAATGCTTGAGGAAGTACCCTTGGCCATCAATCAAACAGCGCCAGACCGTTCTGGATGAGCTGGACTGAACTTTCTTGAACATCTCGCCTTCGTACCTGGCCGGGTCGCACAGCAATTCAAGGTTTTTGAAAACCACCTCCCGCGCACCATCCTGGCAAAAGACCACTTCTCTCCGCGCGGCGGTGCGGCCAGGAACTTCGCTCACTGTGCCTTGGGCTTTCAAAGCTCTTTTCCAACTTGAGACGGTGGCGAGATTATATTGCCAACCAGGCTTTTCGATACAGATCGTTTTGCCTACATAAGTGTTACAGTTAAAGGAGGCCAAGGAGGCCAAGAAGGGCCAACAAGAAAATCTCTTCAAGTTCTTTATTCTTAAGAAGTTAGTTTAAAGGGGGCCAAGAGGGCCAAGTTGTGCGCAGTCAGCACTGAGAGTAATCATTGGCGGCCTTGGCGGTCTTGCATTAACTATATTAATAGAAAAGACTTGCGGAAAAGCTCAAGGCCGCTAAGACCGCCAATTGAGAAAGTTTGCTGTTAGTGCATTCGAGTGTAAACCGTTTACACTCGAAAGTGGCAATTGGTTGTCTAGCCCCAAGAACACTTGCAATCGGCAGCCAATCCGCGCGCAATAGATCCCATGAAACAGCGGATTGTTTTCGGCCTGATCATGATCGCGGCGCTGGTGGGGATTCTCTACCTGGACTACTGGCTGGAGGCGACGCATCACCCACTGACCGGTGTGCCTGTGGGCGTGCTGGTGGCGCTGGCTTCGGCAGTGGGCGCGGCGGAGCTCTCGCGCCTGGCCAAAATGGCCGATCTGGCGGTGATGGAGCTGCCCGCGGTGATCATGTCGGCCGTGGTTTCCACCGCGCCGGTGTGGATGCAGCCGGTAAAGTTTCCCGCCGCCGCGCTGTGGCTGCTGATCGCGGCGGCCGTCGTGGTGGTGGCTTTTGCCTGCCAGATGATTTGCTACCGCCTGGACCGCGCGATCGTGCGGCTGTCCACCACGGTGTTCTTCTCGGCGTACCTGGGCCTGTGCGGAGCGACCATCCTGGCGCTGCGCGTGACGGCCGGATTGCCCGTGCTGGTGCTCTTCCTGACGGCGGTGAAGGTGACGGATATCGGCGCGTACTTCACCGGCAGCTTCATCGGCAAACACAAGATGATTCCCTGGCTCTCCCCCGGCAAGAGCTGGGAAGGTCTGGTGGGCGGGCTGGCCATCGGCGTGGTGGTCACGGGCGTTATTTGGAGACTATTGGGCCCAGGTTCCACCAATATAATTGATGGATGGAAGCTGGCGGTCGGCGCCCTGATTTTAGGGCTTGTGGGCCAGTTTGGCGACTTGTGCGAAAGCCTGCTGAAGCGCGCGGCCGCCGCCAAAGACGCCGGGCGCCTGGTACCCCAATTCGGCGGCGTGATGGACATTATGGATTCGCCCCTGATCGCCGCCCCCGTGGCCTATGCCCTGTGGATTATAATGCTGCTGTAACGTGGCCGTGGCCTGATTGCCGCGGCGTTTATGAACCTTCTGTTTGAAAGTAGCTCAATTTGGAACTTACCGTCACGCTGGACAAACCTGAGGTGCGGCTGCGGCTCTTTGGCCCGGCGGATCGCAACCTCAAGCTGATCCGCGAATCGCTGGATGTCCAGATTTTCGCCCGGGACGGGCAGATCCGCATTACCGGCTCGCCGCGCAACGTGGCGCGCGCGGCGGCGGTCGTCCGCAAGCTCCAGCGCATGGCCTCCATGCAGGAGCACCTCACGACCGCCCACGTGGCCGAGGCCATTTCCCAATCCGCCGTGGAGGAGGAAGGCCAGACCAGCGAACTTTTGGATGTGTACATCCCCGGGCAGATCGTGCAGGCCAAGACGCCCGGGCAGAAGAATTACATCGACGCCATGCGCACGCACGACATGATCTTCTGCGCCGGCCCGGCCGGCACGGGCAAGACCTACCTGGCTGTGGCCATGGCCGTACACCTTTTGAAGCACGAGCGGATGAAGCGGCTGATCCTGGCGCGGCCGGCCGTGGAGGCCGGCGAGAAACTAGGCTTTTTGCCCGGCGATATGCAGGCCAAGGTGAATCCATATCTGCGGCCCCTGTTTGATGCCCTGCACGACATGATGGGCTTCGACCAGATCAAGCGATTCATGGTCAACGACCTGATCGAAGTGATCCCCCTGGCCTTCATGCGCGGCCGTACGCTGAACGACTGCATCATCATCCTGGATGAGGCGCAAAACACGACCATCTCGCAGATGCTCATGTTCCTGACGCGCATGGGCCACGGCTCGAAGGTGATCGTCACGGGCGATGACAGCCAGACGGACCTGCCGCCTGACACCGTCTCGGGCCTTATCGATGCGCGCAATCGCCTCTCCGGCATAAAAGGCATCGCCTTCATCACGCTGGATAAGATGGACATCGTCCGCCACCGGCTGGTGCAGACAGTGGTCGAGGCCTACGAGCGCCGCGAGGGCCCGGGCGGCAAACCACAGCGTTCAGGGCGAGGCATTTCCATGCCACAGGATCAGGCCGGCTCTCAGTCCGAATCCGGCGATCAAACTTGAAAGAGTACAGGGCACAGGGCACAGAGAAGACACTCTACAGCAGACCCGATTCCTGTGCCTGTAAGCTGTACCCTGTATCCTGAACCGATTTCCCTTACGAACCCTGAAAAATCCGTAAGCGATCAGCCTGCGCAATGCTTGCCCCTTTGGTTTTGGGGGCGGTAAAATACTTATGGACACGGCCTTATTGAGAAGGCTGCCAATGGAGCTGCATTTCATAGAGTCGATTTGACGATTCTTACAAGGCAGGAGTTGTCCTGATCCGCCTTGGGTGGCGCTTGGGCCGGGAGCGCGTCGATGGAAATGATAGCAATACAATGTCCTTCATGCCAGGCGACTTTGCACGCGCCTGTCGATTACATCGGCAAGTGCGCCAAGTGCAAGGGCTGCGGGCATGTCTTTCTCATCAAGGCCGGCGGCCTGGAAGATTCCATCGCCTCCTGGCTGGCCGAGGGCAATGACGCCGTCGACCGGGATGAATCGGGCGAGACGCACGATGTGGCGGCCATCGAGGAAAAGCAGGCCAGGCCCGCCGCGGCGGCAAAAAAGCCCGCGCCCTCCCCCGCGGCCAATCCCCCGCCGGCTGTTGTGCAGCGACCTGTGGCCGCCGCGCCTGGTCCAGCCAAGCCTGCGCCAGTTCCCCAAAAAGTACAGGCCGCCCCCAAGCCGGCGCCCAAGCCCGTGCCGCAACGCGCCATCCCGCCGCAGCGACCGCCCAGGCCGGGGCCTGTCAGCACCGTTCGCAAGGCGCCCACCAGCTTTGGCGCAAAATCCGGGCTGCGCGTAAGCCATGTGGATGTGCTGGGAGCATTTTTTGTATTTCCCTCGCGGCTGCTGGAGGATGTGTCGTTTCGGGCATCGCTGCCGCGCTGCTGCCTGGGCTGCGGCGTTGGGCAGGGGTTAAAAACGCATCTGGTAATGTGGACCAGCAAGTTCCAGGGGCACGACCCCGGCGTTTTGACGCAGCACGACATCGGCACGGCTATCGGGGCGGAGGTCCTGCACCGGCTTTCGGCAAATAAACTCCTGGAAGCGTTGCCGCACGTGCCCAACTTGCCGCATCCCTTTGACCTGCCCATGCCGTACTTCATCTGCAATCGCTGCACGCCGGCCGGGGCGATCATGACCCACGTGCGGCCGATGGTGGAGGAAGGCTGGGAGCAATGCGAGCTGGGCATCGCCTCATTGAAGCGGGCCATGGAGTTCCTGGCCCGCAATTTAGGCCGCGACCATGAGGATTACGCCCTGCTGGATGAGGCCCTGCGCGAGCACAAGGCCGATGCCTGGCGGGCCTTGCCCCTGCCCGTGCGCAACCGAATCGAGGCCTGGTACAAGGCGGCCCCCGGCGAGCGCTTCCTGTGCTATGTCCGCGACAGCGATTTTGCCCAGGCCGAGGCGGGCCTGGGGGGCCTGGTGATGACCGACCGGCGGATGGTGTACCGCAAGACGAGGATCCAGCGCGAGGTCTGGATGACCGACAAGCTGGAGCTGGCGACGGGCCAGGAGAACGGGCAATACGTGCTGAAGATCGGACGCGTGGGAGCGCCCCGGCCGTCCTGCGCTGCGAACCGGCGGCCACGGAACTGATCCGCTATAATCTTAAGATGATGGGTGTGGGGTATACCTTTAAGGTTTAAATCGAAGCGGCCGCTTGATGGCCGCGCACGGTGGGGGGAGAAAAGACAGGCCCCGGACGCCAGATTGGCTTCCGGGGCCCGCTGATTTTCATCCGGTGTGAGCCGGCGGCCTAGCCGATGGTCAGGGTAGGCGCCGTGCCGCCAACATCAATCGAGGACGGCAGGTCGTCAGGGGTGGGCGTCGGAGCAATCGTGGCCACAAAGGTGTACGCCGGACCGGAAGCCAGGGTCCCTGCCAGCTTGGCGACAGGCACGGAAAGAACCTTGGTCGCCCCGGCAGCCAGGTTGGCGATGGAGGTCGTCAGCGTACCCATCAGCGTGTCGGTCGCGCCCGAACGGTGGGCATAGACATTGATGGTAACCACCTGGCCGACGGGCATAGCCACGCGGCCGATGTTCTGGAGGCTCACGCTGACCTTGCCGGAAATCGCTTGCAGCGTCGTCAAGTGCGCCGGCACGGTTGATGTGCCGAAGACTCCTGACAGGTTTACAAAGCCGCGGACGACGTGGATCGTCCGGACATCGCCGATGGCCGTTAGTGCGCCAGCGGTATTGTTCGTCTCATCCAGCTCGGTCACGCTGTTGTTGGTGTCGACCTTGGTCACGATGGTGTAGTCGTTGGCATCCAGACCGATGGGCAGCGTAAAGGAAGCATTGAAAGTCTTGGAGGCATTGGCCGCCAGCAGGCTCACCGACTGGCTGTGCAGCGTGGCCACCGTGATGTCCTGCGCATCGTTTTCGGCGCTGGCCGGCCGCAGGGCTACCTGAATGTCGATGGCCGCCAGGGTGCGCCAGGGCCGCATCGCCCGCGTTGGTCACCTTGATGGGCACGGTAATCTTGGTCTTGTCGCCGCTGAAAACCGTCGTTGCCGGCAGCGCCATATTCGTGCCGATCGTCGGCACGAGGTCTGGGCCGGCAGTGGCCGAGGAGATAAGGGAGATGCCCTGGCCCATCGCCGTTACGTCGCTGGTGTTATCGTCGGCGTCTCGCTCGGAGAGCGCGGCGCTGGCTGGACTTGTGCTTCCAGTTGATATTCGCCTGCAGGCAGGCCGTCAGGCTGGTTGATGGCGACCGTTACCTTCTTGCTTGCGCCCACAGCCAGAGCGGCCACAGAGACGTTGCTCAGTGTACCCAGCGGAGTGAGGCTCTGATCGCCGGTGTTCTTGGCCGACACGGTCACATTCACCAACTGCCCCGCCGGTATGGCCAGGCTGCCGATGTTCGTGATGGTCACCTGGACGGTCTTGCCGGAAATCGCCGTATCCGCCGGCACTGTGGCCGGAAGTGCTGATGTTCCCAAGGTCACGCCCAGATCGGCAATGGCTGTGCTATCGGAAAAGAGATACACAGGCTGGCCTGTGGTGGCATTGCGCATCGCCAGGTTATTGTCGCTATGCTCCTCCGTAAGCGCTGTGTGCGGCGCAACCGTATGCGGCTCGATATCGGCGTAGATTTCGTACTGCCCTGCCAGAAGGTCACCGGAATAATTCACGGGGATGGAAAAGGCCTTGCTCTTGCCCGCGGCCAGGCCGCCTATGGACAACTTCCCGGTGTTCACAGTCGCCAAGGCCAAATCCTGCGACATATCCTGCCCGGCCGCAAGCGGGTGGGCCTTCAGGATAATATCCACGGCCTGGCCGGCCGGCATGGACACGGTGCCGCTGTTGATTACATTGATGGTGACCTTTTTGCTGAGCAGGGCCGTGTTGGCCACAACCGCTGCCGGCAGCGTGGAAGCGCCCAGCGTGCCGGTGATGTCCACGTAACCTTGCAGGACGTCGATAGTGCCCGGCGTCGCCTTCACGTTGTTGGTCAGGTCGGGATCGAAGGCAGGGTCCGTCACCGGCTCGACCACGGCCACGATGTGGTAATGATCATCCGGCAGCGCGATGGGCAGCGTGGCCCCGGAAACGGTAAAAGCCTTGGACTTGCCGATACCCAGGCCGCTCACGGACTGGTTAGCGAGCGTCTTCAAGAGCACATCGCTGCTGTTATCGTCTAAGCCGTCGGGACGGGCGTAAACGCTGATGTTCACCAGCTTGCCCAGCGGCATGGCGGTATTGCCGCCATTGGTGACGACCACCGGCACGGTGATCTTCGCGCCGGCGCCCGAAACCGTCACCCAGGGCATCGTGACCTTGGCCCCCAATGTCAACTGGAGGTCCAGCTTGGGCGCCTCGCTGGTGAACTGGGCGCTGGCGCCGGTGATCTTGCTCATCTGCGCGGGGATGGAATTGGCGTTTGGGATCACCGGCGACAAGTTTATAAGATCCAGTTCCCAGGTGTATGGAGTCGACAGGGCCAGATGATTGGCGGGCTGATAGGACGTCTGAGCTAGATTGCCAATATTGGCCGTCGTGGCTGTGAGCGGCGATGCCGTCGGGTACAGCTTAAAGGCCATGGCTTTGATACTTGAATCACTGGAAACGGCTTGCCACTGGAAGGCCGTGGTGTACGACACATCGGTACGCGCCTGGGCCGGGGAAACCAGCACGGGCGTCTGGTTGGGCTGGTCCACGTTCTGGAAGTTGAACGTGGTCGTGGCGTACACATCGCTGCCCTTGTCGATCCAGAGCGTATAGACGCCATCGGTATAGGCCGACATATCGGCGGCGGTGGTGCTTTCAACATGGAAGGTCCAGGGATTGGTGCTGAGCCAGTCCAGTTGGCGCCAGGTTCCATCGGGCGTCTGGAGGTACGCCGCTTTCATCCAACTGCTGGAGCTGGCCGCCACATTGAAGTCGAAGGAGTAGGTCGTCGTGCCCGAGCCATTGTGTACCACGCCGGTGTCCATGGAGACCTGGGTGATCGAGGTGAACGGACTTGGCACCGTATTAAACACCGTGCCCGTATAGCTGGAGGTCGAGTTGGTCATCGACACGTTGTCCAGCGTGCCGGTATCCTCGGCCATAAATGTCACAGTCGCCAGGTACACATGGTTTGCCGTCAGATTGGGGGGCGTGGGACTCCAGCTTGTGGCCGATGTATCCGTTAGCGTGGCCTGGGCCACGACATGATCGGCTGTGAGGTCCTTCAGCATCACTTGGATGGATGTGACCGCCGGATCACTAGTCAGATCAACCACATCGCCGGAGGTCGTATCGACCGCCTGCCACTGGATGGTCGGCGTAAGCGAAGAGCCGAAGCTGCCCAACAGCGGGCTGGTGATGACGGGCTTTTCAGCAACCGGTGCAATGGGCTGGCCATCGGCGGGATTGTCCGGCTGCACCGGCACCTGGACCGTGGTGCTACCCAGCGTGAGATTCAGCGTGTACGTCCCATCGGTGAAATGCGCGAGGTCGGCCGGATCGGCGGTGAACATTCCCCAGGTCTGGGTGGTCGAGGTATGGGCCGTCTGGCTGAGGGCATAGATCTGGTTGTCCGGCGTGGTCAGCGTGATCGAGCTATAGCTGAAATTCCCGGGCACGAGGTCGGTGGAAAACATGAAACTGTGCTGAGTGCCAAGCTGGCTGGGATCCAGGGAATCGTAGGACAGCAGTGACGGGGAGTTGTACAGCGTGCCGTGGTCCACCTCGGCATCCTGCACACTCGCCGCCAACTCGTCCGTAAACGGCAAAACAGTCGAGGAGTCGCTTTGGCCATCATGAGTGAGGCTAAACACGTTCACCGTCGCGCCGGCGAAGTCAATGGCCGGCAGGTTATTCCCTGTATATGTGCCGTCCACCAGGAGCACGTGCGCATCCCAGGAAGTACCGTTGATCGTGCCGGCGGTCTGCCCTACTCCATAAATGAGGCTATTGCTATTCGCGACATTCTGCCCGCCGAAGGCCTCGCCTGACTGCGGACTAAACTGCTGCAAAAAGAAACCCCGCGTGGTCTTTACCGCCGGGTCATACACATAAGGGGCGTCCATATTGGCCGTCGTGACGTTGGAAATCGTGATGTCAAAGCCGGCAATGCCGAGGTTGTCGCCCGTACTCGCATCGGCATAAACGGCAAACGTGTGATCCGTTTGGTCAATCTGCAAATCCAGATAAGCAGTACCGGTAGTCAGGAGTAGACGAGGTTCCAGCGTTTCCAGAGCGGTGTGGAGTGAGTCAAACACGGCATTACCTCCAGGTATGTAGCCTCTCCAGGGATGTTTTCCTACCCATACTAACGCGCGGCGGCTCTTTTTTGTTCGGGAATAATGGCCGAAAAAACTGCGCCTTTGCCGCCGCGCCGGCAAAGGCGACAAGGGCCTTACAAGCGGTCTTTTCGGCTTAGCCGGTACGGGATTTCATCGTGATTTTATCGGCGATTACTTCGATTGCGGCTCATCGAAAATTGGTTGGACGTTGGGCCGGTCCGCCGGCTCCACAGGCTGGGTTGTGGCGGTGGCCGGCCACTCGTGGACGAGCACCCACGGCGCCACCCATTTCTTGACGAACGAGGATGCCGCCACCGTAAAGTGGCCGCCCAGGTTGCCGGTTAAGATCATGTCTACGGACCAGGGAAGCTGGTGGAGCTTGGCGGCGGCCTCTGCATCCTCCGGTTTGACAAAGCCCAGGGCCCCGCCCGCCGGCCCATGAAAACCGTCCAGGTTGCCAAAGACGGTCGTCCCGACCATGAGCAGTGCCACATCGGCGGGCGACCAGAAGTTGACGATGCCCTTTTGGCAGTGGTCCAGGGCCTTGCTCAGGTTGTAGCCGGCCGAGAGGCTTGGCCGCAGCAGGATAATGTCGTCGATCACGCAGTCCTTGGGTAACTGTTCGGCGGCGAAGACGGCCACCGCCGCGCCGCCGCTATGGCCGACCAGGTGGATGGGCCGGCCGGGGTAGTCCTCCTGATAATCTTCGATTATTTTGGCCAGCCGGGCCGCCTCTTTTCGGCGCGGACGGTGTCGACCTGGTTGACCACCAGGCCGGCGACAGGCACGGGCCAGCCCCAGTCGTAATAGCGGATGGCCTGATCGATGTTGGCATCCGCCAAGCCGGCCACGATGGCTTCGCTCAACAGGCCGCGGCCTTCGATCCCCGGCAGCACGATGATGAGACCGTTGCGCATGCGGTCGCGGGAAACATATTGCTTGGTCCGGGTGGCACAGCCGGAGGTCAGGATGATCGCGCCGATAAGTGCCGCGACCAGCGCCAAACAAGACTTGCGCGAGGGCGTGGCGCCAAGCAAAGAACGCCTAAACCAATTGGATGCAGGCGAAAACATCAAGTGCCGCCTTTCCGTTGGCGAGCCGCCTCAAACAGGATCACCGTAGCCGCGGCGGCCACATTCAGTGAATCCGCGCGGCCGCGCATGGGGATGGAAATCCTGCGCATCGCAGGCCGCTTCCAGGGCCTCACTTAGCCCCAGATGCTCCGAGCCCAACACGATGGCCACCGGTCCAGTCATATCTATCGATGTATACGGCTGCGCGGCCTGCGGCGAGGCCGCCAGCAACTTTACGCCGCGCGCGTGCAGCAGCGCCACGGCTTCCTCAACGGGGGCTTCGACAACGGGCACACTGAAAACAACCCCTGTGGAGGCCCTGATGACGTTCGGATTATAAACATCGGTCACTCGATCGCACAATATAAGCCCGCTGCCGCCGGCCCCATCCAGGGAGCGCAAAATCGCCCCAAGGTTTCCGGGCTTTTCGAGATGCTCGACCACCACCAGCAGGCAGTTTTGTGGCCATTGCACGTCGGCCAGGGCGTGCTGCGGCGTCTTCACAATGGCGGCCAATCCCTCGGGGTGCTGGCGATAGGCCAGCTTTTCCAGCACCTGCGGCGGGACTTCGAAAACCGTTATCCCTTGATTCGCCAACAGCCGCGCGAAATCCTGGCCGGACGGGCCGGCCAGCTCGGGGCAGACGAATAGCTCCCGCACCTCCAGCCCCGCATCCATCGCGCGCTGGATGGAACGCTGCTCCTCCACAATGGTTTCGCCCAGCTTGCGGCGATGGTGGCCATCGCGCAGCTTCACTGCGGCTTTGACGTGCGGATTTGTAAGACTGGTGATTCTTACAGGACTTCCCATCTTTTTCCGGCTTTTCCTGAAGCCCGCAAGGCAGGCTGAAACCGCCTTTTTCCGGCTTCTCCTGAAACCTGTACCCTGCAACCTGTGGCCTGTTTCTTACAGCGCGGCCAGGCGCTTGGCCGTTTCCTGGGCGATCAGCGTATTAATCAGATCTTCCAATTCCCCGTTCAAGATCTGCTGCAGGTTGCCGTTATAGCCGATGCGATGGTCCGTGCAGCGGTTCTGGGGGAAGTTGTACGTACGGATGCGCTGGGACCTGTCCCCGGATCCGATCATGGATTTCCTGGCCGCGGCCTCCTGCGAGTGCTGCTGCTGCTGGAAGTGGTCCAGCACGCGCGCGGCCAAAATTCGCCTCGCCTTGGCGCGGTTCTTGTGCTGGCTCTTCTCATCCCGCATGGAGACCGTGATGCCCGTGGGCAGGTGCTTGAGCTTGATGGCCGATTCCACCTTGTTCACGTTCTGGCCGCCGGGACCCGAGGCGCGCATGGTCTGCTCTTCCACATCCTTGTCCCAGTTGATATCGATCTCGATGTCCTCTTTTTCCGGCAGCACGGCCACCGTGGCGGCCGAGGTGTGAATACGGCCCTGGGCCTCGGTTTCCGGCACGCGCTGCACGCGATGCCCACCGCCTTCGAAGGCCAGTTCGCGCCACACGCCTTCGCCGCGCACGGAGATCACCGCTTCGCGAATGCCCCCGAGGTCCGAGGGACTGAGGGACAGGGTCTCGAATTTCCAGCCGCGCTTACCGCCGTAGCGGAAGTACATGTCCATCAGGTCGCGGGCGAAGAGCGCGGCTTCATCGCCGCCGGTGCCGGCGCGAATCTCCAGCACGACCGAGTCGATCTGCTCCTCATCGCTCATGACCAGGCGGGCCTTGAGGTCTTCCAGCACGGCCTCGGCTTTTTTGCCGGCCTCCCGCTCTTCCGCCTCGGCCAGGGACTTCATCTCCGGATCCTGGCCGGCTTCTTCCATCAGGGCGCGGGCCTGCTGTGCCTGCTGGGTGAGCTTCTGGTAGTCGCGGAAGGGCCTGGCGATTTTGGCCAGGCGCGCATACTCCTTGCCGACCTTCATCAGCCGCGCAGGTTCGCGGCCGATCGAAGGATCATTGAGCTCGCCCTGGAGCCGGTCGTAGTTCTCGGCCAGCTCGGCCAGCTTTGCGAGCAGTCTTTCTATAGGATCAGCCATAAATACGTTGTTGGTGGAACAGGCTTTCCAGCCTGTTTTTCCAGCCTTTCAGCACAGCCTGGAAAGGCTGTGCCACCACAAAACAACGCCGGCCCGGCAGCCGTTGCCCGCTCAACTCATGCAGGCACAAGCCGCCCAGGCCGGCGGTAAGATTTCGGAAAGCTACTTTTTCTCTGCCTGACCCTTGGCGAAATAACTGCCGCCGAACTTCCGCTGGAACTTCTCCACGCGGCCGGCCGCATCGACGAACTTCTGCTTGCCCGTGTAGAACGGGTGGCACTGCCCGCAGATGTCGACCGCCAGTCTCTTGGCCGTGCTGCGGGTCTTGAACTTATTGCCGCAGGCACAGGTGGCTTCCACTTCTTTGTACTCGGGATGAATCTTTTCTTTCATGGCATTACCTCTTGCAGGTCCCGGATAAATTCCCCGGGCCTTAGTCGAATCGAGACATTCTAAAGGACAAATTACAAATTACAAGTGACAAATTACAAGCGACAAATTTAGACCGGCATCAGAGCCAATTTGTAATTTGTAACTTGTAATCAATCCTTGGGTGACCCTAACAGATTCACGTTTTTATGCAATGCAATATTGCATAACGCATAACGTAAGTCCTTGTAAAATAAGCCGGCCTTATGCAAGGTTGCATAATCGCGGGTTTTTATCTTACCCATCTTACCAGGTCGTAGCGCTTATTTAAGGCCGATGTTAGGGTCCTGCATCGCCCATCCTCGCCGATTTACACCTATGAACTTTTCAAAAATGGCCTAACGCGCGGCTCATAGCGGCCGCGGGCGAGCGTTATATGTTCCAAGCCAGTGCTTGCCGGGCGTGCGCATCAAAACGCTCTGCTACGGCGACAAGACCCTGATGACTGAGTTCCTGCTGGAAAGTGACTTCACACTGCCCATGCACACCCATCCGCATGAGCAGACGGGATATCTCGTCCGCGGGCACATGGTTTTAACGATTGAAAAAGAAGAGCACGATGTGCGGCCCGGCGACAGTTGGTGCATCGCCGGCGGCGTAGAACACGGCGCGCGGATTCTGGAGGATTCTGTCGCCGTGGAGGTGTTTGCGCCAGTGCGGGAGGAGTATCTGCCGACCAAGAACTAAAGACTAAGCCAGCGGGCCCAGACCGCCGCACGAAGATTATTCGCAACCGCGTGACTGCCGTCTCACGGCCCTGAGCCTGTCGAAGGGCAAAAGCCGCAGCCACGGAGGAAAACGCACGAAGCAGCCCCGAAGGGGCGAAAGTTGGTAGCCGGGGGGCGTGAGCCCCCGGTATCAGCGCCCCGGTTTTTCAGCCCCAACGGGGCGGCAGATCTTCAAGGCCTGTCGCCCCCTTGGGGCTTTTGATTTGGACGGCCTGTTCCGGCGGCTTACGCCGCCGGCTACACACTGCCGGCCCTTCAGGCCTCCCACATAAGCCGGCAATATCATGCGGGATTGTCCAGGGTCCAAAATGACCAAGAACACAAGCAATCAATGGGCGTTTCGCTCCTTCAACCAACCCTTTACGCGCTTTCCTCCACGGCACCCGGCCGTAAATCATCAACGTTATTGATGGATTAGCGATAAGGTTTCGCGATGGACAAGTCTTTTCCTTAGTCTTAGGAAGACGATATCACAAATAATAAAAGTCGCAAATATCCATGTCGCCCACACACCAAACCAGCGCCCTATCATGCTCTCAGCTTCCGGTGTCAGGCGGTTAACGCCGGTAAGAATTAGCGCCCTATTCGCCACACATATGACGATTGCAGGTAATAACGAAAAACAGACTATCCATGCGCACAGCAAAACAGTACGAATACGTTTCAGCCACACCGTATTGGTCTTTCTCCGATCATAACCACGCAAGGTACCCGAGAACAACAGACAAAATGGGACAGAATATGCGTGGCTGCAAACAAACCACGGGCCAGAGGCCCGTGGGACTCAGGGGCGAGACGCCCATGCTACGGCTGCCGCGCGAAATCGCGGTAGGTCTGGCCGTTCTGGTAGAAGGCGATCAGCTTTTCCATCAGTTCAACCTGGGGTGCATGACCGGCGGCCTTTTCCACTTCCTGGGCCGCACGCGCGGCGGCGACCGCTTGATCACGCATACCCGCCTCGGCATAGGCGGCGGCCAGACAAAGGTGCATCGTATTCTTTTGCGCGGGTGGGGCCGCGGCCACAGCCGCCGTGGCATATCGAACCGCCTCTTTGCCATCCCGCAGGTGGTCGTCGTTCGTCGTCGCCAGCAGCCAGGCCAGGTTATTCAGCGCGGCCGCGTAATTGGGCCGCGCCAGCGCGGCCTTGCGGTAGGCATCGACGGCTTCGGCATCCTTGCCTTGCCCCTGCAACTGGCCGCCCATGGCAAAGCTGTGCTGCGCCCAGCCGGGCTCAAGCTGCTCTAAGCGCGTGAAACAGCCTTGAGCCTGATCCAGTTTGCCCGCCTTCAGCAACACCTCGCCTTTAGACAGCCACAAGCTCCCATCGCGCGGCGATTCGGCCTGGGCCTTGTCAAAAAACACCATGGCTTCATCGAGCCTGCCCGCCTCGGCCTTTTTCAGCGCCAGGGCGTGCCAGGCCTTGCGGCGGTTTTCGCGGGCCAATGGATGATTGGCTACAAGCTTGAGCGCCGTGTCGTAATGCGGCAAGGCATCCTCGGGCCTGCCCAGGCTCACCAGGGCGCTGGCCAGCCCTTCGTGGCGGTCGGCCACGACGTTGGGCGGATCCTCCACGAAGCGATCCTGGAGCGAGTGCTCGAAATGCACGGCCGCCTCATCAAAGCGGCCCAGGTGCGAGAGGGCCAGGGCCAGGTTGTAATGCGCATCGGCGTAGCGCGGCTTGAGCGACAGGGACTTTTCGTAATACTCCACGGCGGGCTCGTATTTGTCCTGATGCGCATACAAGAGGCCGAGGTTGTAATAGCCTGATGCCCGCTGCGGCTGGAGTTTCACCGCCTCCTGCAAATGCTCGAGCGCCTCATCGTACTGGCCCTTTTCGACCAGATCGGCCCCGATATTCGTCTGGGCCGCCAGGCACTGCGGATACACCGCCAACGTCTGCCGCCACAGCGGAATCGGGCCGGCGTACACCCGCGCCTCCTGATTTGACAGCACGATAAAGCAAATAATGACGGCGGCCGCCAGGGCCAGTCCGCCATAGCGCAGTGCGGCGGAGTGGCGGTGAGTAAAAAACTTCCAGGCGGGGGCGACGATCAGGCAGATGATGCCCGGCAGCGCCACGTAGTGCCAATGGTCGGCCACGAAGGAGTGCATCATGAAGGAGGTGGTCACAAAGCCCAACGTCGGCATCAGGGCCAGGAAATAAAACCCAAGCGCCAGGGCCAGCGGCCGCACGTGGCGGTTCTTGCGAAAGAAAAAGAGGGCTGCCGCAACGGCCAGGAATGCCGCCAACTGGATGATGGACCCGGCGGTGATGGTGTGTACATCCCAGCGGGGATAAACCATCGACAGCCGCACGGGCAGCAGCGCCTTGGCCGGATAGAACCAGATGGCCCGCCCCACCAGGACCAACCGCTCCAGGAGGTTGGCCGGACCATCCACCGGCTCGCTCATGGCGTTGCCGTGCTGGTAGGCCACTGTGATCACGGATATTACCAAAGCCAGCAGGAAGAAGGGCAGAAGGGTTGCGGCAAGCCTCACCGTCAGCTTGCCGCGCAACTGGATGGCGCACACGGCCAGCACCACAGGCAGGACAATCACGGATGATTTTGCCAGGAGCGCCGCCGCAAAGATGGCTACGGCCGCGGCCAGCCAGCCGCGCCGCGGGCGGTCCATGAAGCGCAGGTAGCAAAGCATGCTGGCCAGCGCCAGCGCCATGGACAGCGTGTTCTTCTGCTCGGCCACCCAGGCGACGGAGGCCACGGTTATGGGGTGGACGGCAAAGATCGCGGCGGCCAGATAAGCCCCGGGCACACTGAGCCGCTTGAGCAAGCGCCACAGCCCCACGACTACCAGGGCGTGCAGGAGCAGATTTGTCGCGTGAAAACCGAGAGGCCGGTCCCCCCACAGCCGTTGCTGGCAATAGAAAAACGTGGCGGTCAGGGGCAGATAGTCGGCGGTCTTGCTGCTGGTCCAGTAGCCCCAGGGTGCCTGATCGGCCCAGACGACGGGATTCTTGCCCAGCCAGTAGGAATCATCCCAGATGAAATCCGCCTTGAGCGCCGGCCAATAGGCGGCCAGAACGAGTAAGAACAACGCGGCCGCGGGGGCGGCGGTTTTAAAGGCGGGTTTGGCCCACCAGGCGACAGAGGCCGATGCGTAGGGCCTGCTCGCGGCGGCGTTGCCGCCTGCCTTTGAGGATGTGGCGGATTGGGCCATGGTGGGTGTGATTATATCGAACCTTTCCAATGGAAAATCCCAAATCCTAAACTCTAAATCCTAAACAAATTCCAAGCACCAAATTCCAAAGTGCCGGCCGATGGTCTTATTTGGAATTTGGGATTTGGTGCTTGTTTAGGATTTAGAACTTAGGATTTGAATCGGGCATCACGCTGTGGAAGTGGATCAGGAGCCCGACAGCAATCGCACTAACTCAGGTACTCTCTGTGACAGGAGGATCAGCGGCGCGACGATCATCGCCGTGGAGACCAGCACGAAGCTGACGGCCATGGGGCTGACGGCCACTTCCAGATGCGCGAGCCTGCGGGCCAGCTCACTTTCCAGCGATGCAATCGTTGTGGCGGGAAGGTCGGTCTTGGAATTGATGCGGATCGTGACGTTCCTTAAGAGCGGAAAGCCCGAGACGTCGATGGTGGCGCCGTCGCCTAAATCAAAGCGGTCGCCGCGCGCTTCGAAGGGAATGTTCGCCAAGCGCAGTGCGCGATCGAGGCAGCGGATGGCGCCGGCCTTATCGATGTTGTAGATGACCCAGCACTTTCGCTTGGCGGGCCCCAGGGCCAGCACGGCCAGGACCACCACGGCGATGGCCGCGGCGATGGTTATGAGGTTCACGCCGATCCAGTTCAGGACGGGCACAGCGGCCATGGGGGCGATGGCCGCCGCCAGGAGGGCGAAGTCCAGACGGCCGTGCAGGATCTGCGGGCGGCGCTGGCTGTTGAGCAGGCCCAAAACGAGGAAATAGAGCGCCACCGGCACGGCCACCAGGCCGATCTGAAGTGAAAGCTCGAGTTTGAAGCTGCCCAGCATCCGAATAACCTATCGGCGGTGCAGCGCCTTTTTATTCAGCGCGGCCATCACCCTAGACGGCCGACACACTTCACCGCATAGGTATTTTATTCCAAAGCTTTAGGTTCGGCAACCTTGCGATAGCCCAGGGCGTGCAGGATGTCCAGCACTTCCGTCCAGGATGGGAATGGGCGACGGTTGATGCGCTTGTATTCCTCGATGGCCAGCAGGAATTCAAACTGATCCTGCATCATTTCGCCTTCTTCGGCGGAGCGGCGGGTGTCGCTGCGGCGACGGCCGGGCCCGCGGCGACGGTCCAGGCCCACGCGGCGGTCCAGCCCGCCACCGCGGCGCTCAACGGCGCCGTCGCGACGGTTCTTGCGGCGGTCCTCGCCGTCCCGTTCCTCAACTTCTTGCGGCTGCACAAGTTGCGTAGGATTATCTGCCATGAAAACTCCTCCCGGCTCACGCCAGTGCCTTACGGCAGTAGCACCGCCAGAGGGGTTATCGGCGGAAAGCAAGTGGCGATTAAGTTGTTTCTCCAGGCTTGGCAACCTGGCGCGGGAGGCAGAGAAAAAGAGAAATATCGAATATCGAACAAGGAATGTCGAATGATGAAGTCAGAATAAGCCGTCGGTTCGATCGTATGGTGGCTACTGGTGTCCGAAGCTCTTTACTTCAACATTCAGCATTCCGTGTTCGTCATTCGATATTCGCAGTTTTTTTAGGCCCCCGGAGAGCGCGCCCGACGCGAATGGCACTCTTTTGAAGCATATTATTAAGAGGGCATTTCTTGGAAAGGGGTGCGGCCATGGAGAGAAGAGCAAACTGGTTTTTCATCATGCTGCTGGCGGCGTTGGCGTCGGGATGCGAGGACCAGAGGAGCATGCAGTTCGAAAGCATTCCGCCGTACATGGGGGGAAAGGTGCGCGTGGTGGCCGTGGCGCCGTTTAACAACCGCTCCTCCGAGGCCGGCGTGGATGAAGTGATCGCCGGGCGGCTGGCCGAACGGCTGAAAGAGACGGCCTCGTACAACGTCATCGGCCCCAAGCAGCTCGTGGCGCGCCTGGCGGAAAAGGGGCTGAACCTGCCGACGGATGATGCCGCCGCGGCGGCGGCCATGGTGGCGGAACTGGGCGGCATCGATGCGGTGATCCTGGGCACGGTGGACAAAGTCAACCACGACATGTTCAGCTACAACGACATCGACAACATGAAGAACTATTCGCTGTACCCCTATCGCGGCCTGCCCACGTATTCAGGCTACACCTATTACTATCCGGCGATTATCCAGTACACCAACGAGGTGTGGTACGTGGCGGCGCGGGCGGGCATGTATAGCGTGCCCGACGGCGACCTGTTTATTTCCACGGAATCCACGGCCACGGATCAGAAAATCCAGTCGGAGTACATCCGCCCCAAGGCGAACGATGTGACCGGCTCGGCAAACCAGGTGGTGGAAAAGATGGTGAAGGTGTTTACCACCACCACGGTAACGGTGAAAACCGACGGGGATACGGTCCTGCGCACGGCGTATTGCAAACCGGACACGAAGGAACTGACCTACGCCGAGAAGTTCAACTGCACGGATAAAGACACGGCCATTATCATCCAACTGCCGCCCGAGGCGGCGCGGAACCGTTTCCGCGTGGTGATTGTGCCCGCTAATTCCGAGCGGCCGTTAGTGGATGAATCTTTCGTCTGGGCCTCGACGGATGTTCAGCGGGAAATCTATTTCGACGCCGATGAGGTCTATAAGAAAGGTGGCACGACGCAATACCGCGTGATCCTGTACCGGAACGACAACGTGTTCATGATGGAGAGGGAGTTTGTCATCGCGGAATGATTTTCCCGCGATTCGGGAGATCATTTCCGATTTCAGCCAATTGCGGATTGCGGATTTCGGATTGCCCGCATTGGAAAGCACGTTCCCACCGAAAAAAACCTCAAAGAGACATTATGCATGTGACGAATTCGTTCTCCCGTCTGGTTCAATCCGCAATCCGAAATCCGCAATCCGCAATTCCTAAGGTCTTTCCCCAAGCCCCCTGTAAATCCCTTTGGAAGAAGCGAAAATGGCTTTTTGCCGGCCCCCGGCAATTTCGCCTGGGGTTGACAAGGCCTCTATGATTTGTCCAAGATGTTGCCCGTGGGTTAAGTCAGTCGGGCCTAATAAGTGATAAAGACAGTATGGCCAGGTCCACACCAAAGACAACTGAAGGGCAAGCAGCAGGCAAGCCGAAGCGCTCCAGCGCACGGTCCAAGGCCGACGGTGCGGCCCCGACCGGCCGCAACCTGGTGATCGTGGAATCCCCGGCCAAGGCCAAGACCATCAATAAGTATCTGGGGCGGGATTTTCTCGTGACGGCCTCCATGGGCCACGTGCGCGACCTGCCCACCAAAGAGATGGGTGTGGATATCGAGCACGACTTTACCCCCACGTACGTCATCACTCCCGACAGAAAAAAGACGGTGGCCCAGCTTAAAAAACAGGCTGCCGGCGCGCCGGCCGTTTTTCTGGCAACCGACCTTGACCGCGAGGGCGAGGCCATCGCCTGGCACCTGGCCGAATCGCTGGAGGTGCCCGCCGAGCGCATCCGCCGCGTGGTGTTCAATGAGATCACCAAGTCGGCCATCCAGGAAGCCTTCAGCCACCCGCGCTCCATCGAACTGAACCGGGTGAACGCCCAACAGGCGCGGAGAATTCTGGACCGCATCGTGGGCTACCAAATCAGCCCCCTCTTATGGAGAAAGGTGGCCACCGGCCTTTCGGCCGGCCGCGTCCAAAGCGTGGCCGTGCGGCTGATTGTGGACCGCGAGCGGGAGATCGAGGCCTTTAACCCGGAAGAATATTGGCGCATCGAGGCGGTTTTCACGCCGCAACTGGCACAGGCGGGGGACATCGCCAGCCAGTGGCGGAGCTTCCTGGCCAGGCGCGACGAGGTGGGCAACCCGCCCACACGCGATGCGCAGCAGGAATGGCTGGGCGAGAGAGAATCCTTCTGGGCCGAACTGACGCACTGGAAAGGCGGAGCGGTCGATCTGCACAACGCGGCGCAGGCGCGCGAGATTGTCGAGGCTCTGGGGGTGGCGATTGAAGACGAACGCCACACCACGGATGAAAAGGCCAAGGGCGTTGCGCGAGAAAACCGAGCTGCGCACGCGGCTGTATGGAACTTCCGCGTCGCTGTCGAAGTTTGCGGTAGAGGCCGTCAACCAGCGGCAGTCCACCACGAGGCCCCCTAAGCCGTTCAACACCGCCTCATTGCAGCAGGCCGCCAGCACGCGGTTGCGCTTTGCGGCCAGCCGCACCATGCGGATCGCCCAGGACTTGTACGAAGGCGTGGATGTGCCCGGCGAGGGCAGCGTCGGCCTGATCACCTACATGCGTACGGACAGTTTGAACCTCTCGAACGAGGCCGTCACCGCCGCGCGGAGTTTTATCGGCGATGAATTTGGCCAGCGGTACGTGCCGGAAAAGCCGAATCGCTACACCGCCGGCGGCCGCGCACAGGAGGCGCACGAGGCGGTTCGCCCCACGGATATTCGGCGGCGGCCGCAGGACCTGCGTGCTTCGCTGAGTGCGGACCAGTATCGCCTGTACGAACTTATCTGGACGCGATTCGTGGCGTGCCAGATGGTGCCGGCGGTGTGGAATGTGACAGATGCCACAATCATCGCCGACACGGCCACGGGTAAGGCGCAGTTCGCGCCCAGGGCCGCCAGTTGGTGTTCGACGGCTTTTTGAAGGTAGCCGGCATCAGCGACAGCGGGCAGGACCAGATCCTGCCGCCGTTGAATCAAGCGCAGGAGCTTGCCCCGGTGGAGCTGGAGGCGTTGCAGAAGTTCACGCAGCCGCCGCCGCGCTATACGGAGGCCTCGCTGGTCAAGGCGCTGGAGGCCGAGGGAATCGGCCGGCCCAGCACGTACGCCTCGATCATTTCCACGATCCAGGACCGCGGCTACGTGGAGCAGATCGACCGACGGTTTTACGCCACGGACATCGGCAAAAAAGTGACGGATAAGCTGGTGAAGCACTTCCCCCACGTGATGGACCTGCGCTTCACGGCCCACATGGAAGACCAACTGGACCGCGTGGAAGAGGCCCAGTGCGACTGGATCTCCGTCCTGCGGGAGTTTTACGGGCCCTTCAAGGAAAACCTGGAGCGGGCGCTGGAAGAGATGCAGCACGCCAGGGCGGAGACGGAGCCCTCCGAGTATGTCTGCGACCAGTGCGGCAAGCCCATGGTTTACCGCTGGGGCAAGAGCGGACGCTACCTGGCCTGCACGGGCTATCCCGAGTGCAAGAAGACTTCGCCGATCGATCGTGAAGGCAAGAAGGTTGAGCAGAAGATCGTAGCCGGCGCGTGCCCTGTGTGCGGCGGCGATATGATCATGCGGCGCAGCCGGTTTGGCGCATTTTTAGGCTGCAAGAAATATCCGGAGTGCAAGGGCATCATGCCCTGCGACGCCGAGGGTACGCCGCTTAAGGTGATGAAGGATGAGGAAGTCCACGGCGTGTGCCCCAAGTGCGGCGGCAGGACATCCGTAAAACGCAAAGGCATTCGCTCTTTCATGGGCTGCGACAAATACCCGGCGTGCGACGGCACGGACAAGGTTCCCGCGGGCATCCAGCTTGCGCGGCCGCCCAAGGAGCCGCCGCAGGAAACCGGCTTGATGTGCCCCAAGTGCAAGAAGAAGCCGCTGGTAATCCGCAAGGGTCCGCGCGGCGAGTTCGTGGCCTGCTCGGGCTTCCCGCGCTGCCGCAACAGCTTTAATACCGACCTGCTGGATGAGGTGCGCAAAGCTATTGAGGAAAAACGCGATGCGCAGGCGATTATCGAGGGCGCCAAAGGCAGCCGCAAAGGCGGCCGCCGCGGCCGCGGGGGGAAAAAAGCTGAGGAAGAAGAATAGATTCAAGCCTCGCCACAGGATCCCCTTTCTACCGCTCGTCTTGCAGCATTTTCCCTGGATGACTATCCTTTGCCTATCTCGCAGATGGTTTTCCAGCGTGGCTGCACCCTCACCCCGCTTCGCCAAAGGCTATGCAGGGCAAGCCCGGCCCTGCGGGCCACCCTCTCCCAAGGGAGAGGGGTTGCAGCCACGGCACCCGGCAACCGGCGACCATCGTATCTTCGAAAATCTTAATAACATTGGGGTTTTCGTCGAAGATGCGCAAGGGCAATTTCGAAAATCACTAAAAACTGGGCGTTTTTGGTGAAAGATGCGCAAGACGGTCGAATTTGCGCAACCTTGCGCATCTTCGAAAACCCCCCCCAAAAATGGGCGTTTTCGGTGAAGGTGCGCAAGATGCGCAAGATGCGCAACATCATCAGGGGCGTGGCAATCTGGGCAAGATAGGCAAGCTGGGTAAAACGAGAACACGGCTGCACCCCCACCCGGCCCTTCGGGCCACCCTCTCCCAAGGAAGAGGGGTTGCAGCACCCTATTCGACTATCAATTCATCTTTCCCGCGCCGCAGCAGTTGATGGCGGCGCCAGGCGGGATCGGGCTGGGGAAAATCATCGCGGAAATGGGCGCCGCGGCTCTCGGTGCGGTTGAGGGCCGCGGTGGAGATCAGCCGCGCGACCTGGAGCATGTTTTGGACTTCCCAGCCGGCGGGCGTGTCGAAGGGTTTATCCAGCACGTAGCGGGACCAGAAATTGATGATGTCGATGGTCTCGGCCAGCGGCTGGGCCACGCGGTGGAGGCCGACGTTGCGCCACATGACGGAGCGCAGGCTCTGGCGGATGTCGGAGATGTCGAGTTGGGTCTTCACCGCGGCGGGACTCTGGTAGGCCAGGTGGCGCACGGTGAGACGGTTGTTTTCATCGGAAAGTGCTTCGCCGGCGAGCTGGCCGCAGCGGCGGCCGAAGATCAGAGCTTCAATGAGGCTGTTTGAACCGAGCCGGTTGGCGCCGTGCAGGCCGGTGCAACTGGCCTCGCCGCAGGCCAAAAGCCCGTGAATATTCGTGCGGCCGTCGATATCCACCCGCGCTCCGCCCATCATGTAATGCGCGGCCGGGCGCACGGGAATCAGATCCACGCCCGGGTCGATATCGAATTCCAGGCACTGCTCGTAAATCTGCGGGAACCGCTCGGCGAATTTTTCCCGGCCAATGTGGCGGACATCCAGGCTGACGTGGGTGCCTTCCGTCTTGGCCATCTGCGAGAGGATGGCGCGAGCGACGATGTCGCGCGGGGCGAGTTCCTTATCGGGGTGGTAGTCGCCCATGAAGCGATAGCCGTTCTTATCGACCAGGTAAGCCCCTTCGCCGCGCACGGCCTCCGAAATGAGGCTGCGGCTGGCGCCGGCGATATAGAGCGTGGTCGGGTGGAACTGCATCATTTCCATGTCTGCCAGCGTGACGCCGGCGCGAAAGGCCATGGCGTGGCCGTCGGCCGTGGCCAGGGGCGGATTGGTGGTTTCGCGCCAGATTACGCCGGAGCCGCCGGTGGCCAGGATGGTTTGGCGCGCCCAGATCATCTGGAGGCCATAGCGGCCGTGCCAGGTAATGGCGCCCAGGCAGAGGGCCTCAGGGCCGCCTTCGACGGGATCGGTCAGAAGATCGATGGCGAAGCAGTGCTCGAAGACCTTTATCTGCTGCGTGGACTGCACCTTGCGGGCAAGCGTCTGGGAGATTTCCCAGCCGGTGGCATCGCCATGGGCATGCACGATGCGCCGCCGGCCGTGGCCGCCTTCGCGCGTCAGGTCCAGGCCGTGGCTATTGCGGTCGAAGGCCGCGCCCCACTCCACCAGCTCCCTGATATGCGCGGCGCCTGGCTGACCACGTAGCGAACCACCGGCTCATCGCACAAATCCGCGCCGGCTACCAGCGTGTCATCCACGTGTTCCTGGAGGGAGTCTTCCTCATCCAGCACGGCGGCGATGCCGCCCTGGGCTTGCGAGGTGTTGGAATCTTTAAGAGCGCCCTTGGTTATGAGCAGTGTCTGACCGAAGCGGGCGGCCTCGATGGCCGCGCGCATGCCGGCGGCGCCGCCGCCGATCACCAGCGTGTCGGTAAAGATGTGCGGCAGGCGGTGGGCCTCGAAGTCCACCAGGTACCGGCGCTTCAGATACGCATGTTCCATATTGGCTTTTTGGCTATTTGACTATTTGGCTGTTTGAGTATTTGGCGCTGCAACTTGCCGTTTCTTCTCCGGCTTTTCCAAACAGTCAAACAGCCAAAACACCAAATAACCAGAACTCATCGCGCTTCAGATACGCATGTTCCATATTGGCTTTTTGGCTATTTGACTATTTGGCTGTTTGACTATTTGGCGCTGCAACTTGCCGTTTCTTCTCCGGCTTTTCCAAACAGTCAAACAGCCAAAACACCAAACAACCAAAACTCATCTTTACTCGTCTTCATCATCTAACTTGAAATCGTCGTCCGCATCTTCGCCGCCAGCTTCGCCCTCTCCTTCGTCGCCCTCTTCTTCCTCTTCTTTGCCTTCCTCTTCCTCGCCCTCTTCCCCGTCTTCCTCTTCCTCTTCTTCCTCTTCCTCTTCCTCATCGCCGAGGTACAGGTCTTCTTCGTCTAATTCTTCAAGCTCTTCTTCCTCATCCTCATCTTCATCATCTTCATACTCATCGTCGGCCATGACGAGCCCTTCGAGGCCCTCATAGTCCTCGATAACCTCGGAGGCCTCATCCAGCAGCTCCACCGGCACGAGCACGGGGACTCCCTGACCGGATTCATCTTCGGCCATTTCGCCCACCTCGGCCGGAATCTCGTGATCGTTCAGGATATCGACCAACTGGGCCGCCTGGTCCTCATCGCGGCCGTAGGCTACGGGGACATAGTCTTCATAATTGCTCTCTTCCCAGTTCTGCTCGAATTCATTTTCCGGCATGGTCAATCCCTTATCGTGCGAGGCCTTCACGTTGCCTTTGGCTCCCGCCCTACTCACCGTACTCATTACGCATGGTAGATTGTCGGCCCGCCGTGGCGGAAAAATCAAGCCCGATCAGACGGTTTTCGTACGCGCGTCTTTTTTGCGATTGCAAATTGCCAAGCTGAAGTCCCAGAATTGTATGGGCGATTTGGCGATCCGGCGCGGTGTGAGGCCGGGTTAGGCCCGGCTGTATGGATTGAGAGGTAATTTGGCTACACGGGTTCTTTTATCACGATTGGGTGTATGTCTGGTTGTCGGGGCGCTGGCGGCGGGCTTGCTGACGGCCTGCCAGAAGAAGGCCAAGTCCGCCGATCTGATCATCATCAGCCCGCACCCGGATGCGGCGCGAAAGGAATTCGCGGCGGCGTTTTCCAAATGGCATGAGGATCATTACGGTACGCCGGCCACGGTGGAATACCGCGACCTGGGCGGCGGGACAACCGTCACCAAGGCGATTCGCAGCCTGTATGGCCACTCCAGCGCCAGCAGCGGAATTGATGTCTATTTCGGAGGCGGCGCTCCCGACCACCAATACCTGGCCGGAGAAGGCTGCATCGAGAAGATCGAACTGCCGGCAGAGTTACTGGCGCAGATACCCCAGACGATCAACGGCGTGCGGCAATACGATGCGAACGCCGGCTGGTATGGCGCGTGCATCAGCAGTTTCGGCATCCTGTACAACGCCCAGTTGCTCAACGAACTGAACGCCAAGGGAGCCGCCGATCAGCAACTGCCGACCCCCAGGCGATGGGCAGACCTGGCCGACCCCAGGTTCAACGGCCTCTTGATCGCGGCGGGGCCTGAGAGCAGTTCGGGGCGGGCCTGCTATGAATTGATCCTGCAATCCGCCGGCAAATGGACCGCCGGGTGGAAGAGATTGCTAGGGTTCTGGGCCAACTGCCAGGGATTCACGGCCGGGGCGAGCGACCTGCCCACGCGCGTGCACAACGGCCAGGCGCTGGCCGCGACCTGCATCGATTTTTACGCCTTTGGGGAGATCGCTACCGCGGGCGAGGGGCAGCTCAAATTCGTGCTGCCGGAAGATGGCGTGGTGTGGACGCCCGATCCCGTCAGCGTACTGAAAGGTGCACCGCATCGCGAAATGGCCAGAAAGTTCGTCGAGTTTGTGCTCTCGGTCGATGGACAGGCCCTGTGGTGTTTGCCGGCGGGCACGCCCGGCGGGCCGGTCAGCCGTACGCTTTTCCGCCAGCCGATTAACCGCCTGGCGTACGAAAGATACGGCGAAAAATTCCCGCCGCAGCTTGTCAACGTAAACCCTTCGAATCTGACCGGCATTGAGCTGGATGCCAACCTTCAGGCAATGCGCGTGCCGAAACTGCTGCCCAAGCTGATGCAGGCGGCCGCGATCGATAACGGCGCATTTGCTGCGGCAGGCCTGGAAGCGGATTATCGAAAAGGGCTCGCCGCGCCAGCTCATGGACGAGTTTGCCGCCCTGCCCGATAACCTGGCTACGGAAGAGGCCACGTATCAGACGGCCGCGCAGCTTCGTACAGGCAGTGCGGAAGAGGTTGAGGAAATTACCAGCGGCTGGATGGGGTTCTTCCGCACCAAATATGAGCGCATTCTCAAAGAATAGCTTTGGGGACGGAGCACTAAATTCTTTACCGTGGCCGCCGATGAGCCTGTGGTTGAAGATTTAGTGCTCCGTCCCCGAACTCCGTGGAGTTCAATCTGCAACACCGCGGCCGTTACATTCTGGCTGGCCTGATCATCCTGCTGCTGGGCGCGTTCCTCTTATGGCCCATCGCCGCGGTGATGCGCGAGCCGCTGTCCTCCAGCAAGTCCATCCTGTACTGGCTGGGGCAGTTCTTCAACAACCCCGCCCGGTTGATGTGGTTCTTTAATGCCCTGAAACTCGCCGCGGCGGTAACGATAATTACAACACTGGTAAGCTTGCCCCTGGCGCTCATCGCCGACCGCTGTGCCTTTAGAGGCAAAACAATCGCCACGGCCATATTGATGGTGCCTATGATTTTGCCGCCGTTCGTTGGGGCGCTGGCGGTGGAAAAAATTCTCAGCCTCAACGGCGGCTCGGTGAACCTGATTTTGATGTCCCTGCACCTCCCGCAGATCAATTTCCTGGCCGGTGAGGGAGCCTTCTGGGTCGTGGTGGCGCTGGAGGTGCTGCACCTGTACCCCATCATGTTTCTTAACGCGGCCGCGGCCCTGGCCAATATCGACCCGGCCATGGGCGAGGCGGCACGAAATTTAGGCGGCTCGCGCTGGGGAACATTTTGGCGCATCACGCTGCCCCTGATGCGGCCGGGCCTGTTTGCCGGGGCCACCATCGTCTTCATCTGGAGCTTCTGCGAAATCGGCACGCCGCTGATGGTCCGCTTCCTGGATGTGCTGCCCGTGAAGATCTATGATGACCTGCGCAGCCTGGACACCTCACCGGAGACCTACATCATGGTGCTGGTGCTGCTGGGGACGAGCGTGGGACTTTATGCCATCGGCAGAATTCTCTTCGGCGGAGGCGGCGGCGCCATGGCCGGCCGCGCAACCACTGCCGCCGGCCAGCGCAGGCCGGGATTCATGGGCAACATTCTGTGCTGGCTGCCCTTCCTCTTCATCACGCTACTGGCGGTTGTGCCGCACGTGGGCGTAGTTTTATTGAGCCTGGCCAAGAGCTGGAACGCGACCATACTGCCTACGGCCTGGACCAGTCAGTATTTGATGGCGGTGTTTCACGACCCGCGCACGTGGAACGCCATCACCAACAGCCTGCGCTATGCCACGTTCTCCACGCTATTCTGCGCGGCCATTGGCCTGGTGACAGCCTACCTCGTCGTCCGCTACAAGATTGTCGGCGCGGCGGCGCTGGATTCCCTGACCATGCTGCCCCTGGCCGTGCCGGGCCTGGTAATGGCCGCGGGCTATATCTCGATCACACGCCCGGGCACGGTGCTGGAGGCAATAGGGCCGCTTCAAGACCCGACCGCCCTGCTGGTGATTGCCTACACGATGCGCCGACTGCCGTACATGGTCCGCAGCGTATCGGCGGGCCTCCAGCAAACCTCTGAAACGCTGGAAGAGGCCGCGCAGAATCTGGCGCATCGCGGCTGGCGGCGATTGCCAAAATTACGACCCCGCTTATCTTGGCGAACATACTGGCCGGGGCGCTGCTGGCCTTTTCGTTCAATCTGCTGGAGGTGAGCGATTCTCTGGTGTTAGCCCAGACCGCGCCGCATTATCCTATTACCAAACAGGTGTTTGAGCTGGTGGGCCTGGCCGCCGACAGGAACCTGGCCGCCGCGCTGGGCGTGTATGCCATGGGATTTTTGGCGATAGCGATTCTCGCGGCCAACCTGCTGCTTGGGAAGCGCATGGGCCAGCTTTTCCGGGTCTAAGAGAGGCAGCAGGGATGCAAGGGATGCAAGGGATTAAGAAACTTACTGAAAAGCAAGAGAACTAGTAAAGGCAACATTGCCCATGACGATCTAATTGACTAAGAGCGAGCAAAGCGAGCGGACCAATTAACAAATTGACTAGATTACAGGCAATCATCTTCGATTTCGACGGCGTGATCATCGACAGCGAGCCTATCCATCTGGATTGCTTCCGCCGCGTGTTGCGCGACCGGTACAAGATCGAAATCACGGACCAGGAATATTACGAGCGGTACATCGCCTACAGCGATGCCGAGAGTTTTGGGCACATGGCCGAAGACCACGGGCTGAAGCTGACAGGGAAAGATATTTCCAGCCTGGTGGCCCAAAAGACGGTGCTCGTGCAGGAAGTTCTGAGGCGCGGGGTCAAGCCTCTCCCCGGCGCGGCGGAGCTCATTCAAGCCGCCGCGGCGGCGGGCGTGGCCGTGGGCATCTGCTCCAGCGCGGCCAGGAAGGAAATCGAAATACCCCTGCGCGGGATGGGGTTGTTCCACCTAGTGCGCATGATTGTCGCGGCGGAGGATGTCACACGCTCCAAGCCGGATCCCGCCTGCTACAACCTCGCGCGAGAGAAGCTTGCTAAGGCGGTCGGCAAGGAACTGGTCCCCGGCAAATGTGTGGCCATCGAGGATTCGGCCGGGGGAGTTGCCGCCGCGCGGGGAGCAGGGTTGCGGGTGGTGGCAGTCACGAATTCGATGCTCGCGGAGAAACTGGCGCAGGCGAACAAGGTGGTGGATTCGCTGGCGAAGGTGGATCTGGAGACGCTTGCAGAAATAGTGTAGCCATGATCTCGAAGAACCCTCACCCGGCCCTTCGGCCACCCTCCCCTGTAGGAGGGGGAGGGGTTAAAGCCTCCGCGAATCCAGGCCCTTCAAATCCGCCAGGCGCATGTACAGGCGGACGATCTGATCCACCATGACATCCGCGCGAAATCTTTGGCTGGCGAGCTCCCGCCCCGCCGCGCCCAGGCGAGCGCGGAGGCCGGGATTGTTGGCCAGATCAGAAATCGCGCCTACCAGACCGCTCTCATAGCGCGGCGGCAGGAGATAGCCCGTTACATCAGGAATCACTACCTCGGCGGCGCCATCGACATCAAAACTAACCACGGGTTTTGCCGCCAGCATCGCCTGCGGCAGTGCGCGGGCAAGACCCTCGCGCAGGCTGCAATGCACGAGAATGTCCGTGGCGTGCATGATAGCGGGAATTTTTTCGGGTGCGACCAGGCCGGTAAGGTGGAAGCGCGGCGTCAGTCCCCTTTGGGCAATATCCGTTTCGATCTGGCCGCGGACAGCGCCATCGCCAACAAGGCAGAAATGAATCTTCGGATCGAGCCGCTCGGCCGCGGCGGTGAGGTATTCGTGGCCTTTCAGCTCCGCAAGTCGCGAAACCTGTGTGACCAGGGCGGCCTTGGGCGGCAGATTCAAACTGGCGCGGAATTCATCCGCCTCGGCCGGGCGATCCAAAAACGGCGCGATTTTCATGCCGCTGTAAATGGTTGTGTACTGCTGGGGCATCCCCACGCCCGCGGCCAACGCCTGGTGCGTCATGGCGTCGCAAACGCTGATTAATGCATCGCTCTGGAGCGCGGCGTGCTGCTCAAGCGAGATGTAAGTTTGGTTCAGCCAGTGCGCCTGGTAGGGATGGAACGGCAGCCCGTGGATCGTGTGTACGATGATGGGCACGCGGCAATCTGCCGCGGTCTGCCGCGCAATGATGCCCGCCTTGGAAGAATGGCTATGCACCACATCGGGCTTTATGGTTTTCAGCTCGCGCTTAATGGCCCGGTAGCTGGCCCAATCGCGCAGCGGGTGGATCTCGCGCCGCAGGTTGTCCAGAACGATGACCCGGTAACCGCCGCGGTGGGCTCGGTCTAAAAGCTGCCCTTCAGGCCCAATCGCCGGGCCCGTAATCAACGTCACATCATGGCCGCGGGCCGTAAGGCCCTCGCAGGTGAGAATCGTGTTCTCCTGCGCACCGCCTAAAATCAGCCTCGTGATGATGTGAACTATCTTCATGGAGCTAAATATCCCCTTAGAGCGCAGGCAGTTCAAGCTATTCCGGGCCTGGGCTTTCTTCGCGCGCTTCACAGGGCCCGCGCTGTCTCTCGGAATTGAAGGCGTGTTCGTGAGCCTCTGGTGAATCAGCCACAGAGGACACGGAGGCAGACAGAGAGGCCACAGAGAAGAATAGTTTCAGAGGATTGCCGATTGCAAATTGAAATAAGCTCAGGGCAAGACCGTCATGCTGAATACCCAGACTCAACAATCAACAGTCTAGGCCCGTGCCTTGCCGTCGCATTGGGGACAGATACCCTGGAATTCCACCCAATGGCTGGTGACGCTAAAGCCGCTGGTTTTGGCGGCCTCCTGCTCCAGCCGCGTAAGGGGCTTTAGGGGCAGATCCGCCACCGCGCCGACTCGTGCAGCGGATGTGGTAGTGCAGCGCCGTCGTGGCATCGAATCGCCGCTGGGTGCCGCCGGCGCCGATGCGCTGTATCTCCCCCGTCTGGGCCAGGATCTCCAGGTTTCGATACACCGTCCCCAGACTGACGCGCGGCAGCCGGCGGCGGACGCGCTGATCGAGCTCGTCCGCGGTGGGATGCGTGGTGACCGCTGACAGACTCTTCCAGAATCACGCGCCGCTGCCGCGTTATTCGTAACGCGCCGCGATTCTTCATAAGCCGCCCTCTCCTAAAGAGAATACCCTGACGAGATATAGCCTACTTTTACGCGGATGTCAAACAACGAAACGTCAACTTTGTGTTAAAAATTTATCAAGCGATCTGAAAGATTTGCTCAGAACTGATTCAACACCTGTCAGCCTATGCTGACCCAAAATGATCTGATCCCGAAGGGGCCAACTACGCTATCCGATTTACCTTGCCCTTCATAAGTTAACGTAAAATGCCATTGCCCCCGGTGCGCCGAAAAATGAATTATTTCTGTAAGTCTCTCTTTCTTATTGCGGCCACGCCACTTCTGAAGATTTCCGTCTTCTCCCCGGGGCAGCCGCGACGATAATACCTCCCCATGAATTCCGTCGGCATACAGCCACCGGTCGAGGTCCACGAGGAGCGGCGCCAGTTTTCGGCGCCGCCAAGCTTATCGGCGCCATCACGTTGCTGTCGCGCGTGACGGGACTGGCGCGGGAAGTGGCCCTGGCGCGGATCTTCGGCGCCTACTGGATGCTGGACGCCTTCAACATGGCGTTCAAGATTCCCAATCTGTTTCGGCGGCTCTTTGGGGAAGGCGCGCTGTCGGCGGCGTTCGTGCCGGTCTTCAGTGAAATCCTGGAAAAAGGCGACCGTAAGGATGCCCGGCAGCCTGCTGGCTAACGTCATGGGCCTCCTGGCCTTGTGGATGACGGTGCTGTGTATCGTGGGCGAACTGGTGATGCTCGTGCTGGCCCTGGTTGCCCCGGCCCAGTGGGATATGCACCTCATCCTGCGTTTCGCCACCATCATGATGCCCTTCATGATCTCCATCTGCCTGGTGGCGGTGGGGTCGGCGGCGCTGAATTGCGTGAAGCATTTTACGTACCCCGCCGCCGCGCCGATCATCCTGAACCTGTGCAACATTCTTGCCACGGTGGTGCTATCACGCTTCTGGAAACACTCCGAAAGCAAACTGATGGTGGTTTCCTTCAGCGTCCTGGCCGCCAGCATTATCCAACTGGTGGGCGTGCTGTGGGTGCTGCACGCACATAATCTACCTTGGTGGCCGCGGCTGCGTCCGGTACACCCGGGTGTGCCGCGCATGCTCAAGTTGATGCTGCCCATGCTGCTGGGGCTGGGCGTGCTCCAGATCAACGCCCTGGGTGATTCGCTGGTGGCTTGGATTTTTTCCGCCAAGCCGGATTCTACCGTGCTGAGCTTAGGTTCCTGGCAGGTGCACAAGCCGCTCAGTGAAGGCGTGGTCACCGTTATCACCAATGCCGAACGACTGTATCAGTTTCCCCTGGGGGTCATGGCCATCGCCCTGGCCACCGCGGTTTTTCCCCTCATGAGCCGGTACGCCGCGCGCGGCGACAAGGTGAACCTGCGGCTGTCCGTAAACCAGGCCATGCGGCTGGCGATCTTTGAGGGCCTACCCAGCGGAGCTGGGTTGATGCTCCTGGCGCAGCCCCTGACGATGCTGCTGTTCTCCGGGGGCAAATCTCACTATACCCCCGCCGCGGCGGCCGCCACCGCGCATGTCGTCGTCATGTACGGCATCGGCATGTGGGCCTTTTGCTCCCAGCAGGTGCTGCTGCGGGCCTTCTACGCCCAGAAAGACACCACCACGCCGCTGAAGATTTCATGCAGCATCGTGGTGCTCAACTTCGTTCTGAACCTTGTATTCATCTGGGTGCCGGGGATTCGCCAAGGGGCATTTGGCCTGTCCACCTCGATCACCGCCATGCTGAACGTGATTATTCTTTCGCTGGTCCTCCGCCAGCGGCTTGGCCGGCTGGGCATCCGCTCGCTGCTGGCCAGCGTGGCGCGTATCGCCGCCGCCGTTGGCGTGATGGCCCTGGCGGTTTGGGCCTCGGGCAACGGTATTAAGCAGCTTCACCTGGGCTCGCGCGAAAATCTGGCCCGCGTAGCCTGCGGCGTGGTTGTCGGCGCGGCGGCTTTTCTGCTGACCTGCAAAATTCTTCGCGCCCGGAGCTTTCTGAAATCCTGGCCGGCAGACGGAAGAATTAGCCGCAACACTTGCCACAGAGAGCACAGAGCCAAAAAGAGAGGACACAGAGAAAAACAAAGTCTAAAGGCCGGCCTTGTCTTCTCTGTGTCCTCTCTTTTATTCCTCAGTGTCCTCTGTGGCAAAATCTTTAGGGATGGTGCACCGTTACGGCGCCGAAGAATTCCCCTGCGCCACATGTCGTAGTATTTGCCCAGGTAATTGGGATCGGTCTTGGGGTCGGCATCGTAGCTGAGGCTGGAGACCTTCGTACCAATTTCATCAGACTTAACGCGCCAGTCGCCGATCATGTACACGTGACCTTTGCCATCGGCACAGAAGCTCTCGGCGCGATAGGGTGTGCGGCCGGACTGATCGACGATTCGCCCCAGATCAACAATGGGCGCATCAGGTTCAAAAATCTTCACGCACTTTAAGTGATGGTCCGCTGCCTCCTCCGGCCGCGCCCAGTTGGGGTCGGCCGACTGGATGTAATAGAGCGTGTCGCCGCCAATGCCCAGCCCCAGCGTGTGCGTGCCGACCCAGTGCAGCAGGCGGCAGGAGCCGTTGGCATCGCCATCGTGCACCTTCGAGGCATCGAATTCCCAGATGCCCCCGTCGAAGTGCATGCTGAAGGCGCAGCGGTCGCCGTCGATTTTCTGCCCCCACACGAACTGCGCGGCCCCACAGGGCCGACAGGCTCGTTCTTGACCGGGTCATCATTGGGTTCGAGCTTGGACTCATTTTTCAAGAGCTGGAGCTTCATGGGCAAAGCATTGGGATAGGTAGTCAGATCGCCCGTCTTGCCGTCGATCTTGCAGATCGCGCCGAAGTTGCCGTAATGGCTGAACCACACATCGCCGCGCTTGTCGGGAAACATGAAGAAGCACTGACCGCCGCGGGGGCCAAGATCTGCCAGGAGTTTCTTGCCCGAGCCATCCAGGTTGTAGCGGTAGAGATAGCCCCCGCCTCCGTGCCACCAGCGGCACACGAGTATATACACGTAGCCATTAACCGGATCGGCCGTCAGGCCGGCGTAATTGGTAAACCCTTCGCGCACGACGCCGAAATCGCGGAAGACGGGTTTACCGGCCTCCAAACTTCCCAGCTTATACGCCAGCACGTGAGGACCGGTGTAGTGGTCGTAGGCGTACTTCCAGTACGCGGCCAGGTGCGTGGAGAAGTACAGGTAGCCATTGCACTCGACGACGGAGGAATGAATCTTGCCCTGGGGGACCATCGTCTGGGCGTTCTCGCCGCAGGTGGTACTCAGGTCGGAAGAAAGAGGCGTAACTTTCTTTGTCGCGGGATCGTACTGGAAGAACATCCCGGCGACATCACGCGAGTGACTGGAGGAACCGAAATAGACCTTGCCATCGGAGGCGAGTGTAGAGCCGATCCACTGGCCATCCAGCTTGCGTTGGAACTGGCACAGGGAGGTCGTCCGGACGGTGATCGTCTTATCAGGGCTATAGATGACCGGCGGGGGCGAGTTATCTTTGAAACCGGCTAACGTGGATTCCTGCGTAGCCGGCGCAGAGGCCGCACCGCCGGTTTTCGCAGCGTACCCCACAGTCGCCAGCAGAACCAGGGAGGTGATCGAAACCCACATTAGTGATAGCCTCGCCATTTTCATTTTTGGGGTCCTCGTTGGCCGGCGATTTTGCGGGCTGAACTCAACAGTGAAACGTAGCGGACCTTGCCATCGACGTCAACTTGTAGATCCACAAAAAGGAGCCCGGAAAAACGGGTTATAACTATCTGCAATATACTGATAAGTCTGCAAGCGTAACGTTGAAGCCGAATCGCATTCAAGGCCGCCAGTTGGCGGTCTTGTAATCTTTCCTAATAGGTTATAAGTACTTATTTTAGCACATCTTGTAATAAACAAATCTAGACCGCCAAGACCGCCAACGCGATACGCTTGGGGGGTGATAACCCGGTTAATCAAGTTATCTATTTTGCCTAGATTACCCAGACTGCCGCGCGAATGTGATTTTTTCGGCAGCGAAGCAGGTGAGGATCCGTATGGAACCTTTGGCGGCCTTGTCGATTTTGTAAGTTCTTGTTTATAAATGAGTTAATACAAGACCGCCTTCTCAGAGACCATCCGGTCTACGGCCCCTGTTAATGCACCGCCCCCGTCTGGATGGTCAGTTCCTCGCGCCGGGCGATCTTGTCGATGAGCCCATCGGCAATCCAGACCACGCGGTCTGAAACCTTCAGCATCTCATGATCGTGCGTGGCGGTGATCACCGTGACGCCATGTTTGGCGGAAAGTTCCTTGATCATCTGAATGATGGCCAGGCCGGTGTGCAAATCGAGGTTGGCCGTGGGCTCATCGGCCAGCAGGATGGTCGGGTTATTGACGATGGCCCGGGCGATGGCCACTGCGCTGCTGCTGCCCGCCGGAAAGTTCATCCGGCAGGTGGGTCATGCGCTGGCCTAAGCCCACCTCTTCCAGAACCGCGCGAGCCCGCGCGGCGGCGGCCTCCTTATTCATCCCCCCTAAAACCAGCGGCAGCATCACGTTCTTGATGGCGCTCATCGTGGTGATGAGGTTATAGGCCTGGAAGATATAGCCCAGGTGACGGCCGCGGAAAAATGCTCGTTGGCGGGAGTTTAAATTGCCCAGCGATACATCGCCGATTATCACGGTGCCCGAGTCGGGGTTGTCCAGGGCGCCGATCATGTTAAAAAGCGTGCTCTTGCCCGAACCGGAGGGACCCATCACGGAGATGTACTCGCCGGGGAAGATATCCAGGTCGATGCCGCGCAGGGCCTTTACTTCCCCGCGCCCGGTGCGGAAAAATTTTTCCACGCCGCGCACGGAGACAATGGGCTTAATGGCGCCTTTTGCATCTGTCTTTGACGTTGCCAAAACCATTTCTCACCAACTAAAGCATGAAATTCGAAATGAGACCTCTGAATAACCTTTCGTAGCACAGGCGGCCCGCCCGTGAGTCGCAGGAGCATCTTGCCCCTGACTCTTATTCTGCAATAGCTTATGCACGGGCGAGACGCCCGTGCGACTCATGGGCAAGATGCCCATGCTACGAAACTAATATTGCAGATTGAAGATTGCTCGTCTCAAGAAGGTAAAGCCTACGCACAGCATGCTCGATCAATCCCATGCCGCAGCTAAAGCCTGCGAAGATCACCGGGATGTACTGCCGCCACATCTTGCCCCACTTCTTCTGGAAATAGAACCGCCCGAGGCACGCGCCGATGACCATGGGCAAAATGGAGTGCGGCACGCGCCGGGTTAAGGCCGCGCACGTAGCCGTAATACAGCATCACCGGCAGGGCCAGCACGGATAGCAGCAGATACCCGGACAGGCCCACAATGCCGCCGGCGGCGATGTGCCAGCCATTGATGGCCTGGCGGAACTGGCTGAAGGCGCTTTCGCCCACGGTGGAGCTATACACCAGGGCCTGCGTCATGGCGTTGAATTCCCACATCGTCTGCGTATACGGGTAGGCCTCGGAGGGAATGGGCGCCATGGACCAGATGAAGTTGGCAAAAACAATCGAGCAGACCAGGATGAACGGCACCAACAACAGGTCCGCCTTCCAGATCGACCAGAATTTCGTACCGGTGAGTTCCGCCTGGCGATATAGCGTGGCCGTGCCGCCGTAGTCCTCGATGGGAATGGGCAGGAACCAGACCTTCAGCCCGTGGTAGCCCGAGAGGATAAAGCTCACCTCGCGCGCCAATGGAATAGTGATCGCATCGCCAACCATGCCCTCCAGCCGCGCGGTGATATATGCGATGAGCGGGATATACAGGTAGGCGTAAATAAGCAGTACGGTCATCACGCCCCTATGCCAATCGATCAAAAAGCCACTCAGAATGATGTAGGTTGACGAGGTAAAGGCATAGGCGATCGGCACGCCCCAGTTGGGTATACCGCCTCGGCCCTTGGGTATGCCAAAGGCGTCGCGCCTGCCATCGGCCATGGCCTTTGCGCGGCGAATCGTCGTGATGACTGAATAAATTCCCAATACCGCCACACCCGCCGAAAGGCCGATGATAAACGAGAAATAGAAGTCCACCAAGTTCTTGAACAAGGTCATGATCGTGCCGTCGCCGGGCCGCCACTGGTTCAAAACGCCGGCAGCGTACAGGACCGGGTTTAGAATCCAGGTCGTTAAGAGGGCGATAAACCCGCCCGCCACGGACCAGAACGGCATGACCATCCCCAAGCCAAAATACGTGGCGTCGAAGCTATAGCCTGTGGCCACGGCGGGCAATAGAGATTGCGTCTTGACCGTCCAGTCCACAAAGGGAATGGGCATCACCTGCATGGTCACGCCGAGTACGGCATTGGAGATGATGGGCAGTCCGATATAGATGGCGCCAAACAGGAGCCCCACCGCACCGCCGATGGAGAACGCACGCCAGCGCCAGCTTTGCTCCACATCGGCCTGGGCCAAGGCCGTCATGCCCTGCGCGCCGACAGGGGCCATGGGGAAAGGCAGTTTTTCGTAATCGCTGGTCACGCGGAACAGGCCAAAGCCGATGATGCGGCTGTCCAGGCGGCTGATGGTGGAAAACAGCATCACCATGCCCAGCGGCGCCAGCCATTCCCACATGAAGAAACTGCGCTGACCGAGAATCTTGGGATCGGTCGGGGCATACCACCAGGGAATCTGGTCCTGCCAGCCCATGGCGTAAAAGGCCTTGGATTGCGGCAGGAATTGCCGCCACAGCATGCCTTCAAACGGCATGGAAACCGCGGCGGTGGCCATGTAGAACAGCACGAACAGTTCCGGGCGGCTGAGCGACTTGTGCGTCCGCCGCGCAATTTCCAGGAACAGGATCACCGTCACCCACTGCGCGGCAGTGCCCATGCCCATGCCGGCCACCAAGCCCATGTACAGCGCGCCGGGCACCATCAAAAGGCCGATGAAAACCGCGCCGACGAGCGAGCTCCAACTGAAGCCGTCGACGAAAGTCTCCGGCGGGGTCATGATCTCCTTGAACTCAAGGAGTTCTGTACTGCCTTTCCTGGCCATGCTAATTGCCCATTCCTGCCAGGGCGAACCGCTCGCTGGTTCGCCGGTGATAATGCTGAATGGATTCGTGGTCAATGGTGCGCCAGAAGATAAACTGCTGGCGGACATCCTCGATGAACGTGTTGGCGCCTGCGCTGCCAGATAGCCGGGGAGCCGGCCTGCCGCTGCATCAGGATGCGAATCTCATCGATGCCGGCGATGTCGCTGGGCACCGTCTGAAGCTGGAACGTCTGGCACACGCCCTGGTCGAAAGGCTGGAGCCACACCATCGCCGACAGCGTGAATCGTCCGGCGATATGCTCCACTTTCACCTGGTCGGCGGCGAAGGCGCCTACCGAACGGTCCGCGTGCGACAGGAGATACTCCTCGAGAAAACTGATCAGCCCGGTCATGTCGTACGCGCTGACGGTAAACGGGAAGTGCAGGTCGTACACATCGCCCGCGGGTTTTGGCATGCGCCAGCGCCGCTGGATGCCCGGATTGGCCGAACGCGCCGCCTTGAACGCCGGGTACACCGTGGAAATCAGCACGGTGGCCATAACCAGCAGCATGCTGAACATGGCGTTCATGGAGGAGTAATTCATGGCGGGGGCTACGACGTATCCTGCGCGGGCGGCCAGCTCCACCACTTTGCCGAAGGTCTGGCTGAGGAGATAGCCCGCCATGCCGCCGATCACGCTGTAGACCGCGGCCTCGGCGAAGAACAGAATGGCCACGTGCGTCGGCGCCAGCCCCAGGGCCGATAGCGTAAATACTTCCCGCCGGCGGTCAGTGACCGAGGCCAGCATTGTGCTGAAGATGATCAGACCGCCCAGGACCAGGGGCACAATCAGCTTGCGAAAACCCGTCACGGACAGGCTGTTCCTATAGAACACTCTTTCCGCGCGGCCGCCGGCCACGGTAATTACCGGCTCATCCAGCAGTGTGGCGGCCTCGGCGCCGATGTCATGCGCATCCTGGTCATTTTTGGCCAGCAGCACGACACCCTTGGAACCCTGGGTATCTCGCCGGTCGGGTTCCCACAGGATCACCGTTTCGGCCGGATCCACGCGTGCAAACACCGCCGGATCCACCTGGCGGAGTTGGATGCGGTCCAGGATTTCGTTTTCCAACCAGCCCGAGGGATTCTGTGCGCGGATGATTCGCCGCTGAGCCATTACATCCGGCGGGGCGAAGGAGGCGCCATTGGCCATGCGCGCCGCTTCAAACTTGCGCGTGTCAAACCAGCCGCGCAGAGTCCAGGAGCGGCCCATGCAGTCGACTTTGACCGTGGCTCCGGGTTTAACGTTCAGGCTCTCATACATCCTGCGCGGCAGCAGGAGGCCACCCTCTTTCTTAAAGGCCTCGATATCGCCATTCAGCGACTCGCGCAAGGCCGGATACAGCTCCAGATCCTGCGGAGCGATTGTGGCGCCCGCCTGTATGCCCTGTACCTGGCCATCCGGCAGAAGAATGGAAATCGTCGTGCCCCAGCGGTTGATCGTCGCAAAAACATCCCAGTTGCGGATGTAGCTGGTGGAGCGATCGTTCCACAGGTCGGCGCAGCATGCTGGTTGTCTGGCCGTCGAAAATGCGGCCGCCCGAAAGGGCGATTTCCACGCGCGGCGGTCCGTTATCCAGCCCCACAAAGACCGGCTGAATGCCGCCAACCTTGCTGAAGGAGCCGAAGAACATGATGGTGAAAGTCAGCAGGATAATCGTCAGGGCCGTCAGCAGCGTGCGGACGGGCCGGCGGCGCATGGAGGCGATGCCCTGCGTCACCGCCGCGGAAACCGTCTCACGGGCATTGCGCGTGGAACGGTGAGAGGCCGTGGCCACGCCCTGGAGCTTCTTCACCTCATACTCGAAGCGGCTCTTCATGATCATGATCACCAGGGCGCTTAAGATGATGATCACGAACGCCAGCAGCACCAGTATCGGCGAAGTGGCGAAGCGGAAGGCCGGGTGCGCGAAGTACAGGATCCCAAAGACCACCATGAATATGGAAGAAAAGCCCAGGAGCTGGCGGTAAATGTTTGCTGAACCGATAACCACCCGCTCCACGGCGAATGAAAATGGAATGGCCATCAGCAGCAATATGACCACCGCCTGGATCAGGTCGTCGGTGGCCGTGCGCGTGGGTTCATAGATCAGGTTGGAAAACTGGAGCGCCGCCAGGCGATGCGCCTCCGTGGACGCCAGGTCGTGCTGCTCATCCAGGAGCTGAGCCTTACCGAGGTGGCGCTGGGCCTGGTCGTGCAGGCGGCTGAGCGAATGCTCGAAGATGCCGTACTTTTCAAGGCGGCCCAGGCGGCTTTCATTGAGCTCCACAGATCCGCCGCGCCCAGCGACAGCACATCCACAGCGTACTTGGGCAGCCGGTAGCCGATGCCGGCTTCATCGCCCGGGGAGTTATCCAGCAGCAGCGGCACCCGCGTGAGCAGCTTGAAGCGGCGCGGCCTGCCCAGCCAGACGGCGGCGGCGCCGCGCTCGCCGGAGACGTTCACCCGCTGGAAGGGCACATTGTCCTCGCCGCGCAGCATCTCCACGGCGCGGGGCACGTTGAGGAACACCAGGAGCTGTATGAAATCCTTGGGCTCCATCGCCCGCAGGCCCATGAGCGGCACAGGCGTCGCCTCGAACAGGCACAGAATGTTGTCGCGTTCGCCCCTGAATCTGCCCACATCATCCCAGTTCCCGTTGAGCCCCGCCTCGCCGGATGCTTCGCCGGTGAGATGGAACTGCGACATGTGCGTAATCTGGCCGCGCGTCTCCACCAGCGCGGCGGACATATACAAATCATCGCGGGAATCGGCCAGCGTCCAAAACGTGCCCGTTAAGGCGCTTCGCATGGGCATGTACGGCCACAGGTCGGCTTCCTGATAGCGATCGCCATCCCTGGCATTCAGCGAAGCTGCGCCAGTGAGCGAGTGAATCTGACCGATCACCACGACAGCGCCCCCCACGGGCGTTTCGGCTTGCACGGAACCGCCGCCATAACGGCGAACGTACGAGCCTTCATACCGGCGCCGGTCTTCCTTCCACCTGGGCGTGTTGAAGCAGAAATCCGGCACCATCGGCGGCGGCCGTTTCAGATTGGGCAGGAAATCTTGCCTTTCAAGTTGCCGCAGAAAAGTTTCCGTCTCGCCGAGACTGCGCCAGATATGCCGCCGCATCCGCCTGGGCCTCGGTGGGATAACCCTGATTGGGCCACAATAGCCCGGGATTGGCCAGCGGCACCAGCAGCGCGGCCTTGGCCGAGATGGACCAGCGCGGCTCATCCTCGGGCAGCAGATTGTCCGGCACGCGGGCCAGGTGCGGGCAGGTTTGTTCATCACAGGTCTGGTCCACCCAGCGATGGATGAAATCCGCCATCTGCGGCTCGTTTGCATAGCCGCAGTCCTTATCCGCGATCGGCGCCGTGGGCGCCCAGGGCGCCTCGCAGGGAGCGATGTCCAGGTACAGCATCGCCTTGATGACGCGGGATGACCAGGCAAGGCCGATCTGCCGCGCGGCCTCAAGGTGGCTGACTTCTTTTTCTATCTCGTCCAGGCGGGCCTGATATTCCCCCCGCCGCGCGGCGATGATCTTTTCAAACTGCCGGCGCAGCCGCATTGCCGCGGCTGCCTTTTCCTGCGCCTGGCCCGATAAGGTGTTTGGATCCTCTGCGCTGGCCGAAAGTTGCTTATTCTGCACGGCTAGGCGAACCTCGCCGAGTTCTATGCGCGACTGCTCTACCTGCTCGATTTCCTCCTCCAATTGTCTGCCACGGCCCAGATAGTCCCTGGCGGCCTGAAGCAGGTTTTCATGCGTTTCATCGATGAATCGCCCATTGCGCGCGCGGCCGGCCTGGAAAGAATTCTTCCACCGGCTGATCGCCTCATCCGCCGCCGTTACCGCCGCGGGCAAAGAGGAAGCCGTGTCGGAGATGGCGGATGTGCCGGTCTGGCCGCCTTTGGCGGCGGCCGTGAGCAGCGAATCCAACGCCGCCTCGGCGGCCCTGGCCGCATTGGGGTCGCCATCTTCAAGCTTTTGGGCCTTCACCTGGCCCCGCATGCGTTTGATGGCGTCGCGCAGCTCGCTGGTCAGATCCAGGGACTCCAGCCGCAGATTCGTCAGTACATCTCGCTGGTCATCGTAGCCTTGAGCAAGGTACTTGGTCAGTGCCTGGAACTCGAAGGCGCGCGTGGTACCGGCCTGGGCTTGCTGCCCCAGTCCGATGGTGGAGAAGTTAACAATCTTCGCTTCCAGTAATCCGAAGATGGTTATCGCCACGATAAAACCACACAGCCGCAGCAAAGTGCCCAGGCCGGCTGTGCTGCTGCCGTTTCGCCAGCGGACCATGTCCACGATGAACCAGATCAACAGCACCACGAAAGCCAGCAGCGAAACTCCCGTCAGCAGCGTCGGCAGCCAGTTGCGCCAAGTGAATTGGCTGCCGGCGGCGCTGGCGATCAGCTCATACGGCCGAGAGAGCGTCTCCAATCCCTGGCGCAGATAGGTCGCCTCGCCCCGCTCGCCCATACGGTCGCGAATCATCTGTGCGACCTGGCCGTTCTCGCCGTCGCCGGCGCCTTCGGCCGTGCGGGCAAAATGGAAATACATCTGCCCGCTTTGATATTGGGCGTTGTTGTCGAAGAAGATCAACGCCGTGGTCATGGAAGGCGGTGAACGCCGAAACTGCCGCGCAAGGGCCAGGAGACCGGCCACATTGGCCGCCTTGCGCGTCGAGGGGCTGATGAATGGCACCGGCCCAAACGTGTCGTAGGCACAGGCCATTGCCACAACGGGCATCATGCCGTCGGCTGCATCCTGGCCTTTCGGTTTATCGGTGCCGGGGATGGTGAGAATGATGTTGCGGCCTTCGACATCCACAAAGGACATGCGGCTGAATAGCCGTATATGCCGGGGTGTAAAGAGGTCGTTTTTCCGGGCGTCTTCGCGGCTGATGTACATCCGCACGAACGGCAGATGCCCCGAGAGCCACTGCGTGGAATTGTCCTTGGCCGGGTCGGCCCCCACCTCCAGCGCCGGCCCCACAAAAATCACCGCCTTGGCCCCCACTCGGGCCACATCCATCCAGGCCAGGCCGCCCGTGAAATCCATGACCACGATCTTGCCGGCCACATCCTTGCCGGCCAGTTCCTCAGCTCGCCCGCCGCCGACATAGATGGTCTCGCCCTCGATGCCGTCAGCGCCGGTCACGGGCAACGCCAGGCCGTTGGGGCGGATCGGTTCCAAGAGAACATGCCGGCCATCCACCTCCAGGTAGCAATCGTTGGGATCGCGGGCCATCTGCACCACGGGGAAGGGCTGGACCACGATGTCGGGCTGGGCGTAGCCCATCGACTCGAGCTGCTCGAGTATGTAATCACCCGCGCGGCGGCCTTCTTCACTCCCCGCCAAACGGTGCGGCGTGGATGTGAGCGCCCGCACATCCCGCTCGAACAGGTCTTGATCGTACGCGGCCGCGGCTTGAGCGCCGGCAGCGGGCAAAGTTAACGCCGCCGCCAGTGCCATTCCCAAAGCCGCCATATGCCGGTAAAACTTCACTGCGAGTGGTCTCCCTGCCCAATCGAGCCAACGGTGATGTTCAGGTTTTCGCGGCTCTCGATGCGTTCGATCTGCCCATCCCGGATCCACACCACGCGGTCGCTCACCGCCAGCATGCGGTGGTCGTGCGTGGAGCAGATGACCGTGACGCCGCGCTCCTTGTTGAGGCGTACCAGCAGGTTGTTGATCTCCTGTCCGGTTTTAAGGTCGAGATTGGCCGTGGGCTCGTCGCACAGCAGGATCGAAGGGTCGTTGGCCAGCGCACGGGCGATGGCCGTCCGCTGCTGCTGGCCGCCGGAAAGCTCCTTGGGCCGGTGGTCCCAGCGGTCGGCCAGGCCCACCATTTCCAGGAGCTTCATTCCGCGGATGCGCGCCTGGTCCACGATCACGCCGGCGAAAACCATCGGAATCATCACGTTTTCCAGGCAAGTCTGCGTGGTGACCAGGTTATACGACTGGAAGATGTAGCCGATCTTCTTGCAGCGGACGTACGCCAGCTCGTTCGCATCGAGCTGGGCTACATCCACCTCATCGATCAGCACGCGGCCGCCGGTGGGGGTATCCAGCCCGCCGATCGCGTTAAAGAGCGTGGTCTTGCCCGAGCCCGAAGGCCCCATGATGGAGATGAATTCGCCGCGATAGATCTCCAGGTCGATCTTGCGCAGGGCATAGGTGATGTTTTCGCCCCGCGGGTATTCCCGCCGCAGGTCTTTCGTGCGGATGATCACTTTGGATTGAGTCTTGCTCACTTTACCTCGGCCAAAAACCAAATCACAAAGACCACAAAGATCACAAAGGGCACAAAGAAAGACGTTAAATTAACAACAGCAAGAAACGGCTTTAACCGCAGAGAACGGAGAAGATACAGGCTCTAATTTTTTACCTCTGCGCTCTCTGCGACCTCTGCGGTTGAATTCTTGTTTTTAAATTCATTTGCTTTGGGCTCTTCGCTTTTCTTGCTTTGTGTTCTTTGTGCTTCTTTGTGTCCTTTGTGGTTATCTTTCTTATTCAACTGCGCATGGCTTCCATGGGCAGCATCTTGGCTGCCTTGAAGGCGGGATAAATGGCCGCCAGCGTCGTCAGCAGCAGCCCTACCACAATGGAAATACCGGCCATCTCGAGCATGCCCGTGGCGGGGAAGAACCTCCACACCCACGTGCCATAGCTCACGGTCATGCGGGAAAGGCCAATCAGCCCCCCCATCAGCACGCCCGCCACGCCGCCGACGATGCCCAGGAACGCCGCCTCCAGCAGAAACAGCGTGGCGATGAGCCCATCCATGGCGCCCAGGCACTTCATCGTGGCGATTTCTCTAAAACGTTCCAGCACACTGATGAGCATCGCGTTGGCGATGCCCACCGTACACACCACCATGGAGACCACCACCAGCCACAGGGCTTTTGTGCCGATGCCTTCCTGCGAGCCGTATTCCGCCTGGAGACGGACCTGGAGGTCCTCGGCCGCAAAGCTACGGTTAAACCTCTCGGCGATCGTGCAAAGCCTGGGATACATCCACAACCCCGGCCAGCGACGGGCTCATCTGGCTGGAGATCCATTTGGCTGTTTCACCGCCTTTGGCCAGCAGCGCCAGGCAGTCCTGCTGGGTCATGCCGGATTGCATTTTTTCCTGCCATTGCGGCTGACCCTGTGCATTTGTCAGAGCCTGCTGGATCGCTTGCAACTGCACGTTGCTATGAGCCTCCTGGGCCAGCTCTCCGAGCTGCTCATCGGTAAGGGCAATAGAGTGCTGGCCTAAAAAGGCCTTCAGTGGTTGCCGATCCTGTTTGCCCAGTTGCACCTGATAGAGCCACTGGCCCAGGTCCTCGCCGCGACCCGCCAAATCTCTTGCCAGCCCTCGCGAAGCGGCCAGCACCTGGGCGTGTCGCTCATGGAGCAGCTCCATGAACCTTGAATACCCCTGCACGACGGCTATCAGGTTCCGCGGCGCCTGCAATGTCGGCACATCGTGCAGCCGCTGCTGAAAAACCTTCCATTGCGCTGGATCCTGAAGCAGCGCCAGCGGGTTTTCCACCTGCGCCGTTTCGAACAAAAGCCGACGATGGCTGATGGAGAGGTCCGAAAACCACTCCTGAACCGATTCCACCTGAATGGCCGTGGCTTGAAATTCGGAGAACTCCCTCGGCGACAAACTCATCCAAGTCGCAAAAACGTTTGCTTCTAACGAGTCGTGTTTTAGTTCCGCCAGCCGCCGCTGGAAGGCTTGCCCATCATCGGAGAATTTGGGCAGCGAAATAAGCTGCCGATACTGCGTTTGCCGGCTCAATTCTCTGCCCACGCCGGGCTTGCACGAACTGATGACAGCGCTTTCAGTAAGCATGTTCATCAGGAAGGCCACCGCCAGCGCCACCACTACCAGCGTGGTCAGCGAGCGGAAAAGCCTATGATGGATGCCATCGGCACAAATCTCAACCTGCGTAGCCAGCGGCAGTTGCGGCTGCTCGCGAATCTCCAGGCCCTGCTGGCCCGAAGGACAAGTCTGCCCTGGCGGCACGCTATGATTCATGCTCGACTCACGTTAAGGGACTAAAAAGATGCGTTTCGGCGAGCTATTGCACAACGTCACTCCTGCGGGTGCTAACTCTAGTGAAAATCGTGAAATGTGTCAATGAAACGAGTAAATTATCAGTTAATCGTTTGGTTCTTCTCCCAAAGAGATTGTGTTGCAACCCTGACGAGCCGACTCGAGCGTGGCAAAAGTCAGCATCTTGGTCGATGGATAGCGCCTCGCGGGGATGCGTTGACTGGCTTACATCTTCTTAATTAACAATAGCTTACCGATAAGATTCTCAAGGTCTCACCAACCTTGAGATCTTACATCTCCAGTTGTAATAAGGTATTACGATAATATCTCACGAATCTCATCCAAGGGTGCTTTAGAAACTTGCAGGAATGATTAATAATCACAAACTATTACTTAATAATATTAAACTTTTCGTAAAATAATTCGGAAGTGTGTAGTTAACGCAAATCGGATTAATCTGAGTTAGACGGGCGATGTCCGCTAGTCATTGTTCTTTCGGCGGCTTGGTCTCTGGTTTCGGCCAGCCTTCAGGCGGCCTCTTCTTCCGGACGGCCTTGCGGACCGCAGATTTCCAGTCGCCATCCAGCTTCAAGAGTTCTGACTTTGGTCCACGCTTTTTTTTGTGCTTATCGCCCACAGTAGATAAACTCCTAAGATGCAACGCGGCGTTTGTGTTGCATGTATCCTGCCTGAAGTGCGCCTAACAAGTATCAAATCGCCAAGCAGGACGCCCCTTCCACAATGCCTCAATCCGCGGTTGGTTAAGGGACTAAACAAGTTGGGCCGGAAGGTGTTAGTAGCACCTCCGGCCCGACAAGATGACCAAATATTGTCCGGCGTCAACGGAGTACGAAAATGGGCAACACGGAAAGTTGCCGTAGCCATCTTGCTTGGAAAGTAGCATACCCTCGCGGCCCACCTACGCGCCAAGAAAAAATGCCCCCCTCCCGAGAGGTTTTTCTCTACGCGCCTCTCGGGAGGAGCTTTTTTCGCGGGCGTGACGAAACCGGCAAACGTTCCAGCCTTGGGCGCTGGTGGGCCGCTGCAACGGCCCTTGTGGGTCCGAATCCCACCGCCCGCACTTTGCCGTCGGCCAATCGGAGCGACCGAGCGGCTGTGTAGCTTCAAGGTCTCCGTCAACACAAGGAGGTTCGCCATGAAAAAGCGAACCGACGAGGCAGGATACTGGATTTACCGCAAAAGTATCAGGACGCGATCCGGCAGGATCATCTACGCGTCCTCCTATGGTTTGCGGGCTTTTAAAAATCTGGATCAAAGTATCTTAGCCTAGGGTAGGAGCGTCCCCGGCCATGGCTTGCACCCATGGTCGGGGCGTTTGTTTCTACTCGACTTTCGACCTCGAAGTTCGACACAGGTCTCTATCTTAGGCAGTCGCTTTTGTATCTACTGGTTCGCGGTACATCAAGCGCCGACCTTGCGCACTGCGAATCGCCGCAGTGATGCGCTGGCCATCACAGAGCTTGCGGGTATTCCAGCGGAATCCAAACTCCCCAACGTACCTATGCAGGTGTTTCTTGCTAACGGCGTGAAAGGTTCCATGAATGCCGCGCTTTAATAAAGCAAAGAAACTTTCACAGGAATTTGTGAACACATCACCACGAGCATACTCGCCAGCACTATGATTCACAACGTCATGGCCGCCCGAAAAGTCTTTGCCCAATCCGTTATAAGCCCGATACTCGTCAGTCATTATGCGGGCCGTTTCGTTTACCTCTTCACGAATCGCCGACTTTAGCGTGGCCCCGCTAACGTCTGCAATCACGCGGGTTCGCACTCTTCCATCCCTTTCGATAATCGCCATAACGGGCTGTTTTGCGGTTCCGCGACCTCTCTTACCCTGGCAATGACGTCTCGGTTTTCCGCCGACATAGGTTTCGTCCGCTTCAACGATGCCGACTAACTTTCCTCCATCCTCTGGATTTGTCATCGCAAACCGTATTCTGTGCATCAAAAATAAGGCCGACTTGTAACTAACCTGACACTGCCTTTGAATCTGCTTAGCAGAAACACCTTTCTTAGATGCACAAGCGGCCCAAAACGCATAGCACCAGTGCCGCAAGGGAATGCGGCTATCCTCAAAGACTGTTCCAATCCGGACCGTGAACTGCTTGCCACAATCCGGGCAATACCACAGGAAGCGTTTGTTCCGAAGGCCGGTATTATCATCCTTAAGCTGCTTGGCATTGCCTTCAACGCCACAGTGAGGACAAATCACAGTTCCGGCCCATAGTTGCTCTTCGAGGAATTCCACGGCGGCAGCCTCATCCATACACGCTTTTGGCAACCGTGCAACGATTTCTGACTTTTCCTCACTCGTTTTCTTCTCTTGCTTATTCATGCTAATATTGTATTTGAAGTAAGTATATGCGTCAAGTAAAATATTTATTTTTTTATAACTTTTGTTCCGATTTTTCCGATTTGCGTTAACTACACACTTCCGAAATAATTTGCATTGCGTGCGGGGAATGCTGGCAATCTAATGCGTTTTTGCGCGTAAATGCTTGCTAATAAAGGAGCCGCTTTAGATGGCCAGCCTCGGAAAGGCTGGCAACCTAATGAGACGCTTTTCGCGCGTAAGTGCTTCATAATAAAGGAGCCGCTCTAGATGGCCCATTGGAAAGCTGGCAACCTAATAAAGGACAACTTTTGGGATGAGAGCCCTAATTGACGAATTGACTAATTGACAGTCTCTCAGTGGCAGCTTCTCATACCGTGCTTCTCCAGATACTGCTGATGGTACTCCTCCGCCGGCCAAAACTTTCCCGCAGGAACAATCTGCGTGGCGATGGGCCGGCGATACCGCCCCGACTGCTCCAGCGCGGCCATGAATTTCTCCGCCGCCGCTCGCTGCTGGTCCGTGAAGTAAAAGATCACCGAGCGATACTGGCTGCCCACATCCGGCCCCTGGCGGTCGCGCTGCGTGGGGTCATGATTGGCGAAGAAAACCTCCAGCAGCTTGTCATAGGACACCACCGCCGGATCGTACTCGACCCGCACCGTTTCAGCGTGGCCGGTTGTGTGCGAGCAGACATCTTCATAAGTGGGATTCTCCAGCGTGCCGCCGCTGTAGCCTACGGTGGTCTTGGTCACGCCTCCCATCTGGCGGAAAGTCTCTTCCACACCCCAGAAGCATCCCGCGCCGAACATGGCCACGTCGCCACTGGCGGGCCTTTGATTAGTGTCAATATATGGTGCTTGCCGTTTATCCATCGCACTCTTTCCTCTACACGAAAAAAGGACCAGCGCGGCGGCCAGGCCTATCACCCCCGCCAGCGCGTATCGTCCAATGTAGTTCCTCATAACTTGAATATAGGCGTGGACAGTATGGATTTGCTAAGAGGCTTTAAACCTGGCGTTTGCGCCGCTTGCCCGCGGACTTCGCGCTTTCAGGTGTAGCCTTTTCCGGTTGGAGTTCCGCCTGCACCGGCGGCGCTGTGCGCGGCTGTCGCCACACCCAAATCGCTAGCGCCACGCCGGCCAAGAAAGCAGGGATGGACAAAATCTGCCCCATGTCGATGGGCCAGTTGTTGTCGATGCCTTGCGGCGCCTTCACGAACTCCACCAGGAATCGTCCGGCAAAATACATCATCAGAAAAACCGCCGTCAAAAGCCCCAACGGCCGCTTTTCCTTGCCCGCTAGACGGTCCACCAGAACCAGCACGCCCAGCACAGCAATCCCAAGCGCAAATTCGTAGAGCTGGGAAGGGTGCCGCGGCACGTTGTCGTAGCGAACAAAAGTCACCGCCCAGGGCAGATTCGTCGGCCTGCCTACGATCTCAGAATTGAGGAAATTGCCGAATCGGATTCCCGCCGCGCCGACCGCCGCGGAAAAGCTGAAGCGGTCCATAAACTCCAGTGCCGGCCGCTTGCAGCGCCGGGCGTACAGAATCAGCACCGTCACTATGCCGATAACCGCGCCATGGCTGGCCAGTCCGCCCTCCCAGACACGCAATATTTTTATCGGGTCTGCAAGCAGGTTGCGCGGCAGGAAGTCCCATGGCTCGTAAAACAGGATGTGCCCCAGTCGCGCGCCGCCCACCACGCCCAGCACGCCCCAGATGAGAATGTCTTCCGCCACACGCGCGGAGTAGCCGCCGCGCAGCATCTGGGATCGCCACAGGACAAAGCCAATCAACAGCGTGATGGCAAACACGACGCCGTAATAGTGAATCCCCCCATTGCCTATGTGGATCAATATCGGGTCCAGGTTAAACACAAATCCTGGCGATGCCATTATCATTTCTCTTTAGCCATCCCGTCTGATTCAGCGTTTTCATCACGATCGCGATCTTCATCGCGGCCACCGCCGCGGCGTTCACTCAGAAGGGCCGCGCCTACGCGGCTGGCCAGCGCGGCGCCGATGGCCACCACAACCAGGTCCCAGAACCGTATGCACAGCAGGAACACGGCCATCTGCGGCGCACTGATGGGCATGCCCGAGATGGCAATCATGCCGAACATGCCGCCGTCCAGCGTGCCGGCGGCGGAAGGCACGATCTGGAAGGCCAAAAGCACCTGAAATACTATAAAAAACAGTGACAACTGTGCAATATCCAAGTGGGCTTTCCAGCCCAGATAGAAGAACGCCAGCGGCTTGATCCAGATGGCGATGTGAGTCGCCAGGTACATCAGGAACGAGGGAACCATGGCCTTGCCCTGGCGGCGGAACATCCCGCTGGCCCGCAGCTCCACCTTCACCGCACGGCTTTGCAGCCGCTGAAAAAAATTCCTGAAGATGTGCAGCTTGATAAACAGACTCAGCAACCCGGCCAGCGGCGTGCCGCGGAGAATCAGGGAAATTGTCATTCCCACCGCCAGCAGCAGCGAGATTGTACCCACTGCCAGCAGCGTAATGCCCCAGCCCAGATAAGGACCCTGGAAGAAATCTGACCGAAGGAAATAGCAGCTTATCGCCGTGCCGAAGCTGACAAACAGCACGAAACTGATCATCTCCAGGTACTTGCCCAGCAGCGTCGTAGAGGCCAGGGCCTCGTAAGATAGATTCTTCTTTTTGCCGGCGAACAGCACTTTTATGGGCTCACCGCCCATATGCGCGGTCGGCGCGATGATGTTTCCGGCCAGCCCGACGGTAGAAGCCTCCAGCGCGGTCAGCGGCCCAAGTTTGATGCCCATGACTCGATTAAGCGCCGTCCACGCCATGGCCTGCAACGTCAGCGTGACCGCCAGCAGTACGCCCACGCTGAGAAAGGAAGCCAGCCCCACCTGCTGGAGCGCCTCAAAGGTCTTGCCGGGGCCGACGATGAGAACCATGACTACCATGGCCGCTGCCACGGCGACGCCCATCAGCGCCAATTTCCATGCCCGCTTGACCATGCAGCCTCGGCCTCATTTGAGTGGTCTTACCCGAAAAGCATTCGTGGTTTGTAGCAGAAGTCGAGGTGCAAAGCAAAACGCTGGCTATTTGGCTATTTGGCTTTTTGGCTGTTTGGAAAAATCGGATTTGCTTAGCAACGATTGTGCTTAGGCGCAATGCGCCAAACAGCCAAACAGTCAAAATCCCAAACAGCCAACTGGCAACCGGCTCATCACGTGATATCGTAAGGACGGTTCAAACACGGGAGATCTATCAAGATGCGAGCGCTCGTCACAGGCGCAACGGGGTTTGTCGGCAGCCACCTGGTGGAGCGGCTGCTGGCGGCGCAGGTGGAGGTGATGTGTCTCTTGCGCCCATCGAGCCGGGTGGACTCGCTCGCCGGCCTTCCCCTGGAATTTGCCCGCGCGGCTGAAAATGATGTACAAGCCATCGCCGCCGCGCTAAAGGGAAAGGACCTTGTCTTTCATGTGGCGGGCCTCACCCGCAGCCGTACTCTGGCGCCCTATATGGCCGCCAATAAAGATTTCACCTGCTCAATGCTGGAGGCAACTATCGACGCAGGCGCGGGGGGCAAGAAATTCATCTATGTCTCCAGCCTGGCGGCTGCCGGCCCTGCCCCCACGCCACAGCCGCTGGATGAAACCTACACGCCGCAGCCCATCGGCCATTACGGCATCAGCAAACTGGAGGCGGAGCGTGCCTGCCTGGCCGCCGCGGATAAACTGGATGTGACCATCATTCGTCCCCCCGCCGTGTACGGTCCGCGCGACACCAACTTCCTGCCCATGTTCCGCACCGCCGCGAAGATGGGCATCGTGCCGCTGGTCGCTAGCGGCAAGAAACAGCTCAGCCTGGTACACGTGAGCGATCTGGTTGAGGGGATTTACCAGGCGGCGTGCTGCAAGGCTTCGGCAGGCAAAACCTACTTTATTTCCGGCTCCACGCACACATTCAATGAATTCGCCGATGCGCTGGCCGTGGCGCTCGAAAAGCCCCTCCGCAAGCTGATCATTCCCGGCCTCCTTGCGCGGCTGATCGGCGAAGTCGGCGAACTGAAATGGCTGCTCACCGGCAGACCGCAGATCATCTGCCGCCGCAAGATGCGCGATGCCTTGCAGGATCGCTGGATCTGCACCGACCAGCGCGCACGTGCCGACTTTGGCTTCAGCCCCAAGGTGGATCTAGTTACAGGCCTGCGCCATACGGCCCGGTGGTATATCGAGCAGGGGTTCTGTGAGTAATGGCCTCAAATACGCAACTTGAATTTCTTGGTTTCACGTGCAACATTGAGATTGTCGGATTCACGTCTTCATAGCCTTTCTTTTGTTAAGTTCAAAATGCCGCTATGACCTTAGCAAATGATGAATCTCCTGAGCCCTTTCACTTCTTGACATTCCCCCTTGATATCCTTTTATTTCTTCTTATGGACCTAAGTCTGCCAATCGAATTGGGTCGAGCATACGAAAGTTTATCGCAACGAATCCGCGTCGTCACTGAAGCCTGGACCGCGATGAATTTGTTTTGCCCTGCCTGCCCATCAGAAAGAATTCTTCGAACTTTGAATAATACACCTGTAGTCGATTTTAGATGTCCAGCTTGCTCCGCAGAGTTTCAACTGAAGTCCAAGGCGGGACCGATTGGCAGGAAAGTCATGGATGCTGGGTATCACGCAATGCTTCGCGCGATTGCTACAAACGGGCTGCCGCATTTTCTGCTCTTAAGCTACGAGTCTGGGTCTGTTCGTGACTTGGTTTTTGTTCCGAATTTCGCCTTGTCACCATCTGCCATTGAGGCAAGGGCCCCCTTATCAAAGACTGCCAGACGGGCGGGCTGGATTGGCTGCAATATAGTACTTTCTTCAGTGCCAATTGATGGGCGCATAGATCTTGTGCGAGGCCAAGAGCCGTTCTCAAAAGAATATGTTCGAGCCAAATTTGAAGCATTTAAGGGTTTCTCGAGTATTCCTACTAAAGTGCGCGGCTGGACGCTGGATCTGCTCAATCTGCTGCGTCGTACAGGAAGAAGCACCTTCACATTGACTGAGGTTTACAAGTTCGAGAATACGTTGGCCAGTCTGCATCCCAAGAATAGAAACGTTCGCCCTAAGATTCGTCAGCAACTTCAGGTCTTGAGGGATCATTCGCTCTTGAGCTTCCTCGGAAATGGCGTCTATAAGATGGCAGGCCAAGAAGAGAAAAAGGGGTCAGGAACATTTTCCTGAAAGACAAGCACCCTTCTTCTTTTGTTGATAGTTCATCTCGAGGAAAAGCTTCCTGACCCCTTTTTCTCAATTATTCAGCGGATCCGAATTGTCGTGTACCGTGTGTTTGTAGAACAGGCTGGTCACCTTTTCCGCCATCATTCCGGCCAGTTGCTGCGTGAGCACTTGTCCCACCGTGGCGCCCTCCTCCACGCCGGGGGACGTATCCACCGATACTTCATACCCATCGGTGCGATCCGTAGGCCACAGACGCTTGCCGTCGCGATCCACCACCTTTACCAGCACCGTGATCTTGCCCCTCCAGGATGGATCGGACGGATTGTCCTTGAGCTGGAAATGGCGGATGGAGAGATACACCGCCAGGTCGGCCCCCACCGTTCGCGTCACCTCGGCCACGCCCATGCCCGAATCATCCATGCGGTACCAGCGCTGGCCCACCTGCGACGAAAGTTCATCCACCTTCTGGTACGGCACGACGGATGCGGCCAGCTTCTCCCGCATCATGGCCGCCGCCACGTTCTGGGCCAGCAGTTTTTTGAGCGGCGGATAGCTTAATTGCCCGCTTACATCATCCGGAAAGACCAGGATGTTTTTGTCCTTGGGCAGATGGTACAGCGCCGCCTCCTTGGGCGGCGGCGCCAGGTTCGCCACGAGGTAACTGAAGAGGCCGCATCCACTCAAAGTCGAGGCGGAGGCCATCAGCAGCAGCATCAAGACGGCATTGCGGTATCGACCGATCTTCGCACATAAACTGTATGTATTCATGTTAGTTGTGCTGCCCTATAAGCTTGTCGTCGCTCTTGTTTTCTTCGCGATACGTATAGAAATACCGCCCCACCTGCCGGGCGAACAAAGCCTGCGTGGCTTGGCGCAACTGATCGCGATTCAAAAACATGCCCGGCTCGGGGTTCAGTGTCACCGATACGCTATCCCTATGCCAGCGGCATCCATCCTCGCCGGTTTTGCCCGGCAAGGCGTCGTAGACGCCGGCCTCGCCGCTGATGCGGCCCTTGGACAGGCTCAGACTCCCGCGCTCCTGCGTGGTGTATTCGGTGAGACACACATACAGCACGGAGTCGGCCCCCAAGCTGCGGCCCGCGTCGCTGATGTTGTCGGCCCTCCAGGAGGGATGGCCGTCCATGTACCGAACCACCTGCTGCTCATCGATGGTCTTGGTTTTTTTTAGGTGGGTGGAAAGCTCCTGATTGATCTGCCTGCCCAGTTCCTCGCGGACCAGCGGATAATCGAAGCGGATGTTCATGTCCGCGTAGATCATCACGGCCACGGTGTGGCCGGTTAGACCCTCATATTCCGCGGGGATTTTCGGGCCCGGCAACTCCGGCGCAAGATTGGCCAGCACGTAACTCACCGCGCCACAGCCGCCCAGAGTGGATGTCAGCAGCATCGGCAATATCAACCGCAATAACTTGGACACGCCCATCTCCTGATAATCACTTCAACGCACGGGCAACTCGCCGCGGGCCAGTCCCCAGGCGATCTTCACCGCCCAGCCGCCGATCGCGCCGGCCAGAGCGCCCACAGCCACCACATCCGCGGATGCAGGCGGCTTAAGATATCCCAGCCGCCAAACAACTGGCCCGCGCCTACCAGCGCGGCCAGCACAGTTAATACGAACAAAACAGTGCCAAAGGCCTGAACTCGTATGGCCGCAAGTACCTGCCCGTGCGCCATATTGGCAAAGGCGGTGGTCATGCCGCAGGTCATGCACGGCAGGCCGGTGGTCTGCATGAAACCACACGGCGGCAGGCCAAGCTGCACGTGCGTGTCGTACCCGCGCACATCGGGATTCAGCAGCGCGGCAATCACCAGCACCGCCGCCGCCGGCAGCAGCATGAAGATGCCCACCAGCCGCACATGCCGCCCAGGCCACGGCCGCGCATGGCTCGAGCCCGCGGGGGCGGCCGGATGAGCGGAGGCAAATTCACTTTCGGCAGGCGCCATCGGCGTGCGTTCCTGGTCGAGCGTATCGGGTTGGTCGTTAGCCTCTATAGGGACATGATCTTACGAATCTTCGCTAGGCCAATGCAATTGTTTCATTTGGCGGGTCCCCGGTTCCCTTTTGGAATTTGGTGCTTGAGATTTCTTTGGGATTTGGGATTTGGAATTTGGAGTTTACACTGGTGACGCAACACGCGTGGCAGAGAATCAAGCAAGTACCCATGCAAGACGAACAGAAAAAAAACTGGCACTACGCCATGGGCAGCCGCGAAATCGGCCCCTTAAGCTACACCGAGCTGCGACAACTGGCGCACGGCGGCGGCATCATCCGCCAGACCCTCATCTGGAAAACCGGCATGGAAAACTGGGTGGCGGCCGGGCGCATCCAGGGCCTGTTTGATGATGTGCCCCTTCCCGCCAAGCCCGTGTCCTACGCCCACTCCCCCACGGCCGATGAGACCCTGGAGATAAAGGCTCAGCGAGTTTCCCTGGCGCTTTTTACGCTGTCCATAATGGCGATCGTGGCTCTGGCCGTGGCGATCGTGGATAAATACGCCACCTGCGGAAAAAGAATATTCCCCAGGGCCCTGCTGGTTGTCGGCTGGCTGGGTGAAATACTGGCCGCGCCCGCCGCGGTTTTCACGCTTGTTTATGTGCCGTGGCGGTGGCGCGTGATAAAACATCAGCATTTCAATTACAGATTTTTCACCCTGATCGGCGGTGCGGGAATTGTCGCCGCCGCAGTGGCCCTGGCAGCGCACTGGCTGAATATATGGTGAAACAATCCGCCAAAAAATCCGGCCGGACCGGTCTGGAACGCATCAGCGTAATCAGCACGCTGCGCCACAGTGATGTTGCGCCGGCACTGGCCAAGCGCCTGGTGAAATTCGTGACAGGCCGCGAAGGACGACAAATCGACCAAATCGAAATCCTCATCGTCGGCGCGCGGCGGATGGCTTCCCTGAACCGCCGCCTGCTCAATCACCGCGGCCCCACCGATGTAATCAGCCTCGACCTGGCGCAGGACCTACGGGCGGCATCTGTGCGCAAATAATCATCTGCGCAGATGTCGGCCGCCGCCAGGCCCGCCGCCGCGGCCACACCGCACGAGAGGAAATGCTGCTCTACATCACACACGGCCTGCTGCACGTGCTGGGTTACGATGATTCCTCCCCCGCCAAGTTCCGCCGAATGCACAAGAGAGAGGATGAGCTGCTTGAAGCTTTGGGAATCGGCAAGGTCTACGACTTCTAGACCGCCAACTAAACACTGGCGGTCTTGGGTTCTTTTTTATAACCACGTTGAAATAAACAACTTACAAAAACCATAACTCCACCACCCAAGTCTCGCGCGTTGGCGGTCTACGAAGCGTAACGTTTACTCGCAAACCACTGTGATATATATACTTATTAAATGCTAACAATTCCCGAAGACCGCCAACGATGTAAGTACTTTAAAGGCAATAGCTTCTGTTCGGAATTATTCCTGGGATGAAAACCCCTTACTCAGGCAAGCAGACAAGGCTTTTTCAGGTGAATTACGCCCTGGCAGATGCCGCGCGGGTCTGCTTGTCGGCTGTGGGATAGGCGATGCGACCGTGGTACATCCCGCACAGGCTCTTGACCAGTGAATCCTCGATCTGGTGTACCTCGCGCAGCGTCAACTCGCACTCATCGAGCTGGCCATCCATCAGCCGCGCGGTGATGATGGCATGTGCCTGCGCCTCGATGCGGTTGGGCGTGGGATCGGACATCGCCCGCACCGCCGACTCGGTCGCGTCGGCCAGCATCAGTATGGCCACTTCCTTACTGCGCGGCTTGGGACCGCCGTAGCGGAATTCGATCTCCTCCGGCAGGCGCTCCATGCCGCCCACGCGCCGCTGCTCCGTGGCCGCGTGATAGAAATACTGCACCAGCGTGGTGCCGTGGTGGCAGGTGATGAATTCGTGCAGCACGGGGGGCAGTCCGTACTCGCGGGCCATCTCCAGGCCGTCCTTCACGTGCCCGGTGATAATCAGCAGGCTCATGGCCGGGCTGAGCTTGGCGTGCTTGGAGGGACTGTCGAACTGGTTTTCCACGAAATACTCGGGCTTATTGATCTTGCCGATGTCGTGATAATATGCGCCACCCGCGCCAGAAGGCCCCGCGCCCCGATGGCCTCGGCCGCGGCCTCGCACAGCGTCCCCAATAGCAGCGAGTGGTTATACGTGCCCGGCGCCTCGATGGCCAGCCGCTTGAACAGCTTCTTGTTGGCGTCGCACCATTCCAGCAGCGTCATCGAGGTGGCGATGCGGAAGGTGGATTCGATCATGGGCAGCAGCCCCTGCGTCAAAAAGCCCACGGCGATGACCGCCCCGCCCGCCCAGCCGCAATCGGTGATCAGCCGCGCATCCAGCGGCCAGCCCCGCGCCAGTTGCGTCACCGCGGCCGTGATGAATGCCGCGATCGCCGCGAAAGCGCCCACCTCAATCAGCTTGCTGCGCGTACGAATCTCCCGCAGCATCAGCACGCTCACCGTCACCGGCGCCAGCAAGGTCAGCAAAAAGCCGATATCCTGCCGCAGCATCAGCACCATCAGCAGCGACAGCAGCGAGCCGGACGCCAGGGCGAATCGCTGATCGTAGGCGATGGTGATGATCACCGCGCCCATCGTGGCCGCGCCCACGGCCAGATACGGATTCCAGCCCGCCCAGCTCACCATCAGCTTGGCCAGGGCCAGCATGGACAGTATCAGCGCCGCCAACGCCACGGCCCGCAGCGGCTTTCTGATAATGCGCGGCTGATACAGCACGATATAGCCGGCCATGGCCACCACGACCAAAAGGGCCGCGCCGCCCTGCCCGTGGAGTTTCGCAGGAAATACAGCGGGTCGTTCTTGTCCTGGTTGTCGATCCAGGCCCAGTGCTCGGCGGAAAGCACCTTCCAGTCCGCCGGCTCCGACCGATGCCGCCTTCAAAAATGACCGAATCACCCGCGTAATGCCGCATGACTGGCGGGACGGCAGCCTCGGCTTCCTTAACCGCCTTGGCCGTATCGGCGGAGTTGAGCCGGTAAGTTGGGCGGCCGGACATGACCGTTTCGACCAAGTAGGCCTCCACTCGCTCAGCGACGCCGTCGTTCAAAGTCTTGAACGGCTCGGCCACCTTCTGCACCACGTCCGATACGCCTTTGGCATCGTTTGTGGCGACAATCGGACCAGGCAGGCTCTGGCGGGGCTCAAAACCCTGGCGGCAGAGCTGGACCTTCCGCGGGCCGTACCGCAGACTTTCCTTCAGGTCCTCAGGCGAGAGAACCAGATGCCTGGTCAGGTTGGCTACCGTCGCCGATACGGCGTATTGCCAGGTGGTTGCTTCGGGATTTACGGCATACCGCGGAAATAGTTTGGCCTGCTCCAACGACTGGATCCTGAACTCCCGCTTGATTTCATCGCTGAGCTTGTCCGGCGTATCGACCGACTTAAGCTCGGCCTGGCAAGCTCGCCAGGGTCGTTTTTATGTCATCCAGCAATGTGTCATTGCAGTTATACCGGACGGGCACGCTGTTGCCGGCATCCTGGCGGGCCTTGGCGGTTTCGGCATCATCCGCGGCGTCAAACGCCACGCGCGGCGTATTTCTTGTCGGCGACCTTGCCGATGCGATACGGAAAATCCTCCACCGGAAAAACCGTCAGAGCCCCCGCGCCGACGAAGAACAGCAAGGCCACGATCACACTGAAGGGACCGCCGGCCTTGATGAAACTGCGCCACAGGGCGCCGCGCTCGGTAGGGATGTTCTTGCGGACTTCCAGCCGCCGCTGCCGTATTTTTTGCCTTAAAGGCCACATAGAGCGTTCATATTATCGACATTTCCGGGGGCATTGCCAAGTCAAGCCGATCTTTCCCGCATAAGACGAGGTTAGCATCATGTTAGGTATTAAAAGCTATTGCTAATCCGTTTTCGAGGCAAATGGCTCGAAATTCCCATCGGGACCCCACCGGCCAACTCATAAGGGGGGTGACCTAAGAGAACTTCTTGCAAAAAATAATTCGTCGAAGAAATACCATCCCATCCATATCCGCAAGTGCTCGTAAACTCCTGCCTTTTGCTGGGGGGCACATTAAAAACAGTGGTCCGTTCTCGCCGGATTCCCTTCCAAACCGGCGCGCCTTCCGATTCGGGCAATTTCGTAGACTGTTACCATAAACCTCCGATGGCTCACGGCGATTCGCCGGGCCGCATCAGGATGATGCGGCGCTGAGAAAACAACAGATTACGAGGCTGATCAATGGATACGGCACAAAAACGCAACTTTCTGGCCGGCGAAGATGCTCGCGAAGGATTCAATATTCTCACCCGGCTGCGTCGCAGCGGCTTTGTCCACATGTACACGGCCGCGCCGCTGCTGATGGATGAACTGGGGCTGACCGAATCCGCCGCCGATCGACTCATCACACAATGGCATCGCCAGCAGGAACAAGTCCACCGCGCGGCGGTGCATCCGGAACTTGTCGCGGGGCGGCCTCCGCGAATACTGCAGAACCTGCCGGCATAGCAGGTGTGTCGCGACTCTCTGGCGGCTTACCCATCTTACCTAAACGGTACAGTCGCTACCGCCGCTACAGGCGTTACAGCCGCTATAAGCGCCATAAATCACAAATACTTGCGCACTCTACAGGCAAATACCCTAAGGCAAGGCCCGCAACGTCCGAACAAGACAATGCCCAGGCCGCAAAAGCCTTTTTTGCGATCCGGCGCATTGAGATTTCAGATTTGCAATACATTTGCGCAACATTATGGGTGCTGTATATGATGCACGCCTTCCGCCTGGCCGCGCGTCTGCACGTAGCCAGGGCGGAAACTGCGGCTCCATCGGCAACCCAATCCCCAAAACAGCCCATACTGCTTTCTTTCAACAAACGCCTCCAGTTGGCACGCAAAATCCAATGGAGGTTTGGAGCATGGCGCATGCCACTGCAGGCGGCGTAACCCAATCTAACGGGGAGGAACGGCTCAAAGTGGTATTATTTTGAGACGGCCGCAGGAGCTAACGGTCCTGGCTGGAGGTCAACTCCGCCGGGGCCGTTTCTTTTTTAGCCTGTAGACTGTAGACCGTAGGCTGTAGTAACAGCAAGATCTACGAGTGAGGGCCTACAGCCTACAGCCCAACAGCCCTACGGCCTACAGCCAATTCACAATTGCCTTCTCCCTTCGCGATCCACACAATCGGGCCGCAACAATACCTTTGGGAGCATTTGCATGAGCGGCTTATTCGACTTAACGGGTAAAGCGGCAATCATTACAGGCGGCTCGCGCGGCCTGGGCAAGCAGATGGCCATCGCGCTGGCCGAGGCAGGCGCGGATCTGGTCCTCGCCAGTCGTCACGAAGAGGACCTGGTCGCCGTCGCGCGGGAAATCAGCGGCCGCTACCGGCCGTCGCGTGGTGTCTACCGCCGCGGATGTCACCCAGCGCGGGATGTGGAGGCCATAGTCCAATCCTGCGTACACGCCTTCGGCAAGGTGGACATCCTGGTCAACAACGCCGGCATAAACATTCGCGGCCCTATCGACCAGATCAAGGATGAAGACTTCCTTCAGGTCCAGCAGACCAATGTGATGAGCGTTCTGTACGCCACGCGCGCGGCCGTGCCGCACATGAAGCGGCATGGCTTCGGCCGGATCATCAACATGGCCTCGGCGCTAGGCCTGATCGGCTTGCCCGAGCGCACCAGCTATACGGCCAGCAAAGGCGCGGTGCTCCAGATGACGCGCACGCTGGCCGTGGAACTGGCCGGCACGGGCATCACCGTCAACGCGATCTGCCCGGGCCCTTTCGCCACAGAAATCAATACCCCCATAGTCAATAATCCGGCGGCCTCGCAGTGGCTGCTGGCGCACGTGCCGATGGGCCGTTGGGCGCAGCTCGAAGAGATTCGCGCCCCTGTCGTCTTCCTGGCCAGCCCCGCGGCCAGCTATGTCACGGGCTGCGCACTAACCGTCGATGGCGGCTGGACGGCGGGCTAGACTGTTTTTGATTTGCGATTTGCGATTTGCGATTTGAGCCTGGCATGGGCATCCTCCTAGCAGTCGCAGGGCGCCTCGCCCGTTTTCTCACCCCGCCACGACTGAGTCCTTTGACTCGGCGTGCTTCGTCTCGTTCTCTGCCACGGTCACCTTGGGCTGTCGCGCCCTGAAAAAGACGGAGGTGATCAGACTCGATCAGCAGGCCGTACACCATCCCTAACACCAGCGTAAAGACCACCATGCTGACCTTGCTCATCTTGGGGTTATCCGGCGCCATCAGCGCGCTGATGGCCAGGGGAATGCTGAACACCAGCCCCAGAACGAGGCCGTGCAGCATCCAATGACCCAGGCAGACGGCGCTGATGCCGATGGCCACGCCGATCAATGCGCGGCTGCTCACAATCTCCAGCGCCACCGGCAGCGGCACTTTGTTGGCCCCGCCGCCCGTGGAAAGCCAAAGGCAAACAAACCCAAAAAGCACACCTGACAACGTCGCAACAAAGATGCGCTTGCCCATGTACTATCTCCTTGGTTAGTGATGCCTTGCTCAGTTGAACGGGCCGACTATGCCTCGAAAGAAATGATCGGTCACCGAAGCTTACGACGGCAGCAGAGAATACGCAATGATCGTTTGCCGCGTCCCGCTGAATGAAGGGGCGCTGTTTGGTGAATTGGTCAACTGGTCAATTAGTCAATTACTCAAACTGACCGATTCAGGCCTGTCTGATGGCTAAATGCGCAAAACAAAAGCGGCTGGTTCTGACGATAACGATTGTGCTGAGCAAAAGTTATCAAAGGAACAGCCGCATGATTACCATCGGCCAAATTCCGGCAGAATGCAAAGGTTTTTTCAAGAATCTCGGCGGGCAGTTCTCCGGGCCGGCCTGGAGGCACTTCTGGGGACTGGTGTTGGCCATGACCATCGGCCACGCCTCTACTATCGAGCGTCTGGCCAAGTTGCTGCGCGGCTCGACCCACCGCACCAACCACGGCGAGTTCCTCTGGCGCAGCGACTGGAGCGAGTCGCACGTGCTCCAGCAGGTCGCCCTGGACACGCTGCGCCGGCTGCATCGCAAGGATGCCGGCAAGTGCTATCTGATCATCGATGAGACGCAGACCCTCAAGCGGGCCAAGAAGATGGCCGGCGTCCGCAAGCTGTATCATCACGCCACGGGCCGGTACGGCCACACCCTGGTCAAGGCCTGTCTGTACTATCGTGGCGTGACCATCCCTTGGAGCACGGCCCTGTGTCTATGCCCGCAGGATGCCCGGCGAGAGGATCAGGTCTTCGTCACGCAGACCCGGCTGGCCGCCTGCGTGATTCACAACGCCGACTTGCCCCGGAACCTGAAGGTCACGGTGCTGTTTGACGCCTACTATCTCTGCGACGTGGTGGCCGATGCCTGTAACGCCCGCGGCTGGCACTATATCGGGGTGGGCAAGAGCAACCGCAACTTCACCGTCGAGGGCCATAAAAAGAAGCTGGGGCCGTACGGCCGCAACGTACTGGCCCGCGCCGGGCAGTGGCGCAGCGTGTCTGGACTGCGCAAGAGCGGCCAGTATCGCTGGGCCAGTCGACGCGGCGTCATGAAGAAGTTGGGCGCGGTGCAGGTGGTGTTCTCTCGGCGTCGCAACGAGCACAAGATTGTGGCCTTGGTCACGGATGACCTGGGCGCGTCCATGAGTTCCATCGTGGCCGACTACCTGAAGCGATGGGCGATCGAGTTGCTGATCAAGGAAGAGAAGCAGCAATTGGGGCTGGGCGATTACCGCGTGCTGCGGTACCGGGCTGTGGTTCGACACCTGCACCTGGTGGATATCGCCTACGCCTGCCTGACCCGCCTGGCCCTGGACGGCCAGGATGCACAAGGCCGCCGCAAGAGCGAGAAAGTGCTGCGACTTGCACCGATCAGCCAACTGAAGGCCCGGATGCGTCAGGCGGTCTGGCAGGAGGCGATTGAAGATGTGGTCAAGCACAGCCATGAGAAACCCGTGCTCCGCCGCCTGGAAAAACTCCTGGCGGCATGAAATCGGTCAGTTTGAGTCAATTAGAAAGGATCCCCCCCCACGAGCATCTAATTGACTAAGCGACTAATTGACTAAATGACCAGGTGCGCAACAGTTTGCGCCCGCAGAAGAATAGATAGTAGAGAGTAGATAGTAGACTCTTCGCCGGTCCGGCTGTTTCTACTATCTACTCTCTGTTTTTTATTATCTCTTTGTGCCTAGCGATGCCTACCCATCGAATCCATCATTTCCTGGTTGGCATCACCTTGGCCCTGTTTATCCATCTCACCCTTGCCCATCATCCCGCCCGCGCGTGCACGGGCACATCATCTCGCCACCCATGCCCTGGCCCATCATGCCGCCCTCGCGCCAGCCCATGTGGCCCATCCGGCGGTGCATCCGCATGCCCACCATCCTGCGCCAGGACTGGTAGGCGCTGCCGCCCAATTGAACCTGAATGGTCTTGGGCTGGGCCTTGTGAATGATCTTTATGTTCACCGTTGTGCCCGGCTGCTGGGCGCTGATCAGTTTGGCCATTTGCATCACCGAATAGATGATTTGATCGTTCACCTGCACGATGATGTCATGCTCCTGCAACCCCGCCTTGGCCGCCGGGGAATCGGGACGCATGTGCACAATCACGACGCCGCGGCCATCTGTCAGGTCGAACTGCCAGGCCATGCGCCGGCATGACAGGTCCCAGCGACACGCCCAAATGGCCATAGCGCATCTCCTGGGGTTGTGATGCAGGAGGATCGCCGGGAGGATCATCCCCTTCTTGCTCTTCCTGCTCTTCCTGCTCTTCCTCATCGCCGCCCCAGGACGGCTCCGTGTAGCCGTACCCGTAGGGAGCAGCATAGCCATAATCCGGCGGGTAGGAGTACGGCTGATAGGGCTGATGGTAATAGGGCTGATATCCGTAGCCAGGCCCGTAGTAGAAAGAAAAACCGCCGTCACGCTCGCCATGGAAATGCTCGCCCTCTTCGTGCCGTTCCTCGTGTCCTCCTCCTCTTTCCGCCATTCCTCCGCCACGATGCTGCACCGGAACCGTGCTGTCATTGGCCACATCTTGCGCCAATGCCTGGTCTGATGCTGAGATGGTCGGACTGCCGCTCAAAAACCACGCGGCCACAGCCACACCGCAGGCCAGTGTGGCCGCCACGACTAGTGTTTTAGCAGACATTGTCTGTACTCCCCTATTTTGGACCAATCTTCCCCAATAGCTGACACAATGAATTGTATTCCCGCAGCCTTAGGCCCTCTTTTATCTTCAGTATCCTTTAAGTCCTGCTAATTCTCTCCCGCGACAGGCCCAGCCGCGCGGCGGCTTGGCGTGGTGGAACCGGCTCATGCTCTCCATGCTCCGCGGCGGCCACGCCGAACTGCCGGCGCAGACCGGCGAATTCTTCCAGTACAGCCTGCACCTTGCCGTTGATGGTTTCCGGCGGGAAATGGCCCTCCGCATCCGCGGTTCCGGCGGGAATGCCCGTCAATATTTCGATGCCGTCGTCGATATTCGTCACGGCATAAATGTGGAACTTGCCCTGCTCCACGGCCTGGCGCACATTCCGGTGCAGCATAAGATGATCGATATTCGCGGCCGGTATGAGCACGCCCTGCTGACCCGTAAGGCCGCGCTTGTCGCACAGGTCGAAGAATCCCTCGATCTTCTCATTCACCGCCCCGATCGCCTGCACATTCCCATGCTGGTCCAGCGAGCCCGTGACCGCCAGAGATTGCTTTATAGGCACATCCGCTATGGCGGAAAGCAGCGCGTAAAGCTCGGCGGAAGAAGCGCTGTCGCCTTCGGTGCCGCTGTAGGATTGCTCGAATACCAGGCTGGCCGACAGCGACAGCGGCACTTTACGCGCATCAGCGCCCTGCCAGATACCCGGCCATAATGAGCATGCCCTTGGAATGCAGCGGCCCTCCCAGCGCCACCTGGCGCTCGATATCGATAACCTCGCCCCAGCCCATGCGCGCGCGGGCTGTGATGCGATGCGGCCTGCCGAACAGCAAATCGCCGAAGGGCCAGACGGCCAGGCCGTTCACCTGACCCACCTCCGACCCATCCGTCTTAATCACCAGCTCCTGGCGCAGCATCGCCTCCTGGAGCCGCTCGTACTGCCGGTTATTACGCCGAACCTGCGCCTCGATCGCCAGCTCGACATCCTTGGTCCGAACGCACCCATTGCCGTTGCGCCTGGCCCAGTAATGCGCTTCCTGGAGCAGATCGCACAACGATTGCATGTGCATGGTCAGTTTGCGCCGATCTCCCGCCAGGCGGCTGGACCGATCGATGACCGCCGCCACGCCGTCTCGGCAGAACGGCATCAGCTTCTCACGGTGTACGATCGTGGCGATCAGCCGCGCATACAGCAGTTGTTGCTGGCCATCGCGGTCTATAGAGGTTTCAAAATCGGCGGGCACTTTAAAAAGTTTTCCGAAGTCCGGATCATAGAACTTCAGCAACTGGTACAGCAGCGGATTGCCCATCAGCACGATTTTCACATCCAGGGGAATCGGCTCGGGCTGAAGCGTGATGGTCGCAATAAGCCCCAGCGCCTCGCCCAGCGACTCGATGCGAATCTCCTTCGTCTGCACGGCGCGTTTCAGGGCATCCCATACCGCCGGCTGCGTGAGCACTTTCAAAGCATCCAGAACCAGATAGCCGCCGTTGGCCTGGTGCAGCGCGCCGCCTTTTATCAGGTTGAAATCCGCGATGAGTGTGCCCATCTGGGCCAGGTAGTCCACGCGGCCCACCAGGTTGGGGTAATTCGGGTGCTCCTCCGTCACCAGCGGCGCCCCCTCCGCCCCCTCGTGGCTGACGATCACGTTGACGCGGTAGCGCCGCAGCAGCGGCTGCTGCGCCAGCAACTGCGCCACCGCCGGGTTGATGCTTCCACCCGCCGCCGAGACTTCCTCGCTGCTCTCGCCCTGGTGCTGCCAATAGGCATAGAGCTCTTCGTTGGAGCTGACGATGTCTTTCCGCATCGCTTCCAGGAATTCCAGGACCGCCGGCAGCTCCGCATACTTCTTTTTCAACTCGTCGATCAGCGGCGCGACGGCATGTTCGGCCACCTCGCTGCGCAACTGCTTTTCGCGCCGCCGCGCCTGGCGCTGAATCTGCGGTGCGCGGCCGATCACCTCCTGGGACTGCTCCTGAAAGCGGTCCGAAGCGGTTTCCAGCTCCTCCCTGCGCTTATCGTCGATCTTGCTGGCCTCCGACTGTGACATGGGCTGGCCTTTTTCGTTCAGCGGCACGAGCGAAAGGCCCACGGGCGTGGGCACAACGCCCAGCCCCTGCTCCTTGGCCTTTTCCTGGAGCTGTTGGATGGCCTGCTCCTGCTGATGGGCCAGCTCCTGCTGCAACGCCTGGTGTCCGCGGCGGTACTCATCGCTCTCAAACGCCGACACCAGCGCCGCCTGCAAGTCCTCCAGGAACTGGTTGATGTCATTGCTCAGCGCCGGGCCGCGCCGATGCCGGCAGGGATATGGCCTTGGGTCTATATGGCGCCTCAAAATTATTGACGTAGCACCAGTCCGCGGGGGTGGGCTGCTCCTTCAGGCGGCGGCGCAGGAACCCCATGACCGTGGACTGCTTGCCCACGCCGGAGGGGCCCAGGACGAACATGTTATAGCCCTGCTGATCGATCTCGACGCCGAAGCGCAGGGCCTCGACCGCGCGCTCCTGCCCGATCGTCTCCGCCAGATTTTCCAGGTCATCGGTCGTCTGAAATTCAAAACTCTCGGGATCGCAGGCTAGAAAAGCTGCGCCGCCGTCAGTTCGTTCGCACTCATGGCCACATTTCCCGCCCAAATTGCGCATGGCATGGGAGAAAAGAAAACCCCACGACCTTATAAGGATTGTAGCGCCGCACGCCTCCTGCCTGCCGCGCGACTATGAAAACCGACCCGGCAGGACGGGATAGAATAATAAAGAAGTTAACCGGTTAGCTCGCCCTTTGACTTCGCTCAGGGCTCGCTCTTGGTAACCGGTTAACTGGAAAAAGCCGGAACGAGGTTTGACCCTATTCTTGCCTTTACCAGTTAACCAATTAACACTACAACGCCACCTGATCCATTATGCAGCAACGTATTGACGATATTCGAATGCCAAGGCTACGCAACCGTCGCTTGCGTGTTTTCACGTGGCAGCGTCGCGCTTTCTCGTTTCGTGCCTGCGTTTGAGTAATAATCTCCGCCTCCCTGGCCAGGAAGCTTTGACGAACCTGTCCCGTCAGCCACAGGGAACGCACCAGCGCCGCGGCCGCCTGGCGAATCTGGCATACGGTCAGCTGCGGATTTTTCCCCCCGCCACTGTTCCTGAACCGTGGCCAGGAACAGGTGGCTGACGGCCGTCAGCAGCAGATGACGCTTCAAGGAGCGATACCGGCGAACCTCAAAATGGTCCAGCCCCAACTCGGACTTTTCCACCTCGAAGCATTGCTCGACCCTGTACCGCGTGAAGGCCACGTGCAACATCACCTCCAGCGGCGTGCCACCCGGCGCGTTGGAGACGAAGTATTTCACCTCCTGCGGCGCCAAAATGTTGCGGGCCACAATCAACCAATGCGCCCGCGTCGGCAGACCATCCCGTTTCAAATACAGCCGCGCCGCCTTGACCTGCCAAACCTCCGGTCCCACCGTGCTGTCCTTGACATGGAACTTCCGCCACGCTTGTTTGCGAAAAGCTGCCCCGTAGCGCAGCATGTGGCGAACCTGGATGCAGGGCAGGGTCTTGACCTTCAGACGGGGATAATGCCTCGGCCGGCCGCGCCGCGTGGCCGCACGATGCTGTTTTTGAAGAACCTCCGGTTCGCGCAGCCAGCCGTAGAAAATCGACGGCACTTCCAGGACGTAGCGCTGGCCGCACTCGTCCAGGGCGCGATGAAAGTCCGGCACTTCGCCATAACCTTCATCCCCCGTCATCCATTCAAACCGAATCCCGTTGGCCACGGCGGCGGCACGCAGTTCCAGGGCGATCTGCCACTTGGGGCGATGCTGCATTGTGTCCGGGATGCCCGCCCCCCGGCACCGAGCACGATCATCGGACCATTCCTGCGGCAAGAACATCTCCCCCGGAAGCAGGGTGTGAAAGGCGCCCGCCACATAGCTGATATGCACCGTAACCACGCAGTTATCCACCTTGCCCGTGGCGCCGCAATATTGACGCTGCACGCCGGCGGTCTTGTCGCCCTTCTTGGGATGGGCCGTCTCATCCAACACGCCAATCGACAGGGGGTGGCTGTGTTGATCGCCCACGATCTGCATCAACCGCTGGGCCATGCGCATCATCCCAGTCTGCCAGCGACAGGAACTGCTGAAGCGTCCGCGGCGGAACGTCGGCCCGGTCCGCCATCGGCTCGATGCTCTTGCGCGGCAGATCCGACAATTGACCGTTGACGTAAACCCGCAGGTTGCCACAGGGCTCGCTGCGGCTGAAACAGTCGTCAAATTGTCCCAGGTACTGTTCCAACATCGGCTTGAGCTCTCGCAATTGCTTGGCATCCATGCCGTATCTCCTTTCGGGAAAAGCGCTCCTGGCCGCCTGAGCTTTCTTGAGCCCAGATGGCGTTGTAGTGTTAACCAGTTACCCGGTTAACTGGATTTGGAGAGGCTTCTTATGGGATGCTTGTTTGTAGTATTGGCAGTCCTGCTGCCGCGCATTGCGCTGATATTCATTTATCTGGGGACGAATTGGTTTTCCTACGCCTTTTCAACCGCCGTCTGGCCGCTGCTGGGATTCTTCTTCATGCCCTATACCACGCTGGCCTACACGATCGCCATGGTTAATACCGGCGGCACGCTTACGGGCCTGTGGATAATCCTGATCATTATTGCGGTATTGGCCGATCTGGGCCATTGGGGCCACGCAGGCCGCTACGGCCGCAGAAGGTTTTTGCCCGGTTGACTGGCGCGGAAGAAGCTATTTCTTTGTCACGAACTTCCTCAGTTCCATGGCGTTTTTCACCGCATAGCCGTGAATGTCGTTGTTGAAATAGGCATACACATCCAGGCCGTCTTTCAAATTGGCCCTGATGTGTTTCGCCGCCGTGCGCAGCATGGCCGGCGGATAATCACCCGCGTACTTGGCATTTTCCTCACCCTGCGGGCCATGAAATCGGTAGTACGTCCAATCGGCGGTGAAAACACGCGGGTGGTCCGGAATCAAATCGTGAATCACCAGCGCCGCATTGAACTTTTTCAGCACTGCGTACACCTCGTCATTAAGCCAGGCCGGATCGCGAAATTCCACCGCCCACAGGCGCGAGGAAGGACAACCCTGCAAAAAGTTTTCCAGCCGCGCAGGGTCGCACTTAAACCGCGGCGGTAGCTGCACCAGGATCGTCGCCAGCTTCTTCTCCAGCGATTCGACCGCATCCATGAACATTTGCAAGGGCTTTTCGTAATGCAGGAGCTTCTGGCGATGCGTGATCTGCCGATTGAGCTTGACCGTGAAGCTGAATTGCTCGCCCGTGCGCTGCCGCCAGTTCTCGCACACGTGGGCGCGCGGCATCGCGTAGTAGGTGTTGTTCATCTCCACCGTATCAAAGTTATAGGCGTAGAACTCCAGCCATTTCTTCTTGGCCAGGTCTTGCGGATAAAAGACCCCGCGCCAGTCGTCGTACATAAAACCCGATGTGCCGATGCAGGCTTTGCCGCTCATGCCAGCCTCCGCCTAGAAGCGTAGCAGCAAAACCTGCCCGCGGTCTTCGGCCTTTGTTAGGGCATCCGCGCCAGTGCAAGAAACGTTACCGAGTTTCACTTACAGCTTATTAGGAACGATTTCAAGGTGCTCAAGGTATCATCTTGTTTTTGTGATATAACTTATTGAGAATAAATGCGTTAGTACAAGATGCTCAAGATGCTCACCCAGATAGCGTCGCCAGGCGGTTTTTGAAATTTAATGAACTGAGATTTTTTTAAAAGAAAGCCCTAATTTATATTGTTTAAACCATCGGCTGTGTAGTGCTTATGCAAAAAAAGACGTAAGTAGTTCGATAATCCGTAAAGAGAAAAGCGACTGCCTGAGATCAGCCCCTGTCGTTGGGGCCGACGAAAACCCCCTCGTTCTTCTTCCACCCCTCCAGCGCGATGCTCACCTCGCGGCGTTTCCAGCCGGCGGCGATCCGCTCCTGCACTTTCTGCCAGTGCGGAATGCCGCTGGTGGCATCGGCGGCCTCCACGCTGCACGCGCCCGTGCCCACGGCCGCCGTCATCGAGCCCTCGGGCGAGAGCCCGTGCAGCAAAGCCGCCAAAAATCCGGCGATCGTGCAATCGCCCGAGCCGGTCGTGCCGACGACTTTCACCTCAAAGCAGGGCGCCAGCAGTTCGCGGCCGCGCCACTTGGCCGCATCCAAATTGCACGGTCCGACCGCTGCCAGTCGCCGCGCATCGCTTGTAGTTCGAAGATAGAGCGCCCTGGTTGCCCAGCTTGAGCATCGCCACCGCCGCGCCCATGGAAATGAGCCGCCCGGAAAGTTCGGCCAGCAGTTTGCCATCAATGTGTGCGAGCATGTCGTCCGAGCCCGCGGCCGCCTGGATGCGCCGAATCGCGCGCGATCCAGCATGAACAGAATCTCATCCAGGCTGGGCACGAATACATCCACGTGCGGCAGCGCCTTGCCCAGGATGGCCGGCCAGTCGGCCTTGCCCGCCTCCGAGGCGGGATCCACAAACGCCATATCCAGCGACGTGCTCGGCCCGGCCGCCTTGGCCCGCCGCAAAAGTCCCGCCAGTTGATCGCCGCCATCCTCGTACATGCGTTTCATCAGCGGCGGGTAGCCGAAGTGGAACAGCCTTGCGCCGGCCAGCGCGCCGTAATCGATATCCTCAGCCGAAAACGTATCATTCGCCCCCGTGCAGTGCAGAAAAATGCGATCGATCTTCGGCGGACTGAGCACCACCGTGTACGACGTGTGCTCGCCCTCGGCGACGATCATTCCCTCCGCCAGTGATTTGCCGTGGCGCGCCAGAACCTCCAGCACGGTGCGGCCGATAATGTCGTTGCCCACCTTACCCATCAGGCTCACCGGTATGCCCAGCCGGTGCAGCGCCAACCCCGTGTTGGAAACCGGTCCGCCCGTCGACACCACCGCCGGCCCGATATTCACCAGCTTGCCCGGCGTCAGATTCGCGGCCAGCACCCCGCACATCCCCTCCAGCCCGGGAATAATGTCCAGGCAGATATGCCCGGCCACAACAACCTGTGGTGCAGGATTATTCATTGGACTCTAATATTGCCTGTTGAAATGCCAAATCCCAAGCGCCAAATTCCAAAGAAATCCCAAGCGCTGAGTTCCAATTTTTCGAAGACTCGTGCATTCAGTCGCTGTTGGAAAACTTTTCCCTCGCCTGTTCGTATTTGGGATTTGGTGCTTGTTTGGGATTTGGGATTTTCACTTTGCTTTGGTGCTTCTTTGGGATTTGGAATTTGGAATTTGATCACTTCGGTGGCATCTCTAGCTCGATCAGTCCGCGGCTGCCTAACGTCTTTACATACTCGGTCACCGACACCTCCGCCTCGCGCCGCGTGATCTTGAACTGGCGGCACAGCTCATCGATGATTTCTCGCACGCGGATCTTCCCATCGCACGCCTGCCAGATCAAAGAGCCGATCAGGTCCAGCTCCACCTTGCGCACATCGGCGGCCTTGCCCGATTGCGTCGCCAGCATCCGCAGCAGCCGCAGCCGCGGGCCGCGTGTGTTCATATTCCAGGACCACGCGCTGGCGCTCGTTCACGCTCCAGCGGACATCCTTGCCCCGCCGCACGAGCGCCGCCAACGATCTTTGCCGCGGTGTGCGCGGCTGTTTGGCCTTCTCCAGCCCCAGGGGCGGCGGCTCTTCTTCCAGCACAATGCGGTAGGAGTCCACGATCTCCCGCGTGGCCGCGAGATTGGCTGCTGTCAGGCGGGCGATCTCGAAAACCGTGATCTTGTTGGCCGCCTTGTCCCAATACACTTCCATCTGCCGCGCGGGCTTGCGATGGTGCGCGGCGGCCCAGCGCATCTCCAGCGGGGCCAAAAGCCGCCGATGGCCCGTCAAAAGCAGCATGTGCTGATTTTCATCAATAGCCTTGCTCTCGACGTTATAGCGCATGTCGAAGAATTCCTGCGCATCGGCGCCTTTGCACCAGCGCAGCAGATCCTCCTCACCTGGCGAGAGCGTATCCATCACCGCGCTGGCCGCGCTGAAGCGGCGCAGGCCGATGCGCGCGCTGCGCCAATCAAAGCGAAAGTAGCACACGCCGCTGGAAAGCACCGCCTTGGTCAACTGGGAGTTGGGCGGAACTTTAAAAGCCATGTCCACCACCGACCAGTCGCGCCATTGATTGAGGCCCTGGATCAACAGCCCCCGGGCAAGCTCGTTGATCCGCGCGAATGAAGGCCCATCCTTATCCAGGCAGAATTGCCACACGGCCGCGCGCTGCAAATCCCGCCGATACGCGGCAATAAGCACATCCGTAATAATCTTCGGCTCACGCTCGCCGCTGGGGGCCATGCCGGCCGCAAACACCTTCGCATCATCTCCCAGCCGCGCAGGCAGGTGCACTTTGTCCGTTGGCGCAATCACCGGTACTAAGTCCTGGCCATCTCGCGACCCCGCGGCGGGGGTCTTATCTTTGGACTTCGCCTGCGACTTCATCCTGAGCATCAGGCTGCGCAGGAACTGCCGCCCCACGTTGTCGATGTGAAATCGCTTGGGCGCCTTCCACCAGCGCACGTGGGCCATGACCCGGTCGGGGCCATCCAGCCGGATGGCCCCGTACAAACTGTCGCCGTCGTGGCGGCCGATGAACCACGCAGACGGCATGAATAAACCTATGCCATCCCAGATAAACACGCGGCTGTCTGCCGGTCCATCCTCGCCCTTCGGCGCGGGCTCCTGGTTGCCCTGCGATTCAATCATGAATTAAGGCCCTCAATGCGGAAATCGCGCACGTTTCAGCGCGCTCGGTTCGGCTCATACGATACCCGCGCGGCGGCACCGCTATCAATTAGGTGGAATTTGTATTTCTCGCGAAAGATTTCCCAAAAAAGTAAAATTTTTTTTCAGCCTTCTAACTGATGACATAGCAAAAGCTTGAACTTAAATTCATGCCGTTTTCATTGGCGTTTTTCCCCATTTCCCTATGCTCTCCGATTGACGGCGAGACTTCGCCCACGTACAAGAGCACCTGATGGATTTCGGGGGCTAAGACATGGATGGCTTGGCGAAAGGGCGTGAGGGATCGGGCGTTTCGGGATCTCTGCTTCCCCAGGCCTAAGTGGCACGGTTGTCGGTCGTGCTTGATTCGCAGTGAACTGTGAGCAGTACTTCCGCGCGGCACGCAATATGCGCGGACATGCCGGCCGGCGTGGAGGCGATTGCCGTCGAGCGAGCAGTTGGGCAGGAGGTGTCGCATGACACGTCGGGGTGGTTGCCCATTAGTTAAGGGGCCTGTGGCACAGCGCGATCGGTTGGTGCTGGAAGTTCTGGAAGCAAGGATGCTTTTAAGTACGTATTACGCGTCGACGACCGGCTCAGATTCGGCCGATGGCTCGGCCGGAACGCCGTTCGCCACCCCGCGGCCTTTCTTAAGCATCGCTCAGCCGGGCGACACGCTTTATATCCGCCAGGGCACGTATATCGGCGCCGCCGGCACAGGCTGGAGCCGCCAGCATACGACCATGGCCGGCACGCCGGATGCGCCCATAACCATCGCCGGCTATCCCGGTGAAAATGTCCAGATCGACACCGGCGAGCCCGGCTGCGGCTTCACCTTCCTGTACCTGACGCGCTCCAATGCCTGGCTGAATTTCGACAATCTGCACTTCGTGAATTTCCAGGTGGCCTTCAATATGGATGCCGACCCGGGCTTCCAGCCCCCGCACGACATCCAGATCACCAACAGCGAGTTCTCCTGGTCCGGCGACATGCTGGGAACCAACTGCGATGGCAAGCCCATCCGCATGTTTTCCGGCACGCACGACATCACCATCCGCAACGACATCTTTCATCATGTGGCCGGCCCGGCCATTGTCGGTGTGGGCAACATAAGCAACATCCTCATCGAAGACTGCGTCATTCATGACAACAACGACCATCGCGGCACCGCCGGCGATGCCGATGGAATCACATTTACCAATGCAGGCGTCCTGTACCCCCACGACCTCACGCTGCACAATGTCACCGTCTACAACACCAGCGAAGATGGCGTAGACATCAAGGCCGACAATGTCGTCGAGCAGAATGTCCAGGTTTGGAACGTCGGCTCCGTCTGCTTCAAGGCCTGGTCGCCGCCTAACATCGTCCAGGGCCATTTCACTTTTGACCATTGCCTGGCCTATAACGCCGGGGTGGTCGTCTTCAAGGCCTTCTACCATCCGGACATCACGCTGACCAACTCCGTGTTCGTCGCCAGCGACAACAGCCCGTGGATGACGACCGCCAATTCCGAGCAGACGGTGCTGTACAAAGGGTACACCAGCGGCAACGACGCAGGTCCCTGGCCCGGCAGGTTCTATTCGCGCAACAACATCTTCATGAACCTCAACCGAAACACCGGCCTGGGGTCCGCGCTTACCCTGTACAGCGACAATGTCGTGCTGGACATGGACTATGACAACATCTACAGCCAGAACATGCCTGCATACGGCTCCTGGATACAGACTGATGGCACGGAGCACGATTACTCCAACGCGCAGATAGCCGCCGGCGCGCTGTGGACCGGCGAGCAGATAGAGCAACATGCCACCAGCCAACTCATCGCCGTTCCGCCCGCGGTGGCCCCGTTGGCGCCGCAGTACCTCATACCGCTGGGCCAGCCGGTTCAACTAGAGGGCGCGGCGGGCGATCCCTTCGTGCAGATGCTCAACTACACCTGGGATTTTGGCGATGGGCAACAGGCCGCCGGTGAGGATGTCAGCCATCAGTACGCCTATGTGGGCAAATATACCGTCACACTGACGGTGGATGACGGCATGGGCCACCAGATTACGACCAGCCAGCAGATCCAGTACGGCCAGGTCAGTGCCGTCAACTCCGCCCCCATCGTGGCCGACCTGTCGCTGATCACACTGCACGACAAGCCCGTTAATGGCGCGGCCAAGGCGACGGATGTCGACGGCGATCCGCTGATTTTTGCCCTGGCCCAAGACCCCGCGCATGGCGCAGTCTCCTTCGCCGGTGATGGAACGTTTGTGTATACGCCTGCGGCGGGGTACGTCGGCAACGATAGCTTTACCTTCACTGCCTACGACGGCCGCGGCGGCGCCGATACTGCCACGGTCCTGCTGGTGGTCAAGAACTGCGTGCCCCTGCCGGTTTCCCGGCGGTTCTACAGTAACGAAGATATGGTCTTTTCGGGTTCACTCTTTGCCTGCGATGGCGATGGCGATAAAGTGATCTTCAACCTTGTCGCCACCCCCTTGCACGGTTCGGTGGTGGTCAATCCCGATGGAACTTTCACCTATACGCCCAATCGCGATTGGTTCGGCACTGACTATTTCCGCTTCACGGCCAGCGACCCCTACTCGACCTCCGCCCCGGCGTACGCGTGGATCGTGGTCGGGCCTGTGAACCAGCCGCCGGTTGTCCAGGATTTGGCGGTCAGCGGCGTGCAGGACAGCACGGTCGCCGCCAATGCCATCGGCAGCGATGTGGACAGCCCCGCAATAACCTTCGCCCTGGCCGCGCAGGCGTCGCACGGCAGCGCCGGCATTTCTACCGATGGCTCGTTTACCTACACGCCTAACCCTGGCTGGTTCGGCACGGACAGCTTTACCTACACCGCCAGTGATGGCTCGGCTGTTTCAACGCCGGCCACCGTCACATTGACGATCAAGTCTGCCGGGCCAGGTGTACAGGCCCTCGATGACCAGGTCCTGGTGAATGAGGATTCGCTCGTCAATATCCCCGTCCTGAACAATGACATTGTGCCGACCGAGGACAGCCTGAGCATTCTGTCTGTCACGGCCCCCGCGCATGGCAGTACGATTGTGGCCGGAGATGGCAGCATCACCTACGTTCCCTGTGCCAATTGGTCCGGCACGGACAGCTTCACTTACACCGCCAGGGATTCCCAGGGTGATCTTACCAGTGCCACGGCAAACATCATCGTCAAGCCTGTGAACCATGCCCCGGTGGCCCAGGATGACCGTTTCTTTGTGGTTGCCGCCCAGGGCGTTTCGGCGCCGGTGCTGGCGAACGACATTGATGTTGATGGGGATCCGCTGACCATTGCTTCCTTCCAGCAGCCAACCCACGGCAGCGTGACCATTGGTAATAACAACACGCTGCTGTACCGGGCCGATCCGTACTATGTCGGCCTGGTTCCCGTGCGATACACGATAAGCGATGGTCGCGGCGGCCTTAGCACCGCCACGGCGACCTTCTCCATCGTCATGGACAGTGGCCTGCCTTTGGCGGTTAATGACACGGTAACCGCCGCGGCGGGCGTGCCCCTGTCCATCGACCCGCTGGCCAACGATTTCAGCCCATCAGGCAGCCCGCTTTCCCTGGCTTCCTTTACCCAGCCCTCTCATGGCACACTTACCAATGCGGGCAACGGCATTCTTACCTACACCGCCGGCGACCAATACTGCGGCACAGACACATTCGCCTATTTCGTCTCCAACGCCAACGGCAGGATTTCTACCGGCATAGTTTCCATCAATGTTGCGAAAACCGGCTGGACCACTGCCGATATCGGCCAGCCTGCCATCCCCGGCGCGGCGGTCTCCTATGGCAACAATTACGTCGTAACAAGCAGCGGCGGGGAAATAGGAGGGTCCCAGGATGAATTGTCCTACCAGTATGTGACGATGCAGGGCGATGCCCAGATCATAGCCAAAGTATCAATCCTCAGCGCCGCGGATTCCCTGGCCCAGGCTGGTCTGATGATCCGCGATTCGCTGGACCCCTCCGCCGCGCAGGCGACCGTGGCCGTAACTTCCTGCGGAACAACCGGCATGTATTACCGCGGCACAGACGGTGGCAGCACTGCCAGTACGCCCGGCGCCGCCGGCCTGACAGGACCGGTGTGGCTTAAGCTTGCCCGGTCCGGCAACACCTTCACGAGTTATGTCTCCAGCGATGGAATCACCTGGTCGAAGATCGGCGCGGCGGTGATCAATATGTCCCAGATGGTAATGGTGGGCCTCGCGGTAAGTGGCCATGCCACCGATAGCAGCGCTTTGGCGTTATTCAGTACGCCAAATATTAATTGATACAAAGCATAAGTCGTTGGCAAGGACGACAACTTGATGATTTGAATCGTACGTTCCAGAACGGAGTCTGAGTTAACGGGACCGCACAAGGATGAGCAATAGTTTATGACCTGCTTTCCCTCATAAGCTGCCATTTTGCCTGCCTGTGAGTCCTGGATCGGCCGCGATCTGTGGGTGCGGCCGACAAGAAACTTAGTCCACCACGGCTGCTGCCAAGAGGAGCAGCAACCGCATCAGCATGAGCAGATACGGCACAGCCGCGCCCCAGGAGATTCCTGCGAAATGGAAAAAACTGCTTCCACAAACAGGCTTTATTGCAGCCACGCCGAAAAAATCGGAATTGTCGGTCTTTTTATCGGTTCTATTTATCCTTCGTATCTTACGCAGCTTACGCTGCTTAACTATAAATGGTCAGAAGTTTTTAGGCAAAGGCGGAAAATAACTTGGAAAAATCCGGAAAACCAGTATACTTGGCCGCCGACATGCGTCGTCCGGCCGATCCGGACGTTGGAAACGGAGACGAGTAGAGGACCAGGAGAAGAGCAGCGACCACAGGAGCGCGTCCGAACTCGTCTCATCCTTACTTATTTGGGAGAGACGTCATGATTAGACCGACGCATCGCACCCGCCAAAACCCGAACCCGCCCCGTCACACCCACCCGCAAGCAGAGGTCCTTAGTGCATCGTTCGAAGCCCTCGAGCCCAAGGTGCTGCTAAGCACCTACTATATCGCCACTTCGGGCTCAGACAGCGCGGCTGGCAGCTTGTCATCGCCGTTTGCGAGCTTGAGCAAGTTCTTCAGCATCGCCAAGCCGGGTGACACCGCCTTGATCCGCGGGGGCACCTACAGCAACTGGGTGAACATCGAGCCGAACAAATCCGGCACCGCCTCAGCTCCCATCACCGTCAGCAATTACAACAATGAACAGGTCATCATCGATCACAAGACGCCCACCTCGGGCACGTTTATGACTTTCGACAACGGCGAAAGCTACATTAACGTACACGGGCTGACGGTCAAAGATTTCCTCCAGGGTTTCAACTTTCAGGGCGGCTCAAACCATATCACTATCGACGATATGAACATGAGCAGTTTCGACGTTCCTGGCTCTTCGGCCAGCGGCCGCGGCGTTCGTCTGCGCGGCGCGGACTACATTACCATCAGCAACAGCAATATCCAGGACGTCGGCGGCGTGGGTATCGCGGCCATCGGCCACGTGGATAATTGCACCTTCAGCAACCTCACGATTCACAACATTAATGACGGCGCCGGCACCTCCGGCGATGCCGACGGCATCAACTTCACCTACGCCGACAACACCTGGGCCGATTACGTCAACATCAACAACGTCAGCGTCTGGGATACCACCGAAGACGGCATCGACATCAAGGCTGACCACGTCACTGAGACCAACGATACCGTTTACGACGTGGGCTCCGTGGCCTTTAAAGCCTGGTCCGTCAATGGCGGCGGCGTTTATGAGAACCAGGGCCACTTCACCTTTGACAATTGCTATGGGTTCGGCGGCGGCGAGGCCACATTCAAGGCCTTCAGCCTGCCCGCGCTGACCATCAGCAATTCCAAGTTCTATGGCGGAGGCAGCACTGAGCCTACGGTGTACTACAAGGCCGCTGCGGGCGGCGAGACGTGGAACGGCAGCCTGGACATCCAGAACACCATCATGGAGCACGTGGGCGGCAACTATGCCTTAGAGGCCAACCAGACCGGCGACACCCACTTCAATCTCCAGGGCAACACCTACTACTCCAGTGGTAGTAAGGCCACGGACATTCTGACTTCAGGCGGCTCCAAGACCTTCACCGATGCACAGATGGGCGATGGCACGTTCTACAACTCCATGGGCGTCGAGAGCAAAGGCAGCGGCGCCAAGGTAAACCTGCCGCCGGCGGTCTTCTACGCCAACGGCACCCAGCCGCTGGCCGCCGGCCAGACGGGCAATTTCTCGGCCATGGCCGTCGATCCTGAGGGCAGACTCGGTCAATTACAACTGGGCCTTCGGCGACGGCAGCACGGCCAGCGGGGCCTCCGCCACGCACGCCTATTCGGCCGACGGCACCTACAATGCCAAGCTCACCGCGACCGACAGCTCCGGCGCCGCCGGCACGGATACAATGTCCGAGGTGGTCGGCACGGGCGGACCTGTGACCCCGCCGCCTCCCGCCAACACCGCGCCGGTTGCCAATAACGACTCGGCCACCGCGACCGACACCAATCCGGTGACCGTCAACGTGCTGGCCAACGACACCGATGCCGATGGCAACAAGCTGACCGTAACTTCAACGACGCAGGGCGCGCACGGCGCCGTCAAGATCAACTCCGATTACACGGTCACCTATACGCCCTCCGCGCCGTACACCGGCACCGATAGCTTCAAGTACACCATCAGCGACGGCATGGGCAGCACGGCCACAGCCACGGTCAACCTCAATCTGTCCCAGACGCCCGTGACCCCGCCTCCTGTTACTCCTCCGCCTGTGGACCCGCCGCCCGTGGTTCCGCCTTCAGCCAGCACCGGCACGTTTACAGGCACTGACATCGGCAACCCCACGCCCTCCGGCAGCACCGTGTACGATGCCTCCACCGGCACGTACACCGTCACCGGCGGCGGCACCAACATCTGGGGCAATGCCGACCAGTTCCAGTATGCCTCGCAGAGCCTCACGGGAGACGGCACGATCATCGCCCGAGTCGGCTCGATGACCGATCCGCACCACTTCGCCAAGGCCGGCTTGATGTTCCGCGCATCCCAGGATCCCGGCTCGCCCGAGGTGCTGGTCACCGTGACCGGCAGCGAAGGCACGGGCATGTACTACCGCACGACTTCAGGCGGCACCTCTGCCAATATCCTGGCCGGTGATACGTCCACAACGGCCCCCATCTGGCTGAAGCTGGTCCGCAGCGGAAGCACCTTCACCGGCTACAAGTCCAGCGATGGCGCGAACTGGGTGAAGATCGGCACCGTTACCGTGAGCATGCCCCAGACGATCGAAGCCGGTTTGGCCGTCAACAGCCACAATACCACGACGCCCTGCGTGGCGGCCTTCGATCACGTTTCGCTGGCGACCACAGTGCATCTGACAGGGACCGATATCGGCGGCCCGACGATCGCCGGCAGCACGAGCTATAACGCTGCCACCGGCGCGTACACGGTCTCCGGCGCCGGCGCGAACATCTGGGATACGGCCGACCAGTGCCAGTACGCCTACCAGACCATGAACGGCGACGGCACCATCATCGCCCAGATCAACTCCTTCACCTACACCCATCAGTTCGCCAAGGCGGGCTTGATGATCCGCGATTCCGCCGATCCGGGCGCGGCCCAGGTCATGATGGCCCTGACGGGTTCCAACGGCACGGGCATGTACTATCGCAGCACGGATGGCGGAACATCCGCCAACATCCTGCCCGGCGATACCACCCAGCGTGCGCCCGTCTGGGTGAAGCTGGTCCGCAGCGGCAACACCTTCACCGGCTACAAGTCCACCGATGGCGTCACCTGGACGCAGGTGGCCCAGGTGACAGTGGCGATGGGTTCGACGGTGGATGTCGGACTGGCCGTCGGCAGCCACGATACCAGCAACTTGGCGACCGCCACGTTCAGCAATGTGCAGATTCTTGATTAGTCCCTGATGCCGGCCGAGGGACCGGTCCGAGGAGCTGTTCGGGCGCACCTGGCTGACAGGCGCCTGTTTTTTGCGCATCAGGCCCAGGAGTAGCCTAATTAGATTGCCTTTGCAATCTCGCCCCCACTTACGCACTACGCGGTACTCAGTATTGAGTAACGTAAGTCCTTATTCTACCGAGGGCGCTTACTCAAAACTGAGTATTCCGAGTTCTCAGAAGCCTACCTATCTTACCAAGCGTGATTGCCAAGGCAATCAGATGGTGGATCGGGCTTCATGCCGGCGGGCTTCGGGAACTATCGGAGAAGAACCAGCCGGAGCATCCTATGCAATTGTCAAGACTTCCGAAACAAACCACGCCTCAGCACGCGGCTATGCAGTATCCTTTATACTGCAGAAGCCATTTTAAGTCAAGACACAAAATATTAGCCAAGGTTAGATTTAAAAACTAGCCGAGACGATTTAAGTCAACCCCTAAGACCTTGCGGGCGAGTTCGGAGAGGCCTTCGCCGCGGCCGGTGAAGTGGCAGGTTCGATGAGTATGGGTGATGGACTCGTCCGGTTTGAGCGCGGCGGCGGGGCTGGAGGTTTCCAGCTCGTAGAAGGTGGCGGCGCCATCGGGGGCGCCGCCGTCGTTGTAGGAGTTGACGACATCCCCCGCCAGCGGGTCGTCCTGGATCTGCCAGAGGCTGTTCACATAGGGCAGTTTGGCCGCGCCGGCGGGCAGGTTGAACTGCACGATGGTCAGCACGGCGGCCACGGGGTGGAAGCTGCCCAGCACGTTTATCGCGCGGCTGGGGGAGATACCCACCTTGCTGCGATGGCGGCCATCGACCTTAAAGAGGAGACGGTCTTCGGACAGCCGCGCACGGTCGGGGGGCACGGGGCCGAAATAATCGAGGCAGGCCTGCGGGCCCAGCGTGCGCTGATCGCCGCTGATAAAGGGAAGGATGGCCCAGGCATCCGGCGCGGCCTTGAACTGGCCCAAAGTCCAGATGCTCAAGAGGCCGGTGCGCGGCGTCCAGTTATTCTGTCCCGTATTGGCCAGCGTGTTGACCGACTGGAAGGCCGCCACCTGCACGCCGGCCGGCACGGTGGCGCCGAGATGGTCGGAAACCGTATCGCGATCCAGAAGCTGGATCACCCGCTCCACCGCGCAGTCGAAGCGCGTGCCGGTGCGGTTGGTCACGTGGAACTGCCGCGCCATGGCGATGGATCGTTCGCCGCGGCCGGTGACCGGCCAGGCGCCGGCGCCAAAACCGGCGGGCGTGCGGACATGGGCGAGGTCCATGGGCTCATCGGCCGCAAACCACAGGCCGAATTGTCCGGCCTCAGGTCCCAGCCAGAAGCGGTCCTCGCCGCCGTAGTTGTTGAAGGCGGGATCATCGCGGCGCGAGGCCAGGAAAGGTTCATTCAGCCAGCCGAAGCTGCGGCCTTCGCCGCCTGTGGTGGTGGAGGTCATGACGCGGCCCTGGAAGGCGGGCACGACCGCCGCGCGATCGCCGGAAGCGCCAATCAATTCCACGACTTCGGAGTAGTTCTTGAGCAATTCCACGTCGCGGGCGTATGTGTTATCGACCATGATGCTCTTTCGTACCACGAGAGGGGCTGATGAACAAGGCCCGAAACTGCGGGAAAAGGCATAACCACTAAGATCACAAAGGTCACAAAGGACACGAAGAGAACGCCTTTGGCAGCAGCCACTTCTGCATAGACCAAGCCCATGGCGACGCGCGGGATTCAAAATCCCGTGACCCAAAAGGTCGTGTGGGTTCGACTCCCACCCCCGGCAGTTGCGACAAATCGCGTCAAATCGAGTCAAACCGCGACAAATCGCGACACGTTGGCCCAAGTTCCGCGATCTTCCGCCCGGTTAGCCAGAAGCTACGCCGCCAGCCAACTGCGACAAATCGCGACAAACAGCATCAAATCGCGTTAAACTGCGACTACGCGTGTGCGCCATACAATGCGCCACGATGCTAACAAAACTGCTCTGTTCAGGCCAACCGTCTATCGCCGCTCGCTATTTGCTCTCAGGCGGTCACCGGGCGGCCAAAGGGATCGAATTGGCAGACTAGGCAGATAAGGCCGTCCGGCACTGGCATAGTGTGCTCCACCATGCTCGCAGGTATGCCATGTTTTCTATCGCGTGGAGGGCATCCGAATCGCCGAATCGGGCGATAACCAGGATCACCATGACGAGATTAATAGGCCCACGTTCCTCGCGCCTCCCCGCGCCACGCGGCCTGGAAGGCAGATCAAGTTTCCTATCAACCAGTATCAGTAGAACATTCGGGGCCTGCTGTCCACATATGTCACAAGACGATCCGCCGCCTGTATAATGTCGGATTAAGAGAGACGCGTCCGGCGACACACTGCGGAGCCTCCGCGGATCGGAATCCGGGGCAAAGGCGGATCGTTTTCATGACTGGTGGCGGCAGGACAACTGCCGCCTTTTTAAGAATCGGGGCGTATGCGAATCCTCCTGGTGGCGCCGCGCAGTCTGATGTCGGAGGCAACAGCCCCATGGCTTCGGATCCCCCAGTTGTCGCTGCCGATCCTGGCGGCCCTTGCCCCGGCCGGCCATGAAGTGGTGATGGTGGAAGAGGAGTTTGATCCTTTGCCCGCCGCTGACCATTGGGATGTGGTAGGCCTGACGGCGATGACGACTAACGTCCACCGGGCGTACCAACTGGCCAGTCGCTTCCGGGGGCAGGGAGCCAAGGTCGTCCTCGGCGGGATCCACCCCTCCGTGATGCCCGAGGAGGGAGCTGAACATGCCGATGCCGTCGTGATCGGCGAGGCGGAGGGAATATGGCCGCAGGTCCTGGATGATATCCAACACAACCGGCTCCAGCGGTTCTACCGCAACTCCCAGCCGGACCTCTCGGCCTCGCCGTTGCCGGTGCGCAAAAAGCCGCGGCGATTGCTGAACCTGCCGCCTTACGTGATGCCGATCATGGCCACGCGCGGCTGCCCCTACGAGTGCGAGTTCTGCAGCGTGCATCGTGTGTACGGCCCCGGCCACCGCCATCTGCCCATCGACTACCTGGTGGCCGACATCGTCCGCAGTGACCCCAAGCTGATCATGTTCCTGGACGACAACATTGGCGCCCTGCGGCCCTACGCGATGCAACTCTTCGAGGGGCTGCGCCCGCTGCGGAAGAAATGGTGCGGCCAGGCAACCGTGCGATTCATTCTGGATGAGGAACTGTTCCGCGCGGCCGTGCGCTCGGGCCTGCGCCCCTGTTCGTCGGCGTCGAGACAGTCGAGCCGCAGGCCCGCGGCTCAATGCGTAAATCGGTCGAATCGATCGGCCTGTGCGACCAGGCCGTTGCGCGATGCCGATCCGCCGGCGTCCTGTTTCACGCCTCGCTCATCTTTGGCCTGGATGACCAAACGCCCCGGGTCTTCGAGCACACTCTCGATTTCCTGATGCGAAACTCTGTTCCCTCGATCTCGCCCAATATCCTGACGCCCTATCCCGGCACGCGGCTGTTTGATCGGCTGGATCAAGAAGGCCGTATCCTGCACACCAACTGGTCGTACTACGATCACACGACCGTGTGCTATCAACCCAAGTGCATGAGCCCCGAGGAACTGGCCGAGAGGTACATCGACTTTAGACGCCGGTTCCTGTCGCTCTCGTCGATCGCCAAACGCCTGCCGGCCCAGCGCGGCGTTATGCCCATGGTATTTCTGGGGATGAACCTCGCCCTTCGCCAAGCGACCTGCCGCCAGGCGCGCCGATTCCGGGAGTACTTCGCCTGGCTGCACAACGGGCGGGCGCTGCCCACGTTCGATGTGTCACATTGATGCGCGGGTCTAAATAGTTGGAACAAAACAACTTTATGCCCAGGTCTACACGGGTAAGCCGGCGCCGGTTACCCCCCGCTCAGCGACCGGAAAACATCCTCAACTGCCTTCACCGCGCCAGAGCCCAGTTTGCCGCCGGATTTGCCTACATCCTGGAAGAAGCCCACGGTGCCTTCGGATACATCCGTCACGGGCTCTTTGTTGATGATGGTATCGGGTGGGGCAGACCAGTCGCCCTGGATGTGCAGGCGAATCAGCTTGTCGCGCAGACTTCGAAAGCGATGCGCCAAGTCGGGGCTGTCAACTACGTGAGTAAGGGCGGGCCGTCGGAGTACCTCGCCCTACGGGAGAGGGTGGCCCGGAGGGCCGGGGCCCTGCGAAGCTTTAGCGAAGCAGGGTGAGGGTCTTGCAGCCAGTCTTTTTTCATAGCAAGAGACGTGGCTGGACAAGAATCCTGCCACACCACCCGTTATTTTGCGGCCGAGGGGGTCAAAAGGGAAATGCAATCAGGTGAGAAAATAGATTCCTTGAGCAAAAACTGATTGCCTTTGCAATCAAAAATGCCTGTTAGTCGGCTTTACGCATTACTCGGTACTCGGTATTGAGTAACGTAAATCCTTATTCTACCGACAGGGCTTACTCAAAACTGAGTATTCCGATTTCTTAATCTTACCCATCTTATCAGCGCAAGATAACCCCAGGCAATCAAAGGCGGCAATGGAATGGTCCTCCCTAGGCCCCGCAGGGGGACCGGAAGGCCGGTTTGCACCCTATGAACTTGTCAAAGCTGCCGGACAGCCGCGCATCACGCGCGGATATAGCGACATCACTTATACAGCAAGAGCCGTATTAGGTCAAGACACATAATGTCAGCCATGGTTAGGTTTTTTCGAAAGAATAATTGCACTGGCGGGGCAGGAAGGAATGGCAAGGCAGCAGCCACATAGGTCTTTCTCGACCATGAATGCTAAGTATTTCTGCAGTTTGGTCTACATAGCCGCTTGATCCGCATGGCTGCAAACATCGCGGCCACGCCCCCCTGCTGTGAAGAGACCGCAATGGTCTTGTTTCATAATCTGCTAAGTTGCTATACTTCGATATCTGGCGAAGTGTCGTACTGACTAACCGAGGCCGTCATGGGTGAGCCCAAGAGCTTTTATGGCAACATGTTCCCCGACTTGGATCGGCTGGAGAACAACTGCCCCCTTCAGGGCCATGCTTTTACCGTGCTGGTCGAGAGCATGGGGATGGGTGTGTCCGGCCGCGCGATCACGGTCAACGCTGACCGGTGGAAAACGTGTGTCGCCTGCGAGCACTACCGCGATTGCTACGACCTGAGCATGGCGAAACTGCTGTCCACCCATGTCGTGGACTCCCGGCTTAGGAGTGTCCGATGCGTAAGTTCATGGCAATCACGAAGGCCCTGTCGGATGAAAACCGTACGCGGGTAGTCATGTTCCTCCGCGGCGGCGAAATGTGCGTCTGCCAGATCGTCGAAATGCTGAGGCTGGCACCGTCGACGGTTTCGAAGCACCTGGACATCTTGCACCAGGCGGGATTGATCGAGTCGCGCAAGATAGGTCGGTGGGTGTATTACAGGCTGCCCGACAAATCTTCTTCGCCGGCGGGTAAGGCGATCGCCTGGCTGGATTCTTCCCTGTCTCGTGAGCCGCAGGTCGTGGCGGATGCGAAGCATCAGAAGGCCGTGCTGAAGATGGACAAAGAGCAGTTGTGCTGCCGTTACAAGGGCGATCTGGGCGGCAACAGCCTATAATTCAGAGATTGTAACATGCTAAATCATATGATCGACTTGATTCGTCAATTCGCGAAGTATAGAATTGTGGGCCGTGAACCTTGTTTGGGAAGCAGCACGTTGAGGCCTTTGTTTTTCAGGAGACGATTATGAAACTGACTCTTTGGATCTTCATGGTATCCATCTGTTCCGCCTCGCTCGCACTGGCCCAAGGCGAGGCGTCTAATTCTTCTCCGCGCGGGGACCAGGCGAGTCAACCGGCGACAAGGCCGTCGTCGGTAACACCTGCGATGTCCGCGACGACGGAACCCTCGTCGCCAGCCATGATGGCACTCTCGAAGGCCACGACGGACAAGAAGTATCTTTTTGTCTTCTTCTACAAGGATGGCAGCGAGAAGACGCAGGCCCTGCGAAAGATCTTCAACGAGGCGCTGGCAAAGGCCCCCGACAAGGCGAGCACGATTACGGTGAACCTCGGCGACGTGGCGGAAAAGACTTTCATCGCCAAGTACGGCGTGGCAAAGGCCCCGATGCCGCTGGCGCTGGCGATTGCTCCAAACGGCGCTGTGACCGGCGGTTTTCCCGGCAAGTTTGATGAAAAGGACCTGATCGGCGCATTTGCCAGCCCCGGCAAAGAAAAGTGCCTCAAGGCTCTTCAGGAGAAGAAGCTGGTAATCGTTTCCGCACAGAACAACAACACGAAATTCAACGCTGAAGCCAATAAAGGCATTCAGGATTTCAAGGCCGATAATCGCTATGCGGCATTGACGGCAATCATCCTGGTCGATCCGGCAGACCCCGCCGAGGCCAGGCTCATGGAGCAGTTCAAGATCGATCCCAAGACCCAGACGTCCGTCACGGTTCTTATGGCCCCTCCAGCTTCGCTGGTTACGACCATTCAAGGCAAAGTGACCAAAGACGCCTTGGTTGCTGCTCTCAATCCCCCCCCCTGCAACTGCGGGCCGGGCGGCTGCAAGTAGTAGGAGAAAGTCGTGAAGATAAAAACACTGGTGTGGCACGAAGTCTTCGAGCGAAAAAACCAGCTCGTGACGAGCTTTTTTGCGATCCTCCTGGGCATAACGGCAATCGTGGCCATTCACAACGTTACTTACTACTCCGAGAAGGCGGTCGCCAGGGAACTGGACGCGCTGGGAGCGAATATCCTGGTGCTGCCCAAGTCGGTCACGCTTCAGGACTACTACAGCGCGGATATGCAGAGTGACACGTTTCCCGAGGAATACGTTGATCGCCTGACCACCTCCGGCCTTCAGGGAATGGATAACCTCTCACCCAAGCTCTCCACATCGGCGGAGATAGCCGGGAACAGATTCACTCTGACTGGCATACTCCCCAAGAGCGAGTTTCAGGCCAAGGCGTCATGGCAAGGGGCGGGCGTATTTGCGCGGCCCATCGGCTGCGGCGCTGTCGAAGTTCCCGGAAGCCAAAAGGCACTTCCCCCCAAGGAAAGCCTTGTGCGGAAGAGGGTCATCGAGACGCTCAGCGATTCGGAGGTATTGGTAGGAGCCGATGTGAAGACGGCTCTTGGCCTGCAGGAGGGCGCAAAGCTTCAGGTTCTAGGCAAATCATTTACGGTAGTAGGCATTCTGCCGCAGACGGGAACCGTGGACGATTCGCGCATCTTCGCCCACCTCCACACGGTGCAGCAGCTTACCGGCAAGGGTCCGGTCCTCAACGCCATTGAAGTGGTCGGCTGCTGCGACAAGATCATGAAGGGTCTCGTCAGCCAGATTAATTCGCTGCTGCCGGAGGCGAAGGTGGTCACCGTGTCCCAGGTCGTTGATACCCAGGTGAAGACCAACCACATGATGTCCAAGCTCTCTTTGATCTTCCTGGGGATCATTGTGTTGGTGGGTGGTGCAAGCATCGCCAATTACATGTTCGCCAACGTATTTGAGCGCCGGCGGGAGATCGGCACCCTGATGGCGCTCGGCGCGGGCTCCAGCGTTATTGTGAAGATGTTCCTGCTGAAGGCGATTCTCCTTGGCCTTGTCGGCGGCGCGGCCGGTTATCTGCTTGGCACCGTCGCCGCCGTCACCCTTGGCCCCAGGATCGCCGGAGTCCCGGTACTGCCGATGGCTTGGCTTGCTCCGGCGGCGGTAGGGATAGCAGTCGTGATTTCTGTGGGCGCAAGTGTATTCCCAGCACGCCGGGCGGCAGGGCTTGATCCCAGCTCCGTGCTCCAAGAGGTTTAAACAATGCTTCAACTTCATTCAGTCAGCAAAGGCTACACCCATCGCGGCAATACCATCCGGGCGCTGGATAACGTCACGCTCAGGATCGAGAGAGGGGATTTCGTCTCCGTCGTCGGTCCAAGCGGCAGCGGCAAGAGCACGCTGCTGCTCGTGCTGGGCGGAATGCTTACGCCGGCGGGCGGGCACGTGCTTGTCGAGGGCGAGAACCTATACGAGCTTGGCCCCCAGCAGCGTTCGGACCTCAGAAAGAAAAAAATCGGCTTTGTCTTTCAAACGTTCAACCTCGTGCCGTATCTGACGGCCCTGGAAAACGTCCAGTTGCCGCTCATGCTGGCGGGGTTGAATGAGGCCGACCAGAGAAATCGCGCAAGCGCCCTGCTGGATCGCGTGTCCCTCTCGGACCGCCTCAATCACAAACCATCTGAATTGAGCGTCGGGCAGCAGCAGCGGGTCGCTCTGGCACGGATGCTTGCCAACGATCCGGCCGTGATTCTCGCCGATGAGCCGACCGGCAATCTCGATCCAGAGACTTCTCAGTCGGTGATGGACTATCTGGTTCAGGCCAACGGCGAAGGTCGAACAATTGTTATGGTCACTCACGACATGAGGGCGGCCAAGAACGCAAAGAAAACGTTAAGGCTCGTGGCAGGCAAGATTCACCCAGACGGGACTATGAGGCTACAACCTTCTTGAACCAAAAGAAGGAACGTCGCAGAGAGTTACAACATGAGACGGGAGAAATGAAATGCACAATTTGTGGAAGCGACTTCCGGCAGTTATCGGATTCCTGGCTGCGGTCATTGCAGTAGCCGCCGTGTGTGGTTGCAGTGGCAAATGTCCTTTCTCGAGTTGCCCTTGCAACGCGGCTCCAGAAAGCGTTGCACCGGTGCAACAGTCCGGCTGCTGTCCCGGAGGAGGAAGTTGTGCACCTGCCAAGCCGGCCGCGCCCGTTAATGTCAGTTGTCCCATCAGTGGCGAAACGATCGACCGCACCAATATGCAGTTCACGCGGCAATTCAATGGCCACACAGTAGGTTTTTGCAGCCAGATTTGTGCAGAGCAATGGGATAGGCTGACCGATCAGGAGAAGGGGCAGAAGCTTAACAGCGCTATGTCGCCTTCTCCCAATATTCCGGCAAAGTGACAGAATTAGGACAGCAGGCGCGTTTAACACGATTCTCCTGGCTCGATTCTCCTGGCTCGCTACAGGCAAGCCAGGAGAATCCTTTCCGCGGTGAGCGCAAAGGAAAATGAGCAGTCAGAAACAGTCCGAAGGGGGGAAAACAAGATCTCATGGGAGTCTCAATGGAAGGGTTTACCGAAATTGCAAAGGCGCTGGCCGATGAAAACCGCGCCCGCATCATGATGTTCCTGCAAGACCGCGAGTTGTGCGTCTGCCAGATCATGAAGATGCTGGGCCTTGCCCCCTCTACGGTTTCAAAGCATCTGGACATCCTTTACCGGGCGGGACTCGTCCTTGCGCGAAAAGAGGGACGATGGGTTTACTATGATCATCCGGGTCGCAACGCTCGCCCCGAAGTCCGTAGCGCCATTCGATGGCTTCAGCAGTCGCTGGCCGATGACCCACAGATTATTCAGGATGCCAAGACGCTCAAGATCGTCTCAAAGATGAGCTTGGAGGAATTGTGCTGCCGGTACAAGAGGCAACACAAACAACAAAAGCCAGAGCAAATCAGGGCGAGGACTTATACATGACGCGTAAGCCGAAAATACTTTTTTTGTGCACCGGTAATTCCTGCGGCAGCCAGATGGCCGAGGGCTGGCGCGGGCGCTCAAGGGCAACGCGATTCTGCCTATACCGCGGCAGACAAGGTGCATCACGTGAATGCCTTGAATAACGACCAGCAACTCCTGCCGTTCTCGTGAACGACACGATTGTCAGCAATCATTTGCCTTTAAAGGGATAAGTTTATGGGAAAAGATGGAACTGAACCAAACTGCTGTGGGCCTGATTGTGGCTGCAGAACATCTTCAGGCGGCAGGAAAATGAAGATCGTGGTAAGTGTGCTAGTGCTGTTGGCCATTGCCGGGATCTTTATCTACAAGACTGCGAGCGCGAAGACTGACGGGTCCAGCAACACATCCCCTAAGCAGGATGCAGCCTTTGCGTTCGCACAGTCTGCGCCCAGCACCGCCCCCGTGGCCGAATCTCAGCCATCGGCTGTCGCGACGCCGGATGCGGCGACTCCGGATGTGGCAAAGACCGGCCAGAAGATAGGGGAAGATCTCGAATCGCTCGCTGCGCTGAACAAGGTCGCTTTAAGTCAGGATGCCGTTTTCATTTTCGTTCCAGCGTCAAGCAATATGTTGGCTGACGACAAGACAAGCGCCGCCGTGCTCGCCGCGGAGCGGACATTAATCACCAACAAAATTGTGCTCGGACTCTATACTTTGCAAACAAACTCTCCGAATTACTCCGCGATTGCGGCTCAAGTCCAGGCCCCGGCCATTCTGGTCGCGTGCAAAGGCAAAGGCATGGCGGCGGTCTCAGGTGAAATAACAGAGAACAAATTGTTGCAGGCATTTACGGCCAGCTCAAGGGCTGGCGGCTGCGGACCCTCAGGCTGTGGGCCCTCAGGTTGCGGTCCATCCGGCTGCAATTAAAAGGCTTCAAGATGCTCAAATACATCTCTGACATGTTGCAGCAGGTTGCATCACAGCCCGTGGGCCTGTTATTCGCGCTGCTCCTGGGGCTGGTCAGCGCTGCCACCAGCGCCTGCTGCACACTTCCAGCGCTGGGGATACTGGTTGGCTATTCAGGCGCGCAGGCGAATGAGAGTCGCCGCGCGGCCGTAAAGAAGGCACTGTTTTTCACCCTGGGAACAATTGTCGCGCTGATGATCATCGGTGGAATCGCCGGATTCGTCGGTCAGGTAGCACAGAAAAGCTTGGGTCGCTACTGGAAGGTGTTTGCGGGCGTCGCGGCGGTCATTCTGGGGCTGGCAGCATTAAAAGTACTGCCGTTTGAAATATCTTTCGGCAGATTTGATGCAATCAAGAAGCGGCTGGGAACATCAGGAATGGTGTTGGCAGGGCTTTTGCTTGGAGGCATCGTTGCCGTCAGTTCTCTGTGCTGTAATCCAGGCATTTTCATCGTGATTGGCGCATCCATCCTGCAGGGGAAAGTGCTGTGGGCGTCATCGATGATGGCGATGTTTGCGATAGGCTTCAGTCTGCCGCTCGGAGCGGTCCTGTTGGGCATCTCGCTGAGCAAAGTAAGTCTTGCCGCCAAAGGCGCCGACAAGGTTTTTCGATGGGTCGCCGGCGCGCTTCTTGTCGTTGCCGGCTTTTACTTTTTAATTAGTTTTTGAATAGGAACAAGAATGGCTGCAAAGTTGAAAGTTCTGTTTCTGTGCACCGGCAACTCATGTCGCAGTCAGATGGCCGGGTGCCGTGGCTGCGGTTTTTGCGAGGGTGTCCGATAGTTCGTCGTCCGTGGGGGGCGGCGGGTTGCATTTACTTTCGTTGAGAATAGCCACGGGCGCGAGCCCGTGGCGCCTTGGTGCCGGAGATAAGAGCCCCAGCGGGGCGACACTGAAACGGCTGGAGTCAATCGCCCCGCTGGGGCTCCAACGCTAAATGCTTTCTTTCCACTGGCTTGCGCCAGTGGCTATTTTCAGGGAAGAGGCGGGAATTATCGGACACCTTCGCGGTTTTTGCAGCCACGTCTTTTTCATATCCCAAGAAACGTGGCTGGACAAGAATCCAGCCACGACACCGTTCACAAAAAATGGCACAGCCGATCTCGGCTGTGCCATTTTTCTTCAATCGCAAATCATCCTTCGGCAAGTTGCATAGCCCATGCAGGAAACCCCCACCCGGCCCTGCGGGCCACCCTCCCCCGTAAGAGGGGGAGGAGTCAAAATTCGTCCTGGTCGCTCTCCATCGTCTCTTTCCAGAGTTCCAGGTTCTCCAGGTACACCGCCGTGCCGCGGGCCACGCAGGTCAGGGGGTCATCGGCGATGCGGCATTCCAGGCCGGTGGCGTTGGAAATTACGGTGTTCATGCCGCGCAGCAGCGCCCCGCCGCCGGCCAGGGTGATGCCGTTATCCACCAGGTCGGCCGCCAGTTCCGGCTCGGCCATTTCCAGCGTGCGCGTGACGGTGTCGATGATCGAGCCGATGGGCTCTTTCAAGGCCTCGCGGACTTCTTCGCTGGAGATGATGGTCTTGCGGGGCAGGCCGGAGATCATGTCGCGGCCGCGCACTTCCATGGTGCGCTCCTGCTCCAGCGGAGAGGCCGAGCCGATGTCGATCTTGATGCGCTCGGCCGTCTGCTCGCCGATCATGAGGTTATAGGTCCGCTTCATGTAGCTGGCGATGGCCTCATCCAGGTCGTCCCCCGCCACGCGGATGGATTCGCACACGCTGATGTCGCCCAGGGACATGATGGCCACTTCGGTCGTGCCGCCGCCGATATCCACGATCATGGAGGCGGTGGGTTCCACCACGGGCAGATCCGCGCCGATGGCCGCGGCCATGGGTTCATATACCAGGTACACGCGGCGGGCGCCCGCCCGCTCGGCGGAACTTAAGACCGCGCGCTTCTCCACGGCCGTAATGCCCGACGGAATGGCGATGACCACGCGCGGCCGGCGGAAGCTGGACAGCTTGCCGCCGTGCACCTTGCGGATGAAATAGCCCAGCATCGCCTCGGTAATGTCGAAATCGGCGATGACGCCATCCTTCAGCGGCCGGATGGCCGTGATGGAGCCGGGCGTCTTGCCCAGCATTTCCTTGGCCATCAGGCCCACGGCGTTGCCATCGCGCAGCACGTGGTTGGTGCCGCGGCGCACGGCCACCACGGAAGGTTCATTGAGGACGATACCCTGCCCGCGCACACAAACCAGCGTGTTGCACGTGCCCAGATCGATCCCCATGTCCGAGGAGAACAGTCCCAAGAGATGGTTGAAGATCACCGCAACGCTCCATGCTGGACGGCCCGGACCGCCATGTCCGGGGCCAACCGTTCAACAGGCGATCTCCGTCCCGCCTGGTTAATGGTCTTTAGAAACGCATCTGTACGATGCACGACGAGCTGATAGTTAACGACAGGTTAAGGCCAAACGCAAGCTGATAATTGTTTTAGAGCGTCTAACAAAACGTAGCCAAGGCGTCTCGCCCATGAGTTCCACGGGCCTCTGGCCCGTGGCAAAACGCCAGGAACGGCCGGAAACACGGCCAAGATAGCCGTGTGACTCACGGGCAAGATGCCCGTGCTACGGCGTATTATCTCGGCGGATGCGGCGCCACCTGAAAGAGCTGCACAAAGCTCATGCCGTAATTCTTGATCAGATCGGACGCCACCACGGCGATCGCCGCGATCAGGAAAATCACGGCCACCAGCAGCAGAACCGTATATACATCCGGCTGGGCCTTGCGAATCGGCGCGCCAGGGGTACTTGGTAATCTTGTCATGGCCGGCCTCCTACTTTGTCATCAGCCGGGTGGTGGCGATGTCGCCGCGCTGGGGCGACATTAACAGGTCGCTCAGCGTGCCCGCACAGGTGGTGGCATCGACCTTGGCCACGCTCAGGCGGCCGACCAGTTGGTCGCCGCGGTACAGGATGAAATCCATCCCCGGCGTCACGCCCGAGGCACTACCGATGGTCAACGAGGCGATATTCTTGTCCTTCAGCACATCCAGCACGCGGCCTTCGATCTTCTCCGTGGCCGCCGGCCTGGCGGCCGTTTCGGACGCCGTGGTGATGCCCGCGCGGCGGATCTTGTCTTCCAGCTCCTTGACCCGCGATTCCATGGCCGCGGCCACTTCACGATTCTTCTGGGCGGCCTCCGTGGCGTGGTCCAGGTCACGCGTCAGTTCCTTGATCTTGTTGTCGTTGTCCTGGAGCTGATTGTTCTGGCTTAAGACCAGCGTCTGCCGCTCTTCAAGCTGCCGCGTAAGCTGCTCGTTCCGGGCCATCTGCTGCTGGAGCATGTTGGACATGTTCGCATTGGTGGCCTGGAGATTCACCTTGTCCGTGGTCAGTTCGGCGTTGGACCTGCCCAACGTGCCGTTCTGCTTGCTCAGTTCCTCGATCTTGCCGTCCCGGTCGGCCAGGGACTGCTTGTTAATCTCGCCGGCCAGGTCAAGCTGGATCTTGAGCTGCTCATTCTCTCCCAGCGCCGCCCGGTGGCCCGCATCCGCGGCGAGCCTGGCGTTGCGCTCATCTTCGTACCCGGCCTTCCAGTTGGGCGTGTTGTTGACGTACTGGATCATCACAACCGAAATGACGACCGAGCAGACAGCCATCACCACAATCAGGATTTTCGTTAAGGTACTCAACTACGTACTCCTTTGAGCCCGCCTGGCGGGATGCTGCGTAAGCGGTTGTGCTGTGCGGTACGGGGCAAGTTCATGTAGCCAAGCCTATGTCGCCACGGACAGTGCAGCCGATTTTAGTGCCACGCGGCCGCAAGTCAAGTCTTTTGACTGGCCATGGCATTCTAACAACGCCTTGGCGGCTTATTTAGACAAATCCACTCGTTATTCCCGGGGCGGCGCCACCCTCATCAGGGGCGGTCCATCCGCAGGCTCCTGGGCCGGGAACGGGTCGCTATTTGATGCCTTGGGGGCTGCCGCCTGGGGCGCGGCGGGCCTGTATGGCGCGGGCTGCGCCGGCGACGGCGCGGGCTGAACCATCGGCCCAGCCGGTGCAGGCTGTGCCGCAGGACTTCTGGCCCCGGCCGGCTGCACGGTTTGCCGCATCGGCGGCGGCGCGGAAACCGTTTGCTGCTTGCCCGGCGGCGCATACACCGGCGGCGCCAGCAGGTTCAATATCGACTTGGCCGCGGCGATCGTCACCGTCGGATTCTTGTCATTCAGCATCGGCCGCAGAATATCGACGATGCCGGGCTGGTGTACCTCGCCTAACGCCAGCGCGCCCAACGTCTTATATTGCGCGGCCTGGGCATCGTTGAGCGGCACCCGCTTGCCGAAAGACTCCCTGGCCAGGGCCGGCGGATCCTGCACCGCCATCAGCATGACTTTCAGGCCCCGGTTATCGCCGATGCGGGCCAGGCCCTCAGCCGCCGCGATGCGGATCGGCGGCGGAGGATTGTCGCCCGCATCGAACGCGTTCACCAGTGTCGACCGCGTCTGTTCGCTGCGGCTGCGGCCCAGGGCCTCGATGGCCTGGAGCTGCTCGTGCGGCTGGCCGGTGATCGAAACGCCCATCAGGTACTTGAATCCCCAGGCATGGTTCAGCGCCGTCAGCGACTCGGCAATCTGGAGCTTTACGCGTGTATCTCCATCCGCCTTGAGCCGCTCGTTCAGGCGGGGTATGGCCGCGGGCAGACCCATCTTGCCCATCACCAGCGCCGCGTTGGCGCGGCCCTCGGGCTGGCCCTCGTATAGAATCTCCGCCAAACGGCTGGTGTAGGTGTCGTCCCCGAGCCGGTGCAGGGCATAGATGGCCGCGCACTGGAGGCTCTGGTCGGTGGACTCTTTGCCGAGCAGTTCCTGCAGCTTTTTTTCGGCGGGGGCATAGCGGCAGTCGCCGCAGGCCATCGCCGCGGCGAAGCGCACGGCGTTGGCCGGATGATCCAGGTTCTCCAGGTAGATCGACCCAGCATCCCGGCCGACCATCAGGCCCAGCGTCTCCAGCGCCCGCGTCCGCGCCTCACCATCGGAGGATTGCGCCTGGCGGTACAGCGTGGCCCGCGCCGCCGAGAGGGCCTCTCCGCTATCCACGTGCGAGACCGTCAGGTCCGGCGTGCCGCGAGCCGCACCCGGCCATGAAGATGGCCACTCCGGCTGCCGCCAGAAAGATACCGCTTTTTGCCAGCCGCATTCTGTTCTCACTCCTTCTTGCCGCTGGGGCGAGGCCGCCACAGCAATAAGGCCGTGACCACCAAGGCCGCCACACACACATAGGCGGGTAAATCGCCTATGAGGCTGTAAGGCGCAGTCCTTTGATCTACAAGCACTTGCATATAGGCCGTGCCGCTGATCATCTTCGACAGCCCCGTCTGGGGATGCTGGACCAGCTTCACTATGCTTCCACTAGAATCTACAAATCCACTGATCCCTGTGTTCACTGCTCTTACGACCGGACGACGATTTTCTATCGCCCGAAAGACGTACTGGGACATGTGCTGGTCCAGTTCCGTGGAGGCCCATTGCCGGCCGGGCAGTTGGGCAATGAACCAGCCATCATTGGAGATATTCACCAGCGCATCGGCCGGCGGCGTGCTCACACCGGCGAAGGCCAGCTTCTGGCAGACCTGCGGAAAAACGCCCTCGTAGCAGATAGGCGTGGCGATCATCCAGCGATTCTCGCCGTGGCCGATCTGGAACCGCCGCACCTGCTTGCCGGGGGTAAGCTGCGGCATGGATTCGGGGATCAGCCGCCGCAGCAGGCGGTGCAGGGCCGGCCAGCTATCGCCGAAGGGCACGTATTCGCTGGCGGGCACACAGTGCATCTTGTCGTACACCGTGGGCGAAAACAGCAGTTGCCCGTTATCGCCGCCATAGGCCAGCACCGCCGAATTGTACAGATTCGCCGGGGCCTCCAACTCCGTGGGATCGAACCTGCGCGTGGGCGCGCCCGCCAGCAGTTGCACATTGGCATCGTGCAGCAGCTTGGCCAGCTCGGGCACATCCGTCTCGCGGAAATCGATCATGTCCTTGGTGTACGGGTCGTGCGCGGCCTTCTCCCTGGCAATCTGCCAGTCTATGCCCGACAGGTCGTCGCTCAAAAGCGCCTCGGACAGCATCGACTCCGGCCAGACCACCAGGTCCAATTGGTTCAGCGGCAGCATCCTCGTCAATTCAATGTACTTATCGACGATCACCCGGTCGCTGGCCTGGCCGTGAAACAGGCTGATGGGAAAATCGCCCTGCACCACGCCGATGCGCGGCCCCGGACTGGTGACCGAGGGCGCCTGCCACAATCTGAACCAGCCGTAACCCAACAGCGCCGCTGCGACCACCACGGTAACGCAAAAGCCCGTGGAGACTCTTCGCACCAGCTCAGCGAAGTTGCGCAGCCAGGGCGCGGCGCGGCAAACACGTCGCGATTGACCAGCAGGTCCAGGATCACGCCGTTGACCATCGCCACAAAGAAGCTCACGCCGTAGGGCCCCGTGATATCGGCAATCTGGATGAGCATGGTCATCCGGTATTGGGTGTGGGCCAGCATGAACCAGGGGAACCCGCTGGCAAACACGGAGCGAAAATACTCCAGGCCCATCCAGACGACCGGCAGCATGATCCACAGCGGCCAGCGCCGCACCGCCGCGCGGCGGATGACCCACGCCCCCATCAGCCAGTACACGCTCATGTAAAACGTGACCAGGGCATAACCCAGCAGCGTGATCCAGGTCAGCCAGTATAGGCCCAGCGCCATGGTGAGAACGCCCGTGACCCAGCCCCAGCCGATGGCGGTGCGATTCGTGGAGGGCAGTATGACTATAAGGCCCCAAGGCACGAGCACGACATACGCCAGGGCCGCCATGTCGAACGGGGCAAAGCAAAGCTCCCACGCGCCGGCCGTCACCAGGGCCAGCAGCAGCCACAGCAGCGACAGCCGCCGATCGCTGCGGCCGGGGCTCATGGCCTGCGCGGCAGCCGAGGCCGTTCCTTTTCGCGCGGCGGAGGAGGGCGTCATGGACACCACCTCACGGCGCGCAGCGGCAAATCAAGTGCGCAGGCTGAATAGAGCTCGGTGCGCGGATTGTCATAGTCAAGTATTGTCGGAAATACAATGGCGGCAGGTCAAGAGAAAGAAGTCGGGGCGCCGCGGCTGCAACCCCTCTCCCTTTTACGGGAGAGGGTGGCCCTGCGGAGCGTCAGCGAAGCGGGGGCCGGGTGCGAAGTGCTGAGCGAAGTCGAAGCGAGGGTTCCCTCTTTAACCCCTCCCCCTCTTACGGGGGAGGGTGGCCCGCAGGGCCGGGTGGGGGTGAACTCCTCTCCCTGGAAGGGAGAGGGGTGGCACGAAGTGCCGGGTGAGGGTGAGGCAGTGTAGCACAGCCGCCCTCGGCTGTGCCCCGCAGCCCCAGCGGGGCGAAATACCGTACCCTTTTCCGATTAATTAACCAGTTAACCATTCCACCACGAATTGATCTTGTCGAATTAATGTTTCAGCTTAAACTGGTAATTCGCCGTCCCCAGGGGGACCTATGTCTCCTTTTCGTGGGCCGCCGGAGCCGGAACGATGATGACGGCATTGGGAAGTGAGTGACAGGACCGGACGATGTCAAAAGCAGTTCCGTCGGCAAGAAATACTAAACCCGCCACCAAGACAGCACCTCAACTGTTGCCTCAACCCAAGCGGCCATCCCTGCCCAGATCGGTTGATCTGTCGCTGAATCTCATTGTCTCTGCGGCTTACATTTTCATGGTTTGGTTGCTTGCCTTCCGCCACGAACCCTGGTTCGATGAGGCCCAGGGCTGGCTGATTGCGCGGGATTGCAGTCTTGCCGACCTCTTTCTGCGCGTGACCCATTACGAAGGCTCGCCGGCGCTGTGGCACCTGCTGTTGATGATCCCGGCCAAACTGGGCCTGCCCTATCTATCGCTAAACCTTATCGCCGCGGCCTTCGCCAGCGCCGTGCTCGTGCTGATCTGGTTTTCGCCCCTGCCCATATGGCTGCGGCTGCTGCTGCCGTTTACATTCTTTTCCCTCTTTCAGTACGCCATTATCGCCCGCAACTACGTGCTCATCCCGCTGCTGATATACCTGGCGGCGCTATCTTATCCCACCAGGCGAACCAAAACCGTGCGCTACCTGCTGGTCCTGATTCTCCTGGCCAACGTGAGTCTGCACGGTTCTCTCATCGCCGGAGGCATTCTGGCCCTCGACCTGGCGCAGAATTTGCTCGGTTGGCGGAGACTGGACCGGCAGGGTCGCAACCGCCTGATACTCAAAGGCGCGGGGCTCTTCGCCATGGTCACGCTGGTGGTGCTCCAGGCCCTGCCCGCGCCGGATATCAGCGCAGTTAAGCAGTACCACTGGGACATCGTCTACATCAGCCAGACAGCCTGGAGGATGCTCAACAATTCGTTTTCAGAGCGCGCATGGGTGACTATCCCCGTGCTGCTGGTCTCCTTAGTGTGGTTCTGGAGGCGCGGGGTCCTCTGGATCTACGTTGTGCCCGTGATCCTCCTGTCGGCGCTGTTTGGAATCAAGTGGTCCAGTGAATGGCACGAGGGGACGCTCTTATATGTGTGGCTCTACGCGCTTTGGTTGAGTTTTTATGGTCTTGAGGACAGGGGCCGTACGCCTGCGGCATCGAAAGCGACAAGTCATAGGCGCGGCCTTGGGTTAATGTTGAATCGCTTGCGGACGCTCAAGGCCGCCATGCTGCTGGCGGCGGGGCTGGTTTTGACGATTCATATCTACTGGGGCGCGTGCGCCTGGTATCACCACATGCGCGGTCCCCTGTCAGGCAGCAAGGCCGCCGCCGCGGTAATCCGCGAGCATGCCGCGCCAGGTAAGCAGGTATGGGTGGATTATTGGCCCTCATTCAGCCTACAGCCTTATTTCAAACACAACGCCTTCGCAAACTATCAATTCGGCGGGGGCGGCGCGTTATTGGCTGTGGTCAACGCAGGCGTCTATACAGCCCTTGTTCATTGTCGATGAGAAAACCGAGAGAGCCGCCCTAAGGGATCAGCCGGACATCTTCGTGCTGAATCTCCAACTAGGAGCAACTACTGCTTACGATGGCATTCTGGCAGGCACAAAGAACGGTCTGTTTCCTTATCACCAGATCGCCTTCTGCCCCGGCTCCATGTTCTGGAAAGATCGCGTCATAAAGAATGATTCTTACGCTGTCTTTGAGAAGAACAGCCGGTAAATGAAAGAGCCGCGTGCCCTGGCTGACAGCATTTGCAGAGGGTATATCCCGCTTTCTTCTCTGTGTCCTCAGCTTTTTGCATAACTAAGCGGCAGGTTTTAACTCCTGTCGCGACAAGTGCTGATGCACAAAAAACACAGCCAATTTCAGGTCGACCCAACGACGCACGCGATTCAGGCGGCGAGCATGGTAAGGCAGCATGCTTACATGGCTGGTGCCCTTGAACCAACTATTCCAGTGTTCCACCGCCACGCGTTGGTTGAACAGCGCCTGACCTTCCGCTGTAGCCAGCAGTCGGTCCGATGCATCGCGCCCGGGTTGCTCCGCACGCCACGCTTCGGTCTTGGCCCCGCGCCGGTTCACAGGGGCCAGCAGCCGCGCGTGCAAGCGGCGATCGATCAGCCGATGCAATCGCTCGCTGTCGTAGCCGGTGTCGGCAATCATCCAGCGCAGATTGGGCGCCTGGCCTGCGGCAATCTGTCGGATCAATCGCCGCGCCACTTTCATCTCCTGCACGTTGGCGCTGACTGACGTGCCAGGCCCACAGGCCGCCGGCGCCGTCGCACACCACATGCAAGGCATAGCCTCTAAACCACTTGCCGCCGTGGCAAGCCCAGCGGCTCTCCGGGTCGCGGCTGCAACTGCCCGTCAGCAGGAACGTCGAATCGATCACCACGTGTGCGGGCGGGCCCAGTCCCTGCCAGCGGCGCAATCGTCGCAAAAGTCGTCGCAACAGCCGACGAAAATCGGACGCCTTGGCACGCCGGGTCAACGTTGCCAAGCAGGGAATTTTGCCCGTCCACTGCCAGTACCGTTTGAGCCACCAGCCGGTGGCCCCTTGCGACAGCCGATGCTGCGTAACACTGATGGGCCAGTTCATCATGGCGCTGAACGCCCACACGGCCAGAATGTCTTGCGTGCCATACTCACGTGGCCGACCCATACGCGGCAAATCCGGTGCATCCTTGCCAACATGACGAATCTCACGGTACAGTTTGTTCCACAGCCTGCCGTCCATGGCATTGCTCCTTTCGATGTGATAACCCGAAAAGAGCATAACCTAAAACGCAGGCTGTTTTTATTTACGCGTCGTACTTATGCAAAAAGCTGTGTCCTCTGTGACCTCTGCGGTTAAAGCCTTTTCCGGCCGTTTCCCGCCTTTACCTTTCCTTTCCCCTTTGTGTCCTTTGTGATCTTTGTGGTCTTTGTGGTTAAGTCTTTTCCCGATATTCCTTGTTCGATATTCGATATTGGGACCTCTGAATAACGTAGCATGGGCATCTTGCCCATGAGTCGCACGGGCGTCTCGCCCGTGCATAAGCTGTTGCAGAATAAGAGGCAGGAGCAAGATGCTCCTGCGACTCACGGGCGGGACGCCCGTGCTACGATAGGTTATTCAGAGGTCTCTATTCGCCGTTTAAGCCCACCCTCAAGCCCCTTCTCGCTATTATTTCCCGCTCCGGTTAAACTCCACAGAATATGGCGATATTCAGCGACATGTCCTCCGGTGCGCGGCGGGTGGTGCTCTCCATCACCATGCTGGTCATCCTGCTGCTGCTGACGGGCGCCGCCTGGCTGATCACCCGCACGCGCTCGGGCTCGCGGCCGGGGGAACAGTGGTATTTAGTCTTAAGCGGCAGCGAGGAATCGCTTGGTTGGAAGGCGGCCGCGCGGAGTTCCACGCAGCAAGGCAGCAACGGCTATGACGTCCTCAACCCTGTCCGAGGTGATGGATCGGAAGGAATAGAGTGGTCGCAATGGCGATTGAACAAGGATGCCACGCAGGGATTGTACTTCTCTTATGTGCCCAAGGGAAAACTTCGCAATGCCCAAGTCGTCTACCAGGTAACGACGGTCAGCTACCAGGGCGATAGAGTCCTGGTGACCCAGAGAAAGCCGGTGGGCGGAGTTGTGCTTAAAAGCGAACGGGCATTCCTAGTTGACGAAAACTATCTGCCCGAAGGAACGCTGCAGCCCGCCATCGTTCGCGTGGCCCGCAGCGGCAAAGCCGAGCAGCGTACGAAAGTCGCCGATGAGATTATGGCCTTGGTGGATGTATCGCTGGAACCGCAAGAATTCCAGGAGTTGTCAGTCGGCCGGTCCAAGGTTTCTGTCAAGCCGGTAAGGGTCACACAATCACTTAACGGCCAGCCTTTCAGCGAAGATGACTATTTCGTGGACAGCGACGGAGAGATTATCCGCGTGCAGAATCTTTCGCATGAGGCCAAGGAAATCTACCAGCTCGTGGACTATCAGCTGATTCTACAAAAGTTCCCGGAAGCGCCGGGAGAACGGTCGGCGGCATTAAGCCATCGCGGACTGCCCTGATCGCGTCAAGCCTCAAGCCTGCCTGAAAAGGCAAGAGTTTCCGCCACAATGCCGATGAGAGGCGATCGTAAAGAACCCATATTTTCCAAGTGGGCAGCCGCTAACCCCCGAAGGGGCCTGGATTGGCTTCCCGAGTTATGGGCCTAGGTTCTTTTCAATCCGCGTCTCTGTCGAACATGGCAGAAACTCTTGTGTGTTCAACATCGATTCTACAATCCATTCTATCGGCGGCCAAATCGGCCAACTTGAATTGCGCGGATAAATGCTCGCAAGGACCATCGCTTCCGAAAGATGCGCGTGACATCGCTGCCATGAGATTTTTTTGAGTGGTCAGCCAGACCAATAAGCGGTTATTCCGTAGCAGAATTCGGCAATCATTATGGCTATTTCTGCATGATTTCTTCGTATAGCGCCGCGTGCTGAGAAATGAACCGTTCGATGCTGAACATTTCCCTCACGCGGTTCAGGCCCGCGCGGCCAAGCGCTTTGCGCAGGATTTTATCCTGCGCCAGCCGCACGATGGCCGCCGCCAGGGCCGCGCTGTCTTCGCTTTCGCATAAGATCCCGGTCTGGCCCTCGGCCACGACTTCATTGAGCCCCGCCACGTTCGTCGCCGCTACGGCTAGCCCCGCCGCCATGGCCTCCGCCGCCGCCAGACAAAACCCTTCCCAGCGGCTGGGCTGGCAGAAAATATCCGCCGCCGAAAGCACCCCGCGAACATCTCGCGTGTACCCCAAAACAATCGCGCGGCGGCCGGCCTGCGACTTCTCCCGCCACCTCCGGACCTGCCCCGCCAGTGGACCCTCTCCCGCAATCACCAATCTCAGCGGCAATCCCGCCGCCGCCTGATCAAACGCCTCCAGGAGAACATCCGTCCCTTTTTGCTTATCCAGCCGGCCGACGAAGGCACAGAGTATTTCATCCCTGCCCACGCCCCACTGCCCGCGCAACCGCTGGCGGGAATCTTCATCCCGGGCGTACAAGGCGCCATCCACGCCGTTATAAATCACCCGGTAACAATCCTCCGGCAGCCCCGTGCGGGCGCGGTGAAAATCCCGCACCCCGGCCGAGACGCAGATGATTCTTTCCGTGCCCGCGGCCGCATGTCGCGCCCAGGCAAATTGCCACGGCCGCCATCTTCGTTCGGCCACGTGAACCGTGTGTACCACGTGCCCCACGACCCCCCGCCGCGCGGCCAGGCGGCCGGCGACATCCGCGTGGAAAAGATGCGTGTGGAGAATATCGAAACGCCCCCGCTCCAGGATCTTCGAGAGCCTCCTGGCCCGCAGCCAATCCCATTTCCCCCGCACATTAAGAACATGAACGGGAACGCCCGAGGCGATTAGTTCATCGGCAATGGCCCCGCCGCGCAGCGCGGCTACCTGCACCTCGAACCGGTCCCGCGGCAGCCGGCGGCGCCAGTTCCAGGACGCACCGCTCCGCCCCCGCCGGCCGCAGTTCCGTTATGAGTTGGCAGATGCGTATCACGCCCATAGTCTACTAGAGCCAGGTGCAAGCAGGCCAGCTTCATTGGCCGCCGGCCGCAGGCCCGGCAGGCTGAGAAACCGCGGCTTTATCTTTTCTGAAGATCGCGTAAGAGTCCTCCTCCGCCACGCGATCCTTCCAGACGACCTTGCCCTCGCAAAATTCCACCAGCCGGAACGGACCCTCGCCTGCGGCCGTGGCGTTGGCCAGACTCTCAAAAAAGACCAACTGGTTATGCCATTTCAGGCTCAGGACGAACATGTCCGGCGCCCGCTGGATGCCAACGTAATCGGGATTGCGGTGCTTGATGATCAGCGGAATCATGTCGGCGTTTTCGGACCACAACCAATAGGCGAATCCCCGGCCGTGATTGTAGTTCGTGTAGATGTTGCGTTGGAAATACGGCTGAAGGCTGAAGGCCGGCCAGCGATCGGCCCACAGGCTCGGTTTCGGGTGTGGCATATTTCCGAATGACCTGGGCGGCGGCGCGGCTGCCGGAATACGGATGGCGTGCGCCGGTAAACCAGGACCACATGCCCCAGTAAACATGGATGCCCAGAATGGTCGTCGCGGCCAAGACCATCCAAATCCGCAGCGGCCGAGGCTGCAAAACGGCTGCCGCAATTTTTTTGATTCCGCGTAATGGGCCAGATGTCTGCGCTGGGGCAGCGGCTTTATCGGGCACAAGTTCCCGGTCGTAAAAACTCAGCCACAGGCAAAAGATCCAGAGGTAGAGGAGCGCGCCCTCATGCCAGCGATTGTAATACTTGATTCCAAAGAGCGCCGAGAGCAGGATGACCGGCACGAGGTAATACCAGATCACCCCGCGCCGCCAGAACCAGACCAGGGAGACCAGCAGGATGGGAATCGTCACCCACCATCGTTCAGAAAACGATCTGTTGAGCATATCCCAGCCGATCTTGCTGATCTGGGCTATATCCCAGGTGTAATCCTTGGCGGCGCTGATATCCGCGGCGGGCAGCGCCTGCAGCACAACCAGCGTGGCCATAGCAAAAAGCCCCGAGCCTTTGAGCACAACGCGGCTGCGCCCGTGTTTGTCCAGGCTCCGCCAACCGAGTAGATTCTGGGCCAGATCCACGGCCAGAATGGAGCCGGCGATGAGAGAGCCGTGCAGGCTGACATTGGCCAGGAGAATCAGGACCAGCAGGTAGCGCACGGTTTTGGTTCGCCTGGAGGGGTACAAGATTGCCGCCAAATATATCAGCAGCGGAATGAGCACGTAGCTGCGGGCGATGATCGCGTACTGAAACAGGGAGAAAAATGTGAACGGCAGCAGCAGCCGCGTTATTAACGGCAGGGGTGAACGCCAGATCAGCAGCAGCGCTCCGGCGGTGGCGAAGGCCGCGGCGATAAGGTTCAGGGTGAGATATGGCAGGCCCGCTTTGGCCGGGATCATCAGCAGCAGGTGCCACAGGGCGGGCGAGCCTTCATAATGGGTCACGCGCAAAAAGAGGTCGGCCAGGCTGCTGTCGCGGGCGATCAGCCAGGCCTGGGCTTCATCGAACCAGGGCGCGTGGCGGAGGGCCAAATACCAGACCATGAAAACATAGGCCACGGAGGCAATGATCTTGAGCGCCAATTCGGCCCATCCGGGCAGGGACAGCCGCTTTGCAGGCACGGGCTGGGGCGCTCTTTTTCTGGCAGGCTTATTGGACCTTCCGGGCGTGACTAAGCTGGACATCTTCCCAATCCTGTTGTCGCTCAGCTTCAAAAAACACATCAAGGTCTGTTCTGGCGGGCGGCCAACACGGAGGCATCGGTCCCCTGGGGCGGCGAACAACTAGTTTAACCTAAAACCTTTATCCGACAAGAGTAATTCGTGGTGAAATGGTCGAGTGGTTGCCAGCCTGGACCTGTGACCCCGCCCGGGCGAGGCGCCAATACTGAGGCCGACGGGATAATGGCCGCCGACAAGAGCGTAAAGGCCACGGCAACCCCGACCCAGGCCGCCGCCCCACCGATGCCGGGCATGGCGAAATCAATTGCGGTCAAAAGATAGCCGGTGTATTTTCTGGTCGTTCGCGGGGCATATTGTAAAGAGGATAATCGAAGGAAATCGGGAAGATAATTATTGATGACCGATGGCATGGCCGCGTGCTGCCAAAGGCCCGGGGAAGAGAACCACGAATAGCCTGCTTAGCTTGCCTGAACTATGCATTTTAAGACCGCCAACGCCTCCAAGCGTGTCCAATTGGCGGTGTTGGCGGTCTAGAATTGCGCGACGTAACGTTTTGTCTATTCACATATTACAGCTTAATGCGAAGAATTCTTAGACCGCCAACCCCGATCCAAAATCGCCCAAAATGCTTTAACTTGGCAAAGATAGGTAAAATAGATAAATTTCCAGAGAATTCAGAGTTCCAGTTGCCGGGTACCGTGGCTGCTACCCCTCTCCCTTGAAGGGAGAGGGTGGCCCTGCGTAGCTTTAGCGAAGCGGGGCCGGGTGAGGGTGTTCAGCCACGTTCTTTGGCTATTTGACGTGCATCCTCCGAGAATCCGGCCTGCCTATAAGCCCTAAGCCCGTTTTGTCGGCTTGAGCTTCGTTTTCAAAACCTTCAGCAGCGTGGTGGGGTCGATGGGTTTCTGGAAGACGCCGGAAAGGCCCAGTTGGCTGGTGTCGGTGGTCTGGCTCATGCTCTCACCGACCGAGCTGAGCATGTAAACGGGCGCCTTGTTGCCCAGGGCCTGGAGGTCCTTGATGAAATTCGTGCCGGCATCCACTTCTTCCATCATCAGATCCACGATGATCAGGTCGGGTTTGCTTTTTTCATAGACCTTGACACCTTCGGCTCCGCTGGCGGCCTCGGCCATGATATAGCCATTGGCTTCCAGGACGGCACGCATGGAGTCCAGGAAGTCCGGGTCATCTTCGACGTACAGGATCACATATTTTCCATCGCGCATCGCATATCTCCATCACCGAGGCCGGTGGCCGGTTCGCTTCTCCAGCTCAGCTATCATCTGCTTAACGTTGCCGCACCCTAAAAGCTCGGCCAAAAAGGCTTCGCCGGCGGTCAAATTCTCTCTGGCCTTATCCGACAGGCCTTCACCAAACCCGTCAAACTCATACCCGCGGATGGCCACCACAAATGCGGTCGCGGCGGCGGAAAAAAGCTGCCGCGCCAGGTGCATCAGTTCTTCGGGACTGACGCTATGGGTCGAAAAGCCGGCGCCTTCGCGCGGCTGCACGGGTCTTACCTCAAAGGGCTCGGCCGCGGCGACATCCGCATCCACGAAAATCACCAGCTCGTGGCGGCCGGCCAGCTCGGCATCCTCGACGACGAGTTGATAATCCGCCTCGACGGTTACTCCACTTAGTCCCAGTTTTTCAATCACCGCGGCGGCGGCCGGTCCCAGGCCATCATCCAGACGGCCCGGGTTGCCATAGCCGATCAATAGCACGCCTGCCGGCTCACTCATCCGCGGGCCTTTTCCTCGACCAACTCACCGCGATGGTCGAACATCTGGACGACCAACGGCATCCGCCCCAGCGCGTGCGTGGCGCACGACAGGCACGGATCGTAGGCCCGGATGGCCACTTCGATGCGGTTCAGCAGGCCCTCGGTGATCTTGGGCTGGCCGGAGATGTAATCGTCCGCCACCTGCTGCACGGCGCGGTTCATCGGCTCGTTGTTGTTCGTGGTGGAGACGATCAGGTTGGCCATGGTCACCTGGTCGTGCTCGTCCACCCGGTAGTGGTGGAAGAGCGTGCCGCGCGGGGCCTCGATCAGGCCGACGGCCTCCTCGCGGCGTTGGCCTTGAAGTAACCAGGTCCTGGCCCTGCAGGTCCTTGTCGTGCAGCAGGTCGCGGATCTTCTCGACCGCGTGCAGCAGCTCGATCATGCGGGCCCAGTGATAGGCCATGGTGACGTTGCTGGGCCGCTCGCCCATGCGGGCGATGAAGTCCTTGCGGGCTGCCTCGGCCTCGGGCGTGTCGATGAAGTCGCAGGTGTTGATGCGGGCCAGCGGCCGACGCGGTACCAGCCCTTTTCCGGGCCCAGCGACTTGATGAACGGGAACTTCATGTACGACCAGGAGCGGACTTCCTCGGCGATGTACTCGAGGTAGTTCTGGTAGTCCACGTGGTCGAAGATCTTGTCGCCCTTGGCGTCGATGCGCGCAGGTCGCCGTGGTACAGGTCCATGGCGCCATCGTCGCGGACGAGGGACAGGTGGTTGGAGTCGAAGGAGCCGAACGCCTCCAGCTCCTTCATGTGCGCGGTCATGTAGTCGGCGATGATCTTGACCGCGCCGACGGCCCAAGTCGATCGATCTGGTCGATGTCCTTCAGGAAGGCGTCGCGCTCCTGGATGGACAGGTTCTTGTTGACGCCGCCGGGGATGGCGCCGGTGCCGTGGATCTTCTTGCCCGCGGTGGCCTTGATGATCTCCTGCCCGTACTTGCGGATCATGACGCCCTGGACGCCGAGCTCCGGGTACTTCTGGATGACGCCGATGACGTTGCGGATGGCCGGGTCGGCGTCGAAGCCGAAGAGCAGGTCCGGCGAGGACAGGTGGAAGAAGTGCAGGGCGTGCGACTGGAGGATCTGGCCGTAGTGCATCAGCCGGCGGATTTTCTCCGCCGTGGGCGTGAGCTTCTCGCCGCCGACGATGCGGTCCATGGCCTTGGCCGCGGCCAGGTGGTGGCTGACCGGGCAGATGCCGCACAGCCGCTGCACCAGCACCGGGACTTCCCAGAACGGGCCGGCCCTGGATGAACCGCTCGAAGCCGCGGAACTCCACGATGTGCAGCCGCGCCTGGGCGACCTTGTTCTGCTCGTCCAGCAGGATGGTGACCTTGCCGTGTCCCTCGACGCGGGTCACCGGCTCGATGATCACCCGCTTGTACTGTTTTGTGCTTTTCAACCATCGCTATACCACTCCGGCTTACTTAGAGTCTCATGGGCGAGACGCCCATGCTAGGTTTCGCTTTCAATCGTACTTGATCAACTCGTAGGGCAGCTTGACAGGCTTATCCGACAGCAGCGCCGTGAGCGCCGCGAACATGGAATCGGCCGAGGGCGGGCAGCCCGGCAGGAAGTAGTCGATCTTCACCACCTCGTGGCAGGGGTACACCCGGTCCAGCAGCAGCGGAATCTCCGGATCGTTGGGCATATGTGCGTGGGGTTATACACCGTGGGCCCGTTGCGATAGGCCTCGTCGAGGCACTCTTCCAGCGGGAGCATGTTCCGCATGGCCGGCACGCCGCCCATGGTGGCGCAGTCGCCGACGGAGATCAGGATGTCGCAGTGCTGGCGGAAGTGCTCGCAGGACGTGCACGTTTTCCTCGTTGCAGCAGCCGCCCTCGATGAAGCCGATGGCGCAGTGGGCGGTGAAGGTCTTGATGTCGTCGATGGGCGACTTGTTGAAATCCACCAGCTCGATGAGCTGGAGGATGCGCTCATCGATATCCAGCAGCGACATGTGGCAGCCGAAGCAGCCGGCCATGGAGACCGTGGCGATTTTGGGCTTTTCCTTGGCCGGGCTCAGGGGGCTGCGGCGCTTGGGCTGCTTTCTGGTTTTGCCCTTGGCATCTGCCTTGGCGCGGGCGACAGCTTTTTTCATACCCCGCAGCGGCTCCTTCTGGCGCTCGCGTCTGGGCTTTGGGTCCTGGCGCTTGGAATTACCTTTTGGTTTGGCTTTGGCTGGCATCATTTACTTCCTTTGCCCGCTTCGATATCGGACCCGATCGGCTGGTGATCGTACATCCGCCGACCGATGGGCACGGCGTAGCCCACGCGCTTACGCATCAGGCAGCCTACCGGGCAGGCGGCCACAGCGCGGTCGGCGGCCTCAGCGTTCGTCCTCTCCAGCCCATCACTGGAATTGGGGGTGATCCGCTTGTGCAGACTGCGCCCGGTGAATCCCAGGATGGATTTGCCGTCCTGTTCGCGGCCGGCGCGGATGCAGCGGGCGCACAGGATGCAGCGGTCGCGGTCGATGAAGATGTCCGGATGGCTGGCATCCAATTCGTATTTGCGCCACTGGCGCGGGAATTTCGGTTCCATCGACCCCAATCGGTAGCCCATGGCCTGGAGTTCGCAATTGCCGCTCTTCTCGCAGAACATGCAGAAGTGGTTGCCTTCCACCAGAAGCATCTCCGTGATGTCCTGGCGGATTTCGTGCAGGCGGGTCGTGTCGTTCTCCACGACGATGCCATCGGCGGCCGGCTGGGTGCAGGCGGCCTGTGCGCGGCCGTTCACCAGCACCGTACACACGCGGCAGGCGCCGTAGGGCGACAGGCCTTTGAGCATGCACAGCCGGGGGATGTAAATGCCGGCATCATCCGCGGCCTGCATGATGGTCTGGCCGGGCACGGCCTTCACTTCCACTTCGTCGATCGTAAACGTGATCGTTTTTTCAGTCTTCATAACGCCTCTCGCCGGGGAACATCGTGGACGGCCGCCCCTGCACGCGCCGGGCATCCTGAAGGGCGCCGATAATGTCAAAACCGCTTAAAAGCACCTCAGGCCCACGAACCAGCCGCGCCTCGTAGGCGCTGCGGAACTTGCGGAGCGTGGTCAGTACCGGGTTGGGAGAGGTCTGGCCAAGCCCGCAGCGGCTGGCCGTTTTTATCGTCTGGCTGAGCCGTTCGAGGTAGGCCAGATCCGCCGCCTCGCCCTTGCCGGCGCGAATGCGGGCCAGGCGCTCCTTGAGCAGCGCGTTGCCTGCGCGGCAGGGGGTGCAATAGCCGCAGCTTTCCTCGACGAAGAAGTCCAGGAACTGCTCGACGACTTCCAGCACATCCCGCCGCGCGGCGAAGACCATGATCGAGCCGCCCGTGGCCAGGTGGTCGTAGCAGATGGGCCGGTCAAAATCGCCGATGCCCACGAACTGGCCGCTGGGGCCGCCCATCACCACCATGCCCGCATCCGAGGCGCCGGCCATGCGCAGGAACTCGGAGAGCTTGATGCCGAACTCCACCTCGTACACGCCGGGCTTGGCGCAGTCGCCGGAAACGCTCAGGAGCTTCGTGCCAGATGAGCCGGTAGAGCCGAACTGCGTGAACCAATCCGGCGCCTTTTTCCATGATGCGGGCGGCGCAGCAGAAGGTCTCCACGTTGTTCACCGTGGTGGGAGAGGCCAGGTAGCCCTTCTGGGCCGGGAAGGGCGGGCGATTCTTGGGATCGCCGCGCCAGCCCTCGCAGGAGCTGATCATGGCGGACTCTTCGCCGCAGATGTAGGCCCCCGCGCCAAGCTGAATGCGAATATCAAAGTTAAAAGCCTTGCCGCAGATGTTCTTGCCTAAGAGGCCGGCCTGCCGCCTGCGCTCCAGGACCTGCTCGATATAGTTCTTCAGGTAGGCGTACTCGCCGCGGAGGTAGATGAGCCCCTCCTCCGAGCCGATGGCGTAACCGGCGATGGTCATACCTTCCATCAGAGGATCGGGATATTCCGTGAGGATGACGCGGTCTTTGAAGGTGCCCGGCTCGCCTTCATCGGCGTTGCACAGGACGTAGCGTTTTTCGCCGGGTGAGGCCTTGGTGTACTCCCACTTGATGCCGGTGGGGAAGCCCGCGCCGCCGCGGCCGCGCAGGCGGGCGGCTTTGATTTCCTTGATTACATCCGCCGGCTCCATGGCCAGCGACCTATTGAGGCCGGCGCCCGCTTCCATGGCGGCCAGCACGACGGGCCCGGCCTTGTGGATGTTGTTCACGACCATCGAGCGGACGAGTTGGTCGGCATTCTTACCGTCGCCTGCATGCTCCACCAGCCGCTTGGGGTCCATGTGGCCCTTGAGCTGGCGGACGATATGGCGAACTTTTTCGGGGGTCAGCCGCGTTACCGGCACTTCATTGACCAGCGCCGCGGGGGCCTGGTCTGACAGGCCGATGCAAGGCGTCCACTCCAGCGTGAATTTGCCGTCGGAGGTGGTTTCGCCGATTTTTATGCCCAGCTCGCGGGCGAAGGTCTGCGCCACGGACTCGGCGCCCTGAAGGCGGTCGATGACATCGTTGCACACGCGGATGATGATCTGACCCTTGCGGGCGACGGAATAGAACGAATAAAAGCTGACCACGCCGGCGACATCCACGCGCGGCACGCGGCACAGCGCGGCGATCAAATCAATGGCATCTTCGCTCACGCCGCCGAATCGTTCCTGCACCTGCCGAACGATATCCATCATGGCCTTGGGATCGTTGCCGCGGGCCTGGCAGATTTCTTCGATGACCTTTTTTACTGGTTCATCCATGCCTGACTTCCTCGTTGTGAAACTTTTAACAACTCTACATTCGGGAAACTATACCGGCCTCAAGCCTGTAGGTAAAGAGGCTTGTGCATCCGAGCCTGCCAAAAAACGGCGACTCGCCAACACCCGAGCTTCATTTAAGTATCGGCCGTAATTGCCGTTTAATTGCCAAAAATTATAGGCGCGAAAACAGGTTAAGACGAATCCGCCACCGATCTATCTGAGCAGTTACGAAAGTTGTGAAATATCTCACAACGTCGCCATTTTCTCTTTGGCGGATAACCGCATGCGGCCGCTGAAGCTGAGGCTATTTCTTGCGATTCCTGCCCGTGTGCAACCGTTCCAGCCAGCCGCAGAATTCGGCCAATCCCTGGCCGGTGCGCGTGGAAATCTTCAAAAAAGCGCCCGGGTATTGAGCCTCGACAAATCCTGCGTGACCCGCTGAAGATCGAAATCCAGCACGCCGTTGAGGTCGATCTTGTTGAGCAGGATGGCGTCGGCCGGCTGAAACAGCGTGGGGTACTTGGCCACCTTGTCATCGCCCTCGGGCAGGCTGAGCATGGCCACGCGCGCATGCTCACCCAGGTCCACCCCCGCCGGGCAGACCATGTTGCCCACGTTCTCGATGAACAGCACATCCACCTTGGCCAGGTCCAGGCATTCCAACCCCTTGGCCACCTGCGTGGCCGAAAGATGGCAGCCCTGGCCGGTGTTTATCTGCACCACGTCGATGCCCAAGGCACCCAGCCGGTCGGCGTCGCGGGTGGTTTGGAGGTCCCCCACCAGCACCGCCGCGCGGAGGCGGGGGGCGAGGGCAGGGATCACCTTTTCCAGCAGCGTCGTCTTGCCGCTGCCGGGGGCGCTCATAATATTGATGGCCAGCAGGCCCGCCGCATCCATGGCCTGCGCGATTGGCCTGGGCGACGGCATCGTTGGCCTTCAGCACACTTTCAACGACTTGCACTTTCATCCACAGCTCCGGATTTCGGGATATCGAGCGTAACGCTCTTGATGATGATATCATTCCCGGCGAGGATTCGCACATCCGCCTGGCGGCAGGCGGGGCAGCGAAAGTCCTCGACCTTGGCCGAGTATTCCTGGCCGCACAGGTTGCAGGCGGCGCGCAGGCCCGTTTCGGCCATTTTAAGCTCGGCGCCTTCGGCGGCGGTGTCCTCGCTGATCACGGCGAAGGCCTCGCGCAAGGCATCCATCACCACCAGGCGCATGACGCCCAGCTCCACCTCGATGCGGCGGATGCGTTTTGCGCCGTGCTGGCGGGCCAGGCTCAGCACGTGGTCGAGCAGACTTTGAGCGATGGTCATTTCATGCATAGGCTTGAGGCTTGAGGCTGGAGGATAACAAACACACGCAGGCTGTAGGCTGTAGGCTGTAGGCTGTAGACTGTAGGCGCATAGTTGAAGGCCTTTTCTTTAATTCGATGTCCATTTTCGATCAATAAACCAGCAAAACGCCGTGCCATTTCCCTACAGTCTACGGCCTACAGTCTAAGGCCGTTCCTAACATATCCGCGGCAGGTCCTCGCCGTACGGCCTCTGCACAATTCGCCGCCCGCCAATCCGCGTGATAAGTTCCACCAGGGGCACCTGGGATTCCACAACTCGACCGATTACCGCCGCGTGTTTGCCCAGCGGGTGCTTTCGGCAGGCTTGTAATACCGTTTCAGCCGCGTCCTCGGCCACGACCGCCACGCACTTGCCTTCGTTGGCGATGGAGAGCGGATCCAGGCCCAGCATCTCCGCCGTGTGCAGCGCGGCGGTCGATATGGGCACGGCCGTCTCGTTTATTTCAATGCTCAGCCTGGTAGTTTCCGCCAGGTCCGCCAACACGCCGGCCAGCCCCCCACGCGTGGGATCGCGGAGGAATTTCACAGCCTCGCCGCCGGCATGCAGCATCTGCTCAATCAACGAATTCAGCGGCGCGACATCGCTTGCGATCGTGGTGGAGAATGCCAAGCCTTCTCGCGCGGAAAGGACGGCCAGGCCGTGCTCGGCGATGCGGCCGGTGACGATGACCACATCACCCGCCTGCACGCGCTCCATGCCCAGCTTCACGCCCTCGCGCAGGACGCCCACGCCGGCGGTGGTGATGGTGAGGCCGTCGCCGCCCTTGCGCTCGACGACCTTCGTGTCGCCCGTGGCCACGACCACGCCGGCCTCCTTCGCCGCGGCCGAAATCGAATCAATGACCCGGTCCAGGAGGTCCAGGGGCAAACCCTCTTCCAATACCAGCGCCAGCGATAGCGCGTGCGGCCGCGCGCCGCAGACGGACAGGTCATTCACCGTGCCGCACACAGACAGGCGGCCGATATCGCCGCCGGGGAATTCCACCGGCTGCACCACGTAGGCATCCGTGGTCAGGCAGATGCGGCCGGAGGGCAGGTTCAGCACTGCGCTATCCATCAGCGGCGCCAGCAGCGGATTGGCCAGCTTGGGGATGATTCGCTCAGAAAGGAGCTGGCGCGTCAATTCGCCGCCACCACCGTGAGCCAGCAACACGCGATTTTCGATTTTTGATTTTTGATTTTTGATTTGGTTGTTGCCAGCCATATTCAGTTGCACTTTCGTCTCGTCCTTCAATCGCAAATCAAAATCTAAAATCAAAAATGTTTTCCGTATTTGTACCACGCCGCGCACGTGCCTTCGCTGGAGACCATGCAGGGTCCGATCGGGTGGATGGGCGTGCAGGTCTTGCCAAAGAGCGGGCAGTCGGCGGGTACAACCTTGCCCTGGATCACCTGGCCGCACAGGCAGCCCTCGGGTTCATAATTGCCGGAAAGATCCAGGCCGTACTGCCGCGCGGCGTCGTAGCGGGCGAATTGATCGCGCACCTCCAGGCCGCTGGCCGGAATCACGCCGATGGCCCGCCAAACCGCATCGCTCACCTGGAAGACCTGGTCGATTATCTTCTGCGCGCTGATATTGCCCTCTTCCGTGACGGCCACGCTGTAGCAATTCTCGACCCGCGCCTCATCCGTCGCCACTTGCCGCACCAGGTGCAAAATGGCCTTCACCATGGAGGTCGGCTCAAAGCCGCCCACGACGCAGGGCTTGTGGAACTTTTCCGCAATGGGTTGATAGGCCGCCGCGCCGATGATCACGCTGACATGCCCGGGGCACAGAAAGCCCGCCAGCGGCACTTCCCCCGCCGACAGCAACGCCAGCATCGCCGGCACGACCAGCTTGTGCGCGGCCAGCACGGTGAAATTCTCCAGGCCGACCCGCATCGCCTCCAGCACCGCATGCGCGGTGGCCGGCGTGGTAGTCTCAAACCCCACGGCCAGCAGCACCACCTGCTCGGCGGGGTGCTCCGCCGCATAGCGCAGGGCATCGAGCGTGGAATACACCACGACCACCCGCGCGCCACTCGAGCGGCTCTCGGCCAGGCTGCCGCTGCGGCCGGGCACGCGCACCATGTCGCCGTAGGTGCAAATGGTGATGTCCTTGCGCAGGGCCAACTCGCAGGCGGCATCGATGTAGCCCTGGCTGGTCACACACACCGGGCAGCCTGGGCCGCTTAAAAGCCGCAGGTTCGCCGGCAGCATGGATTTCACGCCACTGCGAAAGAGCGACACCGTGTGCGTGCCGCAGACTTCCATCAATTGAATGGGTGGCCGGCCTTCGCACAGGGAGCGAATCTCATCCAGCATCGCGTTTATGTGCGTGTCGTTCACTGCTGCTGATCTGTCTGAGTCTGATTAAACTGCTCGATTTCCTGGAGGCAGGCCCACGTCTCCTGAGCTTCCCGCTCATCCACCACGGCGATGGCGTAGCCGGCGTGTACGAGCACGTGATCGCCCACCTTGGCCTCCACGGCCATGGCCAGGCTCACCTCCACCTGGCTGCCGTGAAAATCCACGATGGCCATGTGCGGAGCGACGTGCTCCCCCGCCTCCAGCAGGCGGACGATTTTTCCGGGAACGGCAAGGCACATATCCTGACTACCTTTCTTGCCAAAGGTGGAAGCCACCTTCACCAAAGATTTTCGATTTTCGATTTGCGATTGCCGATTTAAAGGCAAACGCAAAGGCGTTTCGCAACAATCATCCTACAGTTTTTCGAGACGCTTTGCCGCGGCGACTGCCTGGCCCAGCGCCAAGCCGCCATCTCCCGGCGGTACCTGGCGGTGGATGAACACCTTCAGCCCCGCCCGGCACAACCGATCATACAAACTTGCCGCGAGCAGCCGGTTGGCAAAACACCCGCCGGAGAGACATACGCGATCCAGCTTCGTGCTTTGAGCAACTCGCGCGGCGGCCTGCGCAAAAACTTCCGCCACCATCTCATGAAACGCCCGCGCCAACTCCGGAACCTTCCTGCCGGCGTATAAATCCACCAGCAGTCGGATCAGCGCCGGTCGAACATCCAGTAAGAACGTGCCATCTGCTTCTGTCGAAATCTCAAATGGCAGCGGTTCAACCGCCTGTGAATCCGCGGCCGCGGCCTCCAGCGCCATGGCCGCCTGCGCCTCATGCCCATTGCGATCCGAGAGGCCCAGCAGGAACGCCGCTGCATCAAACACGCGCCCCAGGCTGCTCGACGGGGGCAGCCGGGATTTGCCGGATAGCCGCGCAGCGCCAGGGACAGGGCCTGCGAATCCACGTTTACAAACGCCTGCGCCACGGCGGGTTCGTTTGCTTCAGGCACACCACGCAAAAGCGCGGCTGCGGGCCGCCACGTCTCTAACGCCGCGGCATCTCCGCCAACCAGGGAAAAATATTTCAAATGAGCGGCGCGGGTAAATTCCGCCTCATCACCCACCAGGATCTCACCGCCCCAGACCGCGCCATCCGTGCCGTAGCCCGTGCCGTCGCAAGCAATGCCGATCACGTGACCGCTGATCCCGTTATCCGCCATGCACGAAACCACGTGGGCGTGGTGGTGCTGAACCGCTTCCACAGGCAGCCCCGCAGAGCGGGCCCAGCGCGTGGTGATATACGAGGGGTGCAGGTCGCAGGCCAGCACATCCGCCTCTTGCCGCAAGAGCTGCTGGAAGAGCTGGATAGTGCCTAGAAAGTTGCGGTAAGTAACGGGGTGAGGCAGTTCGCCCAGGTGCTCGCTCAGCACGGCCGCGCTGCCGGTTAAGAGGCAGATCGTGGATTTTAGCTCCCCGCCCACGGCCAGCACATTCTGCTTCACCTGGACCTGCACGGCTATCGGCGCAGGCACATAGCCCCTTGCGCGGCGAATGGGAAACGTGAATTTCCCTCCGCTAACCACCACCGAATCATCAATTCGCCGCTCAATATCCCGATCGTGCAGCAGGAACGCATCCGCCACGCCGGCTAGCCGCGCCAGGGCCTCGTGGTTGTCGCAACACAGCGGCTCATCGCTCGGGTTGCCGCTGGTCATCACCACCGGCGGCAGGTCCTCTTCAAACAGCAGCGTGTGCAGCGGCGTGTACGGCAGCATGATGCCCAGCGTGCCGCAGTCCGGGCGCGACGTGGCGACTGATATGTGGCACAGCCGCCCTCGGCTTATGTGGCACAGCCGCCCCCGGCTGTGCCCCTACGCGTGCCGTCAGCAGCACGATCGGTCGCGCAGGGCTGCGCATGACTGCGGCGGAAGAATCATCCACCTCGGCCAGTTCCTTGGCCATATCCAGACCATCAACCATGATCGCCAGCGGCTTGGTCTCTCGCCCTTTGCGCCGACGTAGTTCCCCCACCGCCTCATCGCGATCCGCGCGGCAGGCCAAGTGAAAACCGCCCAAGCCCTTAATGGCCACAATGCGGCCATCCAGCAAGAGCTTCGCGCACGCGGTGACCGCCTCGCCCTCAATGGGCTCGCCTCGCGCATCCACCAGCCACAGCCGCGGCCCGCATACGGGGCAGGCATTGGGCTGGGCGTGGAAGCGGCGGCTGGCGGGGTCATCATATTCCCGCTGGCAGTCCGCGCACATGGTGAACGCGGACATGGTCGTATTGGGCCGGTCGTACGGCACGGCGCGAATGATCGAATATCGCGGCCCGCAGTTGGTGCAGTTGATGAAGGGGTAGCGATAGCGCCGGTCATTGGGATCCAGAAGCTCGCGCAGACAGTCCTGGCATGTGGCCGCATCCGGTGTGATCTCGGCCTGCTGAACGCCCTGGCCCTGGCTGGACTGGATGAAAAAATCTTTGCCTCCATCCAATGGCAATTGCGTAATCGCTATCTCAGAGATGCTCGCCAGCGCCGGCAACTCCGCCTTCAGGCGCGCCTGGAATTGCTGTAATGTGGAAGCAGCGCCCTGTATTTCTATGAAGGCGCCGCGCATGTCGTTGCCGACAAACCCGGCCAGCTCAAGCTCACTGGCCAGGCGGTACACGAAGGGCCGAAAACCCACGCCCTGCACGCGTCCGCGGACATCCAGCCGCAGCCGCTGTATCGGGAAGGCCTCGCCCGGCCTAACCGACACGGAGGCAAAAATTTTCTGGGGCTGTTTCAAGAAGGGCAGTCTACCAAATCGAAGTTAAGCCGAACAAGCGGCGCGTATCCACGTCTTTGCGTCCCCCGCGTCCCCGTGTCTGTTCACTCCTCCATTGAACGATTCTCCCTCCGCGGATAGCCTTGCCCATTCTAAAAGGAGTGCAACGACATGAAAATCGGCGTCTTTACGGTCAGCGTCCCCGACTGGCAGCCCGAGGAGGCGCTGGAAAAGCTTTCGCAGCTCGGCTACGACGGCGTCGAGTGGCGCATCACGGAGGATGAGGGCGATCGCAGCAAGCCCTCCTTCTGGTCGGGCAACCGCAACAGTCAGACCAGCGCGGAATTGATCGAGCGGGCCGCGTCGCTCAAGGCCGCCGCGAAAAAGTTCAAGATGGAAATGCCCTCGCTAGGCACCTACATCGACTGCAGCGACCTGGCCAAAGTGGACCTCTCCATGCGCGCGGCCGTCGCCATCGGCGCAACCGGCCTGCGCATCGGCCCCGGCGAATTCGACACCCGGCGCGGCAGCTACGGCGACCAACTGGCCAAGGCCATCACACAATATAAGGAGGTGGCCAAGCTGGCCAAAAAGCATAACGTGCGGGCGCTCATTGAAACGCACATGGGCATGCTCACGCCCACCGTGGCCGCGGCCATGACCATCCTGAAGGACCTGGACCCGCGCCACGTGGGCATCATGTGGGATCCCGGCAACCAGGTGATGGAAGGCGGCGAACGCACCCCCATGGCCTTGCAGCTTGCCGGCGAGTACCTGGCCGAGGTGCATGTCAAGAACATGCGCTTCGACCGCGTGCAGAAATCCGATGGCCGGATCGTTTATGAGCCCGTCTCCGCGCCGGTGGATGCCGGGGTCGTCGATTGGCCGCAGGTGGTGAAGGAGCTAAAAGCCGCCGGCTACAACGGCTGGTTCTTCCTGGAAGATTTCTGCGAAGAACTGCCCATGGAAAAGCGGGTAAAGCATAATGTCGAGTTTTTCCGCAAGCTCATCAAGTAAATCGGCATAACCACAAAGATCACAAAGAAGCACAAAGGGCACAAAGAAAACAAGATTGAGAGGGGTAAAAGTTTATGTCTTCCTTTGTGTTCTTTGTGCTCCTTCGTGGTCTTTGTGGTTGCTTTTTCTTCTTGCGCGGATCAACCCTGCGTTGAAATATGAATAAGGCTCTCCAGCGCCGCGGCCGCGCGGCCGCTATCGATGCTCGCCGCCGCCTGCGGGAGCCCCGCGGCCAGATCCTTCGCCAAATCCGCCACGACCAGCGCGGCCGAGGCGTTCACCAGCACGATATCCCGCGCCGGACCTTTCTTGCCGGCAAGCACATCGCGAATGACCGCCGCCGAGGCCTCGGCAGAATCGATGAATAGATCCGACAATTTCGCCCGCGCCAAACCTCAGCGCTGGAGCGGCATCAATCATCCTGGTCTCGATGTGACCATCCGCAAACAGTTCTGAAATTCGCGCAGGGGCCGTGGTGGAGATTTCATCCAGGCCGTCGCCGCTGTGAACGACCAGGGCGCGCTTGCCGCCCAAGGCGCCCAGGACGCCGGCGATCATCTCCGTCAAACCATCCGTCGGCACGCCCATCACCTGCCGCAATGCCCCCGCCGGATTGGTCAAGGGTCCCAGGACATTAAATATCGTCCGCACGCCGAGTTGCTTGCGAACGGGCACGGCGAACTTCATCGCCGGGTGATGTTTGACCGCGAAGCTGAAGCAGACGCCCGCCTCTTTAAGGCAGCGGGATTCTATTGCCGCATCACATTCAATATTGACGCCGAGTGCCGCCAGCACATTTGCCGAGCCTGAAGCCCGCGTGCTGGTGCGGTTGCCGTGCTTGGCGATTTTGGCCCCCGCCCCCGCCGCCACCAAGGCAGCGCAAGTTGAGATGTTAAAAGTGCTTATCCCCGTGCCGCCCGTGCCGCAGGTATCCACGACGGGCAGGCCGAAGTTTTCTACAGGCACAACGTGATCGCGCATGGCCATGGCCGCGCCAGTGAGTTCGGCCACGCACTCACCCTTGGCGGCAAGAGCTGCAAGTAGCGCGGCTATCTGCGGCTTCCGTCCATTCCCCGGACATGATTCGGCCAAAGGCCCAGTGCGCCTCTTCCGCGCAAAGGTGCTTTCCTGAGATGACTTTCGCCAAAAGACCGCTTTGAGTGAGTTGCAAGTCCATGGGACTCAGGAGCTAATGGAAAATGAGGGCACAAAAAAAGCCGCTTTTGGCGGCTCACTAAAGAACTATTACACCACGGAAAGCGTTTTTTGTCAAGATAAAATCCGCAAATTGTGTGAGCGTTATAAATATTTTAGTAATATGGCCTTACATCGATTTTTGCCAAGGCATTACAAGATTTTTTCACGATCCCAACGGCCTGATCTAGTCTCTATCGTGGCTGGCTGCGTTGGCCGCCACCGGGGAAAACGCACGAAGACCTCCACAAACACATTCTAAGCCCCGCGAGGGGCGGCAGTTGGTAGCCGGGGGCGCGAGCCCCCGGTAATGTCGCTGAATCATTTTGAGCCCCGACGGGGCGACAGATTTTGGGGATTTTCAATTCTGCCGCCCCCTCGGGGCTGTCTGCGAGGGTCGGCCCGATCCGGCGGCTTACGCCGCCGGCTACCAACTGTCGACCCTTCGGGTCTGATCCATATGGCTGAACGTCTTGTTCTGATTGTGCGGGTTCAGCACAGCCAAAGATGCTTCTTTTCCTGCACATTCACCAGGCTGTTGCTTTGCGAAACTCGTCCTTCATGCGCCTTCCTCCACGGCCACCCGAGCGGCGCAACGGGCAGTGCCCGGAATTAGCCACCAAGCTCGGAAATCAGCAGGAAGTGCTTTGGTAAACAAGAATTGGGAGAAAATCAGCGCACCAAGCTCGGAAATCAGCAGGAAGTGCTTCGGTAAACAAGAATTGGGAGAAAATCAGCGCACCAAGCTCGGAAATCAGCAGGAAGTGCTTCGGTAAACAAGAATTGGGAGAAAATCAGCGCACAAAAAAAGCCGCTCTCGCGGCTCAACAACGAACTATTAAACCATGAAATGCTGTTTTTGTCAATACAAATTCCAAGAATTGTCTATTGGTTATAACTCGTGTAACATCAATATGTTAATTGAATGTTCTCATTGCTCCCTGTAAATTTCTTTTCGCGGCCTGAGCGTTCAGGCTCGACCTGTCGGTGTTCGCCCATGCCTCAGCGAAACTAGCTCATCGTGGCTGAAATCGGTGCAGGAACTGGCGGAACTAATTTCAGAAGGGGGAGTTGCAGAAAAATGAGCGCACAAAAAAAGCCGCTCTTGCGGCTCAACAAAGAGCTATTAAACCACAGAATGATGTTTTTGTCAAGGCCTTTTATGATTTAATTCTCATAGGTATAACATCTTGCCTTAGCTATACTTAGGAAATAGCCCAGGGTGTTGCGCAGTTTTTTTGCTGATGCTTCTCACACGTTTCGATTAAATTGCCTGCGATTAGTGCGGCCTGAACCGTCATCGTCGAGCACAACAGGATTCTTACCTATAACATATGCAATCACAGGCACTTATTTTCGATTGTGACGGCACGCTCATCGATTCTATGCCGGCCCATTACAAGGCCTGGTCTGATACCTTCCGCCGTTACGGCATTGAGTTTACGCATCAGCGGTTTTATGAGCTGGCCGGCATGCCCGCGGATAAGACCGCCGCGATAGTGGCGGTCGAGAATCGAGTTACGCTGGATCCGGCAAAACTGGCCGCCGAGAAGGATGCACAATTCCTGCTCTGCGTGGGCGAGGTCAAGTCCTTTGAGCCGGTCGCGGCGATCGCGCGGCAGAACCGAGGCCTCCTCCCCATGGCCGTGGCCTCCGGCTCGGCCAGGGACCTGGTCTACAAAGAGCTCCAGATCGTGGGCATGCTGGACTGGTTCAAGGTCATCGTGTGTGCGGAAGATGTGGCCGCGCATAAGCCCGCGCCGGATGTGTTCTTGATGGCCGCGAGGAAACTGGGCGTTGAGCCGCGCGACTGCACCGTCTACGAAGACTCCGATCTGGGCATCCAGGCCGCTGTCGCCGCGGGCATGCAGTTCGTCGATGCGCGGCAGCTGCGCTAAGCCAATTCCAAATTACAACCCTCGCCGGCAAATCCCGACCTCAAAAGCCCGAAACTGTCAAAATTTCAGCATTCTGAAATCGCATTTGACGGCAATTCAACTCCGCCTCTCCGCGGTCGATAGGTAAGAGGCGTCCGAGTATTCGATGCTATTTTTGTCGGGGAGACTTACCATGAATTGCTGGGAATTCAAAAAGTGCGGCCGTGAAGCAGGTGGAGCGAAGGTGGCGGAACTGGGCGTGTGCCCGGCATATCCAAACGCGGGAACGCATTGCGCCCGCATCGCCGGCACGTTTTGTGGCGGCAAGGTACAGGGCAGCTCGCCGCCAAGCTGATCAACTGCATGCAGTGCGATTTCTTCAAAAGCCCTGCCTACGACAAGCACTGGAAGGGCTAGCATCCCGCGGAAGCTAAGTGATTCTTCCGTCCGCGGCCCGTCGAAGGGCTCGCGCAATCCCGTTGTTTCTCTTTAGCGCATTCTTGTGCCGTGCCTACGGCACTCCGCAATATACCGTCCCCGAGTCCCAGCCTTGAAAGGCTGGGCTGCAAACTGCCGTGCCTACGGCACTTCAGGATATGCCGTCCACGGCCACGTCTCTTTTGCCCTGAAAGGGCGAAATAAAATAGCCCAGGGCAACGCCCTGGGAGAATATGCACAAATTCACGTGAGCCCTGAAGGGGCGAAATAGTTTCACAACGTCGCGAACGTCGCGACTGATGAAGGAACAGACTATGCGCGCCCGTTCAGGGCTGGTTTGTGGAGGCGGCTCTTTCCCAGGGCGGCGCTGCGCTCTGCCCTGGGCTCTTCTATTGCGCCTCTGCGAGGCTGAAGAGTTGCCGCGCCTACGGCGCTCGGTGCAATGGCGCTCTCATTCTGTTCCTCATTGCCTCGCCGTTAAGGTCCCGGAGGGACCGCCCGAATGCAGCCCGGCACTTTCAGTGCTGGGTAGCATGTCCCTTATATGTTGGAGTCCCGTAGGGACGGCACAAGACCGGACCTCTTGCCGTAAAGGTCCCGTAGGGACCGCCAGAGTGCAGCCCAGCACTTCAGAGGATTTTGCAAAATTGATGTAACCTATTGCGCAATAAGAAGTTCGCCTCCACAATGTCTCCCACTCATTACAGAAGGAGACTGGCCATGGAAGGCGAACTCTGGAAGCGAGTGTACGAACTGCTTGTGATTTCGGGCAAGAAGTATTCCCAAGCGAAGGTGCAGTATTCAACACGGCGCATTGTGGCGGTTTATCTCTGGGCCGTGCTGCATGATCGGCCGACCTGCTGGGCGTGTGATGAACGCAATTGGCCTGAGCCGAGCCTGGGCGATCTGCCCAGTCCTTCGTGCATGTCGCGGCGCTTGCGAACGGCACCGGTGCAAGCGTTGCTCGTGGACCTGGAAGAACACTATCGTCAGCACTTCGGTCAGAGCCTTTGGCGCTGCATCGACGCCATGCCCTTGGTGATCGGCAGTGCCTCGCATGACCGCCAGGCCGGCTTCGGCCGCGCGGCCACAGGGAAGGCCAAAGGCTATAAGTTTTATGCCATTTGCACTCCCGGCGGCGTCGCTGTCGCCTGGCGCGTGGGGCCCATGCACTGCAACGAACAACGCATGGCGCAGCGGCTGCTCCGCGACGTTAACGGAGAGGGTTATTTGCTCGGCGATGGGGAGTATGACAACAACAAACTCTTTGACCATGCTGGGGCCAAAGGAATTCAGCTGGTGGTTCCCAAAAGGAAAGGCGCTCGTTTGGGACATCGCCGACAAAGCCCGTATCGTCTGCGGTCGATTGACCTGTGCAGCCGGCCTTTTGGATACGGCTTACTTAAACAGCGCACAGCATTGACCGATTCTTTGGCGCCTGGAATAGCAGCGGTTGCGGGATTAAGCATCTGCCGCCCTGGGTACGGACACACTTTCGTGTTCGTCTTTGGGTGCAGGCAAAACTAATCTTTCATTATGTCCGCAGCGAAAGACAAACACTTATAGCCTAGTACTCTGTAACAGCTAAATCACCGGGTATAGTTTCTTCAGTTTGATCCGGGCGTCGGCGGTGGTGAATCGCCAGTCGATGCCCTTCTTCTTTTCATTTCGTGAACGTTCCCACGGCGCGATGCTCGCCGCCAGTTGTTCGCGGCTTTCAAAGTAGTCATCCATGCACTGGCGGCTCAACACGCTCAACTCGATCTCGGCCATATTCAGCCAACTGCCATGCTTGGGCGTGTGGTGAATCTCCAGCTTCTCCGCCAAACGCCGAGCCTCAGCCGGTTCAAATGCCTCGTACAGGCTGGCGATGTTGTGCGTGTTGAGTTGGTCCATCACCAGCACGATCTTCTCGGCCTGGGCGTACAGCACATCGCACAGTTCCCGTATCACGTGGGCGAAGTCGATTCGCGTTCGCTGCTGACGCACACGCACGTGCCGCTTGCCCTTCAGCGGTTCGGACACCAGGAACACGCTGGCCGTGCCGCAACGGCGGTATTCCGGATCAACCCGCTTGATTCGGCCGGATCGACCGGGAATCGAGGGGCGCGTCTGGGCCACCAACTGCTTGCTGGCTTCATCCAAGCATACCAGGGGTCGCAACGAGTCGAACGGCCGGTGGTATACCTCCAGCACGTCTTCCATCGCCGCGACAAATTCGCCGTTTTGCTTGGGCGGAATACACCAGTACTTGCTCAGGTGAGGCTTAAGCTCATTTTTTTAAGCGTCCGCTGCACCGCCATGTGACTGCAAGACTCGACGTATCCTTGCGCCACCATCTGGTCAGCCAGCAGACGCACGCCCCAGCGGCTGCGCCCCTCCGGCGGCTCCATGCGAGTCAGGGCAATCAAGTGCGCTTCGGCCTTGCCGTCGAGCTTGCGTACCCGATAGCTGCCACGGTTGCCGTGCTCCAAGGCCGCCTCCAGCCCTTGCTCCACCAGACGACGACGCAAGTTCTCAACCGTCGTGGGATGACAGTCAAAAGCCTCGGCAATGTGAGCGTCTTTCCACCCCGGACCTTCGGGGCCTTGGTCAGCCTTGAGCAACATCTGAGCATGCCTGCGTTGATGCGGCTTGCCTTTATCCAGCAGTGTCTGGAGTTGGGAACGCTCTTCGGTTGTCAATTCGACGATGTACTTTTTCATGACGGCCTCCTTGCCGATCAAAAGGGTTCTATCAACCCATCGGCAAAAAGAACCGCTACCCAGAAGTCTCTCCGTTACGGAGTACTAGATGCAATAACCTTTTCAGTGCTGGGGAGACTGTCCCTTATATATTGGAGTCCCATAGGGACGGTACAAGACCGCCGACTGTGGATTTGAGATGGCCATTAGGGTTGGTGCTGCCTCTTCCAATCCGCAATTCGAAATTCGCAATCCGCAATTTTCTTCATTTTCCCCCTTTACGGATTCGGCTCTTGCCTGTACTATCCATGATATTGAACTGCTAGTACGTAAACAATCGGCTGCTACTGTTGTGGAACCAATACCATGGAACGACTATTGAAACGGAACTTTGGGCGGCTTTTGAAAAGACTTTCGCCCGGAAAGTGAGGGTAAGATCATGTCATTAGAGAGCTTAGAGTTAAAGTTGATTCGGTTGGATGGCGACACGCAGCCGCGCGTGGAGATGTCGTTTGCGTTGGTGGAGGAGTATGCCGAGGAGATGGTCGCGGGGGCGGAGTTCCCGCCCGTTTCGGTGGTGCACGATGGTTCTAACTACTGGCTATACGATGGGTTCCATCGTTTTTCGGCCGCCAGCCTGTTGGGAAGAGACAGAATCGCGGCCGAAGTTAAGGATGGGACGCTGGAACAGGCCCAATGGGAGTCTCTTAGTGCCAACAAGTCGCACGGGCTCAGAAGGAGCAACAAGGACAAAGTCAATGCTGTGATCAGGGCATTGGAATTCAAGCCGGAGGAGACGGCTGGATTAATTGCTGAACACGTTGGTGTCAGCAAAATGATGGTGTCCAAGTACCGCTCCAAGGCGGAGTCGACTGTAAACGGTTTACAGTCGCGCAATGCAGGGGCGTCGATGGCCGGTGGTACGAGGCCAAGCCGCCCAAGGCGCAGGGGGACCATTCCCGCACACCTGCGGAATTTCCGCACCTGCAAATGCTGAACCCGCTACAGGATTCCCTCAATCGGCCCTTCCCGGAGCACCAGCAGTCCCGCATGCAGGCCGTCTTCGCCGCGCGGCAGCCGATCCACAAATTTGACCGCCAGTTGCGGGAGATCGGTGACGCGGTCTTTCTCCTGGAGGTGGAGGGTGGGGAGGCCTTTAAGCCATTGCAGGACAGCCCCTTTTATAAGCATGTGGAAAGCGCGGCGGCTTTGTTGAAATCCCTGTGCCCCTATGCCGTGTGCACCGACTGCCGCGGCGATGGCTGCGGCCGCTGCAACAACCGCGGCTGGATGGATGAGCACAGCTGGCGCGAGTTGGAAGATAAACCGGCGGCGAAGGATTCCGCCAAACCATCAGCGGAGGCTCAGCCCGCCCAGACAGGGAAGAAAGAATAGCAGGGATACAAGGGATGCAAGGGATTCAAGGGATTCAAGACAGAGGGATAAAAGAGCTTCTTAGATCTTTATTCGTTATCCCCTGTATCCCTTGCATCCCTGCTGATTCTCTTTTTGGAATCAGAATTCCCGCGGCACGGGTGGCATGGCGCCGCTCTGCGTGCAGACGTAGGCGGCGAGCCTGGCGGCGCGGAGATGGATGGCCTGGAGGCTCTTGCCTTCCAGCAGTCCCATGGCGATCGCGGCGGTGAAGGCGTCGCCGGCCCCCACGGTATCGACAACGGCTATCCTCTGGCCAGGGAGGCGTGACCGCTCATCTGGCGAGGCCAGCACGCTGCCTTGGGCGCCCTTTGTGAGCACGGCCAGGCGCAGGGAATGGTGCGCCAGCAGGCCGGTCAAAAACTCGTCTTCACCGCCCTCCATTCCCAACAGGCGCGAAACGGTCGGCAGCTCTTCATCGCTGAGCTTGACCACATCGGCATGAGCCAGCGACTGCTCCAGGATCTCGCGGCTGAAATATGACTGGCGCAGGTTGATGTCGAAGATCCGCAGGCAGGCTCGCCAGCGTGTGCTCGAGAAACTGTGCGATGGTTGCGCGGCTTTGATCGCGCCGCTGGGCCAACGTGCCGAAGCTGACCGCATCGGCCCGCGCCGCCAGGTGTGCCAGCGCATCGCTCCAGGGAATAAAATCCCAGGCGACATTTTCGTGAATCATGTAGCGCGGCTGGCCGGCGGAATTGAGCTCCACCGTCACGGTTCCTGTGGGATGATTTTCATCGATGCTGATCGCTGAAGTATCCAATCCCAGCGCGCAAGTTGGGCAAAAATCTCCTGCCCCAGTTCATCAGGCCCGACAGAACTGGCGATGGCCGCATCGGCGCCTAAGGCCGCGGCGTGATAGGCAAAGTTTGCCGGGGCTCCCCCTAGCCGATGGCCGGCGGGAAAAACGTCCCACAGCACTTCGCCCAGACCGACCACGCAGAATTTTTTGTCGCGGCCTTTCATTAGCGCAAAACCTATCACGCATCGCCCACGGGCTCAAGAGTGCTTGCGCGAATTGACAAAGAACAATGGCAGGGATGCAGGGGATGCAAGGGATTAAGACTTTCAGGTTTTTATTCTGTTACGGCAGTCAGGCGCGACCAGGCGAATGCTCCGGCAGTTCCTAAAGATCTGAATGCCTAAACAGCTAAATGCCTTTTCTTCATCCCCTGTATCCCTTGTATCCCTGCTATTTTTGTTTTCCGAAGACTGGACTTTTTTCGCCCCCCGCGTCTTTGCTACTATTAGGTCAGCTTTTAGGCAGCTCAACTTGGAACCGCTCAAGAATGATTCGAACGCCGGCGCAGGCCTTGCCCGTTCAGGCGCAGTCCAACATCCCACGATCCTGGTGGTGGATGATGAATTCGCCGTGCGCCAGGTGACCAAGACCATGCTGGAGTGCCTGGGCTTTTCGGTGCTCACCGCCGCGGACGGCCGCCAGGGCATAGACGTTTTTTCCATGCACGCCAACGAGGTGTGCGCGGCCGTGATCGATCAGACCATGCCCGGCCTTTCGGGCACCGAAACGATGGAAAGGCTGCTCACCATCCGGCCGGACCTCAAGATCATTATCATCAGCGGCGGCGGGCAAGGCGGCCAGAATGATCTGGCCGGCGAGCTCGCGCCGGCCGGCTATCTGCGCAAGCCCTTTGCCTTCGATGTGCTGGCCGCCAAGCTGAAATCCGTCCTGCAAACCTGCGGCTAATGCGTTAACTTACGCCACATCAGAATCTTACCGCTGGTCCCCACCGGCGATCTCCCTCAAGCCGGACAGGGCCTAACCTCGTAGAATTTGCTGGGTCAATAGGAGTAGGAGTCAGTATATTTGAGGCTCGTAGTTCTAAGGAGTTACAGGATGAGTATTTCCCCTCTGCATTTAGTGACCTGGGGTCTGGCCGCGGTTTTAGGCCTGACCCTGGTCGGCTGCCATCATCATCATGAAGAAGGCGTGGTGGTTTATGAGCAGCCCGCTCCCGCGCCCGCGTACGTCGAAGCGCCCAATCCTCCGCCGGAGGTCATCGTAGAAGCGCCTCCGCCTTCACCAGGCCCGACGTATATCTGGGTGGGCGGCTACTGGCATTGGTCCGACCACCGCTGGGTGTGGTACAGAGGCCATTGGTCTGTACCGCCACACGGGTACGGGGTTTGGGTGGGGCCGCGGTATGAAAGGTACGATCACGGCTACCGCTACTACGGCGGACACTGGGAGCACGAGCGCCACGAGCATCGTTGAGCAGGCCGTAGGCTGTAGGCTGTAGGCTGCACGGATCTGAAGGAGGCCCCGCTTTAGCCTGCTTTTCGCTTTGCGCAAAAAAATATCGAATGTCGAACACGGAGTTCCTGTTCGACATTCGATTTTTTTGTCTTTATGAAACGTTCTGTTGAAGCAGACGAACTTCTGACTCGAGGCCCATGCAGCCTCCAGCCTCCGGTCTCCGGCCTCCAGCCTGATCCTACACGATTCGCACGACCAAGTTGTCGATGGGCCCGGGGGTTACGGCAGTGCCGCCATACCAGGTAGAGGCATGCGTGGCATCCTTGTATGAATAGGCGCCGAGGTTGTGCGCCTCCGTGCCGAACTGCACCGCATCGGGATCGCTATCCAGCGTCGCATACGCCAGCTTGACGCTGCCGATGTTCCACGCGGCGATGTTGCTGTTGATGAAGCTGTCAGCAAAGCCGCTGCCGCTGGACACGCCCTTCACCTGCACGGAACCGATGGAGGCGGTCTGGCTGAATTTGGCGGGATCAAGCGTGGCGGGCAAGCCCGTCACATCGCCCGCCTGGCCGATGTAGCCGGCATACACATCGCTTGTGTCCATGCCGGCGGCCGTGATGCTGCCAATCGAGCCGGAGGCGTGGATTTCACTGCCGCGAATCCAGCCGGCGGCGGTGAGGCTGCCAATGGATGCGGCGGTCCAGTTGCCCGTTATGTTGCCATCCACATACACCGAGCCAATTGCGCCCGTGGTGGTGATGTTGGCGCTGATATTCCCATCGGCCCCGGCCATAAGGGCGGGATTCGTGCGCAGGCTGCCCAGCGAGCCGGCGGTCAGCGAGCAGCCTTCCCACTGGCCGACATAAATGCCATTGACGCGGCCGGGGGCCGTAATCACGGCGTCGTTGGCGTTGCCCGCACGTATCGAGCCGATGGACACGCCCCTGATCTGGCCGGTGGCCGTGATGGGCGCGGGCAGAAGGCCGCCGACGGCGATGGCGCCGAAGGAGCTGGCGGTAAGCGAACCGGCCAGGTCCCCGGTTGTGCTCACGCTGGAGACATAGCCGTCGGAATTCAACGTCCAATTAGAAGTCGAACCGAAGTGCAGCGCGCTCGCGCGGCCGTTGATGTCCCACGTGGCATCGCTGAGGGCCCCGGCGACAAAAGCCTTGGACAACATGCTGGGGCTAGCCGCCTGCTCCTGCATGTTCAGTTCCAGGCCCGCCTGCATATCGCCGGCCACGTTTTTGGCGCCGGTGATTTTGAGCGAGCCCACCGAAGGCGCGGTGAGCGTGTCTATATTGGCCGCGCTGCCGTCGCCTTCATCGTCAAGCCAGTCCACGGCCGTGAAGGCGCCAATGGGGTAATAGGAACTGAGCTGCACATCCGCCATCTGACCCGCGCTGAAATTGAACGCTCGCGGCGCGGCGGTGACGGCAGTATCCTGCTCAAAGCTGATCGTCCGCTCCGTGCCGGAGGCGGTGGGGGTTACATCCCCCAGCACAACCTTGCGCGGCTGGCCGGCGACAGTGAGATTGCCATTCAAAACCACCTGCGGCATGACCAGCGCGCTGATGGCGCTTTGAATCACGATATTCCCGACGGCCCCGCCGTTGCGACTGCTTAAGAGCAGTTGCGAGCTCCTGTCGGTGCCCTCGACGTCTATCTCGCTGATGTCGTTATTGCTGTCGGTCTGGACGCGAACGGAGCCGGGCCCGACCAGGGCCACGTGTACGGACTTGCCGGCATTATCGGTGAAGGTTTGCGACCCTCTTATCACGACCGCATCGGTCAGGCCGCTGGTGTCCAAGGCGGCCAGGCCCTCGGTTTGTCCGGGCAGATACATGTAGCTGTCTGCAAGGCCCACGCCGCCGGCATAACCCGGGGCGTATGTGGCGTACATCTTCTGGATGTGCTTGGGATCGGTGACATCCAGCATGATTTCGTAGCCGCCGTAGGAGATTACGGCCATGTTGTCCTGGACGCGAATCTGCGAGGACCTCCAGCCCGCCCAGCCGAGCAGGCTGGGCGCCGCCCCGTTGCTGATGTCGTACACGAACAGGCCCGTGACGCTGTCGCTGAGGTACAGTTTGTTGCCGTCGATGGCCAGATCGGAAGGGCTGCCCTTCGTGACCTGACTGACCCAGCCGATGTAGGTGGTGTGGGTCGTGGCAATCTGGCGGACAAAACTGATGTTCTGCGGATCGGCGATATTGAGCACGATCAGCTTGCCCGAGGGGCTGCCTGAATCAGCGATGTAGGCGTAATTGCCTTTGACGGCGACGGCGGCGGCCTGCGCGATTGCGTGGCCGGAACTGTCCTTGCTGAACCAGCCGGCCTCTGTGATGAGCGCGGGGTTGGAGACATCGTAGATTTCCAGGCCGCTGGTCCAGTTGGCCACATACAGCTTTGTGCCCACCAGTGTCATTTCCGTGACGTAGCTGTCAGTCTGCATCTCACCGAGCTGCGTGGGATTCGTCGGGTCGGTCACATCGACGCTATAGATCGCGCCCGGGTTCTCCATGATCGTGCCATAATAGGCCTGGCCGTACATGCCGACATAGACGATGTTGCCGTCGACGACGATGGAGTGAACTTCATACGGCGTGGTGAACGTGCCTTTGAGCACCGGCTGGGAGGGATCGGAGATGTCGTAGACATCCATGCCCGTGGCCGTGCCGACAAATAGCCGCGTGCCATCCACCACCGCCACTTTGGTGTCCTGGTCGCTGGAGAGGTTGGCATCCAGCGACGGATCACCCGCGGACTGCACGACCACGAAAATCTTCATTACGCCGGCCTTGGCCGCATCTGTGATGGAGCTCTGCCCGCTGGAGGCCACGTGCTGCACGGCCGAGAGCGTGATCTCGAAGTAGCCGGCGAAATTATTGGGCAGCCGCTTGGTCAGATCGATGTGCAGCGTGTAGATCTTCTGGTTGTTGTTGTCGGTACTGCTGTCGACGTACACGACCTGCTGATCGGCGTCCGTGCCGTTGATGTTGCTGGTGGCCGTCAGATCGAAGGGCAGGGCGCTGCCGCCATCATCCGCAATGGTCAGGACGATGTCCTTCTTTTCAAAGGGCGTCATCAGCAGCCGGTCATCCACGCCCGTGATCGTGGGCGGATCTCCCAGCGTGCTGACGTGGAAGGTCTTGGTGGTTGGGGTGAGCGTGACGTTGGTATTGGGCTCATTCTCCACGGCCGAGACGGTCACATCAAAGCCGTTGTAATACTGCACCGCGGGGGAAAGATACGTCGAGGGCGCGGTGATCGTGATGACCCAGGTGTTATTGTCGCCGGCGGCCACGGAAGCGGTCGCGCCGATGGTGCTGGAAGAGGTGGTGGCGGTAACGGTGAGCTGGCTGGAGGCCTGGTTGTCATCCGTGATGGTGACGGTCTTGGTGGTCGTGCCGCCGGGATCCACATTGACCACTTCATCATCCGCCACGCCGGTGATTACGGGCCGGCTGCCCCAGGGCACGATGTAAAACGTGGAAATCCTGGCGGGCAGATTGCCGGCGCCTTCCAGGCCCTGTTCGATGGTGGTGATTTCGACAGGGATCACCTGCGTGTCGCTGTAGTCTGAAGGCAGGCTGTACGTCACCAGGTAATGGCTGCCTGAGCTTTTGACCATGGACACCGTCACGCCGCTCACTGGCGAACTGATATTCGCGTCGATCACGTCGCCGGAAGGGAGGGTCGGGTCGGTGATATTGACGAGGAAATCCTTGGTCTGCCCCGGCAGTGTGTAGACGAGGTTGGAGCTCTGCGTGGCATCGTAAGGCAGGTCGGCCACCGCGGGGCGGTCGCCGTAGCCGGTGGCGCTTTTAACCTCGATCTGCTTCTGGATGGTGTGGCCCTGGTCGTCCGTCATCGTGATGGTGACCGTGGCATCGCCGTCAAAACCCTTCAGCGCGTAGAACGAAACCGCCTCATCCTGCGTGTCGCTATCCAGCACGGTCACCGATTTGAGCAGCACAGTATCGTAAGGCTTGTCGCTGCTGTTCGCGCGCTCCAGGCTGATCTGGTCGATCACGTCCTGGCCGGCGATAAGCTGGCCGAGAATGGTGTACCCGCCGTTGCCGCTGGCATACGGATACGTGGTGATGAAGAACTGGGAGTCGTTGGTGCCTTTGCCATTTTGCGTGCCGGCATTGGCCATGCCCACCACACCGGGACCGGCGAAAGACAGGTGTGGATCAATTTCATTGTTAAAGTCGGCCAACCCGCTGGCGCCCGTGCCATCGCCATTGACCGCGTCGCCCGTCTGGATCATGAAGTTGGGGATGACCCGGTGTACCACCACATTGGTGTAAAAGGCGGAGTGCGTGGCATCCGGCGCCTGGAGGGCGCCATTGACGACGGCCTGCGTGGCCAGGTCGATGATCCGCTGCACCGCGGTGGGCGCTACGCCGGGGAAAAGCTCCAGGATGACCGGGGCGGTGTCCACCCCGTCAATGCTGAAATCGAGCTGCACAAACTTGGGGCTGCTGGGGGTCTGGACGACCAGCTTGGGATCGTTGCTGGTGACCGTGAAGGTCAAGGGGTTGTCATAGGTGGTCGTGCCGTCGCTTTCGGCGCCGTCAATGCCGATGGTCAGCGCCTTGCCTGTTGTGTCCGGCAGGTAATAGATGCCGGCCAGAGGAGTTGCGAAAACCGGCGCGGCGGCGGCCACATCCAGCAATAGTCTGTCTTCCAGCAATTCAATGTACGGGGCGAGGGCTGGATTCACGTTCTTCTGGCGGTTGAATACGTCGTGGGGGCGGTGCTTGCTTAACTTCATGGAGAGCCTCTACTTTAAGTCCTGCCTTACCGCCGCGAAGGGCCACGGCGGCTAAGCGGATATTGTCCAGATTTTGGGCCGCCGATGCAACATTTTGTGCAATCGCCGCCTTGGCCTCCGGGGCCGGGCCTGCCAGGCTGATATTATTGATACAGGTATCCCGGGCTCTGCGTTTGACCCGTCTTAAAAAGGAAGGAACCCAAATGCGCCCCAATACCTTGCTCCTGACAGCCGCGGCGGCGAGTTTGTTTATATCGTGCAGCAGCAGTTCCCGTCCGCCGCCGATAAACCTGCCGCCGCCGGCCCATCAAACCGGACCCACCATCCAGATCTTTCAATATGGTGAGCCGCTGACACTGCAAGGCAGCACGCTGCGCGTGGGGGACACAATTCCCGATGCCAGCTTCAAAACACCCAAAGGCGGCGATCTTCGCCTGCATGAACTGACCGGAAAGACGCTGCTCATTTCCGTCGTGCCCGAACTGGGCACCTCCATCTGCGACCGCAGCTCGCAAAGGTTCGATCAGCTTTCTTTGAATCAGCCGCGCGACGTGGTGGTGATCGTGGTCAGTGCCGATGACCCGTTCACGCAGGATCGCTGGCAGCGTGAGCACGGGACGCACCGCATTCAGTTGCTGTCGGACTCGGTGGACGGCTCTTTCGGCCTAGCCGCGGGCCTGAGAATCAAGGAGACCGGCCGCCTGGCCCGTTGCATTTTCGTCGTCGACCGCCAGGGCCAGATCCGCTACATCGAGCTCCAGCGGGAACTAGCCCGCGATCCGGATTACAACGCGGCCATGCGAGCGCTGGGCGGGGCGCGGAGGGAGAAATAAGCCTTAAGACTTAGGCTGCATATCGGACGTAACGGCAGTCAGAAGAACCAGGCGGGCAAGATGATCCTGCCCGCCCGGCTATTGCTATGGTTTAAATAACTGTCGGCTAGCTGCCCCAATCCTCGCCGAAGTACTCTTTGAACAGCCTCCACACCTCATCGGGAGTAATCTCGCCGTCGCCGTTGTAGTCAACCAAAGGCGGACATAGGTCCTGCCCACCCGATTCCTGCGACATTCCCTGCCCATCCAGGTCCGATTGAGGATAGTTGTACCATAGCTGCCAGCACAAGAAGTCGGTCCCATCGACCCTAAGGTTCCCGTCAGTATCTCCATTGTTCCGCGCGTAATTTGGATCGCTGAAATTCGCATCGATGATCGGGGCACCGGAGCCAGGGGCGCCATGATTGTAGTTCCTCTGCCAAATCAGGAAATCCGTCCCGTCGACATTTAGACTGTCGTTAAAATCCGCCGGCGGTCTATAATGCGGTCCCACGGTCGCTTCCCAGATCTTGAAATCCCGGTAAGTGAGCCGGCCATCCCCGTCCGCGTCGCCGTGAGCGTGTGTTGCCTGCCCTCCTAGTGTGTAGTTGCTCTTCCAGGCGGAATAATCATAATAATCCACGATCCCATTCTGGTTAAAATCTGCCGCGTGGTAGACCGGAGAAATCGTACTGTCCCAGATGAGGAAGTCACTCTTATCGATAATGCCATCCCGGTTGGCATCGCCCGCCCGCTTGCCTCCGACCAGCCTGTTCGGATCGTTCGAATCTATGGCCGCGCGCCAGATGTCAAAATCGTTGCCATCCACCACGCCGTCCAGATTGAAGTCGGCCGGGGGGGAATAGGGCGGTATGGATTTGCTGACAAAGGGGGAGAATTCGATGCCGAGCTGGCCGTAGATGGAGCAGTTCCACACCTGAGACTTGACGTAACTGTTCCCATCCTGCCAGTCATTGTGTACGCTGAGCAAAATATTATTCGCATCGCAGTTGTTCGGATCATCCACGCAGTTGGGGTCGCTGCCGATCCAGAAGGCGTCGTTGTCGATGTTGTGCGGATCGTTCGGGTCATTCGGGTCGCTGGTAACAAAAGAAATTGCTATCGTCCCGCCCGAGGTCCAGGATTTCTGGATCTCACAGGCTGCATACGTGGAGTCTGTACACTGGGTGGCGAACATATTGCGGTAGGAGCGAAGTGAGGATGCTAAGGGGCTGTTGGCCTGGTTGCCATTGGCATCGATCCAAGATGATGGAACCGGATCATTGCCCTGCCACTTGTACAAAAATCCCTGCTCTTGGCCCCAAAAGCTGCACTGCTCGATATCGACCACTGGCATATAGAAGGCCTCGCATGCAGCCTGCCCGGCATTCGTAACCGTATTGTTTCGCAATATAAAACTGCCCTGGTGGTAGACGTTATTCGGCTCCATTGGAGTCCATAGTTTAATGCCATCACAGGCAGTTGAGGACACGTTGCAATCTGAAATTGAAACAATTCCGCAGGCCTTGATATCTATGCCGTCATCGGCCACATTCGACACCGAGACGTTGCTAATGGTGACCTTGCCCGCAGCGCCATAATCGCTATAGGTGAATCCAATCCCATCCGCGGAGGAGCTGGCCGGACTTTTCCCATCATTAACATCCTCGATAGTCACGTTCTCAATGGTAATGTCGTGGGCCCGGCCAAGACATTTTATGCCGACGCCGCTGACGTGCTGTATGGTTGAGTTCAGGATTTGGATGTTGTATTGCGGCACCCAAAGGCCGTCTTTCCCGCTGGGTTCGTCAATCTCAAAAGCTCGCCCATCGGTGTTGGAGTCGCCTGGAATGCCGGCATAGTTTACTGTAATGTGGTCAAAAGTCATGTCATGCGCCCCGTCGCGACTGGAATCAGTGTCAAGAGTAAATGGTCTCCTCGCGTGATCCACTCTTAAGTTCTCAACTGTAATGAAGGAATTACTGGTGAACACGAACCAATTAGATGCTATACTGTTATCTTGTGTTGAATATAAAGGGAGTGAATTGGGATCATTCGGGTCTCCTTCGCCGTGTATAACAATCCTGTTTCCATCCTCACCATGCACATCCGTAGGCCAATTGACGATAGATGGATAATACACTCCAGATTGGATTGTCACAAGGTCGCCTGGATGCAGATAATGACCTTGCACAAGTTGCTTTACACCGGTATTCCGCAGGTAGTTTCCATCGGGTGAAATTGTGTTTCCATCATTCAAAACCTGCCATGTTCCTGCAAGTGAACAAGTTGCAGAATAGAAAGCAAGTATAGTAAACAGTAGCCAGATTCGCATTCTAATTCCTCCTATGCTCTTGTTATTCCTATACGATTATGAGTTTATCGCCGCTTGCAACGCAACAAGAATGATGAAATTAAGAGCATAAGCAATGAATTCGGTTCGGGCACCAGCAACTGCCCGTCCAGTAAAGATAGCTGAGAATTGAATTCAGCGTACTCCCAGTTGGATGTCGTAGCGTAAACAGACCACGAGTAAGTATGGTTAGCCTCCAATAAAACGCTTTGGCTAACGAGTTCATTTGTCAAAGGGAATACTATCGAGGCTCCCGATGTCTCATCAAAGAGCGTATTCGTCATCTGCCCAGGTCGGCCTGTAACCGTGTAATTGGCCAGAGCTGCCGAAATTGGCTCATCGCCTATTACAAACCTGAAATTCGTATCCAGTGAGGCGGACCCTGAATAAGACAGCGTAGCTTCTGAACTTCGAGACGTTCCAAGCTGGACGAGAAAAAACGAAAATGTCGAAGGGATAACATTGTCTCCAACATAAAAGCTGGCGTTAAGTTGCGTACCAGAAATCTCCGGCGATAGAAAAGATGTCGTGTCTGACGGATAAAAAGGTCCTGGGTCAGAAAACGTCCCGGAATATCCCCCCGGCGGCTGTCCATCTCCGATTTGCATATTGGCTGAGGCTTCGCCGGAATTCTCTAGCAGCCAGGCAACTTTATCTGCCGATGCCGTCGCAGCGAACGCAAACAGCACTAACGTGACGAGTCCCATTTTCCCCATGATTATCTCCTTTTTCGGCTCCAGAAAACTTGCCTCTGGTCGCGCCACATGAATATTCTTCGCTAATTGTGAAAATGACGACAAATTCAATCAGCCTTTTCTTGGCCGCAGAAACAAAGACAGCGGCACGAACATTGCGAAAGAACCGGGCTCGAGCATTCCATCCTCAAAATAGAGATTTGAAATAAAATCGGCGCCATCCCAGTTGAAAAAGCGCCATGGACCCATTGGCGTCTCCGGTGATAGTAATTCTATTGGCATCGTCCGTTCCTCCATAATTCGGCGGCCAATCAATTTCAGAGGCTGTGTAGTTGCCATCCATAACCAGCACAGTATCACCAGGTTTGGGCAATCCATATTTTATAACATCTGCCAAGGTGTGGTAATTTGGGTCCACGTTGTTATTGAAATCCTTTACAACTCTATTGGCGTCGACCGTCCACTGCCCGGCAATACCAGCATTGGTGCATGCGAACATGACCATGCATACCCCCCCAAGCCATTATGGCAGAAGCGTGTTTCCTCCGCCTCATTTGGAGTATAAGAAGCAGGGCTGAGGCTCCAGCTAGATAAATTGGGGTAGGTTCAGGCACCGCGAGAACTCCGTCTCCAAGATAAAGTTCAGATGAGAAATCGGCGCCATGCCAATCGGATGATTGTGCGTCCACATCCCATGTGTATATATGCCAAGGCTGGAGCTGAACCTCATTATCACTGATCGTTGTGTACGTAAGGTTGGCCGTCTCGTCCGTAAGCACATTTGTCATGGTTCCCGGTCTCTGGTTCACAGAATAGTTCGTCAGTGACACATCAATTGGCTCGTCCTGAACCTGGAACCTCCAATGGACGTCCAATGAAGAAGTTCCAGAATATGGATAGGCGGCTTCATCAAATTGATTTGACAATTCAACAAGGAAATAATGGCCGCTTGGCGGCAACGAATCGTCGCCGATATTATAATCCGTGATCAATTGCGTACCTGTCCCGGAAAACAAGCTAGGTGTGGCAAAAGTGCCACCATGCTCCGGGAAAAATGGGCCGGTGTCGCTAAAGTCGTAAACATAGGTGTTCGAGTCCTGCCCCTGGCCGTAGATTTCCATGTGGGCCGTAACCTGCCCCGACTGGTCCAAGAGATAGGCGACCTTTTCCGCCGATGCCGGTAAGGCCAGTGACACGAGCACAAGAATTGTCAGACCCCGCATAGCCATGATGCTCTCCTATGAGGTGAAGGCTCGTCAAATTCGGCGCATACCGATTCAAACCAGGTGATTCGTCGCTATTTCAGGGGAAAACCCACCCAGCCAGCTACAATACGCTTATACCGCGCACCTGCCTGGCCGGCAAGGTCCTCTGCGCTAAGGTTTCATTAAGCTATCTGGAAGGCTTGGGGCTTGAGGAACTGCCGGAAAAAGAATTATCCAATGTCGAACAAGGAATGTCGAATGATGAAGTCGAGCTGCGTGCCGGTTACGGTGCGAAATTAAATCTGACAGTCGCAATTTTTCTTTCTTCACTCATTCCGTGTTCGACATTCGGCATTCCTCGTTTTTTTGATCATTACTCCGCGATTGATCTTTCCAACACCTGCACATCTTCCCCGAAGCGCGAAAGCTGGTCCACCTGGATGGTCCCCATCACCGCCTCCATCTCCACGGTGGTGGGATGCCAGGTTTGTTCTTTTACCTCGGCGTACTGGGCCAGGTATTGCATGAGTTTGCCGTTGCGGAAGTCGGCCATCAGGCGGACGGAGACGCGGCCGCCGCGCATCCGCCGCTGAACCTCGGCGAGGAGGCCTTCGACGCCCTCCGCCGTGGATGCGGAGATCACGTAGCTGCCAGCGTACTGCCGCTTTAAGGCCGAGACCAGCGCCGGATCGACGATGCGGTCGGCCTTGTTTAACACCAGCAGCACATCCTTGTCGTGGCAGCCCAACTCGGAGAGCACCTCGTTGACGCTGGCGACCTGGTGGTCCAGATCGTCATGCGATCCATCGGCCACGTGCAGCAGCAGGTCGGCGTGAATGGCCTCTTCCAGCGTGGCGCGGAAGCTGGCTACCAGGTGGTGCGGCAAGTCGCGCACGAAGCCGACCGTGTCGGACAGCAGCACCGTGGCCCCCTCCCCCAGGTGCCACTTGCGCGTGCGGGTGTCCAGCGTGGAGAACAAGCGGTTTTCCGTCAGCACGCCCGCGCCGGTCAAAAGGTTCATCAGCGTGGACTTGCCCGCGTTGGTGTAGCCGACCAGGCAGATGCGGAACATGTCGCCGCGGGCTTTGATCTCGCGGACCTTGCGGCCGTCGATGTCCGACAGTTCGCCTTTAAGCTCGCTCACGCGGCGCTTGACCAGTCGGCGGTCGATCTCGATCTGCCGCTCGCCCGGGCCGCGCGTGCCGATGCCCTGCATGGCCGCGGCGCCGCCGGCGATGCGCTCCAGGTGCGACCACATGTGCCGCAGCCGCGGGTAGGTGTATTCAAGCTGCGCCAGCTCCACCTGGAGCCGTGCCTCGTGCGTTCTTGCGCGGCTGGCGAAGATATCCAAAATCAATTCGCTGCGGTCGAGCACCTTGCGCTCGATGACCTCTTCCAGGTCGCGGACCTGGGCGGGGGCCAGGTCATTATCAAAGATGACCAGGTCCGCCTCGGCGGCCGCGGCGCGCGTGGCGATCTCTTTTGCCTTGCCTGAACCCACATAATAGGCGGAGTCGATTTTGCGCCGCTTGGTAAGCATTTCGTCGACGATGAGGGCCCCAGCGGTTTTGGCGAGATTTCGAAGTTCCCCTAAAGGATCATGCGGCTCGAGCCGGCTATCCGGCATTTCCACACAAACTAACAGCGCCCGTTCGGCCGCGACGGCCAAGTCGGTGCGAATCAACTTATCCATATATCGCTTGTGCGGCTCCCGTCTAACAACACACCATTATAAACCCAACGGAGGCGTTTAGAGCCCATAGAAATCATTCCGGCGCGGCCGGTTTGGCGCCCACATTTGCATGGGCGGCGGGCGCAGAAGCCGGCTGGCCCAGTTTTTCCGCCTTGAGATGGCGAATCCGCTCCACCAGTTCATCGGAGAGCTCGCCCGGCGGCATAATGATGATGTACTGAGTGCCATCCTTATCCGTTACCGGCATCCCAACGAGAAATTCCGGCCGTTTCCGCACGGTCCCGCGCGCGGCCTGGGCCTCCGAACCGCCCACGCGGATGTTCAGCCCGTCGGTCTTGAAGGTCAGGCCCGTGGCGCCCGAGATCTGCTGGAGCGCCTCATCCACGGTGGCGTCCTTGACCACCAGGGAGAAACTCTCCTTGGCCTGGTCGCTAATATTCGTCAAAACGCCGGGATCCATTTTCAGGCCCAAATCCGCCCGCCGCGCCAAGTCCTGCAAAACCACCAGCAGCGGTTGGCGCTGATAGGTGACGGTGAGGGTGCGGCCAAGCTGCCGCGCGGCCTGCATTTCCTCGGACAGGATGATGATGTCCGTGCCGGACAGGTACCAGGTCCAGCCGCGGTTCTGGCACAGCCGGTGCAAATACTGAAAGCCGTTGCAGGGCATGCGCCCATCCGCGGCGGCCACGGCGGCGGCGCGGGATTCGGCGTCCCCCACCTGCCAGTCCAACTTGAGCTCATCGCGGCCGGCGGCTTCGCGGGCCTGGTCCAGGAATTTCTTGCCGCGAACCATGCGCGTATCGGCCAGGGCGAAAAGAATATTCGTCTCGGCGAACGTGGGCCGGTGGTTCATGCGGATCAGTTCCGGCGTGGGCCGCACGATAATGCTGCCGTTATCGGAAACGGCCCACTCCAGGGCCAGGGGCGTCAGGATTGCATCCAGCGCCTTGCGCAGCTTCACATCCGCCGCGTTGATCCGCAGCAGCCGCGTCTCTTCGCCGTGAGGAAGGCGCGCCAGCGTGCCTTCCGCCAAGTTGATCGGGATCCCCGTGCGGGAACTGATCTCCGCCAGGGCGGCCGTGATCGTCGTCTCGCCCAGTTTCATGTTGAAGGGCTTGTCCAGATCGCGCTGCACGGCGCCTTCGCCGGATTGACCCAGCGCCGGATACGCCATGGTTGATACCGCCGTCAGAATAATCGCCGCCACTGTCAAACGTCGCTTGCTCATCATTGCTCCACAGTCAAAGCGGATTGCCGCTTGAAATATTTACCGGACCCGCCGCGGCAAAGTTCTGATTTCGGCTGGTCCAGGCTCGTTTCAATCGGCAATCCGTTGTTTAGTTTTCCCGGTTTCTCTAAAGCTCATCAAGTCCAAACGTTGGCGCCACCGTGCCATCCGAATCTGCTGACACAATCACGCTGCCATGCCGGCGCGGGGCATCATTATTGTTGGCAGTCGTAGAGTCCGACGCGCTATACCGCACATCCAGATGGCCCTCTGTCGCGGGCTCCTTCAGCACGACTGGGGAATTCATCCTGCCGGTACGGGCGGTGGAGGGTCTCTCAAAAGCGATGTCAATACTGCCGTGCTTACCTGCGTGGCCGATCACAAAGAAGGTGATCAATAAGCCGGAAATCACCGCCGCGGCGGCCAGGGCCCTGCCCCAGCGGCGCACGAACTGGATAACGACCGGCGGCTGCTGCCCCACCAGCAGCGCCTGCCGCTGAAGTTTCTCGTGAATCCCTTCGCGCTGAAAATCATAGGAGATGGCAGGCGCATCCTGGGCAAAGGCCGCCAGCGCGCCGTCCAGTTTCTGATACAGACGATACCGTTCGGCGAGCTGAGGCTCCTTGGCCATGCGCTCACGCACCAGCCGTGCCCGCTCGCTATCCAGTTGCCCATCCAGCAACTGACTCAACAGAAATTCGCTATCGTCCGGTTTCATCTACATACCTCATCGACTCGCCTGGAGCCGCGTTACAGGTACTCCCGCAATTCATGCTTTAATTTCTTTCGGGCCGTGAATACATGCCACTTTACCGCTTCTACGGAAATCCCCAGCATCTCGGAGATCTCCTTCTGCGGCAGCTTTTCCATGCTGAACAGCACCAGGGCCAGCCGCTGCTTTTCGGGCAGCTTGGCCAGCACTTCCCGGATCCGCTCGCCCAGCTCGTGCCCGGCCGCCACTTCATCGGGCGCCAAGGCGGTCTTATCCGCCAGGGCCGGCTCCGGCCTATCTGAGTCGTCCGGATTGCCCAGGTCCGCCAGGCGAACCATCTGCCGCAGGGCCCGGTTGCGCCTGAAGTTCAGCGCCTGGTTCGAAACAATCCGCATCAGCCAGCCGCCGAACTTCTGCGGGTCCGTAATATCTTTCAGCTTACCAAACGCGCGGCAGAAAGATTCCTGCACCACCTCGTCCGCATCGTCGCTGTTGCCCAGCAGGCGAAAGGCCACCTGGCTGGCCAGCTTCTGATGCCGGCTGACCAGCGCATCAAATGCCCGACGATCGCCCTGGATCGTCGCGCGAACCAGGTCGCCGTCGCTCACCGATGGCGGGTTGTGGCCTACATCCTCTATTTCAGACACACCGGAACTCGGCAAAGTTAGCTCTTTTTTTTCGTCGGATCGCCGCTGCGAGCGCTTTATTGAACCTTCCGACGCGACTCAGTACAATAGTCCTGATGATTGCCCAAGCCTACAGGATAGGTCAAATCGCGGGTAATGGGCCAACTTTTCGCGATTTACTGCCCACGATTGCGGGCCTGATTATTGCTATAATCGTCGGTGTAATTGTGCTGGCCATCGCCCGCAGATGCGGCAAGGATCTTCAGCAAGTTGATCCACCACAGCCTTTTACACTCGATGAGCTGCGGCGGCTGCATCAGCAGGGCCAACTTAGCGATGCCGAGTTTGAGCGGGCCAAAACCCGCATAATTGAAATGTTGCAGGGCAAGCTGGACAAAAGCCCTGCCAAAAAAGATGGTCATTCACCAGCCGGTGGAGATCATTCATTAAGTTAGCCCCGCCGCCGGGTCGATAAACCTGTGGCACGGCGCATTTTCGATTTTTTGTAATAGGAAACAAGGTAGTGACTTATGACTAACCCGCCGCCCCGTAAAGGAGGGCCCGTGGGCCCCAAAGGCCGACGTCCCAGTGTGTGCAGTTTCTGCAACCGCTCTCAGCGGGATGCCGGCCCCATGGTTGAAGGGCCGGAAAACGTCTTTATCTGCGCCAATTGCGTCGAACTGTGCCACAACATCATTCGCCAGGAAAAACGCAAGCTCTCGGAATCGCGGCCGCTGTTTACCTCGGTCCCCTCGCCGCGCCAGATAAACGAGTTCCTCAACCAGTACGTCATCGGCCAGGACCATGCCAAGCGCACCTTGAGCGTGGCCGTACACAATCACTACAAGCGGCTCATGCACGTGGATACGGCCGATGAGAGCGATGTCGAGATTGAAAAGTCCAACGTGCTCCTGCTTGGCCCCACCGGCGTGGGCAAAACGCTCCTGGCCCGCACGCTGGCCCGCGTGCTGAACGTGCCCTTCGCCATCGGCGATGCGACCACGCTCACCGAGGCCGGCTACGTGGGCGAGGATGTGGAGAACGTCCTGCTCAAGCTGCTCCAGGCGGCCGACTATGACCTGGAGGCGGCGCAGCGCGGCATCATCTTCCTGGATGAGGTGGACAAGATCGGCAAGACCCAGGGCAACGTCTCCATCACCCGCGATGTGTCGGGCGAAGGCGTGCAGCAGGCCCTCTTAAAGATGCTGGAAGGCACGATCAGCAATATTCCGCCCCAGGGCGGAAGAAAGCACCCGGAGCAGCAGTACATCCAGATGGACACCTCGCACATCCTGTTCATCTGCGGCGGCACGTTCGTGGGCCTGACGGACATTATCCGCCAGCGCCTCGGCAAGCGGGCCATCGGCTTTACCAGCGAATTCGAGCAGGCCACGCTGGTGGAAGAACAGACCGATGTTCTCCGCCAGGTGCAGCCGGAGGACCTCATCAAGTTCGGCATGATTCCCGAACTGGTGGGACGCCTGCCCGTAATGACCACGCTGACACCCATCGATGAGGAAACGATGATCTCCATCCTCACCGAACCCAAGAACGCCCTGGTGAAGCAGTTCCAGCACCTTTTCCAGATGGAGAATGCCACACTGGAATTCACGCCCGAGGCTCTCAAGGCCGTCGCCAAGGAGGCCATGCGCCGCGATGTCGGCGCCCGCGCCCTCCGCGCCGTGGTCGAGGAACTCATGCTGGAGCTGCTGTACGAGCTGCCCGACACCAAGGACCATGGCGCCGGCTACCAGATAACGCCGGAAATGGTGACCGGCCAGGTCAAGCCCAGCCTCTTCAGCGCCGCAAAAAAGAAGTCGGCGTAGGTCTTGAATTGGCTGGCTGTTTGGCCATTTGACTATTGGGCTGTTTGCGCACTATTTCCGGCCGTTCCAAATAGTCAAACAGTCAAAAAGGCAAACGGCCATTGCTGCACTAATCCAGACCTTCTAATTCCCAATCTTTCTTCACCCTCCAGTCTCCAGCCTCCGGTCTATCTGGAATGCCTCCCCTGTCGAGATGTAACATTATAGTGCGGCAAACACGTCTTGTCCGGCCAGGCCCCGGTCCGACAGGGCCGCTGGAATTCAGGTAAGTGTCGGCAGAAAAGAGGCTTGAAGATATATGTCTCAGATACCAACACAGGTAGTACAGCCTCGATCGTGGGTTGATCCCGCGACGGCCAGGGTGCTGGCCGGCGGGGGATTCCTCGAGGCCATTTTCGGATGCGCGACCATCGTTCTGACCATCGTGGCCCTGGCAGGCACGTATCCTTCTCTGCTATTGCCTATCGCCGCTCTAAGCATCGCAGCGGCGCTCCTGTTTGAAGGCGGGGCCATTGCCTCGCGATTTAAGATGCTGCTCAAGGAAGCCGGCAGCACCCTGGACATTAGTGAATTAGGCGGAGGCCTATCCGCCGAATTCCTGGGCGGCGTTGCCGGTGTCATCCTGGGGATCCTCTCCCTGCTGGGAGTGGCTCCTTACCTGCTGATGCCGGTGGCGGCCATCGTCTTCGGCGGCGCGCTCCTGCTCGGCGCGGCGGCGACATCCATCCAGAAGTACCCCATGATGTCGTTGTCGTCGGTCACTCAGCCTGAAGTCCGCCATGTGATGTGGCAGGCGACGGCAACGGCCTCCGGGCTGGAGGTGCTCTCTGGCCTGGCCGCGATAGTGCTGGGCATCCTGGCCCTGGTCCGTATCGGCAACACGATGGAACTGTGCCTGGTCTCCTTCCTGATCGTGGGGATTGCCACCCTGCTTTCAGGTACGGTCGTGGGCGCCAAGATGGTGTCCGTCTTTCAGCATGAGGCCCCGTAGCAAGGGTTAACCCAAACAAACAGGTGGCCGCTTTGAAGGTTAATTGCCCTGATTTTGGGGCAGCGAGGCGGCCATCCGTTTTTTATTGGCTGTTTGGCCTTTTGGCTGTTTGGCTATTTGGCGCATTTCAGCTTGCGCCTTCGTTAACGGCAGATGGTCAAGAGGGTTGAATGGTTGGCCATTGGGCACTCACCTTCTCCCTTCCGGCCTTCACAAACAGCCAAATAGCCAAAACACCAAACAGCCAATATAATCCCCGCCATGGACCATACCGAAATCACCAATCTCACCCAGCAGTTTGGCGGCCAGTGGGCCATCGCCCACGCCCAGAGAATCCTCAACAACATCGCCATAATTGCCGAGGGCAAACCATATGACCTGGAGGCGGCGTGGGTCGCCGCGTATCTGCACGACTGGGGCGGCTATCCGGCCTGGGCGGTGGCCGGCGTAGATCACGCCCTCCGCTCGCACCAGGTCGCTGAGCAGTTCCTGCACGAGCGCGGCTGCGAAAAAGAGCTGGCCGGCAAGATCTTGGAGTGCATCAGATTTCACCACGGCGGACCCGCCCAGCGCAGCTTTGAATCACTTCTCTTCACCGATGCCGACGCCTTGGACCTCTTAGGCACCGTCGGCGTCCTGCGGGTCTTCTCCATGAACTTCCGCGACCTCCGCGCGGCCGTCACCGCCGCCAAACGCTACCGCAACATGAGCGACCGCGCCATCACGCTGCCCGCCACGCGCAAGATCGCCGATGAGCGACTGGCGGAGCTTGACCAGATCCTCGCACGATTTGAAGAGCAGACGGGCGGAGTGTACTGAGATTGCAAATTGCCAATTGCCAATTGCGAATTGAGGGAAAGCCCGTGGCACGGGCATCTTGCCCGTGTGTCACACGGCCATCTTGGCCGTGTTCCGGCTGTTTCTGTGTTTTTTGCCACGGGCCGGGTGCCGTGGCTGCGTTTTTTTGCAGCCACGTCTTCTCGTTCCTTAACCCCGGCCGGGGTTTACATAGCTCTAGCCCCGGGTTACGGCGCGGCCGCGCAGCGGGCCGCCGCTACCCGGGGTAAGATCCCCAAAAGTCAAGAACCCCGGCAGGGGTTCAATAACCGCTGCATGAGAAACCGATGGGTGCCGTCGCTGCGGCGTTTGCTGGGGGCCGTGGAGAATTTCGCATGATGCTTCATGCGCTTGCCTCCACGGCACCCGGCATCAGAGGCCAGTTCACCGGCCGCGCAGTTTCAAAATCATCGGCTGCCACTCGGCCTGGTCTTCCGCGCCGTCTGGCCGCTTCCCGCCGCCTCATTGTCATAACTTCCACCGAGATCGGACGAGGATGCGGAACCGCCCGGTGGGAAATTGAGCGTCGAATTCGGATCCTGGATGATATCGTTCGGGTCGCACACGAGGGAATTCGTCACGGTCAGCGTGGACCCGCTGAACAGGTGCAACGTGCCATCGGTGATCTTCAGGTTGCTCACCGTAACCGTCTGGTCGTTTTGAACGCTACAGGTCGCCCCATTAACGACCTCTATTATGCCCTGATCCGCATCCAGCGTGCCACCCTCATCGGCGAAGCAATTGCCATCCAACAGGTCGGGCAAATTGAAATCAAAGCCCATCGCCAGGGTGCTGTTGCTATCCAGAATCATGACCGAATAATTGAGTGCGATACCGGCAGCCTGGTTCAGCCACTCAAATTTTGCCCCGTTCGCTATGTAAATGTTTCTCTGTACCGAAAGACCCACCGCGCCTTCCAACCTGTACGTGCCCAGGACGCTCATCGCGCCGAAACTGGCGCCTTGGTTGGTTTGCGTGCCTGTCACCCCGGCGGCGACTTCCAGACGGCCATCCGACATATCGAGCGTGTCATTGGGATCTTCAAACAGGCCGCCAGTGAGCAAATCATCATCGGAAAAGTCGAAGCCCATGGACAAAGTCCCGCTGTGCAGCACGTTCATGGGCGAACCGGACATGTTTATCCCGCCACCCTCACTTTGCCACTCAAACCTGCCGGGCGTATCGCTGCACCCGACATCGATGCCGGTTGAAACCTGGATGTGCGCGTTGCCCTCCAGCATGTATGTGCCGTCCGCCACGCTCAAATGACCCAGCGTAACAGATAGGCCCGGCGCCTGCGTGGACGCGTAGCCCCGATCCTGTAGCAAGGCGCCCTGGCTGATGTCAAGGTGTCCCCCGGCGGTGAAATACCCCCCAGATAGCAACGTGCCTACATCGAAGCCGCAGCACATATCCAGGGTTCCATTAGGGCCGATGATCAGGTTGCCATCATTCAGCTTCAGCGGGTAGCTCCTATTCCAGGCGAACCTGCCGGCCGCGCTGCCCGTGCCGACGTCAATCTCATCGCAATCCAGCGTGCCCGCCCAGGTAATGGCCCAGGCCGCCGGCCACCAGGATATTCTTGATGCGAATCGTGCCGGCGCCTGTCTTATATAGCCAGCCCAGGTCGATGATGCTTAAAGTTCCGTTAGAAAGGTCGATGCTGCCGCCGTGGCCGTCCGCAAACATCGAGCCATTAAGAAACCCGGTTAGTTCCGTATAAGAATTGTTCTCCAGCGTGCCGTTTTGGCCGATCACCATGGAAGAGCCGTTCACCGAGAGCGCAGCCCCATAAAAGGAGCGCCAGGTGAATTTGCCGGCAGTAGCTCCCGTCCCGACGGTAATACCCGAGGGCACGGTGAGATACCCGGTTTCCAGGTCCATCGTTCCGTTTGCAACGTTCAGCTTGCCGATGGTGACTGAACTGTCGTCGTTCTTGGTGCAGGTCGCGCCGTTGAAGACTTCCAGCGTGCCGAAATTGGCATCCAGCGTGCCGCCGTTTGTGAACAGGTTTCCGGACATGAGGCTGGGCAAGTTGCAGTCATAGCCCATCGCAAGTGTGCCGTTTGAGCCGATGGTCATCCTGCCGCCATGCAATTTGATAGCGGCGCCGGAACTATTCCACTCAAAGCGGCCTGTCCCGCTGTCAGCGCCAACACGTATTCCTGAGGCGTTGGCATCCACGCTGCCCGTCCCTGAGAGCGTGAAGGTGCCTGAAGAATTACTGTCTAATCCTAATGTCAATCCACCGTTCGTGGTAAAGGAGGCACTTCCACTTTGGCTGAATGTGCCGGTGCCGTTTACGCCCAGTATTGTCGCTCCGGAGACGGTGCAAGAGCCCTGGCTGAGTGTACACGAGCCGCTGGCCGCGGCCCCCGAACCGATATTAAAGCCGTCCGAGGTTGTCGCCGCGCCGCCGGTTTGAGTGAATGAGCCAGTGCCGTTTTCACCTACAATCACAGTTCCCGTGCTGAGCGTTCCTGAAGAAATACTGAGGGAACCTGAGGAATTCGCATCTGTGCCAACCGATATCTCTGAATTTGCAGTTAGTTGGCCGCCGCTTTGCGTAAGCGTTCCAGTACCTGTCTTGCCAACGTATATGGTCGGACAAGATAGAGAGCCGCTACTCAGATTGCACGTACCAGATGCAGCGGCTTGATTAGCCAGTTTTAAAGAGTTGCTTAGGTTGCAGGTTCCGCCGGATATCGTAAACGAGGCACTTCCCGTCTGGCCAGTTACAAGCTGGTATCCCGTGAGAGAACCGTTGCTATCCACAGTTATACTGCCGGGGTTGCTCCCGAACTTATCCACAGTCATTACATATGAATCGGTACTTTGCATTTGGCCGGAAACCCAAAGACTTCGATATGTGGCACTGTGGTCGACGAGGAACTGACCTGTAGGGCATACATTAATAAAATTGCAGCTAACACTACAACGCCACCTGATCCATTATGCAGCAACGTATTGACGATATTCGAATGCCAAGGCTACGCAACCGTCGCTTGCGTGTTTTCACGTGGCAGCGTCGCGCTTTCTCGTTTCGTGCCTGCGTTTGAGTAATAATCTCCGCCTCCCTGGCCAGGAAGCTTTGACGAACCTGTCCCGTCAGCCACAGGGAACGCACCAGCGCCGCGGCCGCCTGGCGAATCTGGCATACGGTCAGCTGCGGATTTTTCCCCCCGCCACTGTTCCTGAACCGTGGCCAGGAACAGGTGGCTGACGGCCGTCAGCAGCAGATGACGCTTCAAGGAGCGATACCGGCGAACCTCAAAATGGTCCAGCCCCAACTCGGACTTTTCCACCTCGAAGCATTGCTCGACCCTGTACCGCGTGAAGGCCACGTGCAACATCACCTCCAGCGGCGTGCCACCCGGCGCGTTGGAGACGAAGTATTTCACCTCCTGCGGCGCCAAAATGTTGCGGGCCACAATCAACCAATGCGCCCGCGTCGGCAGACCATCCCGTTTCAAATACAGCCGCGCCGCCTTGACCTGCCAAACCTCCGGTCCCACCGTGCTGTCCTTGACATGGAACTTCCGCCACGCTTGTTTGCGAAAAGCTGCCCCGTAGCGCAGCATGTGGCGAACCTGGATGCAGGGCAGGGTCTTGACCTTCAGACGGGGATAATGCCTCGGCCGGCCGCGCCGCGTGGCCGCACGATGCTGTTTTTGAAGAACCTCCGGTTCGCGCAGCCAGCCGTAGAAAATCGACGGCACTTCCAGGACGTAGCGCTGGCCGCACTCGTCCAGGGCGCGATGAAAGTCCGGCACTTCGCCATAACCTTCATCCCCCGTCATCCATTCAAACCGAATCCCGTTGGCCACGGCGGCGGCACGCAGTTCCAGGGCGATCTGCCACTTGGGGCGATGCTGCATTGTGTCCGGGATGCCCGCCCCCCGGCACCGAGCACGATCATCGGACCATTCCTGCGGCAAGAACATCTCCCCCGGAAGCAGGGTGTGAAAGGCGCCCGCCACATAGCTGATATGCACCGTAACCACGCAGTTATCCACCTTGCCCGTGGCGCCGCAATATTGACGCTGCACGCCGGCGGTCTTGTCGCCCTTCTTGGGATGGGCCGTCTCATCCAACACGCCAATCGACAGGGGGTGGCTGTGTTGATCGCCCACGATCTGCATCAACCGCTGGGCCATGGCGCATCATCCCAGTCTGCCAGCGACAGGAACTGCTGAAGCGTCCGCGGCGGAACGTCGGCCCGGTCCGCCATCGGCTCGATGCTCTTGCGCGGCAGATCCGACAATTGACCGTTGACGTAAACCCGCAGGTTGCCACAGGGCTCGCTGCGGCTGAAACAGTCGTCAAATTGTCCCAGGTACTGTTCCAACATCGGCTTGAGCTCTCGCAATTGCTTGGCATCCATGCCGTATCTCCTTTCGGGAAAAGCGCTCCCGAAAGGAACTATCGTCTGGCCGCCTGAGCTTTCTTGAGCCCAGATGGCGTTGTAGTGCTAATCGTGCCCCCGTAATCGTGAAAAAGGCCGGTGCCTGGGTTGGGCGTCTGATCACAACCAACATAGATGGACTGTGCCGAGAGAGAACCACCGCTTCTCAGATAATAGGTTCCTGATGTTTTCTGGTTGCTGCCGACATAGAGACCTTGGTTTATAGAAACCGATCCCCCAGTTTGGTCCATTAAACCAATCCCATTGTTGCCGTCCATATCTGGCTGGTAGCCAACGTAAGCATCACCCGTTACGCACACATACGCGCGGCCGGAGTCCGTCCCGGCATAGATATAGTATTTCCCTGTGCTTCCATTGTGGCCAATCAAGAGTCTGCTTGTATAATGAGAAGAAACGCTGCTACTTGTATTTGCATTTATATTCATGGTGCCAGTCCCACCCGAGCCAGCGCCTATCTTTGAATCGCCCTTGACAGTTAGAGTACAGGGATTTCCATTGTTGAAGTTAAGATTGTATGTTCCTCTGTACCTACTTCCGACCTCAAGGTCAGAATTGATAGTCAATCCGTGACTAGAATGGTTTAATTTGCCGACGTATAAATTTGCCATATCGCCACTAACGTTCAAGTAGTTAACCGTGTGATCAGATGCCGTCTGTCCATAATTTGAAGTACCGCCATTCCAGACATAGACGTTGTTTGAACCATTTGGCTCATTTGGGTAAGAAAAGGCGGGCGACCAGTTTGGCCCATAATGCCAAGATTCATTGGGATCTGATGGGGCTATCGCCCACGAACAATCAGTCACGGCGGCCGCAGATGCAACAATACCAGCAAGAACAGCAATTATCAGGACCACTTGCGATCCTTGTTTTGAAGAAAATAGTTGCACGTTGATCTCCTTTAACGTTTTTTTCGCTGAATTGGTAAAATTATAAATTCGGCTATTGACATTAGCGATAAACAAGAAGGTTCGGGAATTGGATCAGCATAGATTGTTAACAGCGGCGAATTGTGAGATTTAATTATCGGCATATCCGTCTGGTAGGCGTTTTCATTTAGAGGATTGCCCCGTAAATTCAAGCTAATCAAGTTCGTGAGTGAATCCAGCGGGCTTATATCCTGAATGTTGTTACCAGTTAGAGATATATCGCTGATATTTGGTGCACTAGCGAATGAAGGAACCGTTGTGATGCCATCGTCATTTAAGTCAACTTGCCACAACTGCGGCAAAGTGTCCAGTACGGAAACATCTTGTGTGCCGCATTGAATGATGTACAATGTTGTCAGATGTGGCAAGCCAGCGATCGGCGAAAGGTCTGACAACCTCAACTGATTACCGAGGTAAAAAGCATTGAGGTTGGTCGCGTATTGAAGCCCTTCCAGGCTGTAAAGATCTCCGTCGAAGAAAAATGACAAACTTGTGAGACCGAGCATGGCCTGATCCGTAATCGGCTGGTCCGCCGAAAGCTGCAACATTTGACGAATGCCCGCAGCCAAGTTCGGATCGGGAATCGAAATTATTTGATCACCAAAGGCAGCCGAATGTCCAAGTAGCATCAGCAAAACAGCCATCGTTACCGCCGGAACGCCATTTATCTTTGACATTGCATGCCTCCTTGCGCTGTTTTGAAAACAAGATCAAGAGATAGCTTGGACAGGTTAGCGATAGGCATCTATTTCTGAATATGTTTATCATGATAGGCCTTTCATGAAATTCTTGCAAAAGGCGCGGCGCTCAAACAGAATGAAAAGAAGTACCATGGGAAACAGGACGACAGTTTTGGGCTCTGGAGCCGCGTCATAATAGAGAAGCATTAGAGGAGAGTTATTGGCCTGAATTAAAGGGATATCAACATCGTACGCCTTTTGACTCAGCGGATTATCACTCAAATCTAACATGCCTAACTTAGTTAAGACCGTAAGGGGACTAATATCGGTGATCTGGTTGTGCGCCAGTGACAGCTGTCCAATATTGTTAGCAAACGATGGCAGGCACTCTATACCATCTTCTGAGAAATCGAGATCCTGCACCATCGGCAGCGTATCAATGACAGAAATGTCTGTAGTTCCACAATCGACAATATGAAGACTCGTCAGATGCTGAAGGCCGGCAATTGGTGATAGATCCTGCAAACGGTGATAATCCCCCATCCAAAGAGATGTGAGATTCGTAGCGTATTGCAGACCGTCTAGGCTATAAATGTCATCCCGCCCAGCCAAAACCAGTTCCGTCAGATTCAACATCGCCTCATCTGTGATAGGCTGGTCACCGGGCAGTTGCAGCCAATACCTAATCCCGGCCGCTAGGTTTGGATCTGGAATATTGATGATTTGATCAGCCTGCGCAGACAGCGTCGTGAGGTGTAGGAAAAAGAAAAAGGCCAAGATTGATGAAAAACGGGCCAAATTCAACATTGCATGCCTCCTTGCACGCTGTTTGGAAGCCATAATCTTCGCTGCCATCGATGGGCGAGCGGTCTTGATATGAAAAACACCGGTCCCGCCTATACCAAGCATGCTCAGGGAGCGCCTGACACAGGGTCAAGTTAAATTAGCGCAAAAAGATATGGAAAAATGGCCAACATAAGTAGCGCATCCGCTAAATCTCTGTAACGGCCAAGGGGGCATAGGTGTATGCGGGCAAATCCCGCCGCGAAAACTTCGCGGCCACTTCGCATACCGGAGCGAATTGGTGTGCCGCCAGCAACGTCTTCAGTTTGCCCGCCGTATGCCGAAGGTTCACGCGGTGGCGGAAATTTGAGATCGCATCCACTTTTACCACGGGCTGCTCGGCATCGAATTCCCATGGGTGCAGATACAGCATGGCGGACTGGCCGCGGTTTGACCAGGCCCGTAACGCGCGGTCGAAAACCACCGCCGGCAGCAAGCGGAAAAACCCACCGCCGCCCAAGGGGATGTTGCGGCCGATAAGCCGCCGCGTCATGGGCGGAATCTCCAGGATCCGCCCGCCGGAAGGCCCCACGGCCACGTGCGCCTCGGCCGGGGCATCGGGAATTCCATACCGGTCGTGCCTCACGGGCTGAACGGAAGAATCGTAGGTAAATCCCAGTTCCGCCAGGATATCTATCGCCCAGGCCGTTTCCCGCACCAGCCCGAATGTGGCCGCGCGATAGCCGATAACTGCGCGGCCGCTGATTTCCTCAAGGAGTGCTTTAGCCCTCAAAGTGTCGGCCGCAAAACCCTTTTCGCCCAGCCGCTCGATCATCTCGTGGCCATCGCCGTGGCAGGCCACTTCGTGCCCCAACCTCACCAGATCTTGCACCAACCGCCTGTGCTGCGCCGCCACCTCGCCCAACACGAAAAACGTGGCGCGGATGGAATGCTCATCCAGCAGCGCCAGCAGGCGCTCCATCTGCTCTTCCACGCGGCTGGGCCACTGCTCCCGCCGCGCCGGGCCGATCACCTGGCTGAAGGCCTCGGCGTGAAAATACTCCTCCACATCGAAGCTGAGCATGTGCCTGATTTTTTGCCTCCGGCCGTCTTTTTCGTTCGGGTATTTTGGGCCGCGATCGTCCTCTCGGATTTCGCCACTCATGTTTATCCCACAGTCTTTATCAGTTGCGGACCCAGCAGCCGCGCCAGCGGCACGGGCAGCCGCCGCCAGGCCGATTGTGCCGCGCGGACCAGGAGACCCTCCTGCACCTGACCCGAAGATTGTTCCGCATCGCCCGGCCAGCTTTGCCACGCCAGTTCCACCGGCCGCGCTCCCCACTGCTCTTTGAAATTGAATGTGCCGCTATCCCGCGAGCTGCGGCCGAAGGAGAATTTCGGGGACAGAGCACTTAATTCCCTGCTGGCTGCTCCTTTGATGAAGGCACCCGTACGTGAATTAAGCGCTCTGTCCCCACAAGCATCCTTCAAGATGGACCAATACAGCATGTGGTTGGGGCACAGGTGGTTCATCGCCCTCAGGCTGGAGGCCCAGGGCACCTGCCAGCACCGCGGATCGGCCAGCACCAGCGCCGCCGCGACCGCCGCGCCGGCGTGGCGGACGATCATCAGCCGCGCCAGGTCGTGAAATTCCGCAAGCACGGAGGCGAAAAACCGGCGCGAATGCGGCGGCGAGCCCAGGTCGCGCATGTTGGTGGAATACACGTGGAAGAACTCATCCAGCGCCTCCGCGCCGCACCACTGGCCCATAAGCCCGGACTTTTCCGCCTTGCGGACCTGGTTGCGCACCTTGGAGGAAAAACTGCGCCACAGTTCATCCGCCGCGCCGGGCAGCTCGAGCTGCATAACGACCTTGTCGCCGCGCACGGCCTGGCCAAAGTTATCGAGGGGCACAAGCTGGCGCAGTGTCAGATCTGCCTTCAATTCGACGGCCAGCGCCTTGGCCTGCTCCAGCAGATCCTGCTGCGCGTCCTCATCATCCGCCAGGATTCCCGCATAATCCAGCCAGGGCAGACTCACCAGGTGCCGGCCAAAGAGGCGGCTCTTTTGCAGCACCACGGGAAGAATGCCGACCACCTTCCCTTCGCGCCGGAGGCAAAGATTCCTGGTGCGCATGGCATAGCAGTCCCGCATGATCTTCGTCCACGCGAAGCGATGCCAGACGGCCCCCATCGGGTGGCGCACAACATATTCATCCCAATCGTTCCCCTCTGCATTTTCGATTTGCGAGCCTACTCCGCCAAAGCAGCCGCTTCGGCTGCGAAGGCTGGATTCGCGATTCGCGATTTGCACGGCATCTGTGCTCGTCAAATCCGCAATCCGAAATCCGCAATCCGAAATTCTTGCCGACTCACGAAACATCTTGCCCAAAAGAGTTTCAACTTGCTCTGCTCGCGCCTCCCACGTCTGCCCCGCCACGGCCTGGCGCATCGCGGCCGCATCGGCCTTTATTCCCGCCAATGCCCGCTGACAGCAGGTCAGATATTCCTCCTCGCTTTTGGCCAGATGAATCAGTTTGGAGTACTGCTCCAGATCGGGAATCGCCTTGGCGATGATGGGCTTGCCCACGGCCAAACACTCGCGAATCTTCAGCGGCGCGTTGCGCAGCGTCTGCTCATCCAGCACGTACGCCAACAGCAGCGCATCGAGCCCGTGCAGATAGCGCGGCAGCTCCTTGTACGACTTTGCACCCAGCAGGTGCACATTGGAAAGACCCGCTAAGGCCGCAGTATCCGCCCGCACGGGCCCAATCAAAACAAGCTGCCACTGCGGGCGCAGGCGGGCAATTCTAGCAAATAGGGACAGATCAACTTTCTCATAAATCAGGCCGAAAAAGCCCAGCCGCGGGTGAGGAATTGCCGCCAGGTCGTCCGGTTCCGAATCGTGCAGCCCGCCGCCGCGGGCGAAATGCTCCAGGTCCACGGCGTGCGGCAGCAGTTCCGCGCGGCCTCTGAATTGCCGGCCCTCGGCCAGCGCCTGCGTGCAGGGCAGGACCAGGTCGGCCCGCTCGCACAGCAATCGATCCTGCGCGGCTACCATCTCCGCATCCGCCCCCGGCCAGCGGCGATAATCATCCGTGATGTAATAAACTAACGCCCGCTCATCCAGCCTCCCCACGTAGTCCGCGGCCGTGGGCACGGAGGTAAACAGGATCGGGTGCGGAATTCCGCACCTGGCCAGGACCTTCTTGAGACTGACACTCACCGCGCGGCTGTTCATCTTGCCCATCCAGCCGCCGGCAATGGGCAGCATCCACGGGCTGTACACCCAGAAGTTTTCGGAAATCTGCCGCAGCGGCCTGGCCCACTGCGACAGCTTGTTCAGCCCCCGAATGACCGTAAAACCGTCGGCACGGACCGCCCGCATGCCGATCGTGTTCACCCATAAAACCCTGTGGCGCTTGGCCAACTGCGCAAAGAGGTGCTGGCAACTGGAAGGATGCCTCCCCCAGTCATCGCTGAAGACCACAAAATCGTATCGCTCTTGGCGCATAGCGCTCCTGTGCTATTACACCCGTTATGTATCGGCGTTTGGCGGTTTAAGGGGTGAGGGTTAAGGTTGAGGGTCAAAAGCTATGCCACTCCAGCCACGACCGTCCCTATGCCGAAGAAAACTATATGGCTCGAATTCTGTACATAGCCCACCGCGTGCCTTATCCGCCCAATAAGGGCGAGCGGCTGCGGGCGTACCATCAGATCAAGGCGCTGGCCGCGCACCATGAGGTGATCGTGGCGGCGCTGGCCCACCATAAGCAGGACCTGACTGCGGCGGCGGGGCTGCGTGGCCTGACGGCGCAGGTATTTGTTGCCCCGGCAGGCGGAACCCGAGGTCGGATACGCGGTGCACTCTGCCTGCTGCGCGGCAGATCAGCCACGGAGGGATACTTTCAAAGCCCGGATCTGCTCGGCCGGATTCAGCACGCCGCGCGAGGCAAAGAATTCGACCTGGCCATCGGCTATTCCTCCGGCGTTTTGCCGACCCTCCTGGCCGCGCCGGCCAAGGCGCGGGTGATGGATCTCATCGACGTGGACAGCGCCAAGTGGGCGGATTACGCCCGCGCCGCTTGTCTCCGCGCGCCCTTGTACCGGTTGGAGTCCCGCCGCGTGGCCGCGCTGGAACAGTTGGCACTGGAGCGCTGCGAGCGCATCCTCCTAACCAGTCCGCAGGAGGCGGCGCTGCTGCCCACCTGCCGCAACAGGCACAAGGTGCTGCCGGTCGGCAACGGCGTCGATACTGACTTCTTCCGCAGCGATGCCGTGGGCGGCGGAGACGGCAAGACCATCGTCTTTACTGGCACGATGGACTACCTGCCCAACGTCGACGGCGTGTGCCGCTTCGCCAAAGAGGTCTGGCACAAGCTCCGCGCGGCCAAAAGCGATGTGCACTTCATCATCGTCGGCCGCGACCCAACCGCGGCCGTCCGCCGACTGGCAAAGGAACCCGGCATCACCGTCACGGGCAGCGTGGATAATGTGCGGCCATACCTACAGAGGTCGTCGGTCGCGGTCGTGCCCCTCAATATCGCCCGAGGCATTCAGAACAAGGTGCTGGAGGCGATGGCCGCGGGCGTGCCGGTGATCGCCTCGCCCTGTGCACTGGATGGGCTGGAAGTGACCATCGGCAAGGAAGTCCTCTGCGCCGCCTCGAGCGAGCAATGGGTAATGCACATCGAGTCGCTGCTGGGCAATCCCGCGCGGCGATATGAACTGGCCTCGGCCGCCCGGCGCCGCATCGAAACGCGCTATACCTGGAGGGCGAAACTTGCGCCCATGCTGGCGCTGGTGGATTCACTAGCGAGCAAGGAGAAAAAGGGATCGGATATCTTTTTCTCTCCGAGTAAGTGTGTAAGAGAAGAAGCCGTTCACATCGCCGCGGAAAAAGGTTCCTGACCCCTTTTTCCTATCACTCTGGCCGGCACGCCCGCCACAATCGTAAAGGGCGGCACGGGGTTTGTCGCCACGGCCCCCGCGGCGACGATCGCCCCATTCCCCACATCCGCCAGCACCACCGCGCGGCTGCCGATCCAGCAATCCGAACCGATGCGAACCATCTCATAACGGCCGCCCTGGTCGGCCATGGGCACATCGGTTCTGTCGGTATTGTGCTGGTGCGAGCCCGATGGCACGCACACGCCATCGGCCAGCATGGTTTTTTCGCCGATGCGGACATCCCCCAGGCAGCAGTACGCGCCGATATACGCGCCCGGGCCGACAACCGCGGTCGGCTTGCTGAAAATCGTCCCTATTTCGATCGTGCAGTCCGCGGAGATTTTCATTCCCAGCAGCCGCAAAAGCGCGATACGCCGGTAGCCGCCAACAATACCGCTCCACCGGCTGCTACACTGGCTGGCCCAGGCGATGGCCCGCGGCCCAAACAGTTTGATCGCGACTAGATAAAATCCCGCGTGCAAGAGAACGCTGATTGTCGCCGCGGCGCGGGCGATTTTTTTTGCGGCACTCCGCAAGTTCATTTCTTGGGCTGCCGCGCCCATGGGTATGGCCAGCTCGCTCATGCCGTCCTCCTGGCCGCGGCCAGCACGCCGCGATACAGGGCTACAACATGGGCCGTGCGAGAAAGCAGGCTGTGATTTTCTTCCACACGCCGCCGCGCACGCTGGGACATCAATTGGCCCAGGTCAGGCCAGTCGTACAGGCGGGCGATGGCCTGCGCCAAGGCCTCCACATCGCCCGCAGGCACGAGCAGGCCGGTTTGTTCATGATTCACAAGATCACTCGTCGCCCCCACATCCGTCGCCACTACAGGCAGCCCCGAGGCCATGGCTTCCAGCACGGTATTGGGCATGCCTTCAGTGAGCGAGGGGTTCACAAACACATCCGCCCTGGCCATGAGCGCCGGCACATCCTCGCGCAGGCCCAGCCACGTGGTCAGGTGGTCGATGCGTAACTCCCGCGCACGCAGTTCCAGAACAGCCTGCTGCGGACCCTCGCCGGCAATTTGCAGAGTAAGCTCGCGGCCCTGGTTTGATAGCAAAGCCGCCGCTTCCAGCAGCGCCGGGATATTTTTTTCGGGGCTGAGACGGCCCGCGTAAAGCACGCGCATGCCATCCAGCCGGCGCCGCCGCGCGGTAAAGGGCCAGTCCTCCAGGGCGATGCCGTTACCAATCACGTGCAGGCGGTTGCGGGAAATGCCGCTCTTGGCCAGTTCGGCGGCCAGTTGCCGCGAGGGACAGATTATCGCATCCACCGAGCGCAGCAGCAGCTTTTCCATCGTGTAGTAGCACGTCTCGCGGCGGGTCGTGCGGTTATAGCCGTGGACTGTGGCCACGATGCGATAGCCGCCGACCGGCCACATCAGCCGCGCCAGGGCGTTGGCCTTGTAATCGTGCGTGTGCACGATGTCGAAATGCCGCCGACGAATCAGCTGCGCCAGCGCACCGCGCCGGAGGGGTCCATGGCCGACCGCTCCGCCACAAAATGCACGGGAATACCCGCGCGGCCGGCCCGCCGCAAAAGCGCGTAACTGGGTGTAGCCGCATCCAGCAGGTACAGCGCCTCGGCCGCGACGCCGAACTGAGCGAACAATTCCGCGCTACGAAAAATCGTTTTTTCCGGCCCCCCGCCGTTGCCGCGGACTGTGCGAACGTGCAGGACGCGCATGGCGCCGGGACCGGAGGCGGCTACGGCTCCATGTTGTTTCTTGAATGATCTCATGCGGCCCCCAGCGCCATCTGCCGGTACAGGTCGAAGAAGGCCTGGTGCATTTGCCGCTGATCAAAATCCCGGCGGATTCGCCTGCGGCCCTCAGCACCCAGGGACCGGGCAAAATCCGGCCGGTCTAACAGCAGGCGCAGGTTGGAGGCCAGGGCGACCGCATTGCCGCGCGGGCTTAGAAGGCCCGTCTGGCAATGCTGAACGATCTCCGCATTGCCGCCGACATCCGTGGCCGCCACGGGCAGCCCGGCGGCCATGGCCTCCATGATGGACAGGCTGGCCGCCTCCGAAAGACTGCTCAAAATGAAACTATCGCACGCGGCCAAGAGATCGGGCACATCATCCCGCCGGCCCAGAAAATGCGCGGCGGCGTCGATCTTCAGTTTCCTCGCTAAACTCTCCAGATGGTCAAGCTGCGGGCCATCGCCCACAATCAGCAGGCGGGCATCAGGATGATGCGGCAGAAGCAACGAGAAGGCTTGCAGGCTCGTCGCATGATCCTTCACCGGCCGCAAGCGCGCGACCTGGATGAGCAGCGGCGCATCGCTCGCCGCGCCAATCTGCTGCCTCAGCCACTGGCGGCGCGGCGGTCGCTCATATGCCCGCCAGTCAATCCCGTTGGGTATGACCTGCACATCCCGCCCGGCGATGCGCTCGCGGCCGCGCAGGGCATCGGCCGCAAACTGGCACACGGCAGTCATGCGGTCGCGGCGCAGGCGCAGCAACTGGTTTGTGACTTTCCGTAGCGGGCCGACCCGGTCCGGCCAATGCCTTCCGTGCTCAGTGAAGATAATCCGGCCGAAGCCTGCCACGGTGGCCGCCATGGAGCCGTACAGGTACGGCGTGTACTGGTGCGCGTGGATCACGTGCGGCTGCCAGTCCCTGATGAGCCGCGCGATCCGCCCCACCTGCCGCCAATCGCCCCCTGCGCGGCGGTGCGTGCAATGAATCTGATCACACAGCCGCGCCGCCTCGTCGCTAAGGCTGCCCAAGTGGTCCAGGCAGATGACGGCGGTTTGAATATCCCCGCGCCTGGCCAGGTCGCAGACAATCCGCTCGGCCCCGCCGCCATCGAGGCTGTGCAGAATGTGCATCACGCGCAGTCGCTGTAAGGTGGCTATCACAGCAGCACCCCCGGGCAGCGCGCACAGGACGCGGGCTGCTTCGTGCTTGCCGCGACGGCGGCGGCCAGGGGCAAAGCTTGCGCGGCAGGCCCGCAGACCGGGCGAATTCCACAGCCGCCGCAACGGCTGACCGCGATCGCGGGCGACATCGTCGCAGGCGTAGTAGCTGCCGCAGCAGGCGCTCACACCGCCATCCCAGTTGACCACCAGCTTGGTCCAGGGCCAGTCGCAGTGCGCGCGCTTGCAGCCGCTGAAGATGATCGCGGGTTCTTTGATCGCTTGGTGGTACAGGCTGCGGACGAACTGCGGGTCTTTGGGAAGCCATATGGCGGCCTGGGCCGCTACTTTCTGTTGCGCCGCCGCGCAGTCCTCTCTCACCAGTTCCGGTGCGACCAGGAAGCGAAGATTGAGCGAGGCCTCGCTGATGGCGCAGTCCACGCCGCGCTGGCGGGCAAATTCCTCGACCAGGCCGGCCTCGTGTTCGTTGCAGGCGGTGACGACGAAATTGAGTGTGATCTTGAGCTGATCCTGGCGATGGTGGCGGTGGCGCGCCTCGACCAGCGCATCGATGAGCTTGCAGGCCTCCTGGAAATCAAAACCCGGCTGATAGGCGGCATACGTCTCGCTGCTCAGGCCGTGCAGGCTCAACGTCAGTTCATCCAGTCCGGATCCCATCAATCCATCAATGTGTCCCGGGCGGAATGTGTGCAGATTCGTGGACAAATAGGTGTACAGGTTGGCCCGGTGGGCGTAGGCGATCATCTCCAGGATGCGCGGGTGCAGCAGGCTTTCGCCCCAGTTGGTCAGGTCCACCGTGTGAACCCAGGGAGCCACGCGGTCAATGAGGCTGCAATAGCGGTCCCAGGAAATCTTGCCGCACGCGCGGCCGGTCTTTTCGCCGCGGCCGACGGGGCAAAGCCGGCACGTGCCGTTGCAGATGTTGGTGGCCTCGATCTTGGCCACCACGGGCATGGCCGGGTTATAGGCCAGCCGCAGGCGCATAGCCACCTGCGCCGCCGCCGCGTTGGCCAGCTTTAGAGCCGACCAGTAGCGACGGTTGCGCCTCCAGTAGCGGACTGCACGTCTTGTGAAGGCGATTACGCTCACGTCGTTGCGGGCCTTAAGGCTCCGAGAATCTGCCACATCGGCCGCCGCTTCTGGAGGCTGGCGGCCACAAGCTGGGGATTCTCCACGGCCACCACATTTTGCAAGCTGATGGCCAACACCATCACGATGTACGGCAGTTCCACCGTGCCGATCGAGGCGAACGAACCCACCAGCGCATAGCCCAGCAGCGAGGCCTGAAGCGAGCCGGCCAGGTTGAATACAAACGGGTCGCCGCGATTCTGGCGGCGCAGACGTCCCAGATGCCTGAAGACGAGCAGCGGAATGGCGATGTTCAGAATTCCGGCGGGAATGCCCATATCGACGGCCGCCTGGAGGAAACTGTTGTGCATGGTGCGATCTTCCAGGCTGGGATCATATATGCCGGACACGCGCCTGAAGCAGTTGGGACCTACGCCCAAGACGGGGTAATCGCGCATGACGCGCACGCTTATGTTCCATGCCTCCAGGCGCCTCGTGGCGGAAGAGTCCTTCTCATATTCGTTGATCGTAAAGAACCGGTGGCGGACATGCGGGCCCGCCATGAAGAGGCCAACGGCCAGCGCGGCCGCAGTCAGCCCCGCGCCCAACCAGCGCCGGCGCAGCCGCAGCAGCATGAACGGCAGCATGATCAGGCTGGCCAGCATGGCCGCGCGGCTCATGGAGAACAGCACCACGTGCAGCATGAGCAGCATCGCGATCAACGGCGGCCACTTCAGGAACCACTGCTTCTCCTGTGAAAACAGGAAGATGCAGAACGGCATGGCCATGACCATCATGGCCGCCACGCCGTTGTTGTCCATGTTGGCAAAGCCGGACTCGAACAGGTTCTTCTGGTTCATCAGGATGTACCGCTGATTGAAGTCCACCGCCAACCAGCCGAAGGTCAGCACGATGGTGGCCGCCAAAACGTGCAGGCGATAGCGCGTATCCACCAGCCCGCAGGCGACGAAGACCATCAGGAATATCTTCATGTAGCTGTCGAGTTGGTCACGGGCCAGCATCGGGTCGATGGCGCCCGTATAGCTCAGCGCGATGAGCACACCCAGCAGCAGGAGCAGTTTTTTCTCCAGCGGCCAGCGCGTCGCCGCCGCGCTTTGGGCCAGGCCGTGCAGCGTGTATCCCGCCAGCGTGGCCAGGCCCACGATCAACGACCAGCGCACGCCCGTCGGCAGGGAATATTGCCAGAGAAAGCTGGGGAACAGCGTGGCGAAGCCGTAATAAACCACCAGGCCCATGAAGGGATTGATCAGGGCGCCGGGCAGGGCGACCGCCATCACCGCGAGCATGAACAGCGTCTGTTTCATAGTGGTCCATCCGTGACGGCGACTGCGCCGCCTTCCTGTTTGGCGGCGTACTCGGCTACCCAGGGCTTTGAAGGCGCACTTCCGGCGCAGCACCTGACACAGCAATAGGTTCATCGACGCTGTGGAGAGACGCCTTTATAAGGGAATGGCCCTAGCGTTGATTCCCCACCCCCGCTTGTGTATGCAGTCTTTTCTTATGAGTGATGCAGAATCAAAGAAAACAGCAACCACAAAGACCACAAAGATGCACAAAGGTCACAAAGGACTGGCGGAAACTCTTTATTGCGTTGTGTTTCTTTGTGTTCTTTGAGGTCTTTGTGATCTTTGTGGTTCGCTTTGTTATTTAACTGGCCCGGACTCGCGCTATAACCTTTAAAGCCCAGCGAAGATCGCTCATGTCGTGTTCGGTTGGCGCGAAGGCCGGATTGATGGGAATCAGGTGCAGGTTGTTACCATCGCGGCGAAAGAGCTTGCAGGTCACGCCGATCTGGTCGGCTAGCTGCACCACCGCGGGCTTGCCCTGCTCGGCCGGGCAGGCTGGGCTTAAGATTACAACATCGCCGTGCAGAATCTCCGGCGCCATGGAGGCCCCATCGATGCGCACGGCAAAGACCACATCGTATTTGCCGGCGATGTGCTCGGCGATGACGAACTCCGCCGTGCCCGGCGGCTCGGGGGCATCCAGCAGCACCAGCTGCGCCGAAGAGCCGTTGGCCGCCAACTCGCCCGTGGCCTGGGCCTCATGGACCCGCCGCGCTTTGCGCGGCCGCATATGCGCAACCAGGTCCGACAGGGCCGTCGCGCCGCCATCGGTTTGCCCCGTCTGCTGCCAGAAATGCGGAATGCCCGCGGCGCTGCGGCCTAAGATGGGAATCCAGCCTTGCCGCTCAGGCCCGGCCGCCGTGTCGGATGAGGTTGTGACGACCACTCGTTTCATTTGGGGACCAGTCCCCTGGGCTGCGGCGGTCTGCCGTTCTGTCTCATTCTGAGATTCTGCGGAAGATTCTGCCGGCGCCGCCTCGGAAGGGGGCGGCTGAGCCGATCCTCCGGCCCCCACGCCGGCGGCTGTTTTCAGCGCGGCGGTCTCGCTCAATAAATCCAAAAAAGCTGCCAGGGGAATGGCAAACTCCGGCTTTTGGGCCAATAATTTGGCTACGCGGGCAATGGCCGGATGGCCGGCAGGCAACTGGCCCTGGACTTCCTTACCGGTTAAGAGCCACCGTAGATCAGCGCCGGTGACCTCGGAAATCCGAATTAAGAGTTCGACTGGGGGCAGCCTTCCTTTTTCGTAATAATCGTAGCTGGAAGGACTTATATTTAATGCCCTGGCAAAGGCGGAGTTGCCCCGAGCTCCGAAATGTTCGATGCGGAGTTGGAGAATTCTGTCGCAAATTTCACTATCGCGATTATTTGTTGTCATAATTTTCGCAATTGCGAAATTTTCTTCTTGACATTCATCGCATTTGTCGATACTTCTTTGGCAGCATTCTAACAACCTTTTACAGGGAGGCAAGAACTATGATGGCCGCATCGCCCAAGAATGAGCAGGTAAACGAGCTTCACCGCCTCATCACCGCCGCGTGTCAGCTCAATAGCTGGCAGAGCGATCTGCTGCACCAGGCCAATAGCCTGCTCCAGCACGCCCGGCGGGACGAAGGGGCCCGGCAAGGGTAAACGCGGTCTTGGCGGTGATCGCTGACAGGTCCTTAGGCGCTATGGGCGCTAATTAACTTGTGAGTCATTCGAGTCGATGCTGGTTATGCCATGGCCGCGCGGGGAGGTGCATCTGCCGGCAGGCGTAACCAGGTATCGAAAAATGCCAACGAAAACCGCCGAACGCCGTCGCAACATCCGCTGCAGCGCGGCCTATTTTGCCGTCCTGCGGGATCATCGCAACCGCAAGGAACTGTGCCGCGGTCGTACCGCCGATATCAGCGAGTCGGGCGTGCTCGTGGTGGTCCACGACACCGACAAGATTCCGCAAGCCGGCAACGTGTGCGTTTCCATAACCATTCCCGCCGATCCCGTCGCCGGCACCAAGCGGCAGGTGATTTATCGGTGCAAGATCGCCCGTCGCAGCGTGATGGGCAACATGGTGGGCCTGGGCCTGGAATTCCTTAGCAAGCTCGCCTGACCGCAAAGACCTTCCTACGCGCACTCCCAAGAAATAGTGGACAGCCCTCACTTTCTTCGCGCGGCGGCTCCCTAAGTCAACAATTCCCTCGGTGTAAATTTTCCAAAAATAATCATATATTTATCTTGACACCATGGCTAAGTCTGGTATAATCACGTCGGTTTGCGCAGATACTTCGCGCTTGCCGTAGCAGCGGCGCTAGGCCGCGGCAGGTGTAGCTACTTGACAATTAAATAGATTGGCGACTGTTCTTAAGCGCTACGTGAGTGCGTTTAGAGCAGGCGATTTGGGCAAGGCAAACGACCTTGAAGAAATCGGAATACTCAAATTCGAGTAAGCCCTCCTTATTTTACAAGGACTTACGTTACTCATTACCGAGTACTGAGTACCGACTAGAGCCTTCTGAGGTGGAAGCCGCCATCCACGTTTATCACCTGACCTGTGGAGAAGGCTAGTTCATCCGCCGCGATGGCCGAGACGGCTCGGGCGATATCCGCCGAGCGGCCCCAGCGCCTCAGCGGCGTGAGCCCCTCGCGTATGAGCCGGTCGTACTGGGCGAAGCCGGGCTGCTGGGGCCCGGAGTCCATCAGGCCGCAACGGATTTCGTACACGTTGATTCCGTACTGGCCGAGCCGGTCGGCCAGCAGCCGCGCGGCCATGGCGATGGTGGCCGCGTTGAGGCAGGCCAGGCCCTGGTCCGCGCTGGTGGTGTAGGCCGCCACGCTGCCCAGCAGGATGATCTTGCCGCCGTCGATGGCGCCGCCATCGATCAGGCGGATCATTTCGTTGGCGCAGGCGTGGGCCAAAAGCATGGTGGCCAGGGCGTCGCCGCTAAGTGAAGCGACCATCCGGTCCAGGGATAATTCCAGGAGATCCACCGCGTTTTCGCCGGCTGGCGAGGGCGAACCAACCAGCATGTCGATCCGCTCGAACTGCTCCAGCGCCTCTTCCACGAAACGCTCGCGATCCGCCTCCACGGCCAGGTCGCCTTCGAAGATGAAGAGCTGATCATCCTCGATGGCGCCGCCCTCTTCATCCTGGGCATCCTGCCCGGCTGCGGTTGCCCCCGGAGCGACCTGAGCGGCTACGCACCAGCCTGCGCGGCGGAGTTCCATGGCCACAGAACGCCCCGGACCTGTTTCGGCCCCCGCGACTAAGGCCACCGGCGTATCGTCCATGATTGCACCTTTCTTTGCTGGCGCGCATGATAGGACTGGTTTCTATATCGGCGCCGCAGGCCCGCGACCATCGGCTCAACCGCGCAGCGCGCAGGAGGCGTTTATGAGCGGCAGCGACATGAAGTTCTTCGATGTCATCTACGCGCGGCGGTCGGTGCGCAAGTTCACTTCAGAGCCTGTGCCGATCGATGTGCTGGAGGCGATCGTGCAGGCGGGGCTGGAAGCTCCCACCGGCTGCAATGCGCAATTGCGACAGTACCTGATCATCACCGATCCCCAGGTGATGGACCGGCTGCGGATGTTTCGGGATGTGGATGGCGCACCGGCGGCCATCGTGCAGCTCATCGAGCCTGCGGCCACGCAATGGGGAGACTATCATCTTCAGGATGCGGCGGCCTCGATCCAGAGCATGCTGCTGGCGGCGGTAGCGCTGGGCTATGCCAGTTGCTGGGTGGAGGGCCAGGTTCGCCGTTCGCAGTATGAGCTGCGACAAATGCTAAATATTCCGCCAACGCTGGATGTGTCGGCCATCTTGCCCATCGGCCGCGCGGCGGAGATTCCCCGGCGGCCCCAGAAAGATACCTTGACAAAAGTGACACATTATGACCGTTTTGGACAGCGGAAATGATAATTTTTCGAAATAAGGACCTTGGACATGGAGCCGATCATAAGTCCCGAAATAGTTTGAGCTTAAACTAACTTCCGCCGGGAATTTCCCGTGATATCACAGTGACAGATTATTTAGGTCCGGGTGGAATCCGTATTGTCAAGCCGGCAAATCCAGTAGATAATCGGCGACGACCTGGGCGGTTGCCGGTGCAACTGCCAGTGTGGACTCGAGCCTTGGTCCATTTCTGATATGTGCCCCCAGGTCTTTGTTCAGGTCGCGATTGCTTCTATGAGGAGGGGCAGAGATGCGACGTATATCTTTGAAGTGCGCGTTTGTCCTGCTTATGGTTCAGACGGCCGGCACAGCCAGCGCTGATTTACTCAATCTTCCGTTCCCGCACTATCCGCGGGTCTGGAACATCGCCATCGGCGTTTCATACACATTGCCGGACAACCCATCACCCACGGACACGGGCGATTTCACGGCCATCGGCTACAGCTCGCAGCAGTACACCGATGGCGAAGGCAGCCTGGTCATCTTGGACGGCGATTTCGTGCTGAACGCGGTGCTCAGGCAGGACGGCACGTTTGTCTCCGGCGATCTGACCGTGGATGGCGATTGGCTCAATCCTGACACCAGCTTGCTGTTTCATTCGAGCAAGCTGACCGCCTTTGGCTACGGCGGCGACGATTTGTTTGAGTTCAAGTTCACCGAGGAAGGAAACTACCTCGCGCCCGATGGCGAAAACGTGGGCGTGATCCTGGCAGGCACAAGCATCCCTCAGTTTGATGAGACTCATCCGCCCGTTTTTACCTCGAGTTTCGACAATATGTATGACGGAACGGCAAACGTCTTTTACATGCCCGAACCAACCACCTGCTTGCTGCTGGGGCTGGCAAGCCTGGGGCTGGCGAGGGTTCGCCGCAGAGCTTAGAAGCAGCTTCACAGATTAAACGGATCGTTTCTTACCTGCTCGCCGCTGGGGCTGGCGGCCGGTGTCGTTGTGGCGCGCCTGCGCGCTCAATGCGGTATTTTTCAGGCCATGGAAAAGGCGCCCTCTGCCTACGCCCAAAAAGCAGGGGGAGTAATCAACGGGGCATTAAAAGCGGAGGAATGCGCGTGTCCAGAAAAGCCACTTCAAAGGGCGAGCTTCGTAACATTGCTTTTACACAACCTGAGATGCTGGAGGACAGGCTGCTGCTGTCCCTGTTAGGCGTGGGCAATGAAATTGCACCGCCGGATGTTTACTACGATGCGACCGGCACGTTGGCGTACACCGCGGCCACCCATCTATACGGCGCAACCGCCGCGCCGACCAGCTTCGTTTTGAGCACCGGCGCCAGGCCCGTCACCGTCGTCTCCACGCCGGGAAACCCCATGGCCTTCACCTTGAATTTCCAAGTGGATGGTTCGGGCAATGTGATCGGCGGCGTACCGGGCGATGACCTGGTGATAAAAGGGGCCGTCGATACGAATCGTGATGGCGTGTACGAATATCAAGGCACGTTGCTAACCGGCGAGATTGTCGCCTTCGGTTACCTGGATGCCGGCACAAACACGGATCAATATGATTTCCGGCTGATGCCCACCGGCGGCTCGCTGATGTCCTTCTTTGCAGGCAAGGACATCGGCATGACCATGACCTCACTGAATTCCACGTTCATCGGCAGTTTCGCCGGTGACTTCGGGGGCACCAGCCAGGGAGTAGTCGGCGTAATCGCCAAGGCCTCCTTGAGCGGCAACGTATATGTGGATGCTAATAACAACGGCCAGATGGATGCGGGCGAAGCGGCCATAGCCGGCACGACTGTCATTCTGGCCGGAACGGACAGTGCAGGAAATGCCGTGACCCGCTCACTTGTTACCGATGCCGGCGGCGTTTATTCATTCTCCGACCTGGCCGCTGGTACTTATTCCATCAGTGAGACCCAGCCCGGCGCATACCTGGACGGCAATGAGAGCCCGGGAAACCTGGGCGGCACGGCTGGCAATGACATTTTTACGGTGACTATCGTCAAGGGCGCTACGGGGACGGGTTATAACTTCGGCGAGCTCATGCCCGCCAATCTGTCCGGCGCGGTGCTCTCGGATGCGTTGGAAATCGCGGGCGTTACCGTTCAGCTTTCCGGTCAGGATGATCGTGGCGGTCAAGTGAGCACAACCACCACCACTGCGGCCGATGGCAGCTATAGCTTCGGCGGCCTGCGGCCCGGCAGCTATACGATCAGCGAAACGCAGCCTGCCGGGTGGCTCGATGGTGATGAAACGGTCGGCAGCCTGGGCGGAACGGCCTCCAATGATGCTTTTGCCATCGCGGTAGCCGCGGGCGCCAATGGCTCGGGCTATAACTTTGGCGAAATCGCCCCGGCTACCCTGGCCGGCTCGGTCCTTGCAGGTTCAACGCCCATTGCAGGCGTAACCATCACACTGGCCGGCACGGATGATCGCGGGGGTTCGGTGAGCGCGGTTGCGACCACCGCGGCCAATGGCAGCTTCAGCTTCGGCGGCCTGCGGCCAAGCAGCTATACGATCAGCGAAACGCAGCCTGCCGGTTGGCTCGATGGTGATGAAACGGTCGGCAGCCTGGGTGGTACAGTCGGCAACGATATCTTTACCCTGGGCCTGGCGGGTGGCCAAAACGGCTCGGGCTATAACTTTGGCGAAATCGCCCCGGCTACCCTGGCCGGCTCGGTCCTTGCAGGTTCAACGCCCATTGCAGGCGCAACCATCACACTGGCCGGCACGGATGATCGCGGGGGTTCGGTGAGCGCGGTTGCGACCACCGCGGCCAATGGCAGCTTCAGCTTCGGCGGCCTGCGGCCCGGCGGCTATACCATCAGCGAAACGCAGCCTGCCGGCTGGCTCGATGGCGATGAAACGGTCGGCAGCCTGGGCGGCACGGCCTCCAATGATGCCTTTGCCGTCACCGTAGCCCCGGCGCCAATGGCTCGGGCTATAACTTCGGCGAGATCGCTCCGGCCAGCCTCTCCGGCGCGGTCGTTTCAGGCGCAACACCCATTGCTGGTGTGACCGTTACGCTGGCCGGCACGAATGATCGCGGCGGTTCGGTTAGCGCCGTTGCGACCACCGCCGCCGATGGCAGCTACAGCTTCGGCAACTTGCGGCCAGGGACCTATACGATCAGCGAGACACAGCCTGCGGCTTACCTCGATGGCGATGAGACGGTTGGCAGCCTGGGCGGTACAGTCGGCAACGATATCTTTACCCTGGGCCTGGCGGGTGGCCAAAACGGCTCGGGCTATAACTTCGGCGAGATTGCACCGGCCAGCCTGGGTGGCGCCGTCCTTTCTGGCGCAACACCCATTGCTGGTGTGACCATCACGCTGGCCGGCACGGATGATCGTGGCGGTCAAGTGAGCACAACCACCACCACTGCGGCCAATGGCAGCTTCAGCTTCGGCAACCTGCGGCCAGGGACCTATACCATCAGCGAAACGCAGCCTGCCGGCTGGCTCGATGGTGATGAAACGGTCGGCAGCCTGGGGGGCATGGCCTCCAATGATGCCTTCGCCCTGACACTGGCCGCCGGCGCGGCCGGAACCGGTTATAACTTCGGCGAGATTGCTCCTGCTAGCCTAGCGGGTACGGTGGTTTCCGACCTGGCGCCCATTAGCGGCGTGGCCATTACGCTTGCCGGCACGGATGATCGCGGCGGCTCGGTGAGCGCTACCGCCACCACCGCGGCGGATGGGAGTTATAAGTTCGACGGCCTGCGTCCCGGTAGCTACACCATCAACGAGACGCAACCAGCCGGATTACTGGATGGCAATGATTCGGTCGGCAACCTGGGCGGCACGGCCGGCAACGATGTGCTCACTGTGAACGTGCTGGCCGGCGCCAAAGGCATCGGTTACAACTTCACTGAGCTGCGGCCGGCAAGCCTGGCCGGTGCGGTCTACCTGGACAGCAACAACAACGGCCAGCAGGATGCGGGCGAGACCGGCATTCCCGGCGTGACCGTTACACTGGCCGGCACGGATGATCGCGGCGGCAGCGTAAGTGTGACGGCGGTCACGAATGCAGCGGGCGGCTACAACTTCGGCGGCCTGCGGCCGGGCAACTACACCATTAATGAGATGCAGCCGGCGGCTTATCTGGATGGACTCGATTCAGCCGGCACGCTCGGTGGAACGGCTGGTAATGATTCGATCGCCTTATCGCTGGCGGCAGGCGCGGCAGGCACAAAATACAACTTCGGCGAGATCAATCCCTCCAGTCTGTCCGGCTTTGCCTGGCAGGACTACAACAATGACGGCCTGATCGACTTCAACGAAATGGCCGTTCCGGGCATGACCGTGGTTCTGGTGGGAACCGATGACCGCAACAATCCCATCTCCCTGATGGACACCACCGATAGTGACGGCATGTACTTCTTTGGCAATCTGCGGCCCGGGCAGTACACGATCAAGAAGATCCTGCCTGTCGGCTATGCCGATGGCAAGGCAATCCTTGGGACTGTAGGCGGCTCTGTGGTGAACGGCGCCTTCGCGAACATCGCGTTGGAGACAGATGTCGACGGCATCAACTACAACTTCGGCTTGAGCCCACAGGGCGGCGCGGCTGTGGGCTCCAGCCAGACCGCCACGATCGGCTTCTGGCACAACAAGAATGGCCAGGCGCTGCTCACTTCGCTGAACGGTTCGGCCACATCGACGCAGTTGGGCAACTGGCTGGCGACCACTTTCCCGAATATTTACGGCCTCAGCGCCGGTGCAGCCAATATGACCGGCAAGACCAATGACCAGGTCGCTTCCTACTACCTCAACCAGGTATTCAGCGCGAAGAAACTGGCTGGCGAAACGGGGGCGGCCAAGGTGGATGCACAGGTGATGGCCGTGGCCTTTGCCACGTACGTCACTGACTCCACGCTGGCCGGCACGGTGGCGACGAAATATGGATTCCGAGTCACCACACAAGGCGTAGGCGTGGCCACCTTCAATGTCGGGTCTTCCGGCGCCGCCTTTGGAGTGGCCAACGGCACCGTCATGACGGTGCTGAACATGCTGCTGGATACCAACAGCATGTCCTCCGGAGGCCAGATCTATAACCTGAACATCGCCCTGCGGAATCTGGCTAACACCGTTTATACGGCCATCAACGAAGCTAGTGATATTGGTTAGAATAGGAAGCGGACCAGGCAAGAAGCCGGCGGACCTCTTTGCGGGGTCCGCCGGTTCTTTTTCCAAAGCGTCTTCCCGCGAGAACTTAAGAATCGCATCGTAAGTGCGCGTAGGGGAATCCCTGAATTTTTCCTCAAAGTAGCTCGTCAGGAATTTAACGAGAAACGCTGAACGGCAAGACTTCGTAAAATCTATTGCACGGAAGATTGCTGATACTTTAGCAGGCGCAAAACGGCAACTCTCTGATTTTGGATGCAGGATGTTTTGATGGATCAGTTAACACTACAACGCCATCTGGGCTCAAGAAAGCTCAGGCGGCCAGACGATAGTTCCTTTCGGGAGCGCTTTTCCCGAAAGGAGATACGGCATGGATGCCAAGCAATTGCGAGAGCTCAAGCCGATGTTGGAACAGTACTTGGGACAATTTGACGACTGTTTCAGCCGCAGCGAGCCCTGTGGCAACCTGCGGGTTTACGTCAACGGTCAATTGTCGGATCTGCCGCGCAAGAGCATCGAGCCGATGGCGGACCGGGCCGACGTTCCGCCGCGGACGCTTCAGCAGTTCCTGTCGCTGGCAGACTGGGATGATGCGCGCATGGCCCAGCGGTTGATGCAGATCGTGGGCGATCAACACAGCCACCCCCTGTCGATTGGCGTGTTGGATGAGACGGCCCATCCCAAGAAGGGCGACAAGACCGCCGGCGTGCAGCGTCAATATTGCGGCGCCACGGGCAAGGTGGATAACTGCGTGGTTACGGTGCATATCAGCTATGTGGCGGGCGCCTTTCACACCCTGCTTCCGGGGGAGATGTTCTTGCCGCAGGAATGGTCCGATGATCGTGCTCGGTGCCGGGGGGCGGGCATCCCGGACACAATGCAGCATCGCCCCAAGTGGCAGATCGCCCTGGAACTGCGTGCCGCCGCCGTGGCCAACGGGATTCGGTTTGAATGGATGACGGGGGATGAAGGTTATGGCGAAGTGCCGGACTTTCATCGCGCCCTGGACGAGTGCGGCCAGCGCTACGTCCTGGAAGTGCCGTCGATTTTCTACGGCTGGCTGCGCGAACCGGAGGTTCTTCAAAAACAGCATCGTGCGGCCACGCGGCGCGGCCGGCCGAGGCATTATCCCCGTCTGAAGGTCAAGACCCTGCCCTGCATCCAGGTTCGCCACATGCTGCGCTACGGGGCAGCTTTTCGCAAACAAGCGTGGCGGAAGTTCCATGTCAAGGACAGCACGGTGGGACCGGAGGTTTGGCAGGTCAAGGCGGCGCGGCTGTATTTGAAACGGGATGGTCTGCCGACGCGGGCGCATTGGTTGATTGTGGCCCGCAACATTTTGGCGCCGCAGGAGGTGAAATACTTCGTCTCCAACGCGCCGGGTGGCACGCCGCTGGAGGTGATGTTGCACGTGGCCTTCACGCGGTACAGGGTCGAGCAATGCTTCGAGGTGGAAAAGTCCGAGTTGGGGCTGGACCATTTTGAGGTTCGCCGGTATCGCTCCTTGAAGCGTCATCTGCTGCTGACGGCCGTCAGCCACCTGTTCCTGGCCACGGTTCAGGAACAGTGGCGGGGGGAAAAATCCGCAGCTGACCGTATGCCAGATTCGCCAGGCGGCCGCGGCGCTGGTGCGTTCCCTGTGGCTGACGGGACAGGTTCGTCAAAGCTTCCTGGCCAGGGAGGCGGAGATTATTACTCAAACGCAGGCACGAAACGAGAAAGCGCGACGCTGCCACGTGAAAACACGCAAGCGACGGTTGCGTAGCCTTGGCATTCGAATATCGTCAATACGTTGCTGCATAATGGATCAGGTGGCGTTGTAGTGTTAAGTACGCCGATTCGAATACTTGCCGTCGAGGACTCGGCGGGCGACTTTGAGCTCCTGGGCTATACCCTGCGCCAAGTGCGCGGGATACACTTTGAATTGATCCAGGCGGCCAGCGTGGCCGAGGGCGTCTCCGCGATGTCGGCCAGCGGCTTCGATGTGGTCATGCTGGACCTGAATCTGCCCGACAGCCACGGCCTGGAAACCGTGGAGCGGGCTCTCAAGGCTTCGGGCACCATGCCCATTATTGTTTTCACCGGCGTGGAAGATGAAGCACTCGGCGTGGAAGCCGTGCGTATGGGGGCCCAGGACTACATGGTCAAGGGCGACTCTAATGGCTGGGCCATGTGGCGGGCCATCAACTACGCTGTGGAGCGCAAGCAGGCCGCCGAACGGCTGCGGCAGCTTAATGAGACCCTGGAACAGCGCGTGGCCGAGCGCACGGCCGTGGCGCGGCAGCGCACGCAGCAATTGCAGATCGCCGCGGCGGATCTGGCCCAGGCCGAGCATCGCGAGCGGCACCGGCTGGCCATGAACCTGCACGACAATCTCCAGCAACTGCTGGCGGGACTGAAAATGCGGCTGAGCGTAGCCCAGGGGCGCGCGGACGATGCGGCCCTGAGGCAGACGCTGGCGAAAATGGATGAACTTGTGAATGAGTCTCTCTCGGCCACGCGGCAACTGGTGATGGAACTGAGCCCGCCGATTCTCCAGCAGGGCGATTTCAAGGCGGCCATGGACTGGCTGGTGGAGTGGATGCGCGACAAGCACGATCTTCAAGTATCGCTCAATATCGAGGAAGGCGTGGACGTGCCGTACAAAGAGATGCGGGCCTTCCTGCTCCAATCCGTGCGCGAACTGCTCTTCAACGTGGTGAAGCATTCGGGCGTCAAGGCGGCGCGGCTGGATATTAAGCTGCACGATGATTACCTGTGGCTTTCTGTCATGGATGCGGGAGTCGGCTTCGACATGCACATTCCATTAAGCGTAAAGGACGCTGGTTTTGGCCTGATGAATATCCGCGACCGCATCGAGCTTCTGGGCGGCTGCATGGATACGCAATCCAGGATGGGCGAAGGCACGCGCGTGACCATTATCGTGCCGCAGTGCCTGCCCGAACATGTGGCCAGGGTGCTGACGCCTGGAAAAGATGGGCAACTGAATTTGTCGACACGCTAGCAAATCCGCAAATGAAGAAAGCGATGCATGAGATGCATCGCTTTCTTTGTTTTTGCAGGCGGCTAAACCGCAACGCCCTTTTGGTCAGTTATATTCCTCGGCATTAACCGAAGGCTTGGCCGCGGGCGCGGCGGCCGGGGCCGTGGTGGCGCGCGGTGGAGTCACGCCTTCAGGCGCCTTGGGCTCAGGCGCCGTCGTCCAATCTGCAGGCGGCTCAACTTCCGTCGGCTTGGCCGCGGGCGCGGCGGCGCGGCCGACGGTTCGCCGTTGGGCAGCCGCTCCACGCTCGTCACTTCCAGGATGGTCGTCTTCAGAGCCGCGTTGTAGTGCGGACGACCGGTGACCTTCACCAGCCAGCCTTCCTGATCGGCCAGGCGAGATGTACCGGTCTGCTCGAGATACGCGCGAATCACACCGGTGTTATCGATCCGCAGCGTCCAGCGCTTGGGGTAAAAGCCCCTGCCCGTATACAGTGTGCTGGGCACCAGGCGACCTTCCAGCGTCTCCACCAGCGGCTCGGGGCCATTGACGCTCTTATCGGGGCGGATGAGGGCCTTGCGCGCCTCTTCCAGCTCCTGCTGCTCCTTCAGAGCCTGGCGATGCATTTCTTCCACGGCGCGGGCATCGCCGCTACGGCCGATTTCCCATTCCAGGTATTTGACGTAATAATCGACCGGCCCCTTGTACTGGGAGTTGTCATCCAGTTCGATAGCCCGGAATTCCTTGATCAGCGCGTTGTAGTCGCGCTTCTCGAGGGGCTTCTTGTACTCCTCGTTGAGATCCTTGAGAGCCGCATCGTAGGCGGCCTTGGCGGCGCTGTTGGCCGGCTTGGGCGCCGCCACAGGCACCAGTGTCTTTTCGCTGCCGCTCACGCTGCCGCCGGATCGCGTCGTGGCCGTGCGCGGCCGCGCGACCGCCGTGGTGTGCGTGTCCAGGGCGGATGAATCGCCCGCGGGCCGGCTGGCCGGCGAAGCGGTATCGGCGGTAGCGCCCTCGCCCACGCGGTGCACGTAGCTGTTATGAACATACAGCACCGCGCCCACCGGCTTGATCTTGTAGTATTCATCCGTCTCGCCAATGATCTGGACGACGCTGCCTTTGTTGAACTGCCCCTGCACGCGCTCGACCTTGTTGGGCCGCAGCAGGCTGCCGGCGCGGGCCAGCACCTGGTCGCCGGTGATGGTGCCGATATCGCCGTCGCGCTTGACGTGCTGCTTGTTGACGAGGCTGAAGGTGCCCTCAGGCGGCAGAATCTTCAGCCACTCGCCCTCGGCGCCGACGACGGTGACTTTTGTCCCCGCTGAAAGCTGCGTCACTTCATACCAGGTGCGATCCGGACCACTGCGTACATAAATATCCTGTCCGGTGACTTCGCCAACGTACGGGTACCCTGTTTCAGCCAGGGCGGGATAGACCAATGTCAGCGCCGTCACCGTGATCAGCAACAGTCGGCACATGTCAGACTCCTTCCGGGCGGACTTCCATTTTCCGCACCGCGGGAAAACTATCAGGTTTGGAGGTGGCTGTCAACGAGGAGACTGGAAAGCCCGTTTACCTGTTTCGCTTGAGCATGCGCACCGAGTTGCCGCAGGGATTGTAATTGACTTCATCCATGTACGCCCGCATGAGCATGACACCGCGGCCAAACGGATTTTCCAGATGCTCCTGCGTCCGAGGATCCGGCAGGGACTCCGGTTTAAAGCCGCACCCCTGATCGGTCACCTGAATGATCGTTCGATCTGCATTAACATCGTATTCAACCGTGATTTGCGCGGCGGGATCCGATTGATTGCCGTGCTTGATGGCGTTGACCAAGGCTTCTTCGAGGGCCAACTTGATTGCAAAGTGGGCCTCATCGAGATAGCGGCAGGCGGCCACCTGCCGCAGGATTTCGTCGGCAGCGGCCCTGGCCGCCTTCAGTTCGCTGGATATAACCACTTTTGGCACAGAGCCGACTCACTTTGGGCGCTTGGCAACCTGGACGGTGAGGCAATATCTCACCGCCTCCTGGCAGCAACTACACCAGGTGCGCCAAGGCCGCCTCGCGGCTATCGTGGATCTCAAACAAATCCGTCAGCTTGGTGATGTCAAAAACTTCTCGAATCGCCGGCCGAATGTTGCACAGGCACAGTGATCCTTTATTGGCCAGGATTTTTTTCCGCAGGACGAGGAGCATGCCCAGCGCGGAGCTGGACATGTGGGCCACGTTCACAAAGTCCAGGACAACCATCGGCCGCTTCATGCGGTCGACCATCTCCTGAAGCTGGCGACCAAGGGCCGTTATGGAAAGCTCATCAAGAATATCGGTGTCGGTAAACTCAATGATCCAGGCCCCGGCTTCCTGCGAGGCTCGAATTCGCTTGCGCTCATCCTGCATGAATTAAACCTCAAGAACCTTCATGTTGTACGGTTGGATAAAAAAGCCGAATCTCCGGCAGGGGGCATGGAGTCATTTCCGGCTCAGTTCGATCAGCAGCACGATATTGGCCAGGACGCTAAGGGCCAAGGCCGCCCCCAGAAGAATTAATAGCGTCATCGGCCACACCGGCATGGCCGCGCGGGCGGAGCCTTGATCCGGCGCCTCATCGATACGGTCTTTCATTCCCGCGGATTCGCCGGTCAGGCCGCTTAGAACGTCGCCCGCGATCACGCTGTGCGCGATCAAGGGGGGCTTGCCCGCCTGAATGGCCCGCAGGTCCACCAGCAGATCTTCCGTGCTGGCGTAACGGTGGCGGGGATTCTTGGCCATCATGACCTCGATCACTTCGCCCACGCCGGCCGACAGCGAGGTGTTGAGGTGATCGGGGGGAATAAGCTGCTCTTTCAGATGCTTGTGCATTACGGCCGCGGGCGTTTCGCCTTCGAAGGGCACGCGGCCCGTGACCATGTGATAAAACGTGGCGCCCAGGCTGTAGATATCCGCCTGGAAGCCGACATTCACGCGGCCGCGAATCTGCTCGGGGCTGATGTAATATGGCGTGCCGAACGCGCGGCCTCGCTCGCGCTCGGCGGTTTCGATATCGCTGGCTTCGCGAGCCAGGCCCATATCGGCCAGCTTGGCCACGCCGGCCGGCGTGAGCATGATATTCTTGGGCTTGACGTCGCGGTGGATAAAGCCGCGATCATGCGCGTGCTTGAGCGCCTCGGCGACCTGGATGATGATCTCCATCGCCTCGGCCTCGGAAAAAACCTTCCCGGCGGCCAGTTCGTCGTAGACGGTGTGGCCTTCGACATATTCCATCACAAAGTAGTGATAGTCGCCGGCCTCGCCAACATCGATGGCCTGCACGATATGGGGGTGGTTCAACCGGGCCGCCGCGCGGCCTTCTTCGTAGAAACGCTTGACGTAATCGGGGTTTTCACTGAGCCGCTTGGACAGCACCTTGATCGCCACGATGCGGTCCAGGCTGAGCTGGCGGCCCTTGAACACGGTCGCCATAGCGCCCTGGCCCAGCTTGCCCATCAGCTTGTAGCCGGGAATATCCTGACCCTTGCGGTCAACCTCGACGGTCTTCTTCAGCCGCGCAATCTGGCCCGTCGTGACGATGCCGTTGGCGATCAGAAGATCCGACAGGCTGCGATGGCTAGGATCGCTGCCCTGGCGGATAATTTCCTGACACTGCTGGATTTCCTGTGGCGTGGCCAAGCCCTGATCGACCAGCAAGCGCGCCAGCTCGCCATCGCCGGCCACCCCGCCTGAAGGTTTGCGTTCGCTGGTCATCTCGCGCCTTTAAAACGGAAAAGGGACAATCGCCGCCGCACCGACAGATCAATTATCATTTTCGGCTATAACGCGTCAAGTTCATCTGTTTTTGCGCCACAAGAAGCCTCGCCGCCGCCACCGTGGTTCTCGGAGCTGTCATAGACACTGGCAGGGCCAAGCTCATTGCGCCAGGGCTGCACGTTCTTGCGCAGAAAATGCAGGCGCAGGTCATAGCACAATTGGCATTTGCCTGCATACCCTTCGCTGCGGGGAACATAGCCCGTCTTAATCGCTTCATCCATCAGGCCAACGGGCCCGCACCGGCACAATGGGCCAAGAATGCTCATCTGCGCCCAGCCGCTTTCCAGCCGCTCCCAGATTGTGCGCGCCGGCTCCTTCAGAACATTGCCGAGGCAGATGCCGATGCACGTGGCCGGCCAAACCTCGCCCGTCGGGGCGATGTGTACATGTCTGCCGCGCAGAAGTTTTTCCACACAGTTGTCGCCGTCAAAAACCTCCGGCGGAAACTTGGGCAGATTCCGCTCCAGACCCCTGGCCGCGCGGCCGATCAGCCGATCCCGCTTGCCAGACGCATATTCCTGAAAAAGTTTCAGCCTGTCGTCATCCGACAGGTCGAATGTATCGCGGCCTTCGGCCAGCCAATCCTCCCAGCGCACGCGGACGCGCTGGCTGCCCAGGACTTCCTTCGCTAGTGTTGCCAGTCTGCGCACGCGCTCGATGGGCACGAACTGCTGATGATACGGATCGGCCGAAATCGCCAGCCGGTCCATGCCGGCTTCGTCGAGCGCCTCGAGCCTATCAATAATTTCGTAGTCGTTGTCGGCCCAAAAAGCGTTGGTCTCAATCGATTCCAGGGCCAGATTCTTTTGCCGCGCCAGCCGGCCCACTTGCAGCAGCAGTTCGAATCGTCCAAAGGGTTCTCCGCCGGTCAGGTGGATGCGCCAGCCGTGCGGGCTCACCTGGGCCAGCGACTCCCATATTGCGATGGCCGCCTCGGCGGTGAGCCAGGTTCCGCCGCGCGGCGAGCAGTTGGCGTAGCAGCACGCGCAGGAGGCGTTGCACCAGTCTGTCAACATCAGACCGGCCCGCGTCCAGTACTTCACCTGCATGGGTTTTCCGCGGCCGCGCATAGACATAGGCGCATCATAGCAGCTTTATCTGATAAGACGATCGCGAGATTATTTCTGACCTGGTTTTGACGTTGCGCTTGAGGGCCGCGTCGCCGGCGCCGCCGCGGAGTTCGTCTGATCGGCCGGCAGGAACTGCCGCGCGTAGGCCAGCAGCACGCGATCATGCGCGGCTACGGAGGCCAGCTTGGCCGCCCACTCGGTGCGCTCGCTCACATTCCTGCGGCTGGCATGGATGAAAGTGACCATGAACACCAGCGGCACGTTGTCATCCAACTGGGCGTTCTTCAGCATCCCATCCAAATCTGTCAGCCGCTGGTCCACCACAGCAGCGCCCAGTAGCTGATCGATGTTCAGCCGCACGCGCAGCATCGCCGGGTACACGCGCATGACCTTCTGGAGCATGAGGCTGGCGCGAAGGACTCGCCGGCGCCCAGGTAGGCGACGGCCGCGCCGGCCAGCGGCAGCGGATTGTCCCGGCGCAGCACGGCGGCGGATTCGTAGCGCGTGGCCGCCTGGTAGAACTGCCCAGTGTGCAGAGCCTTGTCGCCCTGGCGCATGATCTGGTTGAAGATGTCATCGCCGCTGCCGCCCAGGTGGTCCACCACGATGTGGCGGTCGGCCGGGACGACCAGCGAGACATTATCCTGGTTGAGGGCTCGCCTCTGGGCCGGCGATATTTCCAGGCTTTCCAGATCCGTTCGTTCCGAGGAAATTCCCGGCTCCGGCAGTTGCGGCTGCGACGCGGCGGGCCGCGCCGGCTCCATGCGCCCGGATTTGGCAAGCTTCTTCAGCACGTTGGCGAAGACGTCGTCTTCGAGCTTCGGTTTCTCTTTGCCCAGAGGCGACGGAGCCGCAAAACGTGTGAAGGTGCCTTGTGGCTCCTGCCCTTCCTTCTCCTGCTCCTGCGCCGGCTGAGCGTTGGGTTCCTGGGCAGACTGTCCCTTTAATGCAGCCGCCTCGGCTCCGTACTGAGGAGGCTGAGGGCCCTGGGCGGCGGGGGCCGCCTCGTTGGCCTCGGCCGCCGCGTTTTGATTGGCTTGGTCCATCTGGCGCTCGAGCTGCTCGCCGGCGCTGGTGTTCAGGAGGCCGAACAAAGAGCTATATTGGGGACGCATCTTCGGCGATTCCCCCGCTTCCAGGGATTCCGCGCTGAGGGGCTGCATACCCAGCTTGGCCAGGTCCGGCTGCGCCCCCGGCGTGGAGAGAATTGCCTGCGGCAGGGCGCCCGGCGCCAGCATATATATCTGCTGCTCTGTAGTCTGCGGCAGGGCGGCCGCGCCCACCTCCTGGGGTCCATAGGAGGAAGCGCCCAGCGGGATTTGCGGAGTCAACACACCGGTATAGCCGGGCGTCTGCAAGCGCGGCGTGCTTATAGGCTGTTGCACATAGGCGCTGGAATTCTGAGGCCCCAGCACATCCCACCGGGTGATCGATTGTTCGGCGGGCAGCAGCGCACGCACAGAGCCCGGGGTAGTGGGCGGAAGCGCGTTGCAGCTGCGAAGCGCCGGGAACCAGTCCGGGCATGTAATAGTTAGTCGTATTCGAACGCCCGGGACGCTGCAATTGCTCCGAGGGAACCCCCGTCAGCGGCGGCCCGCTGTAGAGCGGACCGGTGGGCATCTGCGGCATCTTCTGCGCGTAGGCGACGGATGCCGACAGCAAACATGCCAGTACCAGGGGCTTAAGCGATTTCATCCAGGATTCCAACTCCATTGGCGGGCGCAGCGCAAGGCGTAGCCCGCACTAATAATATATCGCCGGACAACGGCACAAAGTTCATCTGGACCGCCGGCAAAAGAAGCCTAATTTGCCTCTCCAGCGGGCAATGTGGCGGCGGCCGGCCGCGCCAGCTCCTGCAGCGCATCCACTAACTCTTTTCGGTAATGGGTGTTAAAGCGATAGTGGTCGGCCTCGGCGACGGCTTGATCGACGGTCCATTTGTCTACCAATACCCGATAGGCCGCCACGGCCATGCCCGTGCGCGTTGAGCCGAACTCGCAGTGCACCAGCACAGGCTGGTTGGCTTTGTCCGACGCCAGCACCACAAACTGCCGCAGGTCATCCGCGGTAAAACCTTTTTCCAGCAAGGGCAAATGAATGAGTTTGATCCCGTGCGAAGTGCAGTATTCCTCTTCCCGCTTGAACCAGGCGCATCGGGCCGAAGCTCGCGGACGCTGATGACGGTTTTGATCTTCGTGCGGGCAAGAACGGCGTCCCAGCGATGATCGAGCGGCTGACCACTGCGATAGAGCACGCCCTCCTCCACCACGCCGAAGTGATGGACGGGGTAGTCGTGATACCAGAGGGCGAAGACCGCCGCGCTGCCGGCCAAGGCCGCCGCGATGGCGATCAAGAGGATCCAATTGCGCGTTCGCATCTCATCCATTTCAAAGAATACGCCGCCTACTTGCGCGGCGACATGGTCGTCTTGGTCGAACCGACCGAGATTCCGCCATCCACCAGGATGGTTTGCCCGGTGAGATACGCGCTGGCGCGGCTGGCCAGGAAGACCACCGTCCCATCCAGGTCGTGCGGCTCGCCGGGCCGCTTCAGCGGAATTTTGTCGCACAGATACTCCACCCAGGCCTCATTGGCATACAGCGCGGCCGTCTGATTCGTCTTAAACCAGCCGGGGGCCAGGCAGTTCACCGTGATGCCGTACACGCCCCAGTCATCGGCCAGGCTCATGGTCATCTGCTTGATGCCGCCGCGGCTGGCGCAGTATGGGGCGAGGTTGGCGTAGCCGGTCACGCAGGTGACCGAGCCGATATTGATGATCCGCCCGTAGCCGCGCGGAATCATCATTTTGGCGATGGCCTGGGCGATAAAGAACGGCGCGCGGAGGTTCGTGTTGACGATGAGCTCCCAATCCTCCCAGGTCACATCGACCGCGGGTTTGCGCACGTTGCAGCCGGCGTTGTTGACGAGAATCTCGACGTGGCCCGCCTCTTTGGCGACCGCATCCGCAAATTGCTCAATGCTCTTGGGGTCCAGCACATCCAGCGCGAGGCAAAAAACGCGGCGGCCGATCTTCTCGATATCTTTGGCCGTTTCGGACAGCCGCGCAAGGTCGCGGCTGGTGATGATGACATCGGCGCCCGCCCGCGCCAGGGCCCGCGCCATGTATTGCCCCAGTCCGCGCGACGCGCCGGTGACAATGGCCACCTGGCCGGAAAGATCGAAAAGGTTTTCGGTCATGTTGCTCCTTTACCGCCGCGGCGGTGGCCTAATCCTCGTTCTTTTCAATCGCAAATCGCAAACAAAAACCGAGAATTCGAATCGACCCTAACGGATTTCACTCCCAGCCCATTGTTCACGCGACACGCGGTACACGGTATTGAGTAACGTAAGTCCTTGTAAAACCTAGACGGCTTACTCAGATTTGTGTATCCGAATTCTCCGTCATTTTGCCTAGTTTGCCACAGTACATCCATTCTGCCACGATTGGTTCGGCCTCTGTTTGCGTCGACTGTTAGGGTCATACAGTTGGCCTTCGCCGCGAATGCGCTGGTGAGGAAGAAACGCGGACAGCCGCGCAGCGTTAAGAGCGGCAGCCGATGCCTCCAGATGAGGAAATACCTTTCCATTTCGCCTTATAGTACCACGGGTATTGAATTCTATCAAGGATAATTGTGGCAATTGACAGAATTTTCTATGCTTTGTAAGACTTTATTTAACAACAACTTGAGGAAGCTTCTGGGGAGACGCCCATGAATTATTTCACAGGCGCGGACCTTCCCGGCTTCGCCTAGGCTGCGCCGTCGCAAGCCGGTCCGCGAGACTACAGGAATGGGAGTTTATTGGGGGATCTCTCCCCTGGCTCGTGCCTTTGTTCGCTGCCGCTCCACTCAGGCCCAGTGCCCGTGGCTACTATTCTGCCGCCCACTTCGTGGGCTCCGGACCTACTGGCCGGCAAGCTTGTCTTGCAGCTTGGTAATCCATTGACGCGCCAGTTCGAGCCGTCCCAAGAAATGACATACATCATCTTGGTCGTTCGCATAGGTTCTTATGTGAGCAACTTGATTACGCATCTGTTTGATCTCCGCAAGGTCGTCTGTGGCCTGCTTGCCAAGCTCATAGGCTCTTGCCACGATTTTGCATTTTCTATCCAAGCACAGGGCTTCCACCGGTGGAGGGTCCATCCCCTCTTTCCTCAAGCGTTTGAGCTCGCTTTCAAAACTCTTGCGGGTGTGTGTATCCAATTCAGTCTTGAATGAGTCGCCTTGAAATCGCTTCTCGATCAGTTGCGCGAGCAAGGTTTCCAGGTGGGCAATTAGAGAAAAACCATAAAGCCGAACTGGTAGTTTCGTTAGGTCGCTTCGCGTCACGATTCCCTCAATCCCCCTTCCTCGGAGAACGAGCATGTACTTTCTTTCCTTAAGTGATGGGAGAAACTGACAAAGCGGTTCTTTGGCGGCGGTAAGCAGACCAACCTCAAGGGGAAAAACTTTCGATCCTGATTGTTTCTCAACGACGCCGATGACTTTGCCCTTCTTTCGCACAGGAAACTGATCAATGCCCTTGTGCTCTGCGAAAAGGCCGGATGCGTTTTGAGGGACATCGCAAAAAATGAGGCTGTCGAAAGTGGATATCATCTCCACTGTGAAAGCTGTCGCATACCGGTCGATAACCTGCTCGAAAACGCTGAAATCAGTGGCCATTTCTGTCATTTGCTATGTCTCCTTCTTCGAAACGCAAACTGCACAAGCCAAAAGGTTACGACCAAGATGCCCAATGGAAATAAAGATGACACAGCCTGAGTTTAAACTTGAACGGTCGAAGAACCACTACTGGCGCCCAATGCTACCACACAGGCAGCCACATGTTTAGCATTTGCCGGGGTGGGCTGTTCACCACGCGTAACGGCGTTTTCGCAAAAAGGCCAGCCCGCTCAAGATCAGCAAGGACACCGTGGCGGGTTCGGGAACAGGCTGCCAAAGGAAAGCGTGGGAATCACCTGCGCTGTCCCACGCCGTGCCAACAATATTGCCTCCGGAATCAATGGCGTTGGCGCTGGATTGTTCAAAACCGCTCGGCAAGAACTGGTTCAGATCTATATAGCTCTGGGCGGCGCCGTTCCAGAGCAGGGCATGTTTGAAGTTGTATATGTCGATACCATAACCCACCTGTTGGGTACCGTTCGTCCCCCAGGCCTCGGACGAAACGAACTCGCTGGGATTTAGATCGACCCAACTGGCAGCAGTGCCGGCCCAGAGCAACGCGTGCATTGCGCCGGTGCCCCTAGTAGTGCCGGAGCCAACCTGCTGCGTACCGCCGATTCCCCAGGCTGAAGCCGAGGAGAACTGCTGAGGAGTGAGATCGACGTAACTGACGGCACTTCCATTCCAGAGCAAGGCGCGTTGAACAGGACCAGCGGAACCCAAACCATAGCCAACCTGCTGTGTACTGTTGGTTCCATAGGCCACTGACTGGCTAAAGCCGCTGGGGTTCAGATCGAGATAACTGGCAGCACTTCCGTTCCATAGCAAGGCGTGGTCTTGATTACCCGTGGCTGTCCCATAGCCCCAGCCAACCTGCTGCGAACCGCTGATTCCGAGAGCTTCGGACCCACTGAACCCACTACTTGGGTTCAGATCGACGTAACTTGTGGCACTTCCATTCCAAAGCAAGGCGTGCCCGCCTATGGATGCCCCGTAGCCGTACCCAACCTGCTGTGCACCATTGGTCCCCCATGCCGTTGACTGGCTAAAACCACTGGGGGTAAGGTCAATGGCACTAGCCGAAGTGCCGTTCCAGAGCATGGCGTGGGGGTCACCGCCTATGGCTGTCGTGTAGCCGTAGCCGACCTGCTGCGTACCGTTGGTCCCTTTGGCGATAGACACAATCAATCCGCCCGGGTTCAAGTCGATTGCCCTATAGGGTGCCGCCCCAAATGCTTCACTGGCAAGAACATTAATCAAGAATGCTGCACAAACCGCCACAACGTCAAACATTGCCATCTTCCGCACACTCATGTTCCTTCCTTTCATCTTCCCATGGTCTTGCGACCGATTGTGGGACTTCAACAGCCCTCGTCGCCCTGTGCGGCACGGGCGGGGAAAATCCCGGTTCACGGAAACACGGCCCGATGGGGCCTCAAGGCAGGAAAGAACGAGGGAGCGAGGCTCGCCCTGCCCCTCACATGAATGCGGCCAATCGGCTCAGGCTGGTCACCCTCTCCGCCGTTTCCCCGAGCGGATGTCAGGGTGCGCATTTTCTCTCTGTGGTTGGGAACTTGGCCGGGCGGCCTATAGGTGTGCTTGCGTGAGCGAGACGCGCCCACACACCCTCAGATTGAATCAGCTCTGCCGCTCCCTTACACCCAGCAGGCCAGAGCGCAAGGTACGATACAGCAGAATTCAATCATGTCAATAAGATATCAGCGCGGGAGCCACGACCTTGGGCACGCTGCCAATCGCAACGCGCGGAAACTAGGAAGGCCGCCCCCAAATCCGGAACCCCTGTAGGGGTTCAATAACCGCCGCATCAGAAACTGGCTGGCAGCGCAAGAATTATCCAACCCCTTCCGGGGTTGATGACAAAAAACGACCTTACCCCGGGTAGCCTCGCTGCCCGGCTTCGCCGTGCCAAGACGCTCGGCAACCCGGGGCTATCGCTATAGCAACCCCTTCCGGGGTTACCAAAAAAAAGCGACTGCCGGAAGGTCGCATTTCGGTCTTCATGCGATTTCAGCCGTGGCACCAACAAGAGCCCCCCTTTATCTTTGCCCTGCTTCTCTTGGTGCTCTTTGTGTTCTTGGTGTTCTTGGTGTTCTTGGTGGTAAGCCCTCTTATTCGGAAGACCCTATCGGTCCTAAAACGCCCGCCTGATTCTGAAACGCCGTCTGGACCTTGCCCGAGGGGGCGGAGCCGAGCTCTTCGAAGATGAGCTGGCAGATGCGGGTTTTTTCCGGTTCGATGACCAGGGGGAAGGGGCCGAAGTTCATCATCTCTAAAACTATGGTGCCGGAAAAACCGGCGTGTATGGTCGGGGCGGTCATGTGGACGACCAGGCCCAGCCGCGGATAGCTGGAGCGGCCCTCCACCCGCGCGGCCAGGCGGCTATCGTGCGGCAGGGAGATTTTCTCCTTCGTCTGCGCCAGGACAAAGGCCCCCGGCGCGATGATCACGCTGCCATCGGCCTGCGTGGGCAGATTTTCCAGCCACTTGGCCAAGGTCTGAAGATTCACGCTGGAAAGCTTGACCGGTTCAACCAAGGCCACATCCAGGCTCTTCCAGCGGCGAAATTCGCGGCCGGCGTGAAGATCAATCGAGGAAGGTGCAAATTGGGTGTCGGACGGGGCTGGATCGAGGGCAATCCTGCCGGTGGCGAAGGCTTCTCTTATTTGAATATCGGAAAGTATCACTACATCCCTCTCGGTAATGCAAAACTACAAACTTCAAACTACAAACTACAAACTACAAAAAAGCTCCAAATCGCAAGCTCCAACAAGACCTTCAGAGGATTTCCGGCTCAAACTGCAAATCCCAAACTACAAACTACAGAGAAGCTCCAAACCCCAAATCTCAATAAGACCTTTCGAGGAGTTCGTTTGGAAATTGGTGCTTGGGATTTGTTTGTAGTTTGTCAGTTTGTAGTTTGAAGTTTTCAGTAACTCAGGCCACAGCCATAGTCAAAACCTCGCCAGCCGGTGCGAGTGAAGACTGGTCCTTCAGTCCTCTTACCTCGCACCGGCCGACCAGGGGCGCTGCAAGCCGTGCCGCCTCGCGTGCCGTGGCGTGACTATGCGCGGCGGCTGATCCTGGGCTCATCTGGCGATACTGCTGAAGCACGTACCGCCGGGCGCCTCGCACCTGCACCGCGATCGCGAGCACATCCGCGGTCGATAGCGGCGGCGCAAACGTCGTGCGGAACTCATACTCCACCTGTTCGAGGAGTAACAGGCGGATACTCCGGGCGATGGCCTCCGTGTCCACCGTACAGCCACACACCTCATCGTAGAGCGCGATAGGACCCTTGACATCCATCGCTACAAAATCGACAAGATGAGCGCCAATCAGTTCTTCTAAGACAGATGGCCGCGTGCCGTTGGTATCGAGTTTCACCAACAATCCCGCGGCATGGACCTGTTCGCAGAATTCGGCTAAACCATCCTGAAGCGTGGGCTCACCGCCGGTAATCACCAAGCCATCCAGAAGGCCGCGGCGGCGCATGAGCAAATCCAGCACTTCTGCCGGCTCGATAAATTCCTGCGTGGCGGCCTGGTCGATCAGCGAGCGATTGTGGCAATAGCCGCAGCGCAGGTTGCAGCCGGGCGTGAACACCACCGCGGCCAGGCGACCGGGGTAATCCACCAGGCTGCACTTGTGGATGGCGGCGATCCTCATGCCATCACCTCCGGCAGGGCGAATTTGCGGCGCTGGAAATACTCGGCCCGCTTGCCATCGTTGAAATGCTGCACCGGCCGTAGATAGCCCGTAACGCGCGACCAGACTTCCGTCTCCCCACCGCACGTGGGACATTTGAAGAATTCACCGCTGATATAGCCGTGCTCGTGGCAGATGGAAAATGTGGGCGTAATGGACAGGTACGGCAGCTTGTAGCGGCTGAAGATCCGCTTGATCAGCTTCTTGCACAAGTCCGGGTCATCCACGGCCTGTCCCAGGTACAGGTGCAGGACCGTGCCGCCGGTATACAAGGCCTGCAAATCATCCTGGAGCTCCAGGGCCTCGAAGATGTCTTCCGTCTGCCCCACGGGCAGTTGGGTGGAGTTGGTGTAATACGGGGCCTCATCGCCGGCGGTGATGATCTCGGGGAAACGCTGCTTGTCCATCCGCGCGAGGCGATGGCCCGTGCCCTCGGCGGGCGTGGCCTCCAGGTTATAGACGTGGCCGGTCTGGTCCTGGAACTCCGTCAGGCGATCACGCATGAAGTTCAAAATGTCCTGGGAAAATTTTTTGCCTCCTTCGTCCGCGATGGATTGCCCTGTGAAATTGAGCAGGGCCTCGTTCATGCCCACGATGCCGATGGTCGAAAAGTGGTTGTGCCACCAGTTGCCCGTGCGCTGCTTGGCGTGCCGCAGGTAGTGGGCGGAATAAGGGTACAGGCCCGCATCCGTCTGCTCCTCCACCACCTTGCGCTTGATCTCAAGTGAGGTCTTGGCCACATCCATCAGCGCGGCCAAGTCGCTCCTTAAAATCCTCCACGCTGCGGGCGCTGAACCCGATGCGCGGCAGATTGATCGTGACCACGCCGATCGACCCCGTGAGCGGGTTGGAGCCAAAGAGGCCGCCGCCGCGCTTGCGGAGTTCTTTGGTGTTGAGCCGCAGGCGGCAGCACATGGAGACGGCATCTTCAGGCGAGAGATCCGCATTGACATAATTGGCGAAGTACGGGATGCCGTACTTGGCCGTGATCTCCATGAAGGCGTCGACGGAGGGGCTGTCCCAGTCGAAGTCTTTGGTGATATTGATCGTGGGGATGGGGAACGTGAAGACGCGGCCCTTGGCGTCGCCTTCCATCATGGCATCGCAGAAGGCCCGGTTAAACAGGTCCATCTCCGCCTGGAAATCCCCGTACTTCTCATCCTGGATCGCGCCGCCGATGATCACGCACTCATTGGCCAGCGTCTTTGGCGCTTTCAGGTCGAACGTGAGATTGGAGAAGGGGCACTGGAAGCCCACGCGCGTGGGCACGTTCAGGTTGAAGATGAATTCCTGGAGCGCCTGCTTGACCTGCTCGTAGGAGAGGCCGTCGCGGCGGATGAAGGGGGCGCAGTACGTGTCGAAGCTGCTCCAGGCCTGCGCGCCGGCCGTCTCGCCCTGCGTGGTGAAGGTGGAGTTGACGATCTGCCCCAGAAATGAGCCGCAGGTGCTTGGCCGGCTTGGATTCCACCTTGCCCGGCACGCCGCCAAAACCTTCGATGAGGAGCTGCGCAGGTCCCAGCCGGCGCAGTACGGGCCCAGGAAACCCAGGTCGTGGATGTGCAGGTCGCCCGATTCGTGCGCCTTGCGGACATCTTCAGGGTAGAGCTCGTGCAGCCAGTAGCTCTTCGTGAAGAATTCGCGGACGTAGTTGTTGAGGCCGTTGATGGATTTCTGCTGGTTGGCGTTCTCCTTGACCTGCCAGTCCTTTTCCTGGAGGTAGTTCGAGAACATCTTGATGGTGGCCCCGATCAGGGCGTTCATCTTGCGGGCACCGTGCCGCTTTTCGCGGTACAGGATGTAGGCCTTGGCCGTGCGGGCGTGGCCGGCCTCGATGAGGACCTTCTCCACCAGATCCTGGATGTCCTCAACCTCGGGGACACGGTTAGCAAATTTTTCCGCGCCTAACTTCAGCACCAGCGCGCTTAGTTCCTCGGCCCGCTGAAAATCGCTGCCCCCCACCGCCACGGCCGCCTTGAAGATGGCGTGGGTGATTTTTTCCGGAGAAAATGGCACGACCGAGCCGTCGCGCTTACGAATCCGTTCCAACATGCCCGACTCCCTCGCCGCGCACCATCCCTGCGCACGGCCATGCCTCATGGGTCTGGTTTATAAGATGCTGCGGTCCGACAGGAAAACAGGACCGTGTTTAGAACTCTTTCCTTTTCAATTCAACCGGCACACAGAACTGTTTTAGCACCTTATTTTGTATGCCGCAAAGTGCGATACCACTATATGTAGTGGGTATCGGCGAATTCAAGGCGAAATGTTCGGCCGCAAATCAGGAATTGAGGAGCAATACTGGCAAGTTTAGCGCAACTCTAACTAAACGCAAATTTTGCGCAAGCACAAAAAGTACGAAATCGATGCAAAATTCTTTGGGTGACGCCCCAAATGTGCTGCGCGACGGGGCAGGACATACTATATATGGTAGGTCTGGCACGTGTTCTTGGCCATGCCGTTTAAAGGGGCGCAGTTTTCACGAAGGTCAAGATACTCACGAGAAGGTCAAGATACTCACGAGAAACTCGCCATCGTGGGATCTTATAGCACCTTATGCATAAAGGATTTAAGTACAAGATACTCACGAATCCCATGCGTGCGGCTCCTTTCAGTTCTTGCGTGCTAATCTGATGTTGCGCCCATGGATACCATGCCAAAATGGTCGCGCTCGGCACTTCGTCTTTTTCCAGGCAAGCAAACTACCGGCCTATAAGGCTTCAGCCCCAAAAGTCCCACAGCCGATGCTAAAGAATGACACTTGGAGGAAGAGCAAAGGGCCTGTAGAATATCGTGTTGATTGCTTTATAGACGGCACGCAAACATGACCCGCACGACGAGAACGGCGTAGCCTGCATGAACCTCTTTTAGAGGTCATGCAAAGGTTGCGTCCGCTTTGGGGCGGGGCAAGTTTGCGTGCCGAGTTTTTTTCCATAGAAAGTCAGCGACCATGGTCAAAGTGATTCTGCCGGACAAGAGCAGTAGAGAGTACGACCAGCCCGTAGAGGCCCTCCAGGTGGCCAAGGATATCTCACCCGGTCTGGCCCGTGCTGCCCTGGCGGCGCAGGTGGATGGCAAGATGATTGATCTGGCCGCCAGGCTGCCCGAAGGTGAGCATGCCCTGCGCATCATTACCGACCGCGACAAGGAAGGGATGGAGGTTTTGAGGCACACCGCCGCGCACGTGCTGGCGCAGGCCATGCGCAGGCTGTATGGCGCGGGCGTGCAGTACACCATCGGTCCGGCGCTGACGGATGATTTTCAGTACGGCTTCTATTACGACTTCGACCTCAAGGAGCCGGTCTCCCTTGAGGATTTCCCCAAGATCGAGGCCGAGATGGCCAAGATCATCAAGGAAGACATCGCCATCGAGCGGCGCGAGCTGCCGGTGAGCGAGGCCAAGGCCGAGTTGGCCAAGCGCGGCCAGGACTACAAGATCGAGATGATCGAGGACCTGGTCACCGCCGAGAACGTAAAGTCCATCAGCCTGTACGAGCAGGGCGATTTTCTGGATATGTGCCGCGGGCCGCACCTGCCTTCGACCGGGCGCCTCAAGGCGGTCAAGCTCTTAAGCGTGGCCGGCGCGTACTGGCGCGGCAGTGAAAAGAACAAGATGCTCACCCGCATTTACGGCACCGCGTTCTTTTCCAGCAAGGACCTCGAGGCGCACCTCACCCGCATCGATGAGGCGCAAGCGCGACCATCGCATTATCGGCAAGCAGCTTGCACTGTTCCTCCTGGACGATCAGGTCGGGCCGGGTCTGCCCCTGTGGCTGCCCAACGGCGCGATCGTCCGCGGCGAACTGGAGACCTGGCTGCGCGGCGAACTGGTCGCGCGCGGCTACCAGGTGGTGTACACCCCGCACATCGGCAAGCTGGATCTGTATCGCACCAGCGGCCATTACCCGTACTACAAGGACAGCCAGTTCCCGCCCATCGAGATGAGCGAGGATGAGGGCTACCTCTTGAAGCCCATGAACTGTCCGCATCATCTGCGGATTTATAAGTCCGCCGCGCGGAGTTACCGCGATCTGCCGCTGCGCTCAGCCGAGTTTGGCCAGGTGTACCGCATGGAGCAGTCGGGTGAGCTATCCGGGCTCACCCGCGTGCGCGGCTTCTGCCAGGATGATGCCCACCTGTTCTGCACGCCCGAGCAGATCGAAGGCGAAGTGGCCGGCTGCATCGACCTGGTGAAGCTGGTGCTCTCGACGCTGGAGCTGACTGACTTCCGCGTGCGCATCGGCCTGCGCGACCCCAATGCGGATAAGTATGTGGGTTCGGCCGAGAACTGGGAGCGCGCGGAAGCTAACCTCCGCCACGTAGTGCATGCCTCCGGCATGAGCTACACCGAGGAGCGCGGCGAGGCGGCCTTCTACGGGCCCAAGATCGACTTTGTCGTCAAGGACTGCATCGGCCGCGAATGGCAGTTGGGAACGATCCAGGTGGATTACAACCTGCCCGAGCGGTTCGGCCTGGAGTATATCGGCGCGGATAACCGCCCCCACCGACCGGTGATGATCCACCGCGCGCCCTTCGGCTCGCTGGAGCGGTTCATCGGCATCCTCATCGAGCACTTTGCCGGGGCATTCCCGTTGTGGCTTTCGCCTGTGCAGGTGGCGGTGCTGCCCGTGAGCGAAAAGGTGATTGATTACGCCCGTTCCGTGCAGCAGCATCTGCGCGGCGGGGCTGCGGGCCAGCCTGGATGATTCAGCCGACAAGGTCGGCGCGAAGATTCGCCAGGCTACATTGCAGAAAGTGCCTTATATGTGTATCCTTGGCGCGAAAGAACAGGAAGCCGGCAGCGTATCCGTCAGGCACCGGACCGGCGGCGATGTAGGCAGCGTGCCTTTGGCCGCGGCGCTCGAGCGGTTCGTCGGCGAAAGAAATTCTCGCGGCCGGCAGATTGCTTTTGCCCCGCCGGTGGTATGATTAGATGTTAGCAGTCAGCGGCCGGCGTGGTCCGGCCCTAGAATAGAAACCTTTTAGAAAGGACAGCCCATCAGCAAGTTTTTGCGTGTCAACCATCAGATACGGGTATCTCCCATCCGTCTGATCGATCAGGATGACAATCAGGTAGGTGTTGTGGAAGTTGACCACGCCCGGCGCATGGCCGTGGAGGCCGATCTGGACCTGGTGGAAGTTGCTCCGACGGCTAAGCCCCCCGTTTGCCGCATCATGGACTACGGCAAATGGAAGTACGAGCAGAAGAAGAAGGACCAGAAGGCCAAGAGCCATCGGCACGAGATCGTCCTCAAAGAAGTCCGCATGCGGCCCAAGACCGATCCGCACGACCAGATGATCAAGGTCAACCACGCCAAGGAATTCCTGGCCAAGGGCAACAAGGTGCAATTCACCATGCTCTTCCGCGGCCGCGAAATGGCGCACTCGGATCTGGGGTACGAGGCCTTCAACAGGATCAAGCAGGAACTGGCCCAGGTGGCCAAGATCGAGCGGGACTTCAAGATGGAAGGCCGCCGGCTGACCATGGTCATACGCGCCATGGGCGCGGGCGACGCCAAACCTGCCGCAAAACACGCCGCCAAACCGGCAGCGCAAAACCCCAAGCCGGCCCAGGCCCCCGCGGCCAAACCGGTGCAGCAGGCGGCTCCCCAGCCGGTCCAGCAGGCGCCGGCCCAGCCGGCCGAGCAGCCGCGGGTCTGCGCCGCAGGTGTGACTAACGCCTGATAGGCTGTAGACTGTAGGCTGTGGGGAAGTGGATGAAGGTCTAATCGAGATCAGAGGCGCCTTCAGAGAAGGCCCTCATGTCGATATCCGGATGTTCCTCCGGTCTCCAGCCTCCGGCCTCTAGTCCAACAGCGAATTTCCCCTTTACACAGGCTTTAGAGCCTGTAAAATACTTGGTCTTTGACCCATGGGCCCGGTGGGGTCCAGTATATTGAAGTTGAAAGGTGCCTCCGATGCCGAAGATGAAGACGCGCAAGACCGTGACCAAGCGGATCAAGGTGACGGCCACGGGCAAGTTCAAGAAGCGCATGCCCGGCCGCGGGCACCTTCTGTCCAATAAATCGGGCAAGCAGATCCGCCGTGGCCGCAAGGCCACGATCATGCCCAAAGGCTATACCAAGACGCTTCGCAAGTTGCTGGGAATGTAAGCCCAGCGGCGATAAACAGGCTGGCCCAGCCGGGAAAAAGGTTTTGCCTCGCAGTGGCAACTGCCAAAACCAACAGGTCTAAGTAAAGATCGCCCGGCGGCCGTCATGAAAGGAATGCCACATGCCTCGCGTACGCAAGGGCGCCGCCCGCCACCAGAAACACAAACTCCGCATGAAGGCCGTGCGCGGCCATCGCGGTTTTACCACCAGCCGGCACAACCTGGCCATCAGCCAGATCATTCGCGCGGGCGTGTTCGCCTACCGCGACCGCCGCAACCGCAAGCGCGATTTCCGGGCGCTGTGGATCACGCGTATCACCGCCGCGTGCGAAGAGCGCGGCAGCCGCTACAGCGCAGTCATGGGCGGCCTGAAGAAAGCCGGCATCACCTTGAATCGCAAGATGCTCTCCGAGATCGCCATCGTCGATCCAAAGATGTTTGACAAGCTCGTGGAAGCGGCCCAGAATGCGGCATAGCGGCGGGTGAAAGTTCAAAATTGATCAAGGCCCGTCCGGCAAAGACGGGCCTTTCTTTTATGTGGGATTGAGGCTGTAGACAGTGGGCTGTAGGGCTATAGACGAAAGTCTAGTTTTGTGCATCCGTGGCCTTCGCCCCTTGGAAAGGCCGGCAACAGGCGAGTTGACGTTCTACCGTCCCGCTGTGCCAACAGTCTACAGCCTAACAGCCTCTTGGAGCACCCATGGGTCTTCTCGACGATCTGAAATCGATGTTGGCGCAAGCCCAAGGTGAGGCGGCTAAGCTTTCCGGCCCCGACCAGGTGGAGCAGTTCCGCATCCGCTACCTGGGCGCCAAGGGCGCCGTCAAAGCGGCTATGATGAGGCTGAAAGAAGTTCCCCCCGCCGAAAAACCCGCCGCGGGCAAGCTGGCCAACGACGTCAAGGTGGCCATTGAATCACTGCATGAGGAGGCAAAAAAAGCCGCCGCGCCCGCCGCCGCGGCTGGACCTAAAGTAGATGTCACGCTGCCGGGGACGCCCCTGGCCATCGGCCGGCCGCACATAATCACGCAGACGATCTATCGAGCTCACGGAAATCTTCGCCCGCATGGGCTTTGATGTGGCCTATGGCCCCGAGGTCGAGGATGAGTGGCATAATTTCATCGCTTTGAATATCCCGGAGAGCCACCCCGCCCGGGACTCGCTGGAGAATTTCTACATCACCCCGCACATGCTCCTGCGCAGCCAGACCTCGACCATTCAGACCCGCGTGATGGAGAAGCAAAAACCGCCCGTGCGGCGTGATCGCGGTCGGCCGCGTGTACCGCCCCGACACGGTCGATGCCACGCACAGCTTCATGTTCCACCAGGTCGAGGGGCTATTCGTCGATGAGGGCGTGACCATGGCGGACCTGAAAACCTGCCTGGACCAGTTCTGCAAGGCCTACTTCGGCCGCGATGTGCAGACCCGCTTTCGCCCCAGCTTCTTCCCCTTCACCGAGCCCTCGGCGGAGGTGGACCTGCTGTTCCACTACGATGATGGTTCGAACCAAGTGGATCGAACTGGGCGGCTGCGGCATGGTCGATCCAAATGTCCTGGATGCCGTCGGCTATGACAGCGAGAAGTACACAGGCTTCGCCTTCGGATTAGGCATCGAACGCATGGCCATGCGAAAGCACCGGATACCGGATATCCGGCTGCTGTTTGAGAACGACGTGCGATTCCTCAAGCAATTTTAGGTTTTGGAATTTTGATTTTCGATTGTCAGAACCCAATGACGGTTGTTGCGGTCGGATGTTCTTTCTTGCGAATCAAAAATGAGCAGACAGCAAAAGACTCCAGTTCATATTCGCCCCGCCTGCGCGGCGGACATCGACACCATCGTCCAATTCCAGCTTGCCATGGCCCAGGAGACCGAGGGGGTAAAACTCGATCCGCCGACAGTGCGGCTGGGCGTGCGCGGCGTCTTCGATGTGCCTTCCCGAGGCGCGTATATCATCGCCGAATGTGAGGGCCAAGTAGCCGGCGGCCTTTTAACCATCCCCGAATGGTCCGACTGGCGCAACGGCATGGTCATCTGGATCCACTCCGTGTACATCCGCCCGGAGTTTCGCCGCCGCGGCGTTTTTGCCGCCTTATATGAGCACCTTAAGAAAATGGTGCTGTCGGATGTAACGCTTTGCTGCTTGCGGTTATACGTCGATAAACGCAACCAGTGCGCCCAGCGCACGTACGAGGCGTTAGGGATGGACGGCGAGCACTATCAGATGTATGAATGGATGAAGTAATTACCGATATTTGAATTCGATTCGCGAACTGGAATATCCTTTTCCGGTCGTTCAATCGCAAATCGCAAATCAAGAATCGCAAATCAGGCCGCCCGCTGTCCCGCCCAGGCGGACTGTTTCAGCCAGGCATTGAATGTCAGCAGGCCCGGGTAAAATTCGCGCACGCGCTCGATGTCGGCGCTGTAGCCCACATCATTGAACCACTGGAACATCGTAGCCACTCCAGGCATGCTCTTTTTGAGCTCATCCAGCGGGGCCTGCTGGAAGCGCACGGTCTGCCCCAGAACCTCTGAGAACTGCTGGGCTGCCTGCTCCATGGTCAGTTCATCGCCGGCGATATCGAACGCGCGGCCGTAACATTCCTCGCCTTTGGCAAAGGCCAGCGCGGCGATCGCGCCAATGTCATCCACCGCGATCATCTGCAAGGGCTTATCCGGCCGCATCGGGTTGGATAGAACGCCGCGCATGATGCCGGCGCGAAAATTTGGCGCGCTGAAATTATCCATGAAGAAGACGGGGCGAAGGATCGTCCAGTTCATGTCCAGCGAGCGGACATGCTCTTCGATCTGCCATTTCGTTTCAAAATGCGGGATGGACGTGCGCTTATCGGCCGAGCCGACGGAGGAATAAATGAAATGCTCCACGCCCGCCTCCGCAGCGGCGTCCGCAAAGTCCGTGCCCTGCCTGATCTCGCCTTCAAAGCCGGCGGTGTAGAAGTCTTGCACACTGAATGCGCCGTAACAGCCTTTCAAGGCCTCCCTCAGTGATTCGGGCTCATCAAAACTGCCTTTTACGGCCGTCGCCCCCATGCCGATAAACTCCCGCGCGGCGGGTTTATCGGGGTCCCTCGTCAGAATCCGCACGCGGCAGCGCTGTTCCAGGAGTTTCCGCGCCGTGGCGCCGCCCTGATGACCCGTAGCCCCCGATACCAGAATGATCTTGTCTCGTAGGTCCATATCTCATCCTTTCTGCCTGTGCAGCTTCGTGTGAGAATGTTATGCAACATCCCCCCACTCGTGCGGCCATGACCCGTCAGGTACACTCAGCTAAACCAGGTAGTCATGCTGTTTGTGTTGAGCCCGGGCATGGGAGATGGCGGGTGGGCAAAGGCAAAGCCTTTCAGCCAGGCCGGTCTGTGTGGCCGGCCATGTTAGTAGCCGCGATTGCGGCGCAGATTGGCTGTCTCTACAGCCGCGCGGCGGATGTATCCGCAAACCAGCCCCAGCCGGCCGCGGCAGAAAGCAAATTTGAGGACAGGGCCACAGGAGACTGGGGCGGCCAGCGCAGCAAGTTAAAAGAAGCCGGTGTGGATATAACCCTGGAGGCCGTGCTGGAGGGCTTTGACAATTTCCGGGGCGGCATCAGCACCTCCAAAACGGTCGGGGCCGCCACGCTCGACGCCGGGCTGATGCTGGACACGGAGAAACTCCTGAAGTGGCCCGGCGGCACTTTTTATGCGGACCTGGAGTACCACGGCGGCGGAAATCCTACCGAGGAACTGGTCGGCGACCTGCAAGTGTTCGACAAGCAAAACCAGCCCCACTACCTCCAGCTCTTCGAGCTATGGTATCAGCAGAAGCTGCTGGATGACAAAGTTCGCGTCAAGATCGGCAAGACGGATGTCAACACCGAGTTTGATGTCATCGACTACGGTCTTGGCTTTCTCCACAGTTCCAGCCAGCTCAGTCCGACGAACTTCCTCCTGCCCACCACTCCGGATCCGATGCCCGGCATAGCCGCGTTCCTGGAGCCCTGCGACACTTGGTATGCCGGTGTCGGCGCCTATTACGCCAATCGATCCGTCGACTTCGGAAACTGGGTTGGCACCCCGCAGGATGCCCAGCTGAGCACCGGAGGCGTTTACCTGGTGCAGGAAACGGGCTTCAAGTGGAAACAGGCGGCGCTCTTCGAGCGGGCGGGCAATTTCAAGCTGGGCGCGTGGGAGCACACGGGCGAGTTCAAGGAATTTGACGGCAATACGCGGGATGGCACGGCGGGGGCCTACGCGATCTTCGATCAGACCCTCTGGCAGCCGGCCGATGCCAACGACGATGGCCCGGGCATCCGGTCCTTCCTGGAGTGGGGTAGAACCGCGAAAGATATTCAGCCGATGTACCGACACCTCGGCGGGGGCATCACCTGGACGGGCCTTTTGCCCAGCCGGCCCAGCGATGTGCTCGGTTTCACGGCCCAGTATGTTCAACTATCGGGTCAGGCGGATTTGCCCCAGCCGTACGAACTGGCGTACGAATTGACTTACCAGTTGCAGTTGACGCCCTGGGCGACGCTTCAGCCGGACCTGCAATATATCGCCAATCCCGGCGGACAATTTCCCGATGCGCTGGTGATGACGGTGCGGCTGGATCTCAAGTTTTGATGGCACCCGCCGCGCAAAATGAGAAGAAGAATAGCAGGGATGCAAGGGATGAGAAAAGGGACAACTGGAGCGGGACTTTTGGCCAATTCCCTAACAAATCCCGAAGACCGCAACAGGATATGCGGCAGAGTGGTCAACCTGGTCAACCTGAGGAAAAACTAGATTTAAGTTGTTTTAAATACAATACTTAATCAGGTTGACAGCACTGGTCAACCTGTGGTCAACCTGGTGGCCGGGGCTGCCTCTGAGCCGACTTACTTTGGCTCCAGAATGCGTACCGTATACGGCCGCAGGTTCATGATGCCCCCCACTTCCTCGCCTGTCAGCACATCCTTGTATTTGGCATCCCCTAAAGGAATGTCCACGCCTTGGCGGTTAAAGCCCAGGATGAAGATGAATTCCCGCTTGCCATCCGTGCGGATCTGGGCGGTCACACCTTCGGGCAGATTCATCCCCAGCGCGCGGCGGAGCTTCAGCTCATCAATGAGGTGGTTGTAAAAATCGGATTGGAAGCGGTCATCGTTGCGGCTGGCAATATAAAACGCGCGGCCATTGCCGAACTTATTCACCGTGGCCGCGGGGCGGCCGCCATAAAACTCCGCCACATATGTGGCCAGGACGGCGGCCCCTTCGACGTGGATGAGGTCGCAGAAGTGGTGCGCACGGTACGCCCCGGCCAGCCCGGCGGTGTTATTCTGCGCCCCCACCAGGTGTACCACCTCATCATCGTACAGGGCGTCGATCTCCTCGGCCCAGATCCCCAGCATCTTTCGCAGAGGCCCCGGAAAACCGTTGATGAAGCACAGGTCGCTCTCGTTGGCGATGCCGGAGAGATAGGTGGTGACGAAAGTTCCGCCGCCGCGCACGAAGGTTTCGATGCGCTCGGCCACGCCCGGGCGGACCATGTACAGCATGGGGGCGATCAGGAGCTTGTAGCCGCCCAGGTTGGAATTCTCGTTTACCACATCACAGGAGACGCCCGCGCTCCAGAACGGCCGGTAGTGCGCGGCCAGCGTCTCGATGTAATCGCGGTGCTCGCGGCGCGGGCCTTGCGCCTGCTCCAGCGCCCAGCGGCTCTCCACATCGTACATGATGGCTACCTGGGCGGGCGTCGCGGCGCCGACAACCGCATCCAATTTCCCAAAAATCTGCCCCAGCCTGGAGACCTCGCCGAACACGCGCGTCTTGGGCGTGGGGAAATGGTCAACCACTGCGCCATGGAATTTTTCCGAGCCGCCGCGGCCCTTGCGCCACTGGAAATACTGCACCGAATCGCTGCCGTGCGCGACGGCCTGAAGGCCTTCCAGCACGTGTACGCCGGGGCGCTTGAGCTTGGAAACCTCGGACCAGTTGGTCACGCTGGGCGTACACTCCATGAGCAGGAAGGGCTTCTTCTTAAAGGAGCGGTTCATGTCGTGGGCCAGCGAAACCGCCACCGCATTGAGCCAGCAGTCGGCCCTGTCGGAATAGCAGGGGTAGCTGTCCCAACTGATCACATCCACCTCGGCGGCGAATTTCCAGTAATCCAGCGTGGGCGAAAAGCCCATGAAATTCGTGGTGATCGGAACCTTGGGCGTCAGCTGGCGCAGGGGCACGATTTCATTGCGGTAGAAGTCAATGGTCTGCTCGGTCGTGAAGCGCTGCCAGTCCAGCATCAGGCCGTGGATGCCGGGATCGACCGGCCGGATCTGGTTCCAGTCCGAGTAGGTATGGCTCCAGAAGGCCGCCCACCAGGCGTGGTTCAGTTCATCCAGGCTGTCGTGGTAGCGTTTTTTCAGCCAGCTTCGAAAGGCGTTGTAGCACAGCTCGCAATGGCAGGGGCTGCCGTTGTATTCGTTGGAGACGTGCCAGGCCAGCAGCGCCGGGTGCGCCTTGTATCTCTCGGCCAGGAGCCGGTTGATTTGCTGCGACTTGCGGCGATACACCGGCGATGTGCGGCAGTGATTGTGGCGGTGCTGGTGCTGTTCGCGCTGGCCCTGTGGATTTACGCGGCAGACTTCGGGGTACTTCTCGCTCATCCAGGTCGGCTTGGAACCCGAGGGCGTGGCCAATATGACGTAAATACCGCCGCCGGCCAGGCGGTCCATCGTGGCATCCAGCCACGAAAAATCGAACTTATCTTCCGCCACCTCAAGCTGCGCCCAGGCAAACACGCCCACAGTCATGGCGTTGCAAGAGGCCTGCTTCATCAGCCGCACGTCTTCATCGAACACGTGCGGATACTGCCGCCATTGGTCGGGGTTGTAATCCCCGCCATGCAGCAGATGCGGACATTTTTCATTTATGGGGCCAGTTTTCTCGGCCATGCGACGGGCTCCCGAATGCACCCAGGGACTGCGCGTTGGAGTCTAACGTCACGAGCTGCTTGTGATAAAGTAAATCCATGCGCTGCCAATAGCCATCTACATCCATCAGGGACGCCAATTCGGCCCGCGCCCATCCGCCAGCCGCGCAGCCAGCGCCGGCTCGCGCACCAAACGCCAGATCGCCCTGGCCAGCATTAACGGCGCGGCGGGCTTTGCCAGAAGCGCCGTCCGCTCATGTGCCAGCCGCTGGGAAAGCTCCCCGCAATCCGAGGCGATTACAGGCAAATGATTCGCCACCGCTTGGGCCAGGCCAGTCATGCCGACACCGTCGCCATCATAAAGAATCGCCACATCCGCGGCGGCCCAGGCTTTCTGCGCATCGCTCACCATGCGCACGCGATCGAGCAGGTTGTTCAGCCGCGCAAGCTCGTAGGCTTTGCGCGCGGGGGCACTTTCGCCGCAGATAACCAGTTCCAGCTCATCAGAAATCTGCTGCACCAGCCCCAGCGCCCAGACTGACCAGTACGGCCCCTGGTCGCGGTCATGCTGAGGCACAGTCAGCAGCACCAACCTTCGATTCTTATCCGACGCCAAAGAAGCCGGCGGGTTCGAAGTTCGCCGCTCCTTTGCCACCGCCTCAGCAACGGGAGTAATTTGCTGCACGGCGGCCGTTTTCACCTTGGCCGCCCGGAGGCTGTCCGCCAGATACTCCGAAGAGGCAATAAGAAAACTTCCCTTGCGGGCGCTTACACGCATGGCTTCCAGTCGTTTTGCCGATGGCGGCACGAACACCGAGGAATAGTTCGGCACGCTCATGATCAGATCCGTCAACTGCTCGTTCCAGCAATGGACGAGGGCCTGCATGTCATCCGCCACATCATTCACGCGGGTGACGCTGGTGAACGCGCGCGGCAAAGGCTGGCGAATGATCATATCGGGGGCAGGCAGATCAGGACGATCCAGCGGTCCCAGGCTGGCGATAACATCCGCGGGCCTGTAGCGCTTGAGCATGGCCAGGGGCGCCGCCGCGGCCGTTGGTGTACGCGAATCGATAAGGTGCAGGATCTTTCGCATCAGGCCGTCATTGTCGGCACAAAGCGTCCACTTGGCAACAGCAGTTTGGCGATGGGCGTATAGTCTCTAGGCGGCCAAAGCCGGCGAAGTTATGATTGGCCAAGCCGCTTGAAATGCAGGGAGTGCGCGGAATGGATTTCCAGGTGACATGCCCCAAATGCCGGGCCAACATCGGCGTGATGGCCGTGCAGGTGGGCCATCCGATCCGCTGCCCGCACTGCGCGGCCAGCATATTGGTGGCCGATCCGGCAGAGCGTGACCCATCCATCCCGCTGGGCAAGGTATTTTCCTTCCGGTGCAGCCAGTGCAGTTGCCGGCTGGAGGCGTATACGGGCATGGTCGGCCAGAGAGGCCAGTGCCCCACCTGTGCGGCCGAATTCCTGGTCCCCACCCCCGACGGTGCGGCCGTGCGCACCGGCGGCACGCTGCCTGAGCAGGAATACGCGCAGCCCGTGCACGCGTATGCCGCCGCGGGCCAGCGGGCGCCAAAATCGTGCGCATGCCCGATGACTGCCAGGCCATCGAATGCCCGCGCTGTTCGGCCCTGAACGAGGTGAGTCGCAACAACTGCGCCCGCTGCGGAGTTCCCTTTACGCTGGAAGGGACCGAGCAGGCGCCGGCCAGGAACGCGGGCAGTAATTTCGGCCTGCCCAGCTTCATCCTGGGGCTGATCAGCCTGCCCTTAAGCGTGCTGGTCGTGCCGCCCATCCTGGCGATCGTGTTTGGTGTGCTGGCGCTGCGGCAGCAGACGCCCGCAGGCATCCCCGGGCGCTGGCAACCTATCGCCGGAATTGTGCTGGCGGTGCTGGGCGTGATTATCGCCGTAGCCTATCATCTAGCGGCTTGATGAAGCTGTAAACGAACAAGACATCCATCCCCTCCGGCAGTTTCTACAGCCCACAGTCTACAGCCTAAAGCCTCTCGTCCCATTTGCGCACGGCCTCGGGGATTCCCATGTAAATCGGCAGGAGATGCGCGACGTCTGTATACTGCCCCGCCTTTGCCAAGCGGCGACCCACGCGCCAGACACTTTCTGCGCGCGGCAGCCAAAGCGATTCATCCACGGCCATGACGCCCGCTCCCACCACGTGGCAATAACCCAACCCCTCGCCGATCACGTGCAAGGGGCGCGGCGAATTGGCCAGCAGTTCATCCGGCATCATCGTTTTGGCCGGCGAGACCTGCGCCCAATGTTCCTCGCGCTTCTCAAAAAGAGCCGAATAAATCAGGCCGCGCCTGGCATCCAACACCACGGCCAGATGCTCGATTTCATGCGCATCGGCCACATTTTCGGCCACGACCTGCACCGTCGGCACGCCCACGCATTTGATTGTGCCCACGGCCTGCGCCAGCGTGCGCGTGGCCGTGATGCCCACGCGCGTGCCCGTAAAACTGCCCGGTCCGCAGGAGATATACAGCTCCTCCACCTCGCGCGGCGTAATCCCCGCCGAAGAAACCAGTTCCTCCAGCCGCGCCACCACCTGCGTGGCGTGGCGGCGCGCGGCATCAAAGGGCAGCACCTTCACCAGTTCATCGCCTGCGCCCAGGCAGACGCCGCCCTCGCGGCAGGTGGTTTCCATCGCAATCGAAATAGGTTTGGCCGGCATGGAAGAATCATTGCTTGTGGGGGTCTATCCGGCAAGCGGCAATTTCAACCTGCGGGTTGATTCCAGATTGCCAACCTTCTCCAGATTGCCAACTCGTTCTCCAGATTGCCAACGGTTGGCAACCTGGAAAACCCCTCGTTTTATTGGCGTTTTTTGATAAGGTTGCCAAGATTTCCAGATTGCCAACAACACCTCTGTAGCGTTTTGTATTTCGGATTTTTCGGACTTTTCGCGAATTTACTGTCGCACTGCGCGGGCCAGAGCACGGGCCTCCGCCGCCGCGCGGCGGAACAGGCGCAGGTTGTCCGCCAGGCGCGAGGGCTTGTTGCGGGCCCGCCACAGCCGCGCGAATTCATGGGCTACCTGGTCTGTTTCATCCGCCAGTTGTCTAAGCCGCTTTTGACTCACGCGGCCGCCTATGCCAAGGTCCCAGCTCACTTCTGCGCGTTTGCAGTAAAGCTCGAGGATGCGCTGCGAGGCGGCGAATTCGGCCAGCGCCAGGGCCTCGAATTCTCCGGTTACTTGTCGGTTCCAGATCGCCGGGTCGCTCAGGCTTGAGCGAATGGCGAAAAGTTCCTGCGGGCTCACACGGTCGATCGAGAGCCAGGGGGGATAAAAATCCTGCCGGCCGGCCATGGGCTCTGCAATGTTGTGGTACATCTTGTCCTTGTTGGGCAGGATTGCGTGCTGCTTGAGGTACGTGCTGCCCAGCGCCTCGATGGCTTTGGCCAATTGTCCGCCCGTATCGCCGAAGATGGTTCGCGCGAAGATTGCGGGGAACCCTGCCGCATCCGCCTTTTCGGGGTTCCAGCCTTCGGCCGCGCCGAAGGCGAATGCCGGCAGGCTCACACCCAAAAACTGGCGATGGCCGAAGTCGCCCCAGTCCGTGTTCAACAGGCCCTCGGCGCCGAACTTTTTTCCCGCCGCGGCGAATTCACGGATGTTGTCGCGCGCGTTGGGCCAGCGGCTGCCGATGGTCTGCCAGGAACTCGTGCCGGGGCAGGCCATGAAGACCAGGCCCGACTCGGCGATATCCCGCATTTGCTGCACCTGCTCGCCCGCCGCCTCATACCACCAATGTAGCAGCACCACATCGCGCGGCAGCAGCCGCAAAATCTCCGAGTGCTTGAGCACCATGTCCGACCAGATGTTGGTCCGCTTGCCCAGTTTCTGGCACAACCGGTGAATCTTCAGCAGGAAGTCGAGGTACACTCTGCCCGTGCCGCGCTTCTGGCAGGCTTGGCGCGAATGTCCCAGGCCCAGGTCCACCGTCTCATCGCAGCAGATGTTGAAATCCACCGCCTCAAACAGCGGCACGAATTCCTCATACAGCTCCCGCACAAACTTGAAGCTTTCAGGAAGCACCGGGCACAAGGTTGAGCCGTGGGGCAGCTCCGCCAGGCGGGAGTAGCCAGGCAGCTCCAGCACCTTTTCCATGTGGCCGAAGCCGGCCAGCGAACCGACCAAACGGATGTGCCTCGCCTTGCAGTACACCGCCAGCTCTGTAATCTCAGCGGCCGTCAGCGGCGACTGGCCCGCCCAGATCGCCGGGTGGCTCTTAAAGCGAAACGTGTTTTCTATATAGAGCTGGAGCTCGTTGATTTTCCACTCGGCCAGGCGATCCGCCAGCGCCTTGAGAGTTTTCAGTGTCGGCACCTTGCCGCGCGAGCAGTCGTGGTAGACGCCGCGGCGGGAAAAGTGCGGCCAATCGGTTATTCGAAGCGCGGGCAGGCGCGACCCGTGCACGCGGATAAGTTCCCGCAACGTCGCCAGGCCATAAAATGCTCCAGCATCCGAGGCCGCCGCTATCTCCGCGCCCTTTGGAGTAATCGCCAGCCGATAGCCTTCGTCATGAGCGATGGATCGATCCCGTGCCACGCGAATCCCCGCGCCCTCGCCGCGGCCGATCCGCACCTTCGCCTCCAGCCCCTTCTCCCGTAGCAGCTCGGCCGTCTTTTCCAGCCCCAGCCGGTCGGCAGCATTAGCTGATTCGAGAATAATCGTGCCAGCAAGCTTGAGTTGACCGGTTGTGGGTTTGAGACGTTGCACAGGGATGATTAAAGAGAGGCCGCCGTCCATAGCTGTCTCCACTGGGTCGGCTGTTACGATAGCCGATCAACATCGCTGGGACAATCTGTCAAAGCGCCAAAAAGCGCGGCGGTCTGGGTAATCCAGGCAAAATAGGTAAGCAAAATGCCCGTTTTGCACGCACACGTCGAACTGTTGGCCCTCTTGGCCACCTTGTACATAAGTGCTTGTAAAAAAAAGGCCAAAATAAGATGGTCAACTTGGCCACCTTGCTATGTAACACTTAAATGGCATGGAATAAAAAAGACGAGCATATGGACTGCTCGTCCTCAATCGTAATTAAGCCCAGCAGAGGCGCCCACCGTTGCAATATCACTGCAACCTTACAGGCCGACCTGGCCTTCGAGGAGGAGCTAAATGCCTCTGCTGAGCTTCTTTTGAACAACCTATCGGTAACAGGTTCCGCTAATGAACCGCTATGACTTCCTTTACATCAGGTTCACGTTCTCGCAAGGCCCGCTCGATGCCCATCTTCAAGGTCATCGCCGCGCCCGGACATCCTCTACAGGCGCCCTGAAAACGAATGCTCACAACTCCAGTATCTTCGTTAACCTCTACCAACTGAATGTCGCCGCCATCGGCTTGCACATACTTTCGCAGGTTCTCAACGTGCTGGCTGACTCTCGCGGTCAACGTTTCTGTCTTGGGCGCACTCGGCCATTCTGTTCTCCACAAATCAGGTTCTTATCCTTAAGTAACTTCATTAAAAATTATACAGTGGACTGGCCCATCAACAAGATTTGCGCAGGCCGTATTTGCAGTTAAAATGCTCCGGCAATCCGGAGATCCAGAGTGGCAAAAGCCGCCGAGACATTCTGCCTGGGCATCGTTCCTGCACGCGGCGGCTCCAAGGGCCTGCCGGGAAAGAACCTCGCCTGTATCGGCGGCAAGAGCCTTATCCGCCGCGCGGCCGAGGCGGGATTAAAAAGCGGCTGCTGCACGCGGATTGTCTGTAGCACGGATGAACACGCCATCGCCGCGGAGGCCCGCGCTGCCGGAATCGAGGTTCCTTTCCTGCGCCCCGCCGAACTGGCGGGCGATGATGTCCCCATGGCGGAAGTGCTCATCCATGCCGCCCAGCAGGTGGAGGCGAAAGCGGGGCGGCAAATTGACTTTCTGTGCCTGCTTCAACCGACCAGTCCGCTACGAACGGCGCTGGATGTGCGCAACGTTCGATGCATTTGGCGATCCCGGCCTCACCGCCGATAGCGCCGTCAGTCTTGTGGAAGCGGCCGAGGCGCACCCGATGTGGCTGCGCAAGGTCGAAGATGGCCTGGCGGCGCCGTATTTCGACAGCGCCTGTGAACCTACGCGCCGGCAGGATCTGGCGTCCTTAGGCCGGCCTTATCGCCGCAATGGCGCGGTGTACATTGTCCGGCGGGAGGTGCTGTTTTCGACGCGGCGGGTTTTCGGCGCCCGCTGTGCGGCGTATATTATGCCGCCCCAGCGCAGCATTGATATCGACAGCGAATACGACCTGATCTGCGCCCAGGCCCTGTGGGAGCGGTTGCGTTTGCAGGGCCAGGTGGATGACTGACTTCTGATCAGGGCTTTGCGGCTTTGAATGTAAATTCCAAATCCGGCCGCGTTTTAGATCGTACTAGATTAAAGGCTTGCCGATGAAACTAGCATAAGTATCGTCGCTATTGCCCCCGTTTATCTGGCCGGCTTTGCACACGGAGAGAAGATGAGGAATCGGGCCAAGCAAATTCTCGCACTGATAGCCGCCTCGCTGCTGGTAATGCTGGCGGCCACAGATGCCTGGGCGCTGGAGCCCAATGAGATCGTCGTCATCGTCAATTCCAATTCGCTCGAGTCCGTCGCCCTGGGCAAGTTTTATTGTGTAAAGCGCCACGTGCCGGCCGACAACCTGGTGGCCCTGGACTTGCCTGTTGCGGATGACATCTCGCCGGATGATTACGACAACAAGCTGGCCAAACCTCTGCGCCAGCAGTTAACCGACAGAAAACTGATGGATTCTGTGCGCTGCCTGTTAACCATGCGCGGCGTGCCTTTTCGGCTGCTGGAGCGCCCGCGCGACCCGAGAAACCAGATGATGCTGGACTGGTATCGCGCGGCCGCGGATCGGGGCCAGAAAAGAATCCAGGAAGACATGCGGCTGCTGGAAACGGTAGCTCGAACCTTCCCCGCCGCAGTGGAAAACGTTAATGAACTGACAGACCGCAATAAATTGTTTGATGCGTTGCCGCCCGCCTCCGCGCCGGCCTCCGGGCCCGCCCCTGTTGAATTGAATCCAAAGGATCGCTTCTGGTCTACCGTTCAGACCAAGATAGCGGAGATTCATCGTCTGGGCCCCGGCGCAGGACACCATCGCTCGCAAGCAACTGCTGGCGCTGGCATACGATCTTTTCGGCATGGAAGGTTTGATTCAGGCCCTGCCGATGGTTTCGCTTCCAGGAGCCCCCCGGCCGGACGAAATCATGCGCCGCGCAGGACCAGGGCAACCGAGTCCAGGGCATGATGTCCGCCCGAACGCACACGCCGGAATCGCTGGCCGAACTGGAGGCCGCGTTGTTGATACTTAAGGGCCCGGTGAGCATGAAACCGTGGCTGGCCAACCAGGCTATGACGATGGAAGTGTCCACCAGCCGCGCGGCGGTGGATAGCGAGCTGGCGCTGGTCCTGGGGACCAAAAGCTATAGCTATGATGGATATCTGCCCAATCCGCTCAACTGGCGGATGCGCAAGAATCTCCCCCAAATCGAGCAGAGCCAGGGTGGACGGGTGCTGATGGTCAGCCGCCTGGATGCTCCCAAGCCCGAGCAGGTCATGCGCATGGTCCTGGACGGCCTGGAGGCGGAGAAAAAAGGCCTCAAGGGCCTGATGTATATCGATTCCGGCGCTGTCCGCGATGGAGCCGAAGAGTGCAACAAGCATCTCTCGAATCTTGCCGATATCGTCGGAAACCACACAAGATTGAAGGGCGTAATGGACACGAGCCCGGACGTATTTCAGCCCGGCCAATGCCCTAATGCGGCGCTCTATGTCGGCTGGTATAGCCTCCAGAAATATGTCCCCGCTTTCACCTGGGTGCCGGGCGCGGTGGCGTACCACATGGCCAGTTGGGAGGCTATGCACCTGCGTGATCCCAACACCGAGGAATGGGTGCCCAAGATGATCGCCGGCCGCGTCAGCGCCACCATCGGCGCGGCGGACGAGCCGTTCCTCCAGGGCTTCCCTCCGCCGGACGAATTCTTCTCCATGGTGTTCAGCGGTAAGATGACCGTCGCCGAGGCCTACTGGCAAACTGTTCCCAATGTAAGCTGGCGGATGATGCTGTTTGCCGATCCCCTGTACAACCCCTTCGCCGCGTTCCCTCAGCCCGTTACCTTGCCCGATACTGTAGGGCCCGCCTCGGCCCCCACCAGCGCGCCCGGTTCTTCGCCTGCTTCTTCGAGTTAGTCTAGTGGCGGTCCTGCGCACGGGGGGCCAGGATCACTGCCGCGCCGGCTGCGAATCGCCCTGATTCGGCAGGGCAGCCTTCGGTGAATTTTGCCCTTCAGGCTCGCTGGCTGCGGCGGCCGGGTTTGTCGGCCACTGTTCCAGCCTGTCCAAGAGACCCTCCAGCATTTGGCCGCCGGTCGAGGAGTGAATTTCCGGAGGCGGCGAAAGCCTCTTATAAGCCAGATTCCCTGCCAAAACCGAAGGAATCACGCCGATCCAGCCGTAGTCCTCAACCAGCATCCCCGTCTCATCCACGCTGATGCCCAGGATGCTCGGTCCGGCGTACCGGTCCAGCAGCGCCAAACTGGGCAGCCAGTCGCCCCGGCAGGCAATGCCCTGCCGCCTGTAACGATTGGCCAGGTCCGTCCAGTTCCTGAGCAACCAGCCGTAATGCTGATCGAGGATGGCGGGATCGTTCAGATACACCAGGACGGTCGGCTTTCCTGAAATCGATTTAAGGCTGGTTTGAAACGCCTGCTGGCCCGGCAGGTCCTCCCGCTTTGCCCGCTCCAGGATCATTTGCGCTACCTGAGGCCAGGCCGCCAGAATCAACTGGTTATTCTGTGATGCCCAGGCGGGGGCGACCGGCCAGTGCCCGGGCAACTGGATATAGCTGATGGACCCCTGGCTGGTGGCCAGCTTCTGCAACGCGGGGTGTTTTTGAGTCTCCTCCCATGCGTTTGCCTTGCTGCGCGGCGCCAGCACATCCTCTATTCTTTGCAGTACCCGGCCAAATCTTTCGGGGTTCTTTAGCCCGCCGATCATCACAATACCTGTGCCCGCGCCACCCAGGGATGGCGCAGATTCCAACAGCCACGTGTCCCCCAGATTGCTCAAGACATCATTTTGCAGCGAAATCCCGAGCCGCAGTTCCATTGCCCTGATCGCCGCTCCAAAGGCTTGATCGCGACGATTGCCTGCCGCGGCTACCATCCTGCGCAACTGAACCATGGCCGCCGGCGCCGAAAACTTGAAAGCCGCCAGCGCAGTGCGTGTCCGCCGGCGGCGCGGCCAGATCTTCCGCGGTTATCGCCGGCCCGCTCAATAAGAGCGGCAAGCCGCTGTGCGGCGGCGGCACGGCAATGCGGATCTTCGTGTAAAAATCCCGATCAACCACGCGCATGGCCGCGGAGATGTATGAAAGCTTCGCCAGGCCCAGGGCCTCCAGCCGGCTCTTGAGTTCCTCCCCGCCGATAGCTTCGCGGTCTCTCAAGCCAATCTCCCCCAGGAGGGCCTGCGCGCCGAGGCGCTGGCGTAGAAAACCACCTGCTCATTCTCGCCCGCCACATCCGCGTAGGCCGCGATGAACGCGGGCGCCCTGGCCAGAGAAGGCGCTGAAGCTTGCGTTACCGCCACCAGTTTGGCAGGCGCCTCCGCTCCCAGCGCAAAGAACACGCTGTCGCCCATGTACCCATATGAAAACGGCTGAGCCACGCCCCCCAGGTGCAACATCCGGTAACTCACGCCCGCGCTGGCGGCCTCGCTTATAGGAACCGTGGCGGCCAAAAGCTGCATCAGCGCTTCCAACTGCTCACTGAAGGCAGGCATGTCTCTGCCCAGATCGATCAGAAGGATCATGTCCGCCTCGGGTGAACTCCTGGCGGGAAATGATGCAGCCCGAGGTTCTTCCAGCATGCAAAACGCCATGCGGTGCTGCCAGGCAATTCCCAGCATCGCCAACTCGTACTGAAGTACCTTTGGCTGCGCGATGGACTGCGCAGGCGACCCGAGCGCCTGGCCGATCTGGCTTATCGTTGCCGTAACTGAAGGCTCTGCAAGAAGTTGCCCAAGCATCGACCCGTCAAAAGCTAAGCTCCGTCCCCCCCAACCAGCATACATGCTGGATTCAGCCGGTAGTCGATCCGCCAGCGGCGGCGCGGCCGCGGCAATGCCCGCCGGCGCAATGGCTACGAGTAAACATGCAACCGCCGCGCATTTCACCATGCTTGCTCCTGTTTTCGCCCTTAACGTCCTACCCATCGAATGATAGGTAACCAGCGTGGCCGTTCCTCCAGCCTCCAGCCGTGAGCCTCCGGCCTTTTGTCCTTTGCCCATCTCCTCCAAAGCCGATAGGATGGTTGAATTGTGGTCGAATTGACAGATATTGTGGGCCAGGAGCAGTCGGTGAGCCAGGTGGCCGCCGCCATGGGCTCCGCGCGGCCGCCGCACGCCTGGATCTTCGCCGGTCCCGCCGGCGTGGGCAGGCGTACTACGGCCTTCGCGCTGGCCAAGGCCTTGCTTTGCCTGGACCCCCAGCCGTCCCAAAAAGGCCAGGTGCCGCTGGCGTGCAAGCTTTGTGCAAGCTGCCGCGCGTTCGATGCCGGCACGCATCCGGACTTTCACGCCGTCAATAAACAACTGGCTCGCTTCAGCGAGGATTCCGAGATCCGCAAGCGCGTCATGCAAAACCTGTCCATCGAGGTGGTGCGGGAATTCGTCCTGGCCCCCGCCAACCGCGCCAGTACGCTGGAGCGCGGCCGCGTTTTCGTCATCGACGAAGCCGAACTGATGACCGCCGAGGCCCAGAATTCCCTGCTGAAGGTCCTGGAAGAGCCGCCGCCGCGCGTGACGTTCATTCTGCTTTGCCGCTCGGAGCAGGAACTCCTGCCCACCACGCGCAGCCGCTGCGCGCTGGTGCGCTTTGGCCCCCTGCCGTTTGATTTCGTGGAGCGGCAACTCGTTGCCGCCGGCATCGAAGCGGCCGAAGCTGCCTTCTCGGCGCAGCTGACCGCCGGCAGCGTGGGCGAATCCGTGCGCCTGGCGCAGTCCGGCCTGTACCCGGTCAAACGCGAGCTGCTGGAGCGCCTCTCCGGCCTGGCTCAGTCCGCCGATGCGGAACTGGGCGACTGGCTTACCGCGCAGGCCGAAAGTCTGGCCAAGGCCGCCACCAGCGCCGATCCCCAGCTTTCCGGCACGCTGGCCACGCGGCAGGGCGCCGCCGCCGTCCTGGCGCTCCTCTCAGGAATTTTCAGCGATGTGCTCTCGCTGGCCTCCGGCCGCGAAGTTACACTGGTAAACTCTGACCAACAGCCGGAGATCCGCTCCTTCGCGGAGCGATTTAATCTGGATCAGGCGGCCGATTGCCTGGCCCAGCTTGGCCGCTACGAGCAGTTGCTGTGGCGAAACGTGAACGCCAAGGTGCTTTGGGATAACGTGCTCATCACGTGCGCCACCGCCGCGCCGCTGGAGGTTTAGTGAAAGATGTCCAGGCAGCGTTTTGACAAGCATGGCAAGCCCCTGCCCCAGGCCAGCCCCGGCTTTAAGGCCTTCCGCCGCGCGATCGCGTACATGCTGCCTTACAAGGCCCGCATTACGGCTATCGTCGTATGCGTCGTGATAATCGCCACGCTTTGGGCCACGGGCCTTTCCATAATGTTGCCGGCGGCGAAGATCTTTTTCAGCGAGGAGGGCTTGCACGGCTGGGTGGATAAGCAGACCGTGGAGCACCGGCTCGATGTGAAGCTGGATAACGTCCAGCTGGGGCAAGCACGCCAGGATGCCTGGGGCCATATCACACATGCGGCCATTGTTCGCTCCATCGGCGAAAAACTTTCGCCCGCAGGCATGCTGGCCAAGGATGACTATTTCGTGGGCGTCGACGGCAACTACGTCGATTTCGAACCACTCATGCGGCAAATCGCCGGCTCCGCGCAGGACTGGCCGCTCGTCGTCTATAACGCCAAAAATGACCGCACGGAAACCGTCACGCTGCACGCCCGTCCCGCCACGCAGCTTAACCGGCTGTTCATGTGGTCCGTCGGCAAGGTCGCCCGGCCCACAAGCTATCCCGACCGCTTCACGCTCTTTGCGTGGGTGCTGGGCGTCGGGTTGGTTTTGAACATCATCCGCGACATGTTCCGCGTCCTGCAGGATTACCTGGTGCAAACCACGGTCCAGCGCGGCATGATCGACCTGCGCCGGGAGAATTTCGCCACGGCCCTGCACCTGCCCATGAGCCACTACGCCTTGCAGGGCACCAGCGACACGATCAGCCGGTTCATCGCGGATATCGGCCAACTGTCCAACGGCCTGATCACCCTGTTCGGCAAGACCCTGGTCGAGCCGGCCAAGCTTCTCGGCTGCTTTGTGCTGGCACTGCTGGTCAATTGGAAGCTGACGCTTTTAGCCTGCTTGGCCGGGCCACCCACGTTTGCCCTGATCCGTAAGATGGGCTCCATTATGCGCAAGGCCACGCGCAAGGTCCTGCGCAACCAGTCGCAGATGCTCTGGGCGCTCAATGAAACGCTCACCGGGATCCGCGTGGTCAAGGCCTATACCACCGAACAATACGAGCAGGATCGCTTCAAGCAAATCACGCGGCAGCTCTACAAAGAGATCAAGCCCATGTCGCTCAGCGATGCCCTGACCGGCCCGGCCATCGAGTCGCTGGGCATCTCGGCGGCCATGGTGGCGGCGGCCTTTGCCGGTTACCAGGTCTTCCACGGGCGGATGAAGCCGGAGGATTTCTTCGTCCTCCTGGCCGTGCTGGCCGGGCTGTTCGACCCGGTCCGCAAGCTCTCCTCCGTGATCACCAAATTCCACGCCTCCGACGCCGCGGCCCAGCGCGTCTTCGAGCTGAGCGACCGCCAGGTGGAAACCGATGCCCCCGACGCGATCGACCTGGCGCGGCATCACAAGTCCATCGAATTCCGCGATCTGACCTTCACCTACGCCAACGCCGTTGCGCCGCGCTCAAAAAGGTGTCGCTCTCCATCCATCAAGGCCAGTGCGTGGCCGTGGTCGGCGGCAACGGCTCGGGCAAGACCACGCTCCTGTCCATGCTCCCTCGCTTCTTCTTCCCCCAGCAGGGGCAGGTCCTGATCGATGGTCACGACATCGCCAACGTCACGCTCAAGTCCCTCCGCGGCCAGATCGGCCTGGTGACCCAGGAGACCGTGATCTTCAACGCGACTATCGGCGAGAACATCGCCTACGGCTGCCCGCAGGCCACTGCCGACCAGATCATCGGCGCCGCCCGCGCGGCCTTTGTCGAGGATTTTGTCGCCCCCCTGCCCGAAGGCTACGACACGATGGTCGGCCAGCATGGCGCCACGCTCTCCGGCGGCCAGCGGCAGCGCATCGCCATCGCCCGCGTCATCCTGCGCGACCCGGCCATCCTCATCCTGGATGAGGCCATGAGCCAGATCGACTCGGAGAGCGAGGCCAAGATCCACCAGGCTCTGGAGACCGTGATGGCGGGCAGGACCACGCTGACCATCGCCCACCGCTTCAGCACGGTTATGGGCGCCGATCTGGTCGTGGTGATGGAAGGCGGCCGCGTGGTCGATGTGGGTACCCATGGCGAACTGCTGGCACGCTGCCGAACGTACAAACTATTGTTCGAAACGCAGCTTGTGGCAGGTCCAATTGAGTAAATCTTAAATTCTAAACTCTAAATCCTAAACAAATCCAAATGAGTCGGGAATAAGAAGGAAAGAGTTTGCATTCCAGCAAGGCCTTTTGTTCCCATTTAGTTCCTGTTTTTGTTCCCATTGTTTAGGATTTAGTGCTTAGGATTTGCAGTTCATTGATGAAGATAAACCTGATACATCCCGCCCACGGCACTGAGACTGAGCCTCTCCAGGTGCACCTCTGGCCGCATGAGCCCATCGGTGAGCCTCTGTCGCATGGCCAGGATGGTGCTGAGCCCCTCCAGGATCGCTCCTGTCCAAAGCCCGTGCGCCTGAGCTGGAATTTTGAAGCCGGCGGCCGCGGCGAAAGCTCGCCAACCTTTGATGTCCTTATCGCCCAGTATGGCGGCCTGGATCGGCCGCGCCTATTCACCGGATTGAAAGATTGCCAGGTAGAGCTGAGCAATCTGCTCCTGGGAACCTCGTACTGGTGGAAGGTCATCGCCCGCGATGGAAAGAAGGAGCTGTGCCAATCGCCCGTCTGGCGTTTTGTCACCCACGCCGCCCCGCCGCGCTGGATTAACGTGCCGGGCATCACCAACACGCGCGATATCGGCGGCTGGGAATTGGCCGATGGCCGCCGCATCCGCCAGTCCATGATCTACCGCTCCAGCGAGATGGACAACCACCTCCAGATCACCGATGAGGGTAAGCGCATCCTCCAGCAGGAGCTGAATATCCGCACCGATCTGGACCTGCGCGGCATTTCCGAACCGGCCTCCGCTGTCCTCGACAGCCAGCGCGTGGAGTGGATCAACGTGCCCATCCTGCCCTACGAGTACATCTGCCAGCCCATCGTTTCGGATGGTTACCGGCGGATCTTCCAGGTCTTCGCCGATCCGGCGCGTTATCCCATCCTGGTGCACTGCTGGGGCGGCGCGGACCGCACGGGCACGGTCATTTTCCTGCTCCTGGCGCTCTTAGGCCAAAGCGCGGCCATGCTCGCGCTGGATTACGAGCTTACCTCGTTCTCCGTCTGGGGCGCCCGCTCCCGGCACTCCGATGAGTTCCAGGCCCTCTTGTTCACGCTGAGCAAATTCGCTCAGGCCGATCAGAAGCACGATCTCAAATGGCAGGTCGAAAAATACCTGCTCTCCATCTCCATCCGCCGGGAGCAGATCGATTTGATCCGGGAACTGCTAATCCAATAGGCTGTTTGGTTTTTTGACTATTGGGCTATTTGACGCTTTAGGCAGAATCCTTTCCGTCTGTTCTCTGGTTCTTCCAAACAGTCAAACAGCCAAAACACCAAACAGTCACTCTTTCTCCAGCGGATACCACCTCGCCCCCTCGTTGGCCAGCAGTTCCTCCGCTGCCTTTGGACCCCACGAGCCCGCTGGGTACGTCGGCAGCCTGCGGTGGCTCAGCATGTCGCAGCCTTCGATGATGGGCGACACAAACGCCCAGGCCACCTCGATCTCATCGCTCCGGATAAACAGGGTGGAATCGCCATTGGCCGCATCCAGGATCAGCCGCTGGTACGCCTCCGGCGCCGGCTGCTTGAAGGCCTGGGCGTAGTAAAAATCCATCGTGTAGGGATGGGTCTTCATCGACTGGCCCGGCTGCTTGACCTGGAACTGCATCGACACGCCCTCATCGGGCTGGATGCGGATAATCAGCAGATTGGGCTGCTGCGGCCCATACGGCGGCGCATTGAACAGCACCTGCGGCACGGGGCGAAACTGGATGACAATCTCGGTCAGCCGTTTGGCCAGCCGCTTGCCCGTGCGCAAATAGAACGGCACGCCTGACCACCGCCAGTTGTCGATATCCGCCTTCACACACACATAGGTCTCGGTGCTGGAGTTGGGATCGACGCCCTTTTCCTGGACATAGCCCGGCACGCCCTTCCCGTCGATTTCGCCGCCCGCATACTGCGCACGGATCACCCCAAACTGCGCAGTCCGGCGGTATCCGCCTTAGCGACCGCAGCACCTGCACCTTCTCATTGCGGACATCATCCGCCCCCAGTGTGGCCGGCGGCTCCATGGCCATCAGGCACAGCAGGTTCATCATGTGGTTCTGGAACATGTCGCGCAGGGCCCCCGCGTGGTCGTAATACGAGGCCCGCGAGCCCACGCCCTCCGTCTCCGCCACGGTGATCTGCACGTGGTCGATGTACTTGTAATTCCACACCGGCTCAAAAATCGCGTTGGCAAAGCGCAGAACCATCAGGTTCTGCACCGTCTCCTTGCCCAGGTAGTGGTCGATGCGAAAGATCTGCCGCTCATCGAAGTGCTGCCGCAGCTCCTCGTTGAGCTGCTGCGCGCTTTGCAGGTCCGTGCCGAACGGTTTTTCAATGACCAGGCGCGACCAGCCGCCCTCCCCGCCGCTTTTCCCCCGCCGGCTCAGCCCCGCCTTATCAAGCTGCGCGGCCACCTGGGCGAACTGTTCGGGTGGCGTGGAGAGATAAAACAGGAAGTTCTGAGGCATCTGCCGGTCTTTGCACAACTCCTCCAGCCGCTGGCGAAGAGGCAAAAAGTCCTGCTCGTTGTCGTAGCTGCCGCGCTGATAAAACAGCCGCGCGGCGAATTTATCCCAGGCCTCCTGGTCCCACTCGCGGTCGGCAAATTTTTTAGCTCCCTCCATGAGCTTTTGGCGGAACTGCTCATCACTCAGTTCGCTGCGGGCAAAGCCAACCACACAGGCCTGCTCGTTCAGCAGCCCATCCTGGAAAAGGGCAAAGACCGCCGGTATCAGCTTGCGCTGCGTCAAATCCCCTGAGGCCCCAAAAATGACCAAGATGAACGCCTCACTCGTGCGCGGCTGCGCAATCTCCGCCGATACCGTGTATTCCTTAAGTCCTGTCATAATGCACCTTTGGATTATCTCGGTGCCGTGGCTGCTATCCCTCTCCCTTTTACGGGAGAGGGTGGCCCGAAGGGCCGGGTGAGGGTTTCCGCTACGTTTTTACCCATTTCGCCCGCCTCCTCCATCATACCGCGTGCCGGCCCTCTTGGCGCAGGCGCGAGGGAAACGCGGGACAGTCGCCTATTTTTCAATATCAAAATATAGGTTCCCGCCCTGTTTCTTCAAGACTAGCTAACACTACAACGCCACCTGATCCATTATGCAGCAACGTATTGACGATATTCGAATGCCAAGGCTACGCAACCGTCGCTTGCGTGTTTTCACGTGGCAGCGTCGCGCTTTCTCGTTTCGTGCCTGCGTTTGAGTAATAATCTCCGCCTCCCTGGCCAGGAAGCTTTGACGAACCTGTCCCGTCAGCCACAGGGAACGCACCAGCACCGCGGCCGCCTGGCGAATCTGGCATACGGTCAGCTGCGGATTTTTCCCCCCGCCACTGTTCCTGAACCGTGGCCAGGAACAGGTGGCTGACGGCCGTCAGCAGCAGATGACGCTTCAAGGAGCGATACCGGCGAACCTCAAAATGGTCCAGCCCCAACTCGGACTTTTCCACCTCGAAGCATTGCTCGACCCTGTACCGCGTGAAGGCCACGTGCAACATCACCTCCAGCGGCGTGCCACCCGGCGCGTTGGAGACGAAGTATTTCACCTCCTGCGGCGCCAAAATGTTGCGGGCCACAATCAACCAATGCGCCCGCGTCGGCAGACCATCCCGTTTCAAATACAGCCGCGCCGCCTTGACCTGCCAAACCTCCGGTCCCACCGTGCTGTCCTTGACATGGAACTTCCGCCACGCTTGTTTGCGAAAAGCTGCCCCGTAGCGCAGCATGTGGCGAACCTGGATGCAGGGCAGGGTCTTGACCTTCAGACGGGGATAATGCCTCGGCCGGCCGCGCCGCGTGGCCGCACGATGCTGTTTTTGAAGAACCTCCGGTTCGCGCAGCCAGCCGTAGAAAATCGACGGCACTTCCAGGACGTAGCGCTGGCCGCACTCGTCCAGGGCGCGATGAAAGTCCGGCACTTCGCCATAACCTTCATCCCCCGTCATCCATTCAAACCGAATCCCGTTGGCCACGGCGGCGGCACGCAGTTCCAGGGCGATCTGCCACTTGGGGCGATGCTGCATTGTGTCCGGGATGCCCGCCCCCCGGCACCGAGCACGATCATCGGACCATTCCTGCGGCAAGAACATCTCCCCCGGAAGCAGGGTGTGAAAGGCGCCCGCCACATAGCTGATATGCACCGTAACCACGCAGTTATCCACCTTGCCCGTGGCGCCGCAATATTGACGCTGCACGCCGGCGGTCTTGTCGCCCTTCTTGGGATGGGCCGTCTCATCCAACACGCCAAGGGCCATGCGCGCATCATCCCAGTCTGCCAGCGACAGGAACTGCTGAAGCGTCCGCGGCGGAACGTCGGCCCGGTCCGCCATCGGCTCGATGCTCTTGCGCGGCAGATCCGACAATTGACCGTTGACGTAAACCCGCAGGTTGCCACAGGGCTCGCTGCGGCTGAAACAGTCGTCAAATTGTCCCAAGTACTGTTCCAACATCGGCTTGAGCTCTCGCAATTGCTTGGCATCCATGCCGTATCTCCTTTCGGGAAAAGCGCTCCCGAAAGGAACTATCGTCTGGCCGCCTGAGCTTTCTTGAGCCCAGATGGCGTTGTAGTGCTAAACGTTTCACACCAATTGTTTCCTAATGACAGCGATGTAATGACGGCGACGCTGGCTGTGATGGGGATAACTGGCGTATCTCCTATTCATCCGGTGAATGTCTCTGAGGGTCTATTGGGCCCTGCCCAAAAGTTTTATGATTGGGCGGCAAAAGCTGCCTCTGGAGCACTGCATTCCCTGGAGGATGTTGCGGCCACCGGTTGGGACAAGGTTAAGGATTGGGTGTGTTTCTGGAATTGGACATCCCCGACGACAAGTTCTTCATTTTCCATGATGGCTTCAACATCGCTTTCACTGGACAGTTTGCCTGGCCAAGTGCTGGTGACGGATTCAGCCGGGCGGCGCGTAGGCAGTGATGGCATCAATACCTATGCTGAGATTCCTGGTGCCATTTATCTTGCCGACGGCAGCAACGGCATGGTGATTCTGCCATGGACGTTCGATGCGGGTCAACTAAGCGGTGTGCAAGTCACCGCGATGGGAAGCGGGCAGGAGTTCCAGGGCTGGCTCGCATCATCCGACTCCGGCCAGGTCAGCAGCCAGTCGCTGGGAGGCGGCGTGCTCGACCAGGGCTATGTGGAAGAATCTGTAACGGTCCGGATTGGGGTAGGAGCTGCCAAAGCAGTCATCTACCAGGATGCCGATGGCTCATATGCCAAGGTGACGGTCAAGAACGGTACAGCGCTGATCGGCTTCAGCGGCGAGAATCTCTCTCAGACCTTTGCCAAAGGCGTGGTGACAGTCACTGGAACTAACTTGGGCCTAAGCCAGGTCAACCTTGATAATACGACGGGCAAAAGCCAGATGGCAATTTCTGTAACTGGCGGGGACGGCCTTGTCTCAATTGGAACTATTTCGGGAAGCGCAATCCTAGGCTCTTTATCGGCCAAGAAAGTAGATCTGACCGGTCAGGGTATCATCTTGACCGGCCAGGGCTACATAGGCACGCTGCAGTTGCACGGCCTTCTTGACGGTGCCGATATCGACATGCCGGGAACAGGTGCCAGCAAGGGCGTGTCTTTGAGTCTTGGCCCGATTGAAGCGGATGGTGATATTACCTGCGGCAGTTTCGTGAAGTCGTTGACGGCCACGAACTGGGCCAGTGGCACGCTAACGGCCCCGTGGGCATCCAGGATCGCAATTACCGGCGGGCCCAAGGGAATTCCCGCAGGGATCTGTGGCGCAGATATTGACTTGACCAGTGGGGATGCCAAAGGTCTGGCATTAGGTTCGTTCACGGCGGCCGGTGCAGTTAGCGGAACCTGGACGCTGGCGGGTGGTGCGGGTGCAGTGAACATGGGGGCAACGGGCGGCGCCTGGACAGCCAGCTTCGGCTCCGACGCCGAAGGCTGGGCGAACGTGAAGAGCATTACTGCGAGGCTCGGAGACCTCTCGTGCCACATCACAGCAAACTCCGTTGGCACCTTATCGGTCAAAGGTAGCCTGGAAAGCGCCGCATTGGACCTCAAACGAGGACCTGATGCCAAACTTCAGGCCTTGGGCAAGTTGACGGCCGGGACTTGGATCGATGCCAGCCAGATTACCTCTGCCGGCACTATTGGGTCAGTCACGGCTGGGGGCATCCGGAATTCGACCATCTTTGCCGGTGTGGAAACCACTCGTGATGACCAAGGCGTTGGCGGCGTCGGCGATGGTGTGTGGGACCTGCCGGAATTAGCTGATTTGACAACCCCGTTGCCTGTAACCAATCTCGTGGCCAGCATCAAGAGCCTGAGTGTAAAGGGTGTAAAGGAAGCTGGTGTCTTTGAGGATAGCTTCATTAACAGCAACATTGCAGCGAGCAGCCTGGGTAGGATCAGCCTGTGCTACGCCAAGTTCGACAATGACGGTAACACCTCAGCCCACGACGTTCCTTTCGGGTTGGCGTGCCTGACACTTTCTGGCCTGTCGTACAAGGACGCTGATGTCACCCACAAATATGCCTGGAAGCCTGCGGACAGTATGCCTGTCTGGTTCGACGACCTTTTGTTGCGACTGTAATAATCGGCGGGTCTGCGTTCTGGAATTGCGCGCCTCTGGAATTCCGGGGACACCATACTTATCTCTTGATGAGTACCGGGGACATGGAATTCCGGGGACGCAATTTAGGGGACACCATAATTATCTCTGCGGTTAAATCTCCCGCCGTTTCCGGCCATTGCTCTGTCTTTTTCTTCTCTGTGTCCTCTCTTTTCTTCCTCCGTGGCCTCTGTGGCGAAAGTCTTTTCCTGCCGTTCAAATCTGTGCCGCTATCCGCTGCACCGCTGGGGCCAGCACCGCCTGGGCAAATTGCTCCAACATCGTCGGCGTCGCCATCTGGCGATCGCGCGGCTGTTCACCGACCATAATCCCGCGCTCAATGGCGTCGTACATGGCCACCAACCGATCGGCCACATTGGGGCTGGCCCCGCTATCAATCAGGTGCTGGCGGGCCTGGTCTCCGCTGATCCGCACATGCTCCAGCCTGTAGCCGATGGCCTGGCCGATAATCTCAGCCGCCTCGCCGAAGCTGTAATCCTTGGGTCCTGCCAGCGGCACGATCTGCCGCGGCGGCGGCGAGGGATCCTGGAGAATCTCCGCGGCCGCGGCGGCGATATCCCGCGTGGCCACCATGGGCACGCGCACATCCGCCGAAACCGGCAGGAAAATCGCCCCATCACGCACGATGGAATCGAGCGACGTGAGGTAATTCTCCATGAAATAGCCGCAGCGCAGGATCGTCAGTTTCTCGGCCGCCTGCGACAGGATCACTTCCACATCGTGCAGGGTGGAAATAATCCCCGTGCCATGCTCGAGGTGCGCGCCGATCGAGCTTAAATAGACCGTGTGCCGGATGTGGTTTTCAGTAATCGCCGCGGCGGCGTTATCGGCCAGCTCGCGGGCGAACTGCCGGTCATCCAGCACGGACATCACCGGCGGGTTCACCCAGAACAGCGCCTCCACCGCCCGGGTGGAATCGACCACAAAGTCTTCATTCACCAGGTCGCCTTCAAAAACCCGCGCCCCCAGTTCCGCGAACGAGGCGACCTTGGAACGCTGCCGCGCCAGCAGCACCAGATCATGCCCGCCCGCCTGGATCAGCAGATTAACCACCTTGCTCCCCACCTGGCCCGTGGGAGTGCTTATGGCAATACGCATCGTTTTACTCCTTCACTATCGAATCGTACCCCGCCGCGGGCGGGAACAACCACGAGGTGGTTGCTATGTCTCCGCGTCCCCGCGTCCCCGCGTCTCACTGTCTCCGTCTTCGTTGTCTTTGTGGTTAGGCTTTTCCCGCCGTTTCCGGGTTTCTCTGTGTCCTCTTCGGCCTTCGTAGCCGAAGCGGCTGCTTCGGCGAAGTAGGCTGCGTCCTCTGGTTTAATTCCCGCCTTTCTCTGTGTCCTCTCCTGTCTTCCTCTGTGTCCTCTGTGGTTAAATCCCGCCCTCCCCGGCAGCCCGCCCGCCAGAACACTACAATATCAGTGGAGCAGCCACAGCCCGGATAATCCGGTGGGTAATCGGGGCCAACTCACTCGCGCAAAAGAGAAAAGGGAGAAGATCATGGACCTCACTCGTCGGGAGATGCTCAAAACGGTCGGACTGGCGGCGGGTTCTCTGGCCGTGCTGGGCGAAACCGCCACCGCCCAGCAGATGATGCCGACTGGCGCTGCCTCTATGCCCGCTTCGCCGACCAACGCTCAGGGGAAATACGCCTTGCCTCCCCTGCCCTATGCCTATAACGCCCTGGCGCCCCATATCAGCGAGCAGACTTTAAAGCTGCACCACGATAAGCATCACGCCAAGTACGTGACCGATTTGAATGCCACGCTGGAGAAGATGTCGGCGGCCATGCACTCCGGCCAGCAGGGCGAGATGGACCACCTGGCCACGCTGGTGGCGTTTAATGGGTCGGGCGACCTCTTGCATACTCTGTACTGGCAGAACATGATTGCTAGCGGCGGCGGCGAGCCCAAGGGCGAGATCGCCACCGCCATCGACCGCGACATGGGCTCGTACAGCGCCTTCGCCGCCGCGTTTGCGGCCCTGGCCGCTCAAGTGCGCGGCAGCGGCTGGGCGGTGCTGGCCTGGGAACCGGTCGGCGCACGGCTGATCCTGAGCGGCATTGAGCAGCACCAGAACGGCTACTTCGCCGGCAGCAAACCCCTGCTCGTGTGCGATGTGTGGGAGCACGCGTATTACCTTGACTATCAGAACGAGCGGGCCAAATATGTGGATGCGTTTATTAAACACCTGATTAACTGGGAGGCCGTGAACCAGCGGCTCAAATCGGCTCAGGCTTGAAAACGTTTATCTGGGGACAGATTTAAGGAGAGCGACGATGATACGGACGATTTCTCTATGCGTTGTAGCGGCGGCGCTGGCCGGCTGCGTCCGCCAGTCCACATTGGACCAGGCCAACCGGGATCTGAATCAGTGCCGCCAGCAGCTCTCGCTGAAGGATGAGGAGCTGTGCAAGTGCCAGGCCGATCTGAAGGTCCTCCAGCAGCAGAATACCACGCAGACCGAGCAGGTGAATTCCCTGAAGGCCCAGGCCTCCGCCTTGCAGGCCCAGAACGAAAACCTCCGCCAAGCCAATCAGGCCGCCGCCGTGCAGACCCAGACCGCCGCGCAGCAGGCCCAGGAACTCAATGCCAAACTCAACGATGACAAGCAGCAGATGCAGCATCTGACCGAAGGAATCAACCAGCGCGACACGGCCATCAAAGACCTGAATAACCAGATCGATCAGCTCAAGACCCAGATCCGGCAGATGGAAGCGGCCCAGCAGCAGCAGCGCGTGACCCCGCCCGCGCCCGCACCGGCCCCCTCAACCAGCGCCCCGCAATAACTTTATATAAGTTATTGATTATTAATGACTGTTACGGCAGGTGCGGAAATTCCGCACCTGCCAAAAATCATTGCCGCACCTGCCCAAACTCCACCACCCACCGGCTGACCAGCACATCCTGAATCCTGTGGGCCGAGGGCAGGCCGAAGCGAGGGTCGTTGCTGAAGATGGCCGCCGCGGCAATGGGTTTTCCTTGGCCGTCGAGGATGTAGCCGGCCAGGGTCGACACGCCAGAAACTGTCCCCGTTTTTCCTATGAACCTGCCTGAGCAATGGCTAAGCCGCCTGGCCAGTGAGCCGTCCACATTGCCTATAGCTAGCGTGGGCAGGAAGATCTGGGCGTGGGAGGACAGTGCCAGTTGCCGCAGCAGCGTGGCCGCCGCCAGGGGCGAAAGCCGGTTATGCTTGCTGAGGCCGCAGCCATCGGAAATCACAAACTGGTCCGCCGGCAGCTTGTAGCGCTCAATCAAAATCTGCCGCGCGGCGGAGGCGGCCACGGTATAGGGATCGGCGGCGCCGGCCGGGGCACAGGCCCGCAGGAATACACATTCCGCGGCCATGTTGAGGCTGTTTTTATTCATGCGCGTGAGGGCTACTGCCAGCGGCGTCTTATGCTGAGCCACGACGGTAAACCCGGCGGGCACATTGCGGCCTTCGCCCAGCACACTCTTGCGGACGAGTTCTCCCGTTACGGCGATGCCTGCCTTGGCCAGCCGATCCGCCAGCACGCGGCCCAGCAGCATGGCCGGGTCTTCCACGGGCACAAAGACCGGCTCGGTCATGGTGGACCTTCGCGCCATGCCGGTCAGCGTGATCAGGCCCGCATCATCACTTATCCGAGCCTGCCAGACCTGCTTTTGGCTGATGGTCAGGTGGTTCTCCACGCGCATGAACGAGCTTTGCGGCTGAACATCGACCGCCAATTCCCCGCCCTGGACCACCAGCCGCAGGTCCAGGCAGTTGTCGTTATAGCTCAGGCCCGAAACGGGCGCCTGATAGGCATGGCCGCGCTGCTCGGGGGGCCAGTCGGCCGGGCGCGACTGGGTGAAAACCGAATCGTCCAAAACAATATTGGCCACCTCGCTTACCCCTTTGGCTTTGAGCGCGGCGGCCCAGGAGTCGAGGGGGTCGTAGATTGAACCTGCGCGCAGTTGGGCGATGATCGGGTCGCCCAGCATCGGGTCACCGTCCCCAATAACCACCAGGTCAGAGCCCAGCAGGCCGATGGTGGTGGTGAAGTGGAAGTCGTTGCCCAGCTTTTCCAGGGCGACGGCCGTGGTGCAAAGCTTCTGCACGCTGGCCGGCAACATGGGTTTGTCGGCCCCTTCGGAGGCCAGGATGGCCCCATCGCTTAAGCGCATGGCGCAGTAGCACGCGGCCAGCGGATTTTTGGCAAGATAATTCTGCGTCGTCTTATCCAGGACCTCCACGGTCGGCGTCTGCGTGGGCTCGACGGGGCGAGTCTCAATCTTCTGGTTGCGGCCGACCGGCGCGGCGGCGGTGGAAGCAGAAGATGCGGGTTGGCTGGCGGAAACCCCCGCGTTGTCCTCGTTGGTTTCAGGTCCGAAACTACTGACCATCTCACCGATCGCCGCCGCGGATACAAGCAACAGCGTCGCCGGCAGAAGGAACATGGCAAACCGTCGGGAAACAAAAGAGCTTCTCATGGCCTCTCCAAACAGAATCTGGCGGAGAGTAGTGGACCGGCCGCGTGGTGTCAATCGGTTAGGGGTTGAAGAGCACAGCCGAGGGCCCGGCTTCGCGTTGCTTCGCCGTGGCAGGCTGGCTGTGCCACACTGTGGCACCCCTGGAAAAACTTTTACCCATCGCAAATCGAAAATCGAGAATCTAGAATCTGTGCATGTGCCGCGGTCGATCGTGGAGCGATGATGGCCGCGGCCGCGGGCGCGTAACGTGGAGGTTGGCTGATGGTGGAGGCGATTCATCCCGAGCGGAGGCAGCACCCCCGCCGGCCATCCCATATCCGCATCCGCCTGGTGCACGAGAGCACGGGCCGCAGCTTCCCCTGCCTGTGCTCGGACATCTCGGCCAGCGGCGCGCGGCTGCTCGTGCCGGCCGCCGCGCCGGTCCAGAGCGGCCATGCCGTCAGCCTGATGAATGGCGATGATTCCATCTGCCGGGTGGCCGGTCTTGCTTCAAGCGTGCCTGGCGGCGATTTAGCCGCGACCGTGGCCCGCGTGGATCGCAAATCTCTGTTGACCAAGGGGGCGGTGACGCTGGGGATTCGGTTTGATGGGGCCGCTTGAGGGTACATACGTTCAGTGTCTTGGGATTTGCCAAGAGTTAATTCGTGTGCAACAGAGTTGCACACGCTACGGGCTTCTATCTTGAAAAAGAACCTTCGCGAAAAGGGGATTTTGGTGCGATAATTCGGATGTGTTTGGGCGAATCTGTTGAAATCAAATCCTTCCCTGTAGACGGGGCTTACTATGGACAAGACAGAGGTTAATGCACCAACGACCCAGAGGGCGTACACGCTAAGACTGCGAGGGGCGGACGGGAATGATGGTTCCTGGCGGGACGCCCTCTGGGCCACGCACGAGGCGGTCAACAAAGGCGCCCAGGTTTTTGGCGACTGGCTGCTCACCTTGCGCGGCGGGCTGTCCCACGCACTGGCGGACGCGAAGGTCGCGCAGGGCAAGGGCAAACCTGACCGCCAGCCGACTCCAGAGGAACGGCGTCAGCGGCGCATCCTGCTGGCCCTCTCGTGGCTGAGCGTGGAATCCGAACACGGAGCGCCAGATGATGAAAGCCTGATTGTCGCGTATGGCGACAAATGCTGTCGCAAGCAGGAAAACAAGGTCAGCCTGGACCGCAAGGTCTTGGCCGCCCTGCGAGACATCCTCAAGAATCGCGTCGTTCCGGATGGCGAGCGAGGCGACCCGGACAAGAAGCCCGAGGATCAACCGGGAACCTGGCTGGGCGATTGCGGACCATCTCTCTGCGCAAAAATCCGTGACGATGCCGTGTGGGTCAACCGCTGCGCCGATTTTGACAAGGTGGCGGTCGGTTGGGATACCGAAAAAGCTAGAAAGGATGCCCACACGCTTCTTTCTTTCCTTTTGAAGGACGACTTTCTCACTCTCCCAACTTCAAAGAAAGCTAAGAAGAACGAGAATGAGAGCGATGATGAAAGCCAGGAAAAGGAGAATCGCCAAGCAACAATCAAGGCTTCCTCAAAGGGCGCTGGCCAACGGACTCGGCATCCGTTTTCCCACCTTCTGGGCGAGGGCAAGCCCTTTGGCATGCCCACACGCAGCCTATCCCTCCGCGAGCAGTGGCACAAGGTCCTCATGTCTCGTTTAGAGAAAGCAACCAAGATTCCGGTCGTTCACGTGGAGACTGTGGAAGAAAAAGAGGCAAGAAAAGGAAAAGAGGAGAAGAAAGCCAAGGCTGCCGGGCCAGCACACACGGAATTGCAGCGGGAAATGTTCTCGAAGGCGGCCGCGCGCATAGCGCAGATTGTCACTAAGCAGCGCCAACAGGAAGCAGATCGCCTGGCCCGCGAAAGCGCCGACAAAGACTTGAAGGCAATGGAACATGACGGCTCGTACCAGAAGGCCCTGGATGCTTTGAGAGGGTATTGTGCAGACTACGGCGCGGAAAGCGGCACCACGGGAGAGTTTCGCATTCGCCCGCGTCAAATCACCGGATGGGACCGGGTAGTGGCCAGGTGGAAATCCATTGATCTGGCCGATCCTGACCCGGCGCGAGGCAAGGATCGAGGCTGTAAAGGAGATCCAAAAATCCGACGAGGACAAGAAATTCGGCGATGCCAATCTGTTCTTTCGGCTGGCTGATGAGGAATACGTCGAAGCATGGCTGCACAACTGCAATGCTGATCACACGATCCTGGCACGGTTTGTTGCCGGCATGAAGGCCCAGAGTGATTCCCATCGACTCAAGGTTGCCGCATACCGCCATCCCGATCCCTACATGAACCCTATTTTCTGCCAGTTTGGCGTTTCAAGACCAGCGATCAAGTTTCGCCGATTGAAGGCTTTCATGAAGGCCCACGCAGGCAACGACCCACGAGCCGTTGGAATGCTTCTTTGGCATCCCTCGGCACGCTCAGCCAAGCTCACTATTATGCATGCGGTCAGCCGACGTCTGGAAAGCGAAATTGGAGCAGCTTCTGATACCGGCGAAAAAGACACTGACAGCCTTCCGCCAGTATCGCGCCGTACTCGGCTTAGCGCCGCCGCGGCCGGCTTGTCAAGCGCTATGGCACCTTCTCGCTTGGCCGGTGTGTTCGACTCCAAGCTAATCAAGAGCCGGAGAAACGTTGACGCGGACGTAGAGGAAGTCGCCACCAACGGCGAAAGCACCGACAAGCTTAAGGAACCGAAATGGAATGGTACGCTTTCGGCAAACCGGCGAGAACTTTCAGCCATTCGAAATCTTCTCGACAAGGGCGACGTGCACAAAGCCAAGCGTCGCCGGGATCAACTTCGCTGGACTCTCACGGTTTCAATGGAAATGGAGGCAAGGGGCCCCTGGTATCGGTACGTCGATGAGGCCGCCGTCCCGACGCCGTTCTTGCGCACTGTCCGTAAGGATGAGGACAAGGGACTCCAGAGGAAGATGGGGACAAAGTTCCTCGAATTGCACGGCTGGCCCTGGGATGAATTCAACAAGCCGTTGATTGAGAAGCCCGCAGAGAAGCGCAAGGCGGACGAGACACCCTCACTGGTCGTTGACACGAAGGCGGTCAGAGGCAATAAGGCCTGCCTCATCCTCTCCCGTCTTCCCGGGCTGCGTGTGCTCTCGGTGGACCTGGGCCATCGCTTCGCCGCCGCGTGCGCCGTGTGGGAGACGATCGCCATCGAGCAAATGAACGCGGCTTGCACGGCCGCGAAACATCCTTTGCCCAAGGACTCGGACCTCTTCATCCATGTGCGGCGGCCGACGGACAAGAAACACACGCATCGGCGCAAGAAAGGCCAACCTATCGTCGAAACGGTCATCTACCGCCGCATCGGGCCGGATTCTTTGGAAGAGGTTGACAAAAAGACGGGCGAGGCGAAACAGGTTCCTCACCTGGCCCCCTGGGCGCGGCTGGAGCGGCAATTCCTCATCAAGCTTCAGGGCGAGGAGCAAGGGGCCCGCGCCCCTTCGAAAGAAATCGAGCAGCCGCTTGTTGAAGAGCTTGCCGGGCGGTTGGGGCTGAAGATGGATGATGAACAGAGCAAGGGTCGGGGCGTGGATGAACTGATGTCGGCCGCCGTGCGCATGGCGCGGCTGGGCCTTTCCCGCCACGCCCGCCGCGCAAGAATAGCCTACGCCCTGGATCCGAACACCAAGTCCATCCCCGGAAGCGAGAAGGCGTTCACAGCCAGTGATGAAGCGCACATCAAGTTGCTCACGGATGCCCTGTTCGACTGGCACGCGCTGGCGAGTGAATCGAAGTGGAACGATGAACCCGCACGCGCCCTCTGGAACAGGCATATCAGATGCCTTGATGACGCCTGGCAAATTGATGAGCCTGAACCGACGGCCCCTGACGCCGGGCAGCCGACCCGCCAACAGCGCCGCAAGGACGATGAAGCGCTGCGGGACCGGCTCAAGCCCCTGGCCGAGCAGCTCGCCCTGGCCGATCGGTCCCAAATGCACAAGACCTGGAAAGATCGCTGGGAAAAGGATGATGGCCGGCCAGCCAAGGTTGACAAGGCCGCGGGAAAGAAGACCGCGGAGGCTTCCGGCTGGCATGCCGACTTGCGCGGGCTCACCGACTGGATCATGGGCAAGCGCCTCAGCGGGGCGGCCGGAGAGGGCTGGAAACAGAATGTCGGCGGCCTGTCCATGATGCGCATCATTACGATGAGATCGCTCTACCAGTTACACAATGCCTTTGCCATGCGGTCCCTTCCGGATCAGCCGCGCGGCGCCGGAAAAGGGCGAAACCAACGCCGGTGTCGCGCAGTCCATCCTCGACGCGATGGAACGGATGCGCGAGCAGCGCGTCAAGCAGCTTGCCAGCCGCATTGCCGCCGGCGCCCTGGGACTCGGCGGCCGCTGGAAGCAGTTTGCGCGGCACGATGAGAAGAAGCAGCCGCGTTTGAAAGACGGCAAACCGCTGAAAAAATGGGTCTGGATGGAAGAACCAGGCCGGCACGACCATTGCAGTTCGTTTGAAAAAGGCGATACGACCGGCGGCCGCGCGGACGCCGCCCCAAATTGTGTGCAATGCCGCCGCTACCGCACCTGCGACAAACCCCAGCGCAGGTACGTCCCCTGCCATGCCGTCGTCATCGAGAACCTGACCAACTACCGTCCCGAAGAAACCCGCACTCGCCGCGAGAATCGCCAGCTCATGTCCTGGTCCGCCTCCAAGGTCAAGAAGTTTTTGTCCGAGGCCTGCCAGTTGCACGGCCTGCACCTGCGCGAAGTTGCGGCCGGGTACACCTCAAGGCAGGATTCCCGCACGGGCGCGCCAGGGGTCCGCTGCGCGGATATCCCGGTGGATGAGTTCCTTACGGCCCCATGGTGGCACAGGCAAATCAACATTGCCAGGAAAAAGGCGGATGACGGCAAGGGCGACGCTCGCGAGAAGTTGCTCCTGGAATTGGAAAAGGTTGGCGACAAGATTCCTCGCAAGAAATCCGATGATTGTTCCAACAGCGAGTCATGTCCGCACAGGGAGGCATGCCGAAAAACGCCGGAAGAAAAATGGAAATGCCTTCGGACATTCCGGATTCCCCTCAAGGGCGGGGAGATATTCGTTTCCGCCGACCCAGGTTCGCCGGCCGCCCAGGGTCTTCAGGCCGACCTGAATGCCGCCGCGAACATCGCCCTTAAGGCCCTGCTCGATCCCGATTGGCCTGGCAAATGGTGGTATATCCCCTGTTCGGGCAAGGATGGCAAACCTCTGGACGACAAGGTCAAGGGGGCCGCGTGCATCGATCCGGCTCAATCATTGTGCCTTCCACCCAGCCAGTCCGCCGGGAAAAGGGGCGGGAAAGGGCCGAAGGAGTTCGTGAACGCCTGGCGCGATCCATCGGCGTTGATGGACGGCGCCTGGCAGCCCACCGCCGCGTATTGGCAGGCAGTTCAATCTCGCGTCATCGAGGTGCTGCGGGCGGCCAACGGCTTGAAACCAATCGAAAAAGCGATTGATCCTTCGGATACTCCGTGGTAGTATTCTGGCGACCTCGTATAGCGGGGCGCACTTCCGAGAACGTGTCTTCCCCTTCATTGGGCCCGGCACTCGGCATCAATCAGTCTTGCGTCGGCACGCCCCGAAGCGGGGGCGAGTGGTTATTTGACAAGTCGGATTGGCGCGACAATGTTTTCAGGGCCCCCGCGAGCGTGAAGGTGGCGCATAGGGGTCCAGGCGGCGCTCGCGAACCAGGCGCGGCCGAGACTTACGCGCGGCCGGGAGACCGCCAAATGCACTCAGATTGCCACAAAACTGGCCATACTCGCTGCACCGCCCCTAAGTGCAGACGATTTCGCAAGTTGCGAGGGCCGGGGGGTCGCGTCGGCCGACGCGATACTGATTGATGGACACCTTGATCGTGAATTCCTTGCGCACCTCGATGATGCGGTCGCGTCGGCCGACGCGATACTGATTGATGGACACATGGGCCAGTACAGCCCCAAGCCGGGCAACAGTGAGCCCCACAGGCTGAAAGCCTGTGCCACCGATCAGACGACCACGGTTCCGTTGTCCGACTGGGGCACAGATGGGCCCAGGATCGCGGCGGATTGCCGGGCAGATTCTTCGTTGCCGCCCAGGTCCACGATCAAGACCTGATCCTCCTTGAGGTTTATCGTCTCGCGCAGGCTGTTTTCCAGACGAACTCGGTCGATATCTTTCAAAGTGCAGTAGAAAACGGAGTATTGCCAGGCTTCGCCGAAGGCCTTCATGAGCTTGTGAACTCGGCGTAGGCGTTTGGGATTGCGCACATCGTAGCAGACCAGATAGCAGCGGCGCATAGCATCACCTTGTTGTCAGGAATGACAGAGTCGGCACTTCCCCCAGCATCCAGGCCGCTATCAGCCGCGCGTGCAACATGAGCATGCGCCGATACGAAAGGCGGTACTGGAAAACAGGATGGGTGACCTCCGTGTCCATGCGCCGGCTGTAGGCGGCAAAGAAGGCCTTCCGCCCCGCATCCGTCATGGCACAGCCGGAGGAGGAGTTCATGAAGTGCCCCTCTGTCAGCTCGCCCCGGTTGATGGTGGAGACCGCCACGGAATCGGCTATCAGCGGACGGAAGGGCTCCATCAAATCCAGCGCCAGCGCCGGCCGGCCGGGGCGCGTGGCGTGAAGCGAGCCTATAGCCGGTTCCAGACTGGCCAGGCGAAGCGCACCCACGCACTCGTTTGTGAGCATCGAATAAGCAAAAGAAATAATGCTGTTCACAGGGTCCGGCGGGGGACGGCGCTGGCGGCCGTTGGCGTCGAAGCGGGAGGCTATTTCCTTTACTCCCTCCTTGAACATTCCCGCAAAGTGGGAGAAGTATATGGCGGCGGCGTTGCCTTCATGGCCGCGCAGTTCGTCCATTGTCTGGCTCTTGCCGGCGGCGTCAGCGCAGTTCTGAAGATCGCAGGCGGCCCGGGACGGCAGATCGGCATGGTTCCGCATGATCAAGGTGCGCTGATTGGCTATCTTGGCGACTGTAATGGCCCGGGCAAGTTCCAGGGCCTTGTCGGGGCGGTCCAGCACGCGGACTTGCGCGGCTCGGACGGCCGCGCTGGTTGGGCCCATCGGGTCCATCATGGCGGCAAGCCTTCCGGCGCCGGTCAGGAATGCCACGGGAATCTCCTGATCGGCGAAGATCGTCAGCGCCTGCGTGGAAACCTGGACAGCGCCGAGCACGGCCACGGATTCCAGATTTGCAAGGGGGAACTCGCGGACCGGTTGGCCGTTCTTGTCCGTGATCCTCACGGATTGCCCGCGAACACCGACTCGAACACCCTCACGCTGAAGGACCACGTGAATGCCGTCATCGCGCTGCGGCCAGAGTTTTCGAGGCCGGATTTCAGCCTCGCCGCCCCGCACCCGCTGATGATTGATTTCATCCGGCAGGCAAATCGGCTGGAGCGAACACCTGGGGCACTTTGGATCATTGAGCAGCGGGCCGGGCCGTGCGCCTGCGCGGTCAGTTTGGCAGCCTCCAGCGCGCCGATCGCCTCATTTCGCAACGCGTCGTCCACTGGGACGAGCAGGCGCAGCTTTTCAGCGGCGTAATACAGGTAGGCCTCCGGCACGGAGTAGCCCGCCTCCTCGAGCAGCAGCACCTCCAGTCCCAGTTGGACGCGGTCGGTGGGCCAGGGCTCCGGGGCGTGCAGAAGTTTTGGGGCTTCCAACATCTCATCGTTGGCTTCGCCGCCCGTCAGCGCATCATGCCGGGGCCTGCCTTTGCGATATTCCACGGGGACGGCGCGAGTGCCGTCCACCTCAGCCAGGTCCAGGGTCCCGGTGAGCCCCAGACGCCGGCTGGTCAGGGCAAGGCTCCGGATGGACCGCGGACGTTCTTTGTCCTCTTCGTCATTCTCCAGCTTTTCCACCTGTTCGGGCTTGTCAACACAGGGGATTGCCGCGCTGGGCTGGTTTACAAGGCGATGCACTCCGACACCGCGTTCTGTATCTGCGCTAGGAAGAAAAATACCCTCGACCGTCATGAGGTAAAACAGTCGCGGACAATAGGCATACTCGGCGACGCCTCGACATGGCCAAAGGTCGGGATCCATAGGATAACCATCGGCAAATAATTGGGACAGATTAAATGACCAGCCTGATTGCTGGTGTGAGCGGGGAAGTGGAATCTCTTTCCCTAAGATCATGCCCGCCCGCCTCTGCGGCGTGAGGGCATGCCGCCCAGGCACAGCCGAGGGCGGCTGTGCCACATTTTAAGAAGAACCCTTGCTTCGACTTCGCTCAGCACTTCGCACCCGGCCAACCCTCACTCTACCCTCTCCCAAGGGAGAGGTGTATGAGAAGAACCCTCACTCCTGCCCAGAGGGGTGAAGAGCACAGCCTAGGGCGGCCGTGCCACATTTCAAGCCGGTGAAACACTGTTCGCTGCGGCGCGTTATTAATAATGGTGAAGGTGGGGTGCCGTGGCTGCACACCCCCACCCGGCCCCGCTTCGCTAAAGCTACGCAGGGCCACCCTCTCCCGTAGGAAAACAAACTGCAAACCACAAACTACAGACCAGGAAAGAACCCCCACCCGGCCCTGCGGGCCACCCTCCCCCGTAAGAGCAACCTTTTGCATCTTGGCTGCCGGTTGGCGGAGATTACAACTAACGCAATAGATGAGGATCTGACTCTGGACCCTGCGCCAACGCGCACACGCCGGTGGACAACACTGGACCGTGGACAAAGGGTACTTGGCAAAAGCCCATCGCTATTGCCAACCTCAGTTGGCAAAACAACTTATCAGTGGTTGCCAGGCCAAGATGCAAAAGGTTGCGTAAGAGGGGGAGGGGGTCACGCTGCTCAAGAACATCTGACGCAAAATTGACCTTCCCACTTTTTTCCGACCGGCGTCATGGCAAAAATCAAATGAGGGTCCAGTAATCTCCGGGGACGCCAGGTTTCCTTGGACCGGACCATGGACATAGACGCGGCCCCGGGCCGCGGCACACGCATTACGCTGGTTGCCCCCAGCGGCGGCTGATCGCCCGCCGTAGCCCGCGTCCATGACTTTGCGATGCGGCGGCCCGGCAGCCTCAGGCCGAAAGTCGCCGCCAAAACTCTTAGTTTGGCTGAAAACCCCTTGAACGCCGGGGGCTGTTGGGTAACATAGATAAAGCGCTTATCGCGAAGATGCGCCCGTAGCTCAATTGGATAGAGCATCGGTCTACGGAACCGAAGGTTACACGTTCGAGCCGTGTCGGGCGTAGTGCCGCCAGGTAGCACTAGAGCAGGCGAGCCGTGGAGAAGGTGTGCAAGTTGCGCGCGAACCTTCACCTGATGTCAACTCAACAAGACCGCATTCATCCAGCCGCGAACGGAATTGACGGCAAAAAGCTCCTGGCAGTGAGGAAGTTGATCCACGCGAATGATCTGTTCGGCTACCTGGCCGTTCTTGATGAGACTTTGACGAAAGGCGCCGGCCAGTAATCCGCTCTCCAATGGCGGCGTCACCAGCCGGCCGTCGATGCGACAAACAATATTTGCGATGGTCGTTTCGGTGACCTGGCCCGCCTCGTTGTAAAGCAACACATCATCGCATGGCGGGCTCTCCCGGCGGGCGTTGTCATACACGAGCCGGTGCGTGGTCTTGTGGTAGAGAAACACATCGGATTTGTTCACCGGTCTTGCGGCCAGTTTCAGACGCCAGGGGGCGCCCGGGTTAATGCACGGCGCCGCAGCCGTCTCCAGATTCACCTGTCCCGATTCCGTCACTGTCAGCCGCACGCGCACGGGGGCTGCCAGATGGGCTGCCAGCGACTCCAACTCGGCTCGCACCAGGGCGATATCCAGCCGATAGCCGAAATATGTCGCCGAAGCCGCGAGGCGGTCCAGATGCTCCTGGAGCAGGTTGTAGCCCGTGCCCGGATCAAACCGCAGGGTCTCCAGCAGGTCAAACGGAGGGAAATGCGCCGTCAAAACCGCCGCCTTTGTGCGACATTCCGCGTATTCCTCGCAGGGCCGGGAATCCCACACGATACCGCCCCCGACGCCGTACTCAGCAAGGCCGTTTTCCTTATCTATCACGACCGTGCGGATAGCCACGTTGAACCGGGCTCTGCCGCCCGGCTGAACCATCCCAATCGCGCCCGTGTATACGCCGCGAGGCTCGCTCTCCAGTTGCCGGATGATCTGCATGGTGCGGACCTTGGGCGCTCCGGTAATGGATGCGCACGGAAACATAGCCGCAAAGACTTCCGGCAGCGTCGCGCCCGTGCGGCTGCTGACGGTCGAGGTCATCTGCAAAACGGTCGGATAGCGTTCAACGGCGAAGGGCTCCTCCACGTGGATGGAGCCGGGGCAGGCAATGCGGCCCATATCATTGCGGATCATATCCACGATCATCGCGTTCTCGGCCCGGTTCTTGGGGCAGTCGTGTAGTTGCCTGGCCAGGGCCTGATCCCGCGCGGGCCAGAAACCGCGGTGCGCGGTCCCTTTCATGGGCCGGGACAGGAGCCTTCCCTCCTGAAGGTCAAAGAATAGTTCCGGCGACACCGAACAGATGGCGAATCGCCCGCAGTCAATGTAGGCGGCGTAGGGCCAGCGCCGGCCGCCGGCCAGCCGGCGAAAAAAGGCCCGGCTGTCGCCCTGAAAACGCGCCCTGAGCGCATTGTGTAGTTGACCTGATAAGTGTCGCCGGAGGCGATGAGATCTTTGATGGCCGCGATATCCTTGTCGAACTGCTCACGCGAAATGTGCGGCTGCCATTCATCCAGTTGGAATGCGGCGCTGCCCTGAGGCAATGTGCCGACCGCATCCATTCGGTCAAACAAGGCAAACCAGGCCAGGGGCGGCTGCGCAGGTGCGTGCGTACACAGCGATTTGTCCAAGCCCGCCGCGGCTTCATAACAGACAAAGCCGACGGCCCAGCGGCCATCCTTACAAGCAGAATCCACCTTCGACAAAAGCGGAAGGACCTCGGCCGGCAAATTGGTTTGCAGGACATGCCGCGCACCTTGGCCGATGAGCCACCCGCCGTCAGGATTGTTAATGATGACGCTCATAGTGTGTAGGGTGATGCACCTTCACTGCACCCCTTACAGAATCTTCCCCGGGTTAAGGATATTGTTCGGATCCAAGGCCTGTTTGATCCGCCGCATCAGATCCAGCGCCACCTCATCGGCTGAGTAGTGCAGATATTTCCTGCGCTTGTGGCCGATGCCGTGCTCGCCGGAGATCACGCCACCCAGGCGCTGCGTGAGGGCGTAAATTTCCTCTAGCACTTTAGGGAGCATGGCCTGCCACTGCTCGATGGAGTGCTGCGGATTTTTCACCGGCGTGATGTGCAAGTTGCCATCGCCCGCGTGGCCGTAGCAGGGAATCTGGATGTCGTACTTCTCGCACAGCCGGTCGACCTCCGGCATGATCCGGGCGATGGCCGCCACGGGCACACAGATGTCTTCCAGGCTCTGGTGCGGGCTGACCAGCATGAAGGCCTCGGCGATGGACCGGCGCACGCTCCAGATGCGCTCGCAGGTGGTGTAATTATCGGCCACGTAGACTTCGAGCGCGCCATTGGCCTGACACAACTCCCCCACGGCCTCGTACTGCTCCTCAAGCTGGGGCAGGCTATTGCCATCCAGTTCGATAAGCAGCATGGCGCCGGCGTTTTCGTAGGGAATCTGCTCGTTGAGGTACTGGCAGGCGGCCAGGGCCGAGCGGCGGTCCATGAATTCGATGGCCGTGGGCACGATCCGCGAGCCCGTGATGATTTTGGGCACGGTGTCGATGGCGGTCTGCGGGTCGGCGAAAAGCACCAGCAGATCCACCACCTTTCTGGGGCGCGGCAGCAGCTTGAGAAAGATCTTTGTAAAGATTCCCAGCGTGCCCTCCGACCCCACTAATAGGCCGATCATGTCATAGCCGCTGACGTTTTTGACGACCTTGCCGCCAAACTGGGTGATCTTGCCCTCGGGCGTCACCACTTCCAGCCCAAGCACGTAACGGCCAGTGACGCCGTACTTGACCGCCTTGCCGCCGCCGGCATTTTCCGCCACGTTGCCGCCGATGAAGCAGCTTTGCAGGCTCATCGGGTAGCCCGCGAAAAAGAGGCCATGCTCCTTCACCGCCGCGTCGATGTCGTTGGTGATCACGCCCGGCTCGACCACGGCCACCAAGTTCTGCGTGTCGATCTCCAGGATGGAGTTCATGCGGTCCAGTGAGAGCACGATGCCCCCTAACGCCGGCACCGCCCCGCCAGAGAGGCCGCTGCCACCGCCGCGCGGGGTGATGGGGATGCGCTCGCGGTTGGCCAGCACCATGATTTGGGCGATTTCCTCCGCGGTGCGCGGCCGCACGACCGCCTCGGGGATGCGGTGATATTCCTTCTCGGCCACTTCATCGTGGCTGTAGGGTTCGAGCGCCTCGGCCTGGCCATAAATGACGAAACGCGGGCCGACGATTTTTGCCAGTTCATCGGCGACGGCCTGCGTGACGGGATTATACTGGCCGCCCTTTTTGCTCATGGCCGCTGCCCTTCTTTGGCGGCTGAATCTTTCAACCCCTCTCCCTTGGGAGAGGGTAGGGTGAGGGTTTCGCCCGCGGCCTTTCGCTCGGCTATCTTTTTTGCCAGCATGGGCAGGACCTCAAACAGATCGGCCACGACGCCGTAGTTGGCGATGTTGAAGATGGCGGCATCGGGATTGCTGTTGATGGCGATGATGTTTTCCGCCGTTTTGATGCCGGCCAAATGCTGCACGGAGCCGAAGATGCCCGCGCACAGGTACAGCCGCGGGGAGATGGTCTTGCCGGACAGGCCCACCTGGTGCGGGTAGCCGATCCACCCGCGATCGACCGCATCGCGCGAGGCCCCCACCGCTTCGCCGAGCAGCATAGCCAGGTCGTGGAGGAGGGCGAAGCTTTCCTTCTTTTTCAGGCCGCGCCCGCCGGAGATGACCACGGGGGCTTCCTGGATGTTGGCGGAGTCCGCCTCGGCAGGCTCAAATTTCAGCCGGCGGATGCGGCTCTTTAAGCTTTTTGTCTCGGGTTTTTCGACAATAATGGAGCCGGTTCGTTTGGCATCGGCGGGCAAGGGCGCCATGGAGCGCGGCCGTACGGTGGCCATCTGCGGCCTGTGATTGGGTGATTTGATGGTCGCCATGATGTTGCCGCCGATGGCCGGACGAACCTGGAGCAGATTGCCGGTTTCATGCTCAATCTCCAGATGCGTACAGTCGGCGGTTAAACCCGCGCGGCAGCGAATCGCCAAGAGCGGCATCACGGTCCGGCCCGTGGTCGTGGCGCCGGCCAGGAAGATTTCGGGCGTGTGCTTTACCACTAAATCTTCCAGCACGCGCGTATACGGCTCGGGGAGAAAGTTTGCTAATTCAGGAGCTTCCGCATGCAGAACGCAATCGGCTCCGCGCTGGATCAATTCGCGCAAGCCATCTGACTCGGCCGGCCCTAAAATCACTGCCGCCAGCGCCACATGCAGCTTGTCCGCCAGTGCGCGCCGCGGGCCAGCAGCTCAAACGAGATTCGCTGCACGTGGCCATCGCGCTGTTCGGCGAGGATCCAGACCCCAGTAAACTGGGGCCGGCTCGTCGAAATATTTGGAGGTGAAAAATTCACAGAAGTTCCAGCCTTTGGAGGTAATCCACAATGCCATCCACCGCCCGCTCCAGCTCCGCCGGGTCCTTGGGACGGCAGATCTCGCCGCGCCGGGCGATCTGGGGCGATTCGATCTTTACCACGCGCGTGGGTGAGCCTTCCAGGCCCACCTTAGAGGGTTCGATGGCCAGCTCCGCATGGCCCCACACGGGAATTTCCGCGCGGCGGGCCCGCTGCTTGCCGCGCAGCGTGGGCAGGCGGGGATAGGCCGCCTCCTTCACTACGGTCAACACGCAGGGCAATTGTGCTTCCAGCGTTTCGCGGCCATCCTCGATGAGCCGCTCCACGATAATTGCCTCCGCGCGCACGTCCACGATGCGGCTCACATACGTCGCCACGGGCCAATCCAGCCAGGTGGCGATGCCCGGGCCAACCTGGCCGGTATCGCCATCGGTGGCCCGCTCGCCGCAGATAACCATATCGCACTTGCCCAGCTTTTCGATGGCCCGGGCCAGAACGAAGGAGGTAGCCCAGGTGTCCGAGCCGGCGAAGGCCTTGTCGGAGAGCAGCACGCCATTGTCGCAGCCCATGGCGATGGCTTCGGCGATTGCCTGCCGCGCGGCTGGCGGGCCCATGGAGATGGCCGTGGTTTTGCCGGCGTGCTTCTCGGCCAGCCGGATCGCCACCTCAATGGCATACAGGTCCAGCGGGTTGATGATAGCCTCCACGCCCTGACGAATCATGATGCCCGTGGCCGGGTCCATCTTTACCTGGCTGGTCTCTGGGACCTGCTTGATCGGGATAACGATATTCATCTGCGGCCTTCAATGCCTCGCTACGTAAAGCAGGCATTATAAGGTCGATGGTTGACCGGTTAACTGGTTAATCGGTTAATCGGAGAAGACATCTCGCCGGCACTTTGCCTTAAGCGTTCCTCGGCGGGCATAAAATGTTCTAAAGGCGTGCCGCAAGAAGGCCGCCAAGGGGAGATGAAACATGATTGATGTGCCGGCGACACAAGAGAGAGTCCCTTTGCACTCGCCCGCCCAGACCACCGAGGATATCCGCGCCCTGTCGCGGGCACGGATCGTCGAGCTGGCCGGACGCCTGGATTGCATTCAGCAGCGGCTGGAAGAACTGGAACAGGAATGGGATGTGGAACGAACGCTGGAAGCCAACGCCGCCAGCGTGGCCCTGGTGGGCGGAATACTCAGCCTCTTTAGCCGCAAGTGGGCGTTCCTGCCCGTGCTGGTGGGCGGTTTTCTGCTCCAGCATGCGGTCACGGGCTGGTGCCCGCCGATCGAATTCTTCCGCCGCATAGGTGTGCGCACGGCGCGGGAGATCGAGCAGGAACGATTCGCCTTAAAGGCCATGCGCGGCGATTTTGAAGGCGTCCGCCACGAAGGGGCCAATCCCTGCGATCTGGCGCACGCGGCGATCCGCGCCGTCGGGCTGAATGATTCGCAGTGCAAGTAGCACCTAGGAGGCAGTTAGCGCTTTGGGCATTTAGGCTGTTAGGAACTGCCGGAGATGACGTTCGGGCAGGATTTTCATCGTGGCGACTAACAGTCTAAATGCCTGACAGTCTAATAGCCTACTTCACCGCGATGATGGGCGAGACGCCTTTGGCGATGAACGACTGCTGCTTCATCCAGTTCAGCCAGCGCTGGGGCCAGGAGGCCACTTCGCCGCCATGGATGCCCAGGCCAAAACCGTGGCCGCCCTTGTCGTAGAGGTTGAGATCGCAATTCACGCCCGCCTTGCTCAAGGCATCGGCCATCAGGATGCTGTTCTGCACTTTGACCACATCATCCTTGGCCTGCACGATAAAGGCCGGCGGGGTCTTGCGCGTCACCTGCAACTCGGCGGAATAATAGTTGAGCAGCTTGGGGTCTGGATTGTCGCCCAGCAGGTGCTTCTTGCAGCCCTGATGGCAGACCGAATCGTTGGTCATGGTGATGACCGGGTAGACCAGGACCATGAAGTCCGGCCGGCAGCTTTCGCGCTCAACCGGGTCGGCGGCGCGGGGTGAACCGGAATCGAAATGCGTGCCCGCACAGGCGGCGATGTGACCGCCGGCGGAAAATCCCATGATGCCCACGCGATGCAAATCGACCCCCCACTCCAGCGCGTGGCTACGCACGATGCGGATGGCCCGCTGGGCATCTTCCAGCGGCCAATCCGACCCATGCGCGGCGGGATTGGGCAGGCGATATTCCAGCACGATGCCGGCAACGCCCTGCGAAGCGAGCCAGCGGGCGACATCGTGGCCTTCCGGATCGATGGCCAAACCTGCGTAGCCGCCGCCGGGGGCGATGACAACCGCCGCGCCGGTGCGTTTTTCTTTGGCAGGCAGATAAACGGAGATACCGGACTGGGGCGTGCTGGTGATCCAGCGCGGCTTTTGCGCGGCGGGGAGCGGCACCAGCCCATCGGCGCTGGCCTTGGCCGGCGTGAGGACATCCTGCTGCCACAGGGGCATAATCTGCGGCGACTGGCTCATGGAGTTCATATCGACCTTCTCATCGATTCTCATGGCGCTTACGCTGCACATGCACGCCAAAACCAGGCAAACCAATCCAGCCAGCCGGAACATTTTCGAATCTCTCCTCGATTTACTGCGACCACTCAGTATGCGAAGCCATAAAGGTAGCCAAAGCCCTTTGGGCCTGTCAAGATATCGCCGCAGAGGACGCCTGGCGACTGGCAGTGCGGCGGGCGTGGCGGCGGCGATCCGACTCCTTCAGCCAGCGCTTGCGGATGCGCACGGTCTTGGGCGTCAGCTCGACCAGCTCATCTTCATCGATATATTCCAGGGCGCCTTCCAGCGTGATCTGGCGCGCGGCCTTCAGCGTGACCGTGGCCTCCTTGGTGGACTGGCGCACGTTGGTGAGTTTCTTCAGTTTGGCGGCGTTGACGGGGATATCGTTATCCTTGGCGTGCTCGCCGACGACCTGCCCTTCATAAATCTCATCGCCGGGGCGCACGAACATGACGCCGCGATCGGCAAGCTGCTCCACAGCGAAGGCGGTGACCGGGCCCGTGTCGGTGGCGATCATCACGCCGGTGGTCCGGCCGCCGATTTCACCGCGGTACGTTTCGTAGCCGATAAAACGGTGGTGCATGATGGCCTGGCCCTGGGTGGCCGTCAGCAGGCGGCTGCGCAGGCCGATGAGGCCGCGAGCCGGGATGGACAGTTCGACGATGGTGCGACCGCCGCGCGTTTCCATTTTGAGCACCTCGGCGCGGCGCTGGCCCTGGAGCTGCATGGCCTGGCCAAGATTTTCCGAAGGCACATCCAGCACCAGGTGTTCCATGGGCTCCGTGCGGCGGCCGTGCGCGTGGTGATAGATCACCTCGGGCTTACCGACGCACAGCTCGTAGCCTTCGCGGCGCATGTTTTCCAGCAGGATGCCCAGGTGCAGAAGTCCACGGCCGGAGACGACGAACTCATCGCCGCGCTCCTGGACCTTCAGGGCCACGTTGGACTGAAGCTCCTTCATCAGCCGCTCGCGAAGCTGGCGGCTGGTGACATACTGGCCATCCTGGCCGGCGAAGGGGCCGTCGTTGATGCGAAAGACCATGTGCAGCGTGGGCTCATCCACGTGCAGCGTGGGCAGCGCCACGGGCTGATTGGGATCGGCCAGCGTGTCGCCGATGTCCACCTCATCCAGGCCCACCACGGCGAAAAGGTCGCCCACATCGATTTCATCCACATCGCGGCGGCCCAGGCCGTCAAAACGCAGCACCTGGCCGACCCTTACGCGCTGTTGCTTGCCATTGCGGTCGATGCGCACTACATCCTGCGCCTTTTTCAGCGTACCGGCAAACACGCGGCCGATGCCGATGCGGCCGACGTAATCGCTGTAATCCAGGTTCGTGATGAGCGCCTGGAGCGGCGCCTCGGCATCGAGCTGCGGCACGGGCACATGCTCGATGATTGCATCGAAGAGGTCGTGAATATCGCCCTTGCCCGCTTCGGGGCGGGTGTCGGGATCAAGCGTGGCCCAGCCTTCGCGGGCCGAGGTGAACACGGCGGGGAAATCGAGCGCCTGCTCATCGGCGCCCAGGTCCACCAAAAGGTCCAGCACTTCAGAGAGCACATCGTGCGGCCGCGCATCGACGCGGTCCATCTTGTTGACCACCACAATGGGCCGCAGGCCCGCGCCGAGCGCCTTGGAAAGCACGTAGCGTGTCTGCGGCATGACGCCATCGACCGCATCCACGACCAGCAGCGCGCCGTCGGCCATCTTCAGCACGCGCTCCACCTCGCCGGAGAAATCGGCGTGGCCGGGGGTGTCCACGATATTGATGTGTACGTGATTGCCCTGGCGATCGGTGTATTCGATGGCGCAGTTCTTGGCCAGGATGGTGATGCCGCGCTCTTTCTCCAGCGGATTGCTATCCAAGATGCAATCACCCACAAGTTCGCTGTCGCGGAACTGGCCGCTTTGGCGCAGGAGCTGATCGACCAGCGACGTCTTGCCGTGATCGACGTGGGCAATAATGGCAACGTTACGAATGTTCTGTCGGGTCATCAGAAATCCTCGTGGGGAGTTAGCGGGATGCTACAGCCGCGGAGTTAGTTGAGGCCGTTCGGCGGGCGCCGGACGGGTTAAGCTTCCAGCCAGGTGACAGCGCGAAGCTTGCGCAAGGCCTGAGTTTGCCTCAGGCCAAACGCCACGTGCTGCACACGGTGTTGGTTGCCGTAAAACATGAGCGGGGCATGATACCACATGAAGGGGTAATGGCCAAGATGAATCATCCCTCATCAAGAGGCCACAAACACTGGCGGCAACAAAGGTCTAGACGGCCAAGCCTCTCCAGTTGGCGGTCTTGGCGGTCGAGAGCGCGTTATATAATCTCTTTGGAAAAAATGAGTTAGGTTATAATGCGAACGATTCTTAGACCGCCAACTTCGATCCAAAGTCGGCAAAATACCTTAATCTGGCAAAGATAAGTAAGATAGGTAAGATAACCGAGATTTAAGAGTTGATAGGTTGATCAATGCGCTTGGCGTCACGGGTGCAACCCCTCTCGGGCGCAACATCCCCCTGCTATTCCGGACTGCCGGCTTGCCTGAACCTTAAGCCTCAAGATTTCGCGAAATTCTTGCCAAAATTTAATTTTGCGACAATAATGGTCTGTGCAGATCACCGCCGGGTAGGACCATCGAGGGACCATCGAATGACCGCGAGAATGGGATGTTTAGCCGGCCCTGCCATTTACCGCCTCAGACAGCAGGGAATTTTTAGGCCCCGTGCCCTTGGCCCGCGCCAAACTCCTTTTGGCGCCAGCGAGACGGTGTTTGAAGTGGAAGATAGCCAGGCGCCGTTCTATTTGATATGCCCGCATGGAGCCGAAGGCTTTGCACGCTCCGACAGCTTCATCAACCACCGTGCCAATCTGTACGCGCTGAAGGAACTGGGCGTCGAGGCGGTGCTGGGCTTCACCGCGGCCGGCGCGGTCAGCCACAATTACGACATCGGGGACCTGGTGGTGCTTTCGGATGTGATTGATAGGACGAATCGCCGCGCAAATACGTTTTTTGAGGATGCGGGCGTCGGTGTGCTGCGCCAGTTCCCCGTCTTTTGCCCGGATATGCAGAAGGCCATGGTGGACAGCCTGACCGAACTGGGCTGCCGGCACCACGAGGGCGGCACGCTGGTAGTCACCGAGGGCCCGCGCCTGGAGACCGCGGCCGAAGTGCGCTTTTACGCGGCGGCGGGCGCGCAACTCGTCTCGCACGCGATGGCCCCGGATGTCTTTTTAGCCAAGGAACTGGAGATGTGCTTTGGCGGCATCGCCTACGTGGCCAACTTCGCCGAGACGGGCTCGAGCTACCGGCCCTACTCCGCCGAGGGGCTTTTTGGCGGGTCCGTCATGACGGACCAGATCCGCCTGGAGAAGGCGGTCGAGATGCTGGGCGAACTTATCCGCCGGACCAGCCGCATCGTGGCGCGGACCAAGTGCGAATGTCGCTGCGGCGCGGCCATGCAGGACCGGGTGGAGAAATTCAACCTGCCCGCCGAGTGGCAAAAACGTTTTGCGCCCTGCAAATGTTCGCAAGGCAAAGGCACATGGCTGCCGGCGGGTTTTGCGGAAATCCCCAGCCCGGCGGAAAAGAGCAAGACGACGGCGTCGATTTAGATTTGGTGAGGCTGGCGCGCGTCTAGGCCGACCCCAAGATTTGATCATCGTTGCACTCGGCAATAGTTCCGCCCGGGGGCACGACGACGAAATCATCGTCCCAAGGGCCGTCAAAGAGTCTGGTTAAGAGCGACAAATCGCCGCGCCGCTTCTCGAATTGCCAGCCGCGCTCTTCTGCTTTCGCTTGCGCGGCGGCGATCAATTCCCCCTCATCCATCACGCCCATTTCGAGATAACATGCGCGGCCGTAGTTCTTCAGGCCATCGCCCAGCATCTCTTTGATGTATTGAGCGTTGTCCGCGCCGTAGCGGGCGATCAGTTCTTCCATGGATTGATTCAGACCCAATTGGCTGCCAATCGTCTGTTGACCTTGGATTTCGGCCTGGCCTCGCTCAAGCCAGCCGGAGGTATGAAAATAGGTGCCGGGATGACCGTCGAAATACTCCTGGTAGGCCCGGCGGCTGCCAAAAAAGAGCGTGATGCAGTCGTGCGCCTTGGGAATCACCAGCGGGATGGAGCGGGCCTTGAGGCCCACGACACCGTTAGAGCATCGTGTATAGCCCAGAACAATTGCTGAGTATTGCGGGCAGGATTGATCTGCCGGATCGGCCGCGTCGATGGCCGCTTGCAACTGCGTCCGCATTTGCGCGGTGGGCAGGTCATGCAGCCCCTTGGGGAGAAACTGAAGGTCCACCATGTGCTTTGAGCGAGCGGCCAGATGGCAGGCCTCGCGATACAGCACGTTGCAGCCGATGAATTTGAGTCTGCTATGGCAAGAGGTCTGGTTCACTGCTGATTCCAGGAGCTGATCTGAAAAAAGAATGCCGCTATACCTTCACGGTCGGCAGGTAGATGCTGATCGTGGCGCCACGTCCCACGGCGGATTCCACATCGATCCAGCCGCCGTGCTTGGCGACGGTTTCGTATACGAAGGTCAGGCCCTTGCCCTCGGCATCGGACTTGGTGGAGTAGCCGCTCTGGAAAATCTTCTGCACCATCGTGGGGTCGATGCCGCAGCCCGTGTCGCGCACGCTCAGGGCCACGTAGGACCTGTGGGCGTACGCAGGATTCGGCGGTTTTTCCTGGCTACTCTGGCGGCGGGTGGCCACCCAGATGCGCTCCGGGAAATTGTGCTCTTTCCTGCGCCGCTCCAGGATGGCATCGCGGGAATTAGCGCACAGGTGAACGAGCATCTGGCGGATGGATTCGGTCTGGCCCAGCACGGGCGGCAGGTTTTCTCCCAGGGCGATGTGCAGGCGAATTTCTTCACCGACGGCCTGCTCCAGGTCCTTCACGCAGGCGCGAATCAGTTCGTTCAGTTCCAGCGGCGTGCCCTGCCCATCCGCCGCGGCGTGATTGTTGGCGATGCTCACGGCGGCAGCCTGCGGCGAGGCTTCCTCCCCCGCCTCCACAGCGCCGCTTTGGGGGGCCGGGGCCGCTGCCACCGGGTCCAGGGTGACGTGCGGCTCAGAATGTTCCAGCCTGGCACGCAAATCCACGACCTGGCGGCGGAGCACTTCGGATTCGGCGTGCAGGCGGCGAGTTCTGCGCTCCACCAGCATGAGCACACTGCGCCGCCACAGGTAAAAACCACCAGCCAGCGCGGCCGCCGCGGCCAGACACAGCAGCGCAGTCTCAAACCAGCCCTGCCGCCAGAATGGGCGCTCGGAAATCTTGCCCTCAAACCACTGCTTGCGGAGCGATTCGAGTTGGCCGGAGATCTCCATCCCGGCGATGGCCGCCTTGATCTTCTGCGCCATGGCATCGGAGGTCTGCGGCAGGGCCGGGCCCCACTGCTGAATCTCGTACACCTGGGGACCCACGAAGCGGCCGGCCTTCATGGAGCTCTGGCGGGCGCCGTAGCGAATGACATTCTCATCGGCCACAAACGCGGTGACACGATGCGCGGCGATCCAGGCGCAGCCATCGCGCGGCCGCCGCAACATGTCCAAGCCCAAAGTCCGATCGTTGCCCAGAAAGGCCACCACCGGATCATCCGCCAGCACGGCCACGCGCGTGCCGGCGAGGTCCTTGAGATTGGCGTTGTCCGGTATCCAGGAGTTATCGGAGTTGATGAAAATACGATAGACGCGGCGGAGGGTCGGCCCGCACATCTGCCACTGGTTGCGCGGATCCACCTGGTCTGGCAGGACGCCCATGCCCAGGACGCCGTCGGCCTTGCCTTCGGCGACGGCGGCGGCGACTTCTCCGGCCGGCAGGAGCTGCACCGTGATGGGCACGTTGATCTGCTGGGAGATGGCATTGACAACGTCCACATCGAAGCCGGAGGGCTTGCCATCCGAGCCGATAAAGCTGAAAGGCTCGTAATCCTGCGGGCCCACGAGCAACAGCCCGCCCGCCGGATGCACAGGGGCCTCGCCCTGGGCCGATGGAGCGGTGCCAGCATGCTGCGCCCCCAGGCGCGCGGCAGGCCACACGGCCACCAACACGATCGTAAGGGCAAGCAATACTCTCTTGCATGTGATGTACATCAAATCGTTGCTCTTTAGCGATGGCACGTGGACGTTCGTGCCAGGATGCAAGTATCGCTTTTAGCGCGGGCATCTTCAAGCGCCGCCTTGGAAGGAATTACTTCGAAACGATCCTGGGGCCTAAAATCCTGCCTGCACCCAGTTCGGCCGTGGCGGCGAGCTTCATCAATTCCTCCACGGTCAGGTTTACCGGCTGAAGGCATTCGGAGGGCACATACAGCATGAAGCCGCCCAGGTTGTAGCTCATGGGCAGCCAGATCGTGACCATGCCGTCGGCCTGATCCGCCGGCAGGGCGATGGGTCGATCATTGGTCACCACCGCCAGCATGTGAAAGTTTGAGCCGGCCGGCGTATACAGGGCCACCTTGCCGTTGCTGCCGCCGCCGAAGAACCGCATCATGTCGCGAATTGAGGTATAGATGCTCTTGACCAGCGGCACGCGCTCCAGGACGCCTTCCAACCCCGAAAGCATCTGCGCCGTCAGCCAGAACCTGGCCGCCACGCCCACCAGCATAATCAGCACTACGATGGTCGCGATTCCCAGGCCGGGAATGGAGGCCATGCGATCCCCAATCCATTTGGGCGGGATTTTCTTGATGCAGTCCACCGCTATCTGGTTTACGCCGCCACCCAGCTTGATAATGATCCAGATGGTAATGATCAGCGGAACCGCCACCACCAGGCCCGCCAGGAAGGTCTTGGTCACCTGCATCAGCAGGCGAGAGAAGAGGGTTTTTGTCAGTTGTCGCACGCAGGCCTCACGCGATGTAAATGTCCCAGGCGGCAAGCGCTTCTTTTTCGCCTGGATAAAAGCTGAAAAGCTTCTGGAGGTTCATGATTTTAAAAACTCTCTTGAGTTCCTCGCGCATGGCGCAGATGGCGATTTCGCCGCCGATGGCATCCGCCTTTTTCCGCAGTGTGATCAGGACGCCCACCGCCTGGCTGGCCAGAAAACGCACCTTGCTGAAATCCAGCGCAATGCGCTTGGCGGCCTTCTCATCCACCAGTGTGTACAGTTCCTGGCCGATGGCGTCGATGATGCCGGCATCGAGCATGGTCGATGCGCCAAAATCCACCACGGTCACTCCCTGTATGCTGTGCACGATCAAATGAGATCCGGGCATGTCGCTCTCCATCGGGCCTTAAGGGCCAGTTTTGGCGGCCATTGTAAACGCATTAAGGGTGTAAAGGGAAAGAATACATCGGCCAAAACAGCGAGTCGGCTTTGACAAGTCTTATTCCTGAACGCCAGTGCCAGCTGTCTGATATGGCAAGAGCTTGGTAAATTTGCAGCAAGTCAACGTAAGTTGTTCACAGACATCTGTTTTTCTCTTCCAGATTAAATTGACCAAAAGAAATTTTATAATTTATTCCTTCACGAGGTTGGCGGCTGAAAATCAGGATCGCCGAGGGCGTATCTTGTGAAGTTCATTATCTTCTGTTATTTCAATAACTTATCGCTGTGCCGCGCTGTGCGGCTGAGGCTTTAGGTGCAAGCAGTGTTGAATGATTACACAGAGAATCTAGGATTTTGCTAGACGTGGGGAACTGAAACCATTGCAATATGCCTACCTCGGCTGTTCTGGACGCAGGTTGTTTTTCCGGCATTGCCCTCGCGCCTGTCCTGAGCAATAACTGTTGGACCGAAGGTTTTGTGTTCCAAGAGATTTCGACAAGGAACTTAAACCAGCAAATTTCAGGAATGGTTACGAATGTCTCCGAGAGGCCGCAAAAGCGAAAAGGACTTGGACAACGGGGGCTCCAAGCGAACAGATCGAAGTCTTTCCACTTTCCAGATCGCCCGACTTCTGGATGTTAACGCCAGTTCCGTGGCCAACTGGGTGGACCAGGGTCTGCTGACGGCGCATCGCACGCCCGGCGGGCATAGGCGCGTGTCGGTGCAGGACCTGGTGCGCTTCCTCAAAGAACACCGTATGCCCATACCGGCGGATCTGGAATCACCACCCACGCGCATCCTCGTTGTGGACGATGAGCCGGCGCTGTGCCAGATGATCTCGCGGACGCTGAAGGCGGCCAATCCGGAATACGAAGTGGTCGAGGCGCAGGACGGTTTTTCAGCCGGGCAGATCGTGGCCACCATGCATCCCGATGTGGTAGTCCTCGACCTGCGCATGCCTGGCATGGACGGCTTTGAAGTCTGCAAGCAGATCAAGAGCCAGGAACTGACCAGGCACGCCGTGGTCATCGCTATGACGGCCTTCCCCTCCCCCGAAAATGAGCAGAAGATCCGCCTGTGCGGAGCGGATGCCTTCTTCTCCAAGCCGCTGGATATGGATGCACTGCTGAACAAGGTGAAAGAAGTGGTGTAGACCGTTAATCAGTTAATTGGTTAACTGGTTAATTGGTAACAGCAAGAAGTGCGTCCCTTCTTCTTCCGGCCTTTTCCAGTTAACCAATTAACACTACAACGCCACCTGATCCATTATGCAGCAACGTATTGACGATATTCGAATGCCAAGGCTACGCAACCGTCGCTTGCGTGTTTTCACGTGGCAGCGTCGCGCTTTCTCGTTTCGTGCCTGCGTTTGAGTAATAATCTCCGCCTCCCTGGCCAGGAAGCTTTGACGAACCTGTCCCGTCAGCCACAGGGAACGCACCAGCGCCGCGGCCGCCTGGCGAATCTGGCATACGGTCAGCTGCGGATTTTTCCCCCCGCCACTGTTCCTGAACCGTGGCCAGGAACAGGTGGCTGACGGCCGTCAGCAGCAGATGACGCTTCAAGGAGCGATACCGGCGAACCTCAAAATGGTCCAGCCCCAACTCGGACTTTTCCACCTCGAAGCATTGCTCGACCCTGTACCGCGTGAAGGCCACGTGCAACATCACCTCCAGCGGCGTGCCACCCGGCGCGTTGGAGACGAAGTATTTCACCTCCTGCGGCGCCAAAATGTTGCGGGCCACAATCAACCAATGCGCCCGCGTCGGCAGACCATCCCGTTTCAAATACAGCCGCGCCGCCTTGACCTGCCAAACCTCCGGTCCCACCGTGCTGTCCTTGACATGGAACTTCCGCCACGCTTGTTTGCGAAAAGCTGCCCCGTAGCGCAGCATGTGGCGAACCTGGATGCAGGGCAGGGTCTTGACCTTCAGACGGGGATAATGCCTCGGCCGGCCGCGCCGCGTGGCCGCACGATGCTGTTTTTGAAGAACCTCCGGTTCGCGCAGCCAGCCGTAGAAAATCGACGGCACTTCCAGGACGTAGCGCTGGCCGCACTCGTCCAGGGCGCGATGAAAGTCCGGCACTTCGCCATAACCTTCATCCCCCGTCATCCATTCAAACCGAATCCCGTTGGCCACGGCGGCGGCACGCAGTTCCAGGGCGATCTGCCACTTGGGGCGATGCTGCATTGTGTCCGGGATGCCCGCCCCCCGGCACCGAGCACGATCATCGGACCATTCCTGCGGCAAGAACATCTCCCCCGGAAGCAGGGTGTGAAAGGCGCCCGCCACATAGCTGATATGCACCGTAACCACGCAGTTATCCACCTTGCCCGTGGCGCCGCAATATTGACGCTGCACGCCGGCGGTCTTGTCGCCCTTCTTGGGATGGGCCGTCTCATCCAACACGCCAATCGACAGGGGGTGGCTGTGTTGATCGCCCACGATCTGCATCAACCGCTGGGCCATGCGCGCATCATCCCAGTCTGCCAGCGACAGGAACTGCTGAAGCGTCCGCGGCGGAACGTCGGCCCGGTCCGCCATCCATGCCGTATCTCCTTTCGGGAAAAGCGCTCCCGAAAGGAACTATCGTCTGGCCGCCTGAGCTTTCTTGAGCCCAGATGGCGTTGTAGTGTTAACTAATCAACCAATTAACCTTTTCGTTTCAGCCTGCCATCTTCCCACGCCAACCTGAGCGTGTCCTGCCCGGCCAGGAAATCCAGCAGAAATTCGCCGGCCAGCTCCCTGCGCCAGCCTTGGAGGAGTGGATTGTCTTGCGTCTGCGCGGCCTTGGAAGAAAGCACTTCCAGCAGGCGGCGGACTTCCTGGCGGCTGGCCACCAGCGCTGGATCGACCGACTGGCTGTGGCAGCGCGTCTGTCAGAGCGCCCACAGACTATCGATGGCGATCCGCTGCGCGGGCGTTTCGCTGTGATGCGCGGCGGATGATTCCGCGGCGACCACCGGCGCATTCTGCCCCCGCGTTACGGCCTCCAGGAGCTGCGGGCCATACGCCTGCTCCACCGGCCGCGGCAGTCCGCCGACCATGCGCAGCTCTTCCGCTTTCATCGGCTGCCGCTTGGCCAGGTTGATCAGCACCTCATCCCGCAGCAGCGTGCGCACGGGCACATCCTGCTGCCGCGCGGCCTGGTCGCGCATCAGGACCAGTTCTCGCAGGACGGTGAGGCGACGGCCGGACAATGTGCCGCTGCCCTTGACCCGCCCCACCTGCGCATCCAGGTTGAAGGCGTACGTTTCGAGGCGGCAGAGTTTCTGGCACTCGGCGAAGGCCCAGTCGCGGTGGCCAAGCTTCTCCAAAAGTCTGGAAATCGTCTCCCATGCCGCCGGCAGGTAGCGCACATCATCGGCTGCATATTCCAGTTGCATGGGGGCCAGGGGGCGTCGGTCCCATTCCGTGAAGGTGGCGCCCTTGTTCATACGGGCGCCTACCAGCTCGCGCACCAGCTCGCGCAGCGAGAGCGGATAAGGCAGGCCCACAAAACCAGCCGCGATCTGCGTGTCCACGACGGAGGCCGGCACGCGGCCCAGGTGACGCGCCACGGGCTCCAGATCCTGTGAGCCGGCGTGCAGGATCTTCTGCACCGAAGGATCGGCGAGGATTTCCCACAGCGGATTAAGATCCACTTCGGCCAATGGGTCAATCAGAATCACCCGCTGCGTCGAGGCCACCTGGATCATGCACAGCCGCGGGTAGTAGGTCAGCTCGCCGATGAATTCCGTATCGTAGGCGAAAGAGCCGGCGTCGTGGAGATGGGCGATGGCCTCAACCAGGTCGCTTTGCGACTGGATAAGCTGCGGTGAGCCGGCGGGCACCAGGGGGTGCTCCAACACGGGCTGGCGGTCGGAATTGGCGTGTTCCTGCTGCGCGGCGTGATGCTGCTGCCGGCGCATCCGTCCGTGATACGCACGCTCGCCGCTTTTAAAACGCTTAAGCGCGGAGGCGAGCGACTCATCATTTTTGTCTTCAGGTTCTGTCGGAGGCATCGGGAAATATTATAGTGCAACGACGGCAGGTTGTGGGGCGAAACTGCGAACTTGATGCTACAAACTTCAAACTCTCTAACTCTCAAACTGCAAGCTCTGCCCAACAAGCGGCCCCTTTTGTAGTTTGGTATTTGGCTGTTTGCAGTTTCAGGTTTGTGGTTTGCAGTTTGTAGTTTCTCCCCGTTACACTAGACCCCTTCATGGCAAAGCCATCTGATAAAACGGCGCGGCGAAAAGCGAACCCGGTCCTGGCGGGACTGGCCGCCTGGTTCATACCGGGCGCGGGCCACTTGTACCTGCGCCGACCCGTGCGCACGGCGGTGCTTTTCCTCGTGATCAACCTCATGTTCTGGTCCGGCATCGCCGTCGGCGGCATTTTTACGGTCAATCCGCGCCAGGAGGTCTGGTGGTATCGCGCACAGATGGTGACCGGCTTGAGCGGCATCGTTTCCTACGAGCGGCAGGAGCGGATGTACAAGCAGTGCTTCAACAAACTTTCGCAGGAACACGCCAGCCACTCCCGCGAGGGGAATTTTGCCAGGAACATCACCAGCCTGGTGGATGAGCAACTGGCCAAGGACAACCTGGTCGTGCCGCCCTCGGAGACCATTCCCTATGTGCTCTCGGGCGTGGCCGGCATGCTGAACCTGATGTGCATTTTCGATGCGATTGTGCTGGCCATGATGGGCACGAGGGGCGAGAGCGAAGCGAAAGATTCCGCCGAGAAAGGCTCGGCCCAGGCGGCGAAGGAATAACTGGAATGCCGGGATTGGCGCTGCATATTCTGTCCACGCTGTTCTTAAACCCCACGCAGATTCCCCACGGTAATTTGTGGGTCATCGTGCCGCTATCGATCGCGGTGGCGGCGGCCTACAAGGCCATTCGCGTGGAGCACGTAAAACAACTGCCGCGCGAAATTTTTCTGCTGACGTTGTACATCCTGGCCGGCGTGGTGGGCGTGATGCTGGCGGGATGGGCGATTATCACTTGGACTTGACGGCCCCGCGCCATTGTTCACATCGCAAATCTATAAGTTCCTCAATGAAATTTCGCCTTCAGCCGGTAAAATACGCGGCTCACTCGGCGCAATGCGCCAATGATTCAAAAGATGGAACGCGAAAACATACGTAATTTCAGCATTATCGCTCACATCGACCACGGCAAGAGCACGCTGGCCGACCGGCTGCTGCTGCGCGCGGGGGCGATCAGCGAGCGCGAGTTCCGCGACCAGCTCCTGGATGACATGGACCTGGAGCGCGAGCGCGGCATCACCATCAAGGCCTCGGCGGTGACCATCACGGTCGAGGTCGATGGCCGCAAGTACATGCTCAACCTCATCGACACGCCCGGCCACGTGGATTTTCACTACGAGGTCAGCCGCGCGTTGCAGGCGTGCGAAGGCGCGATCCTGGTGGTGGATGCCGCGCAGGGCGTGGAGGCCCAGACGGTGGCCAACGCGTACCTGGCCGTAACCAACGGGCTGGAGATCGTGCCGGTCATAAACAAGGTGGACCTGCCTTCGGCACGGCCCGAGGATGTGGCCATGCAGGTGGAGCATCTCTTAGGCACGCCGGCCGAGGACTGCATCATGTGCTCGGCCAAGAGCGGGCTGGGGGTCGATGAACTCATCGCGGCCATCGCTCACCGGCTGCCGCCGCCCAGAGGCGAGCTTGATGCCCCCACGCGGGCCCTCATTTTCGACAGCAAGTACGATGATTATCGCGGCGTGGTGGTGTATATCCGCATGGTGGATGGCAGCCTGACCGTCGGCGATCGCATCAGAATGCTGGGCACCGGCAATGAGTTCCAGGTGATCGAGTTGGGCAAGCACATGCCCAAACCCACCCGGGTGGACCGCCTGGAGGCGGGCGAGGTGGGTTATTTCAACGCGGCCATCCGCAACCTGCGCGAGGTCCACATCGGCGATACGGTCACGCTGGCCAAGAATCCCGCCGAAACGCCCCTGCCCGGTTATCGCCCGCCGCTGCACATGGTGTACAGCGATTTTTACTGCGGGCCCGAGACGGAATATCCCCAACTCCGCGAGGCGCTGGAGAAGCTCAAGCTGAACGATGCCGCGCTGGATTTTGAGCCCACCTCCGCCGAGGCGCTGGGCTTTGGTTTTCGCTGCGGGTTCCTGGGGCTCCTGCACATGGAAATCGTGCAGGAACGCCTGGAGCGCGAGAGCGGCGTGGATGTCGTGCAGACCGCCCCCACCGTGCCCTACCAGGTCATGAAGACCGATGGCAGCGTGCTCGAGATCGATTCGCCGGGCGAGATGCCCGATACGACGGTGCTGGCCGAAGTTCGCGAGCCCATCTGCAAGGTGAATTTCATTCTGCCGGCCGACTCCATCGGGTCGATTATGAAGCTGGCGGAGGATCGCCGCGCGATTTACCAGAAGACGGAATATCTCTCGGCCGAGCGCGTGATTCTGACCTACGAATTCCCGCTGGCCGAGGTGATCTACGACCTGTACGACAAGCTCAAATCCGCCACGCGCGGCTACGGCACCATGGACTACGAAGTCATCGGCTTCCGCGCCGATGACCTGGTGAAGGTGGACATCCTGGTGAATGCCCAGAAGGTGGATGCCTTGTCCATGATCTGCCATCGCAGCCAGGCAGACCGCCGCGGGCGCAAGCTCATCATGCGTTTGCGCAAGGAGATCGACCGCCACCTGTTTGAAATCCCCCTCCAGGCGGCCATCGGCTCGCGGATCATCGCCCGTGAATCCATCAAGCCGCTGCGGAAGAACGTCACCGCCAAATGCTACGGCGGCGACATCACACGCAAGCGAAAGTTGCTGGAAAAACAGAAGGCCGGCAAGAAGCGGATGAAGATGGTGGGCAACGTAGAGATTCCACAGAAGGCTTTCATGGCTGTGCTGGAGGCAGGGGAGCAAGACGCGTAAGCGACGAGCCCCTCCCAAATGAGACGTGGCTCCAAGCGCCGCGGCCAAGACTCCCGAAGTAACCGAACAACAAATCCCAAATCCCAAACAAGCACCAAATACGAAATTCCAAATAAGACCTTCGATCAGTCATTTGGAATTCGGCGCTTGGAATTTGTTTGGAATTTGGGATTTGGGATTTTTAGATTTCGAGGGATTCAGCCAATGCAGGTTTGATCTTCAACCGTAATAGGCGTACCCATCATATCCCTTCGAATCCCTCGCCTGTTCATCCAGGGCCACCAGGCCGGCGATCTTGATGCCTGAGCTGGTGAGGATATGCGCGGCCTTGTCACTCAGCTCGCCCGGCGTCTTGTGGATACGCACGATCAGCAGCGCCATATCCACCCAGGAGCCCAACATGCCCGTATCGGCCAAACCCAGCACCGGCGGGCAATCCGCGATGACGTAGTCGTAGCGGGCGGCCAATGAGCCGCATGGCCGCCTGCGCATCCGGCGAGCCCAAAAGCTCGCCGATGGCATCCAGGTCCGCCCTGCCGGCGGTCATGACGTGAAAGCTTGGGCGAACCACGCTGCGGCAGGCCTCCTCGGCGGAGCACTTGCCGCTTAGAAACTCGCCCAGGCCCACCTCGTTGGACAGGCCAAACAGACTCGGCGATGTGCCCGCGACGCAGGTCCGCATCGATGAGCAGCGTGCGCTTCTGCGAAAGCTCCGAGAACGACCAGGCCAGGTTGCACGAGGTAGTCGTCTTACCCTCGCGCGGCTGCGCCGAACTGATCATACAGCGAACGGGCTCGCGGTCGGCCAGGCGAATCAGCGTGGTGCGAAGCTGCCGAAACTGCTCGCTGACCGTGCTGCGCGGCTGATGGCAGGCCAGGATCGAGGGACTGATCGCCGCGTGAGCCGGCTTGATCGGCGAGGGAATCTCCCACGGCATGCCAAAGGTGTTCTTTTCGCCGGCATCGGCACGCTCGGCAACAGGAACCTGATCGATGGGCAGCGGGGATGAATCGGCCGATGAGCGATGGACCGATTTCACCGCTGTTACTGTCTGCAACGCCTTTTGACCAAAGGTCTTAGCCGCGTGCGCGGCATGGCCGGCCAGTGTGATGAGCTTCACCACGGCAGGTCGTACACCGGCGACATTTTTGCCCAAATTACTCATTGCACCTGAAGCGGTTTTCTCAACAAACGCGGAAGCGTCGTGTAACTTACTTCGGCATAAATAGCCGAGTTCCTCAGTCATAAACGCCTTAATTTGCTGTGATTTAAGCATGGTCAACTGGCCTTAAAAGGCCCGATTTCGCATGATCTCCCGGTTTATCAGCCCGCTCCCATCAGTTGCCGCAGGCCTGCCCAGGCCGTGGGCACAAGTTGCTGCTTTAAGAGCACGTAGTGGCTGGGATACTGCGTGGCCAGGACGATGCTGGCGGAGGACATTACCATCACCAGCACAATCAGGCACACCGCCGCGGGCATCAGCACGTACCGCCGCAGCGCATCGATCCGGCTGGTGGCGGGCGAGAAGATCGGGCCAATCACCCCCAACAGCGGCAGCGCCAAAGCGGAGGCCGCCTCCGACGGGCTGGAGAATTTGCGGCTCAGGCGAGCCAGACCGATGGCCGCCGCCGCGCCCGCGCCGACGCCGCCTAAGAGGGCGATGCAGAACACGTGCCACAGCGCGGGCCAGGTCGGCTTATACACCAGTCCGGCCGGCCGGGTGATCTTCATGAATGTGCGCGTGCCGTTGCGCTCGGCGTCCAGGGCGACCTGCACGGTGGCGCGGTTGCGCTGCCACATGTTGTTTTCGCTCACGGCCTCGGTGAGCTGGCTGTTGAGCAATTGATACTCATTGATGACCGGCAGGGCGTTGGCCTGCGCCTTGGCCAGCTCTTCGCGCTGCTGGCGCTTGCGTGCGGACAGGGTATCCGCTCGGCGCATATCCGTCTGTACATCTTCCAGGGCCACGGTGGCAGCCAGGGAAGGCGAAGAGCCCCGGGTCTTCTGCATGTCCTTGAGCTGCTGCTGCGCCTCGGCAATGGAATGCTTGAGCTTCAGGACGCGCGGGTGCTGGTCCTTCATGCCCTTGATGTTCTGCGCATCGGCCAGGGCTTCCTGGTATTCCGTTAGCCGCTTGGCCACTTCCTGGTATTCAGGAGTGGAGCGGACATCATGGCCCATTTCGGCCTGGTCGGCCAGCAGGGATAGCCGCGTCTCCAGGTCGGAGCGATGCTGCTGAAGATCTTCCAGCTGCACATCCAGCTCGCGCATCTGGTCGGTGAGCTTCTGCGGATTTTCCGGCGTCGTGTTGGGATGGGCCTGGAGGAAATCCTGCATCTTCGCGCGCTGGAGGGTAATTTTCTCCTGCGAGGCTTTGATGCGGTCCTCGATGAAGCTGGCGCTTTCGGAGAGCTGGCTAAGCAGCGTCTGCCGCGTCTTGCTGATGTAGTTGTTCACCAGTTGATTGAGCAGCGAGCTGACCAGCGCCGCCTCCGAATCGGTCATGCTGACCGAAACGGTGTCCAGGTTATTGGAGTTCACCAGCCACTTGAGGTGCAGGTCGCCGCTGATTTTCTCGGAGATGCGGTTTAAAGCCCCCAGCGAATCGCCGGTGGGCTGGCCGGAGGAATCTTTGGGCAAGCGCTCCGCGAAGCCGACCTGGTCCAGGGCCTGCCGCACGGCGGAGGGGTTGGTCAGTTCATAAGCCAGCATCGGCTTTAACGTGGCGAAGCTGGCCGGCACAGTGCTATCCGTCTGGGCGGCGACGATATCGCCGCGCCGTTCGAACACGACCGTGGCCGTATATTGGCGCGGCAGACAATTGAAAACGATCAAGACCGCACACGCAATGAGCCCACCCACCAGCAGCGCCAGCCGGCGCCGCTGCCAGACGATGGCCGCGTAGTCCGCGAAGTTCAGTTGTACGTTAGCTTGTTTCATTGCCAACTCCGCCTGTTCCTCACTTTTGGGGCGGCCAGCCCTCCGGCTGACCGCCGAAACTGCAAATTGCCTACCTCGGCATCATCATGTTTCCATTGCCGTAGTACGTGCCTGTACCGGTGGCGCTATCCTTCAATTGGTACGGGAAGCCCGCCGCGGAAACCGCCGGGCTGGCCGGCAGCAGCAGGTCCTGGATGGCCAATCCGACCTTGGCAAAGGGGTTGGCCGGCACGTAAATCACGTCGTTTTCGGCCAGCGTGACGTTGCCGGAAAGCTCGCCGTCCTTCGCCATCTCCATCAGATTGACGCGGATGCGCTGGAGCTTGGCGCCGGTATTCAGCTTGCCCTTGGCATCCATCCGCACGGGTTGCTCACCCGGCAAAGGGTTCAGGCCGCGCACCACATAGATGCGCTCCGGCCAGGCCAGCCGCGTGGGGCTGGCCGCCGCCACGGCGCTGATAAAGTTGTCGTTGCCCGTGAAGGGGAAGACGCCGGGATGGGACACTTCACCCAATACGTAATACTTCTGGCTGGCATATTCGGCCACGGTGACCGTGACCTGCACATCCTCGTAGTAATCGTGCAGGTTTTCGGTGAGCTCGGCGGCGATCTGGCTGGTGGACTTGTTGGCCAGCTTAAAAACGCCCACCAGCGGCAGGAAAGCCTTGCCATCCGGCCCCACGCGCACCAGGCGGTTGTTGTACTCTTCCGTGGGCGTGGCCGTAATCACCAGCACATCGGGCGGCATGATGCGGTACTCGGTCGTGCCGTGCATGCAGTTCTTGCTGCTGGCCAGGAAGCGCATCAGCGCCGACTGGTCCGTCGCACAGCCCGCCGGCAGAGCGCACATGCCGAGCGCCGCCGACAGAAACGCGATTCGCCATAAGGCGTGAGGAGTGTTGAGAGTTTTTTGCGTTTTTGGCTTCATAGCTTTGTTCCTGCCCTATCGTGCCGCCGGATCGTAAAACTTGGTGAAGGTCCTGAGCAGGATGCCCAGTTCCAGCAGCCAACTGCGCCGGCGGATGTACTCCAGGTCGTACTGGAGCTTATGTCTGACGGCATCCATGCACGTGTCATAGCCGTTGCGGACCTGCGCCAGCCCGGTAATCCCCGGCCGAACTTCCAGGCGATGGCGGAACTGGGGCAGCCGCGTGTAAATATCCTGAACAATCTCAGGTCTTTCGGGGCGCGGCCCTACCAAAGACATCTCGCCGCGCAGCACGTTGATCAACTGTGGAAGCTCATCCAAGTGGCTGCGCCGCATCCACCGGCAGGCCGGCAGGACGCGCTGGTCCATGTGGGCCGCCCGCACGGGGCCGCTTTTCGCCTCGGCGCCCTCAAACATGGTCCGCAGCTTGAGCATTGCAAACGGCTGGCCATCCTTGCCCAGGCGAGTCTGCCGCAAGAGCACAGGCCCGCGGCTGCTGAGGCGGATAATAAGCGCGCACACCAGTACTAGCGGCGCGAATACCACTGCCAGGATAGATGCCAGCACGACATCCAGAATCCGCTTGGCGGTCTGGTAGGTCGACCCGTTGACCTGTGCCAGGTCTTCCAAGCTGCCTGCACACCCAATACCACTTGGCAACACTGCCATTCCCTGCTCCACTAAGGATCGCTCGAACGACTTTAAGGCGGCCCCGTAAAACACCGCGTCCTGCCATGACTCGACTGCCTCAGGGTCCGACTTCACTAAGAATGAGGTTTATTCCAAATTGACCGACGGTGAGGATAGTTAGGATAAAACGGACTGTGAGCTAGATTGATGTATAACTATCTTATTTATATGTATTTACGTTAAATTAGCGGGGCAAAACGATCGCTGGGGCTCTTTGCACATTCGCTACGCTCGCTATAGGCCATTTAGAACCTAAAGCCTTCACCGTAAATGGGCCGATGACTAATGCAGGCATTTGGCGTTGATGCTGCGCCGCTTTGTGGGCCAGTGGCGGCTACCAACCAAGGAGCAGTTTATGACGGGCATATCCTCCAGCGTGGGCCTGGTCAGCGGTATTAATACCGGAGACCTGATCAACCAGCTCATGGCCATCGACTCCCAGCCGGTCACGGACTTGCAGAACCGCGTCTCCACGATAGCTTCCGAGAAGACGGCCTGGATGGCCCTGTCCGCCAGTGTGCTGGGCATACAATCGTCCATCAGTACGCTTAGCGACCCCACGGCGTTTAACGCCAAAACGGTTACCTCGGGCGATCAATCCGTCCTGGCGGCCACGGCGGATTCCACGGCCGCGCTGGGCACGTATCAGCTCACTGTGCAACAGTTGGCACAAACCCAGCAGATGGTCAGTTCCGGTTTTCACGATTCCGACAGCAGCGCCGTCGGCGCCGGCACGATCTCTCTGGATTCGGCCAAATCCCTGCTATCGCAATCCACAACGCTGGAGTCGCTCAATGGCGGCGCCGGCGTGGCCGGCGGCTCGATCCGGATTACCGACCGCACGGGCAAAAGCGCTATCATTGATCTAACTGGAGCGGCGAATGTCCAGAATGTGCTTGACGCCATAAACTCCCAAACGGATGTCGGCGTTCAGGCACAGGTGGTTAATGGTGCAATAACGCTGAACGATACCACCGGCGGCGCCGGTTCCCTCTCTGTGGCCGAGGTGAACGGCGGCAAAACCGCCGCGGGGCTGGGGATTGTAGGGAGCGTGGCTGGTGATACGCTGACCGGCAGCGATGTCAACTATATCACCGCCGATACCAACCTGGATGCGCTGAACGACGGTCTGGGAATCCGCCGCACCACAAGCGGCGACCTGAAGTTTACACTCGGCGACGGCACAATCTTGACCGTGAACCTGTACGGCAAGGTTATTGGCAACGGCGGCACAACCGATTACACCGCGTACACGGTGGGCGATGTCCTCAAGGCAATCAACAACGCCACGGGCAACGGCGGCAAGCTGGTGGCCGCCATCGGCAGCGATGGCCGCTCCATCTCCTTGACCGACACCACCGGCGGCGGGGGCAACCTGGTCGTGGAGAACATGACCTCAGGCACGACCTCAAGCCAGGCGGCTACGGACCTGGGCATTGCAGGCACCTACGCCGCCGGCAGCGGCACGATCCAGGGCCAGGACATCTACGCCAAGCTCAACAGCGTCCTGGCGAAGGACCTGGGCGGCCAGGCGGGACTGACCTTAGGCACGATCTCCCTCCAGGACCGCGCGGGCAACACTACCACCGTCGATCTGTCCGGGGCGCAGAGCCTGTCGGATATCATGGAGGCGATCAATAATAACGGCACGGTACACGTGCAGGCGAGCCTGAATGATGTCGGCAACGGCCTGCGCATCACGGATACCAGCGGATCGACCAACTCCAACCTCGCTATTTCCGATGTCAGCGGAAATGTGGCCACCAAGCTGGGCCTGGCGGTGAACGATGCGGTAAGCGAGGTGCAAGGCTCGAGCGCCCAGCTTCAATACATCTCCTCGCAGACGTTGCTGGATGATCTGCCTGGCGTGCAATCCTTTACAGACGGCAGTTTTAAAATCACCAACAGCTCGGGCGCCACGGCCACGGTCACGCTGACCAATCAAAAAACCATTGGCGATGCTCTTTTGCAGATCAACGGCAACGGAATCGGCGTGACCGCCCGCATCGATGACAGCGGCACCGGCATCATCCTGCAAGACAGCACCAGCGGCGGCGGCCAACTGACTGTGACAGAGAATGGCGGCCACACGGCCGCATCGCTGGGCCTTTTAGGCCAGGCCGCCGCCGGCACTAAGTACATCGACGGCTCCTTCAACCGGTCCATCAGCATTTCAGGCACAGATACACTTCAGGATGTCGCGGACAAGATCAATGGTACTAACGCCGGCGTCACGGCCAGCATTATCAATGATGGTTCCTCCTCCAATCCTTACCGCCTGGTGCTGACCAGCAATATGAGCGGCTCGGCCGGGCAGTTTGTTTTTGACCAGGGCGCCACCTCGTTCAATATGGGCGAGATTTCCGCCGCGCAGGATGCGCTGGTGTATTTGGGTTCGCCCGGATCCGGCAATGCCATCGCCCTGACCAGCAGCACGAATCAATTAAACGACACTATCAAGGGCCTGACCATCAACCTGACAGGCACAAGCACGCAGCCGGTCAGTCTGACGGTAAACAGCGACGTGGACAGTATTGTCAACCAGTTGAAATCCTTTACCAGTTCGTTTAATAGCACAGTCAGCACCATCGACACGGATACCAGTTACAACGCCGACACCCAGCAAGGCGGCGTGCTCTTTGGCGATTCCATGGTCGATATGCTGCGCGGCCGGCTGTTCGACATGGTCATGGGCTCGACGAATACCACCAGCCAGTATAAGAGCCTGATGGATGTGGGCTTCAGCCTGTCCTCCGGCAACCAGTTGAGTTTTGATGAAGATGCCTTTCGCAATGCGTACGCCCAAAACCCCAACGATGTGAGCACCCTCTTCACACAGGCGCCTGACACGATCAAGGTGGATGTCAACACCGGGGCGACCATCGCCGATCCGAGCACCTACCCAGCCGCCGACATGAAGGACAAGAATGTCGATGGCACCGGCGGCATCGGGGCGGTCTTCACGGGGATTCTGAACAACCTCACCGACAGCTACACCGGTTTTATCGTCAATGCCACCAATTCGTTGGACAGCCAGACCAAGGAACTCAATGACGAGATAACGTCACTGAACGACCTGCTGGCCTCCAAGAAACAGAGGCTGGAAACCGAGTTCGCCAACATGGAGACGGCATTGGCACAGTTGGAAGGCCAGCAAAGTGCGTTGAGCTCCTTGACTGGGGCGACGTCAAGCCTGTCTTCGGCATCGCCTTCCACCTCGTCCTCTTCCTCTTCTTCCTCTTCTTCCTCTTCTTCCAGCGGCAGCTGATGAGGAGACTGGTTTAGACCATGACCGATACACCACAAAATGAATATCTACGGGCCAAGATAATGACGGCCTCGCCCCAGCAGCTCCAGACGATGTTGTTCGATGGGGCAATCCGGTTCTGCGAGCAGGCCCGCGCGGCCATGGAAGCAAAAGATGTCGCCGCCACTTATGACCGCCTGATCAGGGTGCAAAAGATCGTGCTGGAACTTTCGACCAGCCTGAAAGTGGAGGTTGCCCCTGACCTGTGCGCCAAACTGGCCAGTCTGTACAACTACATTTACCGGCTGCTCATCGACGCCAATTTGAAAAAGGACATGGCCAAGCTGGATGAGGCCCTGAATCTGCTGCGCTATCAGCGAGAGACCTGGTTGATGGCCCTGGAGTCCCTGCGAAATCCCGCTCCCGCCGGCCAGAGCATCCAGCCAAGCCAGGACAATCCGGCTATGAAGGCTATAAATAAGCCTGCCGCCACTGCCACTAGCCCGGCCTCCGCCAAGAGCAACCCCGCTGCTGCAAATCCGGTCGTTGGAGGGCCGGGGCAGGGCGGACTGTTGTGTATAGAGGGCTAAACAGTCTCCCTCTTAAGTGTTACAATCTCGTGAATTTCGGGAGATTGTAACACTTACCGCTCCCGCAAGCGGACATGCCAATCCCGCTGCGCTAAGTCATTCACCCAGTTAGCCAGCTTTAAACACTGGCTACCGCAGGGGTTACGTTTTCGGCTTTGAGCCCTTTAGGGCCTTCCACCAGATCGAAGGAGACACTGTCTCCCTCCGCGAGGGTGCGAAACCCTTCCGCAGCAATATTGCTGTAGTGGACGAAAATGTCCTTTTCGTACCCATCACAGCGGATGAACCCGAACCCCTTCGTGTTGTCGAACCATTTTACTTTGCCCGTTGCCATGGCTGGATCTCCACAACTTGCAACTATGTCCAACTTACCAGATGTGAGGTGAGATGAATCGGCCGCGATACCTATACCCGCGATGCTCTCCTGTGCCCGCCGCGGCAGAATCGCCTACCAGGACCTGTTGCCATCCCTGCACCAGTTTTTCCGGGGCTCACCACGTCCATGAGATGGGCCGGCTGCTCGATTTTGAAATGCCCGTAGAAGGGTCGTGGGCGATATCTTACACCCGCTCGGTACACTTGCCAATAATAAAGCGGCTAAAAAAACAACTATCGACGGCGTACAAAGGGTAAAGTTTTCACAATTTATAATAACTCTTCGATTTTGCCTATTGACGAAACTCCGAAGTGTCATAAAATCGCTCGTCACCCGTATGAGTGACACGTCCGGGGTTTGGTAGCTGGTAATCGGGCGGGGCAGTTCCTTACAAATCTGATCACACAAGCGATGTATTCGTGGTGAAGCGAACCCTTTTAGTCGCTTCATCCGCCCGAGGATTTGTAAAGCTACCCAAACCCATCACCTCTGGGGCAGAGGCGTGGACGGCCGTCAATAAATTCTTAACACGGTCGTACCCGTGCGCAGAGAAGGTGCGCGCACATCTACCTGGAGGCGAATGACATGGGGCAGGAGTCGTTTCATAAGTCCGAGGCACAGAATTTCTTATACAAATCAATAGCAGGGGAATTCTCCGCTGCATTCTCATCAGGAGACCTGGAGCCTCTCGAACAAAGGTTGCTTTTGACCGCCCCGCCGGTGGCAATAGATGACAACAACATCCAGACGCAGGAGGATGTGGCGGTAGTCATTGATGTATTGGCAAACGATTTGACCGGCGGTCCCACCACCACCTTAAGCCTTCTTTCCGTAAGCGACGGGCGATATGGCACCGTCACCATCCAGGACAACAAGGCTGTGTACTGGCCCATCGCCGATTTTCATGGCACGGACAGCTTTACCTACATTGCCTGGGACGGCGTTAATCAATCTAACGCGGCCACAGTCAGCATAACGGTAACGAGCGTGGAGGATGTGCCCACCGCCGGGGCCGATGCTTACACGCTGCCGGCGGGGAGCCGGCTTGTGGTGGACTCCGCCGCGCAGGGTGTGCTGGCCAGCGATTATGATGGAGACGGCGATCCGCTTACAGCGCATCTCGTGACAGGCAGTGGCCCTGCGCACGGCACACTGGCTTTCAATGCCGACGGCACTTTTGACTACACGCCACAGGCCGGATTTATCGGCACGGATAGCTTCGAGTACGTCGCCAACGACACCAAGGCCGATTCCAACATAGCCACAGTCACCCTTACCGTCCGCGCGGCGGGAGAGAATGCAGCCCCTACCCCGCAGAATTTCAGCTTCGACGTCGTGTACGGCCAGACGATCCAATTCGGGTATGTGGGCGGCCTGGTGCAGACCAACTCCGATCCTGACGGCGATGTGATGACCGCCAGTCTCTTCGGTAATGCACCATCAACCCTTCAAGTTGCCGTGTGGCCGGATGGGTCTTTCAGCGCTACGCCTGTCAACCTGCAGGAATCGGATTTCGCGGCGGATGATACGGCATCGGTCAGCTTTTACTATGAGTTGTCGGACGGTCTGGCAAGCGATATCGGCGCCGTGACTTTGAAAGTACACCGGGAAAGCCCCGGCGCCGCGGACCATAGCTACAGTGCCACTCATGACGGGCCGCTCACCGTGGATGCTGAGCATGGACTGCTATCAGGGGCGCTGGCAGGCCAGCCAGCGCAGCTTGGCGTGCAAAATGTGTCCACCTGCGCCAATGGCGGGCAGATAACCGCATTTGACGCCCAGACCGGCGCTTTCACCTATGTTCCCGCGGCGGGCTTTGTCGGCCAGGATAGTTTTACCTACTCCATCAGCAATGGAGTGAAGACGGTTACGGCCACGGTCACAATTCAGGTGACAAACCAGGCGCCGTACGCAACGCCTGACAGTTATACAATTGACCCAACCCAGCCAGGCCAATTCGTCATCAGTGATCCGGCTGAAGGATTACTGGCCAATGACGGCGATGCGGATGGGGATGCATTGACCGTGGCGGATTTTTTGCCTCCCGCCAGCGGCACTGCCCTGACCGTCAACCCGGACGGCACGTTCACATATACGCTTCCGGCAGCGCGGCCGGCCTACGACAGTTTCCTGTATCGCGTCACCGACGGCATATCCCTGAGCGATTGGATGAGCGTAACGATCAAGAATCCGCTGCTCGTGCCGCAGGCCCTGAACGATTCGTATACAGTCGCACATGACAGACCTTTTGCCGTGGTCCGGAGTTCACTGGGTCTGCTGGCCAATGACCAGTTGGTGGGCGGCCAACCCAGCGTGGTTATCTGCACCTGGCCTTCGCATGGATTCCTGAGGTTGATCAATCCGGCCAAGGGAACCTTCACCTACACTCCCCAGGCCGGATACTTCGGCACGGATCAGTTTTCATACCTGGTGAACGACGGCCGCGCGATGAGCAATGCGGCGCCGGTCACCATTACTGTCACAGACGCCGCCCCCACCGCGGCGGACTTGAATTTATCCGCGAACGAGGATACCGCCATCATCGGCCCGGTCCGCGCGCTCTTAGCCGGCGCGACGGACGATGACGGCGACACGCTTACCACTTCGCTGGCCGCCCCCGCCGCGCACGGGACGGTTACGGTGGCCGCGAATGGGTCTTACCAGTACACGCCCGCCGCCAACTTCAATGGAATGGACGGGTTTGCGGTGCTGGTGAGCGACGGGCTGCTCGCCACGCAGATGAATGTAACCATCGCCGTAATTGCCGTGAATGATCCGCCGGCGATTACAGAACCCGCCTATTCGGTTCATGCGGGCAAGCCATTAACCGTTTCCGCGCCGGGCGTGCTGGCAACTGCCAGCGATGTGGATGGCGATTTACTGACCGCCTCGCTGATCACGCCGCCAGTGCATGGAACTTTGAGCCTCAGCAGCGATGGAAGCTTTACGTATCAGCCTGATGCATCCGCCTGCAACGTTCAGGATTCCTTCGTCTTTGGCGTATTTGATGGTACGGCGACCACGGTTTCCACGGCGACGGTCCAAATCACTAATACAGCGCCAACGGCACCGTATCTCAACTACTATCTCTCCCCGGGCGAGCAACTGACTGTTCCGGCCGTTCAGGGGCTTACCGCCTTGAGCAGCGATGCGGATGGGGATGTCTTGAGCCTGGTGGACTTCTCGACTCCAGTCGCACAGGCGTATGGGGGATTCATTATGAACGAGGGTAACGGCTCATTCATTTATGATCCCGGCGCCTATAACGGGTTCGACGCCATGACGTACACCGTCACCGATGGCTACGCAACCAGCCAAGGAACGCTTGCCATCACCGTGATGAACCAGCCTCTGATGACTACCCCTGAAACCTTCCGCACGCTGCACGACCAGACGTTGACTACCACCGCGCAGGACGGCGTGCTGTATAACGACTGGTCGGCCAACGCTTCCGCGGTCCTTAGCGTTCAACTGGTGCAGGGTCCATCCGAAGGAACGCTGAATCTGGCCGGCGATGGCTCATTCACCTATGTGCCCCCCGCCGGCAAGAGTTCTACCTATAGCTTCACTTATCGCATTACGGACAATTTCGGACACGTCTCTGATCCCGCCACCGACACGATAGTAGTTTACGATCAGGCCCCGGTCGCGCAGGCAGATGGGTACAGCGTGGTGCACGACCGCGCGCTGAACATTACCTCCACACAAGGCGTGCTCGTGAACGATTATGATCTGGATAAGCAGGATCAGGGCCGCTTGACCGTCCAGTTGGTCCAGCAGGCGCAGCACGGCCACGTTACCCTCAACAGCGGCGGTTCCTTCACGTATCAGCCGAATGTTCATTTCACCGGCGCCGATTCCTTCACCTACCAGGCGTTGGACGGGGTGCAGGGCATCAGCAGCCAACCGACAACGGTAACATTTAATGTCACCAACTACGCCCCCACGGCAGCCGATCATCAATTTAACCTTCTGCATGATCGAACCTATTCCGGCAGCCTGATTGCCGGCTCTTATGACCTTAACCTGGATAGTGTGGCGTACAGGCTGGTCGGTGCCGCCGCACACGGCGCCGCATCGGTCAGCGGCAATGGCAGTTTTACGTACACGCCCGCGGCCGGCTACGTAGGAAGTGACAGCTTCACCTACGTCGTCAATGACGGCGTGGCCGATAGCCCCACGGCCACGGTAAAACTGAATGTGACAGATAACGCCCCCTGGGCCGCGCCGGATACGTTTCGCGCGCTGCACAACACCACTGTCACCGGGAATCTGCTGGCCAACGATGCGGATGCGGACGGCGATGCCCTGAGCATGCAGGTTTTTTACACCCCCCCCAGCGACTTTTCATTCACCTGGTCGCCAAACGGCACATTTTCTCTGGTCCCGGCGCCCGGTTCGACCTTTGTGGGCACGGTGACATTCTCCTATGCCGCTTTCGACGGGGCACAATGGTCCTTGCCCGTACCGGTGACAGTGGAGTTAACAAACTCGCCTCCGCAATGTACGCCGGATCATTACCAGACCCGCCACGACACGCCTATCCTTTTGAACGTGCTATACAACGATTGGGATCCGGACAGCGAAAAAATGCACCTGGTTGCCTGGAGCGATCCTTCGGAGGGCACGCTGGCACTCCAGGGCACGCAACTGCTATACACGCCTCCCGCCGCGTTTGCGGGGGAAGCGAACTTCAGCTATTACGTCTCCGACGGCGTTTCTACTGCAGGGCCCACCTCCGTCTTCATCGAGGTCACCAACATCCCGCCCCACGCCGTCGACGATTATTTCCGCACTCAGGCAGGGCAGATCACCACCGGCAACGTGCTCCAGAACGACGTGAACGACGATGGCGACAGTCAAACAGCATCCCTGCTATACACCACCATGTACGGAGCGCTTACGTTCAGCGGCGGCTCGTTCAGTTATACGCCTCAACCGGGTTTTACGGGGCTGGATAGCTTCAGTTATTCGCTCAGCGATGGTGTGGAAACGGCCACGGCCACGGCCACCATTGCCGTACTGCCGGCGGTGGTGCAGGCCATAGATGACTCGTTCGATGTGCCCGCCCCGGCGCCGTTTGCCGGCAACGTCCTGAGCAATGATATCTACGGCGCCGCCGCCAGCGACACGACCTGCGCGCTGACCAGCCAGGGCGGCCATGGACAGGTGGATCTGCACACCGACGGCACGTTCACCTATACGCCCGCGGCCGGCTTTTTGGGGACGGACTCATTCAACTACGACCTGCGCATGGGAGATGTGACCTCGCAGGCCACGGTCACGCTCAACGTGTACGCACCCTTGCCCCAGGCACAGGGCGTATCGGCCCAGGTTAACGAAGATGCCAGCGTGATTATCGACCTTTCGTCTCAACTGGCCGAGGGGCAATTCATCGCCCCTGAATCGCTCTCGGTGCCCCAGCATGGACAGACCGTGCTGATCTCGCCCACACAGATTGGCTACACCCCGGACGCAGACTACTCGGGCGATGACTCCTTCAAATACGCGGTAAGCGATGCTTTCGGCCAGCGGTCCACGCGCGCGGCGGTGACCATCACCGTGCTGCCCCAGGCGCATCCGACGCAGGCCGTCGAAGATTCCGCCGTGGTGCTGGAAGATCAATTCGTGACGATCGATCTGCTGGCCAATGATGTCGATCCGGATGGCGCCCCATCGGGCGCCGTCACGATTTCCACCCAGCCCCGCCACGGCACAGTCAGCCTGGCCGGCGGCCTGGCGACCTATCATCCGGAGGCAGACTACTGCGGCTCCGACAGCTTCAGCTACACCATCACCGATGGAGATCTGCCTGCCTCCACCGCCGGCGTCAGCATCACTGTGTGTCCGGTGAACGATTTGCCCCAGGCGCCCTCGCCCGAGCTCCCCGTCTTCCACGTCAGCGAAAACTCCACGGCCGAGATTCGACCCAGCCAGGGATTCTTCAACGATGTGGAAAACGGCACTCAGCCGCGCTATCTGGAAATCATTTCGCAACCTTCGCACGGCACGGCGATTACAGATCAGACTACTTCTACCTCTTCCATCACCTACAGCCCCCAGCAAGGCTACCATGGCAGCGATTCGTTCACTTACAGGGCCTACGACAACGACTGGCAGTTTTATCAGGGGACCGTCACCGTTTGCGTCGACCAGGCGCCGTACCCCCCTGTTGTCCTCAACAAGATTCTCGAGGTGAGTTGGGACGACCTATCTCATTACAATGAGAAGGCGCTTGAAGATTCCTGCTTGCTCGATGGCGCCAGCGATCCCAATGGCGGTTCCCTGACAGTAAGCTCTGTGAGGGCCACGATGAGACTGGAGGGATGGTTCCACGACCTACTTCGTGCCGCAGATGCAGCATTGGACTGTTGATGAGGCCACCCACCGCGCCAGCGCAACCATCTGGTATACCGTCACGAACTCCGCGGGCTTATCGACGACGGCCTGTGTGTATTTGTGGTCGTCGCAGGATGCGCTGCCGACCGCCTACACCATCCAGCCGGGGCAGATACTGACGTACCTGGCGGAGCAGATAAAGGTCACAAATTCTTCGAGCGCGCCGATCACGGCCAGTTTTGACGGCCGCGCGGTCACTGTCAGCGGCGCCGGCGGCGGGGCTTCCTACAGCTTCTCCATTGCGGCCAATACGCAGGAGCCCTACACCCTGACCTGGTCCGGCAGCGATGCCTCCTTTGTCGATATTTGCACCGATGCCTTGTGCCACATCGATTCGGCGCAGACCGCAGGCGACCTGAACATCTGCGGCGGCAGCATCGGCAGCATCGGCGGGCAGAATGTCTCCGTAACCGCCTATGGCGATCTGGATTCTGTGGATGCCAAGGGCGACATCACGCAGCTTTGCGTTGATGGTGATGTTACAGGGACAGTCAGCGCGGCAGGAGATATCGGCAGCGTGTTCATCGGCGGCAGTCTGATTGGCAGCATGCACGCAGGCAACATCAGCGACGTCTTCATGGGCTCGGCGGCCGGCGCGACCATTTTCGCCACGGGCGACATTGGCTCCATCTCTTGCGGCGGAGATTTGGACGCGGAAATAACGGCCATTGGAGATATGGGCCCCATCCAATCGTACGACGGCTCTATAACGGGTTACATTGATGCGGGCTCCATCGGCGCAGGTGGCCAGACGGGCATTTCGGCCATGCTGGATATATCCGCCTCCATTCTCGCGCGGCAGTACATTTCCATCGTGAAAGCCGGCCGCAACATCTCCGGCACAATCCAGGCGAGTTACGGGGATATCGACGGCGTGATCGCAGGCGAGAATTTGACCGCTGATGTCAGCGGCGAAAACATCGGCGGTATCCAGGCAGGTTTGGATGTTCGCGGCGCGACCGTCGCCGCGCGCGGCTATCTCGCGAGCATCATTGCCGGTGAGTCCATTTCCAGTTGCACAATTTCAGCCGAGGACGGCATCGGCTTCATCCAGGCCGGACCGGCCGGCGACGAAAACACTCTTAACGGCCTGATCAGCGGCACGAGCATCCTCGCCTCCGGCGGCGATATCTTTATGGTCGCCGCCTATGGTCCCCAGCGCCCCGCAGGCCAGCGCGCGGGCGATATTTCAGGCCTATCCATCACCGCCGCGGCGGGCGCGATCGCTTCCATCAGCGCCACGGGCTCCCTTTCGGGAGAGGTTACCGCCGCCGGAGAGGTCACAACCGTCAGCGCGCAGGAATCGATAGCGGCGGATATTCGCGGATCGAGCGTGGGAAGTGTCGCCAGCGGCCCGCTCGACGATATTGAAGGCACGATCACGGCCACGTCCGGCGACGTGGGCTGGGTTACCGCCGGGCGCGATATGCACGCGGAAATTCAGGCGTTAGGCGGCAACATCGGGACTGTCACGGCCGGCCGGGACATGCTGGGCAATATTACGGCCGCCGGCGCGTGGGCCAGATTATCGCCACCGCCGGCAAAATCAGCGCTTCCATCAGCGCCGATGAGTCTATCGGCTACATAAGCGCCGGCAAGGACATCTTCGGCTCGATCATCTCCAGCGCCGGCCCCATCGCCTCCATCACCGCGGGTTTATCCGGCGGCGGCGATATCTCCGCCTCCATCCAGGCGGCCGGGGATATCGGGACAATTCAGGCGCTTGCCCCCGTGGACGCCAGCCCGGCCAATGTGCCTTCGGCCGGCCTGCCGCCCATTTACAGCGTGACCAATTTGAAGCGCAACGCCTTGCCGCCCGCCCCGACATGCGAGCCCCTGGATCCTCCGTGCCTGCCCGATGGCAAGGGCAATATCAGCGGCGCCATTCGGGCCGGCGGCAACATCGGCCACATCACCGCCTACGGCGATGTGATGAACGACGTTGAAGGCGCCGCCATCGGCGTGCTGTGGGCGCTCGGTGACGTCAAGGGCGCGGTGGATGCCGACAGCGGTTCCGTCACCATTAATTCCTGGGGCGCCGTCAGCGGCCTGATCACCGCCGCCACAGCCATTACGGTCAACGCCTACGGCGAGCTTTCCTCCCAGCTCAATGGCGGATCGGGCGCGGCCACGGTGGCCTGCTGGAGCGACCTGGCCGGCAATATCACCGCCCAGGGAAACCTGTCCATCTGGGATAAGGGCGATGTCAGCGCCAGTAACCTCACCAGCAGCTCAGGCGCGGTGAACATCACGGCCTTCGGAACTTTTTCATCCCAGGTCCAGTCCGCCCAGCCTTCGCAGATCTTCTGCCCCACGATCAGTGGTACGCATTTTGTGAGCGACAACTCGATTTCGCTGGTGGCCTGGAGCCTCAGCGATGTCACCGCCACGGTGCACCAGGGCACGGTCAACGCCGTCTGCTTCGGCCCGGCCAGGATGGTCATCAGCAATCTCACCGGCGGGGCCCAGGTTTACGCCCAGGAATTCGGCGGAAATATCGATGCCAAAGGGCCGGTCATGCTGGATGTGCTGGATGACATCCACGGCGATACTGAAATCAACGCCCATGGCAACAATCTCACCGTGTACGGCGGCACGGTTGCCGGCCACTTTGAGGGCGGCTACACGCAGATCACTTCCTACGGCGCGATCGACGCGGCGATACGGTCATCCCAGGGGGCCGCTGTTACCGCGGCGGGAAGCATAAGCGGCAGCATCATCAGCGATGCATCGGTGGATTTGTTCACCTGCGGCACGCTGACGGCAAACGTGGAAGCCAAGACGGGCGCCACGATATCCGCCTGGGGCGATATCGCCGCTGGGGTCAGCTCAGCCGACGGCGATGTATCCATCAGGACATTCGCGCAGATTACACAGGCGATTGTGGCGGGTGGCGCGGCCGATCTGACCGCATGGACCGGCATCACAGGCACAGTTACCGCCAGGACGGCCACGATATTTTCCGGCGGGGCGATTTCCGGCACGATCGAAACGGATGAGAGCGTGGACGTGCAGTCCATGGCCGATGTGCACGGGCAGATCACCGCGGGCACAGCCGACATCGGCGCGGCCACAATCACCGCTTACGGCAGCGTCGATGGAACCATTACGGCGTCCGGCGATGTGGTTGTCAACGCGGGCCGCGAAATCGACGGCCACATCAGCGCTCAAAATGGCGATGCGCGGCTGAATTGCGGCGGTGAGGTTACGGCCGACGTTACGGCCGAGGGATCAGTTATTATCTACGCCGACAGCATCTCCGGCGCGGCCTTCTCCTCCGACACGGCCGATGTCCAGGCCTATGCGGGCTGCGATATTGAGGCAGCGATTGATGGAGCCACCGCCGCCACTGTCCTTTCCGGCGGAACGGCAACCTTGACGGTAAACCTGTCGCCGGCGCAATCGCCGGGCGGAACTTCGATCAGCCTCACCGCTTTGGGGGACATGACCGCAGCGATCAGTGCCCAAGGCGCCGCGCTGTTTGTCTCCTGCGGCGGGGACGCGGATATTACCGCCGATGAGGAAGTTCAGTCCGCCGCGCTCGAGTCCGAAGGCGCGTTAACCGCTGTATTGACCGCCCAGGATTCCGCCAGGCTGAATTCATGGGACAAGATCGAGGCAACGGTGGCCACGCTCGGCGATACGGGGCTCTTGCAATTGTTCGGTGATACGAGCGTCGATGCCGAGGCCACGGCCGGAAATAATCTGGAGGTCGTGTCCACGGGCGACATTTCCGGCACGTATTCCTCCGGAGTAAGCGAGGATTATCGCGATGGTTGGGCCTCATTCATAACCAAGACGCGGATCATGGCGTATGTGGAAGCCGCCGGAGTGATTACCGCCCGGTCCGGCTCATCCACTGCCGGCTCTTTGGACAGCCAGACGGGTGTGGACGTGATAAGCTACGGCAATCTCTCCTCCACGATTTCTTCGGGAGACTGGGTAAATGCCGTCAGCGTCAGTGGCACGATCAGCGGGACTATTGACGCGGATGGGGATATCTGGGTCGTCTCCTCCAAGTCCATCTCGCGCGCGATTACAGCGGGCGGATCGGTAGATCTGACGGCCTTTGCGAATGTCACCGGCGCGGTCGCGGCCGGCGGGGATGCCCATGTTTTCGCCTCGGGCGCCATCAGCGGCGCTGTCACCGCCGCTGGCAGCGTGGATCTGTCGGCCGCTTCCCTTTCCGGAGCCGTGCACGCGAATGAGGATGTTTCAATCGATGTCACCGGCACAGTCAGCAGCAGCGCGGCTATCAATGCCGGAGGAAGCGTAAGCGCCACCGTCCTGGGGCTCATGTCAGGCCCGGTGAGCGCGGGAATGGATGTCTACATATTCGGCCGCCAGGGCGTGGCCGCCGCGCAGGCGGTCGAGGGAGATGTCACGATTATTTCGGGCGGCGATGCGAGCGGCAATATTACCGCGGGCGGCGAAATTGATATCAGCGTGGCGGGCTCTGTCACAGGCAGTGTGCAGGCCGCGGGCGATATTTCCGTTACCGCCGGGGCAAGTATTTCGGGCGGCGTGATGGCCGGCGCCTCCGCCACGGTTTCGGCGGGCAGCGACATCACCGGCAACATAACCGCCACAACCTCGTACGTGAGTCTCTGGGCCGCCAGAGACATCACCGGCGGCATTTTCGCCGGAAGTTCGGTGGATGTGGCGGCATTGAATAATGTCAGCGGGAGCATCTCCGCGGCGGGGAATGTGAGTGTGCTGGCTGCCGGAGCCGTCACTTCCTCCATCAGTTCCCAGGGCAGCGTAAGCATCCTGGCCGGCAGCCTCACCTGCCCCGCGGTAACCGCCGCGGGAGATCTCGATATCAATTCCGCCGGCATAACCACCTTGACGGCCAGCGCCGGTGGAGAAGCTGGACCTTAAAGCCTTTGGCAGCGCCACTTTGAACCTCACCGCGGGCATGGATGCATCTATCTCCTGCGCCTCGGACGTGAATTTTGCCTACTTCTGGGCCAACGGCCAGGCGGATGTTTTGGCCTGCGGAACTTTCGCCTCCGTACAGTTGTTTGCCTTGAACGATGTAACAATCACCGCCCTGAACGGCGCCACCGGCCTGGTCGGAACTTTGGCGGGAACTGCCAGCATCAGTGTCGACGGCGCCAGCACTTTGACCATTCTGGCTCACAGCGTGCAGTTTGTCTGCACGGGTAATGCCGGCGGCGACATCGAATCTTCCACCACGGCCTTCGTTGCCGTAGCCGGTGTGATGAATAACTTGAGCATCAGCGCCGGCACGAATCTGCAATTGCTGGCGCTGGGCGGCGGCAGCGCATGGGCAGATTGCACGTACGGCAGTATGGATATTCAGATCGATGGGCCCGCGACGCTTGCCCTCATTGCCGGCGATAATCTGACGATTGAGGCTTGTGGCGACCTCACTCTTACGGATGCCCGCTGCTCCGACGCGGCGGATATCCGCGCGGGCGGCGACATCTCAGGGCACATCACCGCCGGCACGACGGCAACGGTCATGGCACTGGGGAATATGCTGGCGGATGTCACCGGCTACGATGTGCGCCTGGTGGGCGTGAATGAGGTGGTCGCGTCTGTCTCCGCACAGCACGATCTGAATGTCACCTCCTACGGGCCCCTTACCGCCAATTCCCTTATGTCCGCCGGCCGCAATATGACGTTGTGGGCGCGCGGCGACATCACCGGCAGCTATAGCGCTGGTTATGAAATATGGCACATAACCAGCTTTGGCGCCATCAACGCCGCATTTAACGCCGGTTGCGACATCATCCAGGTTTCTTCCTGGCAGAACATGGGCGGCGCCTTCCACGCCGTATGTGACATCATGGAGTTGGACAGCGCCCAGAACATCACCGCCTCGCTGAGTTGCGACGATTTATATGGGTACTTGTGTTACGATCGCCATTTGCTGGGGCCCTGGCCACAGGCGCCCGCGGCTTCATGCCGATCTGCAGGGAGTCTTGCGCGACCTAGCCCTGAGCGAAAATGATCTTCAGCAAACCAGGGCCGGTCAAACCGCGCAGATCGCTGCCGCGCAGGCTGGGCTTACCGAACAAGTTGGGACTATTCAAACGCAGCAGCTTCAGTCCGTGCAAACCCTGCAGCAGTTTTTGAGCTGGCAATCGGCAACTGCCGCGGCCCAAAGACAGGCACGAATCACGGAGCTTTCCGCCGATCTCAGCCCGTCCAGTTATAGCATCATGTTCGCCGTGGCCGCCGCCATGGCGGATATAGAGCACGCCCGGGACCAGTTGAATCTCTCCGCCGCGCAATCCCAGCTTAATTTTGCGCAAGCGAACCTGGCGGCCGCCGGCGATGCGGCCGCCACCAAGGCGGCGATCCTGACTGCCTGAATGCCGCTTCGCTCCAGGCCGAGCAGGCTCTGCTCCAGCAGGGCGTTTCCACGCGGCAGGAAGACTGGATTCGCCACGCCAAATCCTGGGCCCAGACCATCGTGGAGAATCAGATCTGGGACAGCCGGCACACCGGCCCCTGGGGCTTGTCATCCGATGAACTGTGCTCGGCTATTGCTAACGGAATGGTGCAGGGCGCTTACGCCGGCGCTATGAACGCGGCGGATAAATTGACTTTCACGCTTATCCCCGCTCTGCACAACTATCGCAACCAGGTGTGGCAGGATTACGGCCTGGCGGGCACCGGCTGGGAAACCGCCTCCAACGCGTTCGCCTGGACAGGCACCGCTTGTGTCTACCTTGCCGGCGCGGCTGAGTTTTCTGCAATAGTGGCTCAGCCTTCCACTATGGAAATTGCCTTCGGGCCGGGCCAGCCCTACGGTTTCCATGTGACTTACCTCGTGCGGGGAATCTGGATGGAAGCAACGGGTGAATCGCTTGGCAACATGACCATTGATGCGGCCTTGAGCAGCACCATACAGAGGCAGGTATTCAAAATCGTTCTACCCGTTCTATTTGAAAACCTGATTCCCGTGGAAGGAGAAGCCTGGTCGTGTCTGACGGCCGCGCTGCACGCCTGGGCAAACGGGATGGGCTGGCCCTGGTGATTGAGTCGATAAGAATCTGGAGAAGCGCATGAAGATTCCGATATACAAACTTCCCCTGGATCTGGCCGCGTGCTGGTGGCGTCCATTGGCCGCGCAGGGTTATCGCATCTCCCAGACTTCACCCAAAGAGCCCCGCGTGCAATTTGGCCCACAGGAGCATGGCCGATTCGTGGCGGATAATGTCTGCGAAGCGATATTCGAAGTGACTCAGCAATCAAACCTCTGCCGCGATGGAAAGAGCTACAAAGGCGCACTTTTGATCGGCCACAGTTCGCGGGGGTATCGTCCTTTGTATCAGGCGATTAGTCACACGCTGCTAGCCAGCGGTGCGCAGGCCTACGACTCCACATTCGACTGCGAAATAATGGCGGTTTTTCCGCCGGGATCTGACCCCGCCGCGCCGCAGGAAATTCTGGCGAGAAATTCTGATTTGAGCGCTGTCGAGATTCTTTCCAGTCCCGCCCGCGGCACGCTGAACAAGTGCTTTAGGGTCTGCCCGGTTGGCCGCGCCAGCCCTGCCGCCGTTATGGACGTCGGCATTGGCATCGAGGCGGAAACCGGCGCATTTTTGCCTTATGCGGCGCTGCGCTCCATAAGCGGAATATTCAGCGTTTTCAAAAACTCCGGAAAGAATTTCCCGCAAGAGATTGCGCAGGCGCTCACCGCCGGCGGAGGCAATGTGGTCCGATTCATTGCACCCTGGCCGACGGATGCGCAGAAGACAATCAACGGCTGAGATTACCTGAATCGCACACGCAAAGCGGTACGTTGAGCCTGGCCGAGAATTTTTGTGCATGTCGGCGAAGAGAACATGTCCCCCGTTTGCGCTCGATACAGTAGCGCACAAACTTATCCGCGGCCATTTGACGGACCAGAATAAGTTCCCCTTGCTTCGTACTGTCAATTCTGGTTGTCTCCCGCCAGATACAAAGTTGTACGATCCACAATTCATCCAGGGAAAAGGTTTCTTCCATAAGGACAGGTCGCCAGATGCCCCAAGATTTGCTCCTTGTGCGCACGAGCGGAAACACCAGCAGCTTGGGCATCTCAGACCCCAGCATGGTTATGTGAACAATATTGTCCTTTTGATCGAGGTTGACTTTGGGCGCCCATTTTCTACCCCACCATCCGTTGAGCACAAAATAGCTCGCGAGGCAAACAGTCAGGAGGGCAACCATCGAACCTCGCAGAACTCCATCCAAGGAAAAATCCAGGCGGCCATTCACGCAGGCCTGAATGAAAATGCCCGCGCCCAGGAATCCTATGACTGCGCCGATAATGAACGGACGGACCGAAGATTCGAGAGTGATCGTCGTCTCGCTCGCACGTATGCGGTGGGTCACAACCCCAAGGCACAGGCCCTTGGGATTTGTGGCGCGCGCGGAATGCCTTGCGGCAATGCTGCGCCTGGCGATACTGAAACAGGTTGAATTGAAAAAATGTACCCAACCGCGCCAAGCAAAAGGCAAGGAACACCTCCGACAACCCCGCCCATGCCGACCAGGGCCAGTGCCGGAATGTCTCTGCCCTTGAGCAGCCCCGGCCAGAAATAGACGCACAGAAATGACAATAGTCCAACCGCCATGGCAAAAACACCTGTAATGGACAGAGTCCTGGCCACGCGTCGGACAGAAGTTTTTGTCATCTTGATGATCCCGCTTCGATTGTTCTTTCAAACTAATCGGCAGGTTTGAGACCGTTCATCAATGATGATCCTCGATAGCGAAAGCCGGCAAAACTGAGGCCCAGAGAAAACTTACGCCACCATCTCCCACACCTTGCGCGGCCAGTCCTTCTTCATAAACGGCCGCTCCAGGAAAAAGAAGATAGCCGCGCAAATGATCAGCGTGCCGGCAAGCGCGAAGAGGGCCAGCGCCGGCAGCAGCGCCCAGCCGGGCAGCAGATTCCGCAGCGCCTCTCGCCACGACAGAAATCCGGACATGACGATGTTGTGGTACAGGTATATCGTGTAGCACATGCCGCCGATAATCACCACCCAGCTGCGCGTGAAGATATAGTTGCTCACGCGCCCGCGGAATGTGCCCACATACATCAGCAGTATGGCCGGCGGCATGACCATGGCCCAGCGCAGGCTGCCCGGCCCCCCGGCGGTGATGCGATCCACCAGCCCCGTGTTCCAGTACAGAAGACCCGCGCCTAGTGCTGTCCCTATATCCCAGGCCAGCGACCGCCGCGGCCGCGAATTCCAGTTCACGATATACAGGTCCACCAGCAGGAAACCGGCCAGGAAGTATTGAATCTGGCCCGGCAGGCAGGGCGGAAACTTCCAGTCGCGCATGAACGTGCTGACGAAACTCGTCAGCAGGATTGCCCCCAGCAGCACGCCCCGCCGCAGACCGGTCTTCCTGATGGCGAACACCCTGGCCAATAGCGGCGCCAGGATATAAAACTGCACCTCGATCTCCAGCGACCAGGCCACGTTGTTGATCGGGTTGGGATCTTTATAAATCAAATTGTGCGAATAGATCAGGCTGGAGGCCAGATGGCCGAACATGCCGTCGGCGGCATACTTGGATAAAAACAGCAGCACCATGCAGATGATGTACGGGGGTTCCAGCCGCGTCAGACGCCGCGTGAAATAATTCTTCAGCCGCACGGGCCCTCCCCCCTCCAGGTAATACCGCGAAGGGATAGGCCAGCACGAATCCGCTGATGACAAAGAAAAGCTGCACGCCGATGTGTCCGCGCCAGGAGAAATCGGCCAGGAAACTGGTTGCCGCCGCGCGCGCCCAGGCCGCCGGTTCGCCGCCGGCCATCTGGCCCGTCCAGTTCAAATAAGAGACGGCAAAATGGTGCCAGACCACCGCCGCAATGGCGAGAAAACGCAGCCCATCCATCTCCGGAATGAACTTGCCGGAAGAAGTGATGCGCCCCAGCCGTGCGGCGATCCACGTGCCCAAACCCGCGCGCCGCGCGGCGGCTCGACCACAATTCTTTGCGGCGCAACGGTCGTCATGCAACTCCTCGACAGGCCATCGCCGATCAGGCGACAACAGATCGAGGAATTCTAACAACTTTCAATTCTGCCGCCACGTTTGCGACACCTCTTTCACCATACGCCACTTGCAGAACCCATCTTAAACACCAAGCTCACCAAGACCACGAAGAGCACCAAAAGAAAAAGGAGCAAAAACTCTTGGTGCTCTTGGTGTGCTTGGTGCCCTTGGTGTTACGCCTTTTCTTGTTTAGTGCCCTCGGCTTTCGTATCTTCGGCTTTCGTGTCTTCGGCGGGCTTGTTCGCCGCCGGTTTATCTTCCAACTCGCGCCAGCTGTGCTCATCCATCCAGCCGCGGTTGTTGCAGCGGCCGCAGCCATCGCCGCGGCAGTCGGTGCACACGGCATAGGGGCACAGGGATTTCAACAAAGCCGCCGCGCTTTCCACATGCTTATAAAAGGGGCTGTCCTGCAATGGCTTAAAGGCCTCCCCACCCTCCACCTCCAGGAGAAAGACCGCGTCACCGATCTCCCGCAACTGGCGGTCAAATTTGTGGATCGGCTGCCGCGCGGCGAAGACGGCCTGCATGCGGGACTGCTGGTGCTCCGGGAAGGGCCGATTGAGGGAATCCTGTAGCGGGTTCAGCATTTGCAGGTGCGGAAATTCCGCAGGTGTGCGGGAATGGTCCCCCTGCGCCTTGGGCGGCTTGGCCTCGTACCACCGGCCATCGACGCCCCTGCACTTGCGCGACTGTAAACCGTTTACAGTCGACTCCGCCTTGGAGCGGTACTTGGACACCATCATTTTGCTGACACCAACGTGTTCAGCAATTAATCCAGCCGTCTCCTCCGGCTTGAATTCCAATGCCCTGATCACAGCATTGACTTTGTCCTTGTTGCTCCTTCTGAGCCCGTGCGACTTGTTGGCACTAAGAGACTCCCATTGGGCCTGTTCCAGCGTCCCATCCTTAACTTCGGCCGCGATTCTGTCTCTTCCCAACAGGCTGGCGGCCGAAAAACGATGGAACCCATCGTATAGCCAGTAGTTAGAACCATCGTGCACCACCGAAACGGGCGGGAACTCCGCCCCCGCGACCATCTCCTCGGCATACTCCTCCACCAACGCAAACGACATCTCCACGCGCGGCTGCGTGTCGCCATCCAACCGAATCAACTTTAACTCTAAGCTCTCTAATGACATGATCTTACCCTCACTTTCCGGGCCGAAGACTTGTTTTCCACAAGCCCGCCCAAATCTTTGTTTAAGTTGTAAGTCCGTGGACTTATCTCAGCAACATTACCAGCCGATGCATTCGATACTACCATGTTAATATCATGGATAGTACAGGCAAGAGCCGAATCCGTAAAGGGGGAAAATGAAGAAAATTGCGGATTGCGAATTTCGAATTGCGGACTGGAAAAGGCAGCACCAACCCTAATGGCCATCTCAAATCCACAGTCGGCGGTCTTGTGCCGTCCCTGCGGGACTCCAACATATATAGGGACAGTCTACTCGGCACTGAAGTGCCGGGCTGCACTCTGGCGGTCCCTACGGGACCTTTACGGCAAGACAATAGGGAGCAGAATGAGAGCGCCATTGCACGGAGTGCCGTAGGCACGGCAGTTTGCAGCCCAGCCTTTCAAGGCTGGGACTCGGGGACGGTATATTGCGGAGTGCCGTAGGCACGGCACAAGAATGCGCTAAAGAGAAACAACGGGATTGCGCGAGCCCTTCGACGGGCTCAGGGTCACACGCGCCATATATGCACAGCCGAGGGCGGCTGTGCCACATTCTCGTTGCTCGCCCTACCTACTTCACAAACCCATCGCCTCCAGCAGCGATTGGGCATCAGGCATGCCGTCGTGCCGCCGCCCATTGATGAAGAATGTGGGCGTGCCGTTGACGCCGCTGCGGATACCGGTCATGAAATCCTCGCGCACGCGGCGGGTGTACACGCCCTGGAGCAGTTCGCTGCGGAAGCGGCTGACATCGAGCCCTAAGGCGCGGGCGTACGTGACCAGGTCGTAGTCATCCAGCGCATCCTGGTGCTCAAAGAGCATGTCGTGCATCTCCCAGAATTTCCCCTGGCCGGCGGCCGCCTCGGAGGCCTCCGCCGCGCGTTGCGCGTGCGGGTGGACCTGGGTCAGCGGGAAGTGGCGATAGGCGAGGCGGATATTCTTGCCCGCCTGGTCCATGAGTTCCTTCAGCATCCCGTAGGCCGCGCCGCAGTGCGGGCACTCAAAATCGCCGTACTCCAGCAGAGTGATCTTCGCCGTTTGCGGACCAAAAATGTGATCGCGCTTACCCACGGGCGCGGTCAGCGCGGCTCCATGCGTTTGCCTAGACATATTGCGGCTCCTTCTTCTCCTGGTGCCGGCGGTCCTGAAGATCCTCCAGCGCCTTCAGGATGCCGTCGGCGCCGGGGTTGACGCCCACGGGCGAGACGTAGGACCAGGTAATAATGCCCTCGCCGTCGAGGACAAAGAACGCCCGCTCGCAGACGCCCTCGGCGTGGCGGTAGACGCCGTACTGGCGCGCCACCTGTCCTTTGGGCTCAAAATCCGCCAGCAGCGGAAAGTGGAGTTTGCGGTCGCGGGCGAAGGCATCGTGGCACCAGGCGCCATCCACGGAGATACCCACGATCTGCGCCCCAAGCTTGTGGAATTCCGGCAGGATTTCGTTATACAGGGCCAGTTGGTCTCCGCAAACCGGGCTCCAGTCTGCCGGGTAAAAAAACAGCACCACCGGCTGGCCGCGAAAATCCTTCAGACTGACCTTCTGGTCCGGCGTGCTGTTCAGCTCAAAGGCTGGGGCTTTGGCGCCCACGCCCAGCGGGGCTCGTGCGCCTTCATCCGCCGCGCGTTTTTGCTTTTCTTTCTCGCCCCGGCGGGCTCTTTGCTGCGCCCTGGGCCTGTCGCGCCCTGCCTGGTCGCGACCGCGGGGGGATCGACTGCTTTTATTCTTCATAACCAAAGCTCCCCTGAAGTTTTCGAAAATCGTCCCATGCCAAAACTGTTTGGCCTTCGTGAATCTTATGCCGGGAAGGGACAGGCGTGCAAAGCGGCGCGAGCAGTGACATGAAAAACAAAAACAGATAGTAGAAAGTAGATATTAGAAAATTGCCGGACCGACGAACCTTCTAATTTCCACTCTCTATCTCGTTCTCCCCGCATCTCTGCTAATTTTCTTCGCTCACGGGAAGACATCAATTGCCGGCGGATAATGCACGGCCACCAGGCACAGCCCTTCGGCCGGGGCGGTCGGGCCGGCCAGCCGGCGGTCGCACGTGGCCAAAATCCGATCGATCTGCTCCGCGCCCCACAGACCGCGGCCGATCTCGATCAGCGTGCCCACCATGTTGCGGACCATGTTGTACAGGAAGCCCTCCCCTTCAATCGTGATTCGAATCTCCGGCCCTTCCGTTGACACATCGCAGCGCCAGACGTGGCGAACGGTGTCGATGCGCTCCTCAGCGGAGGTGGCCAGGCCGCGAAAATCGTGGCGGCCGATGAAGCGGCGGGCCGCCTGGCACATGGCCTCCACATCCAGCATCCGCCAGTAGTGATAGGCCTGGTGCGCCGGCCAATGCGGGCCGGTCAGGCGCAACATGAATGCGGTAGCGATACGTCTTGCCGATGGCCCAGCGCGAGGCGTGAAAGGCGTGGTGCACCTCGCTGGCCGACCTCACCGCGATATCGCGCGGCAGCCGAGAATTGATCGCCCGCCTGAGCCCGCGCATGGGGATGGATGCGTTGGTCGTGTAGAAGTTGGCCACCTGGCCCGTGGCATGGACGCCGGCATCCGTCCGGCCGGCCCCGTGGATGGTCACGGGGTGGCGGACCACCTCCGCTGCCGCCTCCTCCACGCACTGCTGCACGGTGATAAAGCCCCCCGCCTGCCGCTGCCAGCCGTGGTAGGCGAAGCCGTCATACGAGACGACAAGTTTTATATTTCGTTGGTCCATGCTGTGCAGAATTACAAAGTACAAAGGATAAATTACAAATTGCTGCCGCCCAGCCAATCATCCCAACGATCAGGTTATCTTCAAAGGAGAACGCCGGCAAGCTTTGGAAGAACCTGCCGGCGTCTCTCAATTTGTACTTTGTAATTTGTAACTTGTAATTTACAGCATTTCTGCGATCTGAACCGCATTCAGTGCCGCGCCTTTGCGGATCTGGTCGCCGGCGACGAACAGGTCGATACCCACCCCGCCCGCGAGGCTATTGTCCTGGCGGATACGTCCCACCAGCACATCGTCCTGGCCGCTGGCATCCAGCGGCATGGGATGCTTGTTGGCCGCGCGGTCATCCACAATCTTGACGCCCGGGGCCTGGGCCAGGATGGTCCGCACTTCCTGCTCGCTGACCGGCGAGGCGAACTCGATATTGATGGACTCGCTGTGGGCCCGCAGCACGGCCACGCGCACGCAGGTGGCGGTGATGGCGATCTTCGAGTCGTGGAAGATCTTCCGCGTCTCGTTCACCATCTTGTTCTCTTCCTCGTTGTAGCCGTTGGCGGCGATCTTGGAGTTATGGCTGAACACGTTGAAGAGCGCCTGGTGCGGCATCACTTCGGCCTTGACGGCCTTGCCCGCGGCCCAGTCACGCGCCTGCTGCTCCAGCTCGGCCATGGCCTTGGCGCCCGCGCCCGAAACGGCCTGGTACGTGCTGATCACCAGCCGCTTGATCGGATGCATCTTGTGCAGCGGCCAGATGGGCACGTTCATGATGATCGTCGAGCAGTTGGGGTTGGCGATGATGCCGCTATGGAGGTTGATGTCCTGCGGGTTCACCTCCGGCACGACCAGCGGAATTCCATTCACCATGCGGAAGGCCGAGGTATTATCCACGATGACCGCGCCGGCGGCGTTGGCGGCGGGGGCGAACTGCTTGGAGATCGAACTGCCGGCCGAGGCCAGGACCAGTTCGATGCCCTTGAAACTCTTGTCCGTCAATTCTTCAATGACCAGCTCCTGGCCGCGGAAGGATAGCTTCTTGCCGGCCGAGCGGGCCGAGGCCAGCAGCTTCAGGCTGGCCATCGGAAAATTCCGCTGCTCCAGGATCCGCAAAAACTCCACGCCCACCGCGCCGGTGGCGCCCATGATCGCTACGCGCTTGGCCATCGTTACACAGCGCCTCTACGCCAATAAAGAACCTTGCTTGCCGCCAACGGATGTCCCACGCCGGGACAACTGACAAGCATTGAAAGATAGCAGCGGAGGGAGTTTCTTACAAGGCAAATGAGGTTCCAGGCTGTAGCTGTTTAGGCTGTAGGCTGTAGAAACAGCAAGACCTTCGGCCAGGTCCCTACAGCCCACAGCCTACAGTCTACAGCCTTCTCCTTCACGATTCTGCGGAAGCCAGGAATTCTTGCAGTCGCTCCAGAAATGGGATCTGACCCTTGAGGATTTTCTGCCGCGCATCAGCCAGCGAAAACCACGCCGCCCGGTCCACCTCCGGAAACGACTGCCTGCGCCCGGAGCGCGGCGGCCACTCCATCTCAAACAGGTTGCTCTTGATCGCCGCCACATCACAGTCGCCTTCGACCGCCCAGGCGGTAACCAGCTTGCCGCCCGGCTGTTTCACCTCACCCAGGGGTTGAAACGGACCCGCCGGCGAGTGCCCCGTTTCCTCCTCAAACTCCCGTCGCGCGGCGGAGAGGGCATCCTCATCCGCCTCATACTCCCCCTTGGGAATGGACCAGGCGCCCTCATCCTTCTTCGCCCAGAACGGGCCGCCGGGATGGACGAGCAAGACTTCAACACCCCTTGGCGTCTTGCGGTAAAGCACCAGGCCTGCCGAGCGTTTGGGCATGTGCGTTATTCGTGTAATCGCTTGCGTAAGAGATTTCGTTTTGCGGCTTGATCCAGTTGTTCCCATCGATGATGCATCACAACCGGAACGGTTCGGTCTTGGGGCAAAGGGGCTCCCGTGCTGGTATCCCAGGCGGCCATTTTTCTGGAGTGGCAAACGGGGCACGCGGGCATGGCGTTCATCTCGAATTCGGTGCCATCCTCAGCCAGGTCGCACGCCACGCCAAATACCCGTTGCAGGATCTCGACTCGATCTGATTTGTGGTCCTCGTACGCTCCAATGGACTGGAGCAGTTGATCCACTTCAGCGTAAACTCCATTGCCCAGAGTATGCAGAATTGCCGGGGCGCCGCTGCCCTTGCTCCGCATCATGAAATCGCCATAGGCCCAGCAGTGCGGGGCTTTGAAGAAAATGCCGCAACTGCCGCACATGTATTCCAAAAACCCCGCGATTTCCTGAGCCATCACCGGACCTCCTGCGTCATCACTCCCTGGCCGAGCGCGTAATGGCGAAATAGATCACGTAAAGCCAGGACAGGATGCCGTGCAGAATGGCCAAGAGTATCGACTTGTTGCGGTGCCACGAGAGCACTATCGCCAGGGCCGCCCCGATGCCGATCCCCGACTGCGCGGCGGGGGCATATACCGTCTGAACTTCTGACAGAATCATGAGGGCCTCCACATGTGGAGATTCTTACTCACACTTTCTTTCCTGGAGTCTCTTGCGAAGGGCTTCACCTAGCCGCTTGTTCAGTTCCGGAACCGTCTGGCCGGACTTTGGATCAATGATCACTATCTTGTAGTCAATCCGGGGATCTGGCGTGATCAGTATTTCGTAATCCATACGCGGATCGGCCTTGATCACTGTCAACGCGTATTCGACCCCCGAATCATCGGCACGAATGGTTGGACATGCCTTAATCAGCTGCTCCAGCGCCGCCTTCTCCTGCGGACTGCCCTCCAGCGCCACGGACAGGTGATGCGCCTCAGGGCGCAGGCTGCGAATGAGAGAATTAACAGCAACCCAATGATGCGGATGCTCATAGGCATTGGATCCCCGCTTCCGTTTTTGAATGGCTTGCCGAGGCGCAGTTCGCCGCTTCGGCGAACGAAGACTGGGCCGTACTGGATTTGAACCAGTGACCTCCTGCGTGTCGAGCAGGCACTCTAGCCAACTGAGCTAACGGCCCGGCAAGGCCATTTTCATGGCCGCCAAGGGGTTTAACTCTATCGACTGGCCGCAAATATGTCAACTTCGGCTGAAAAATACCCCCCTCGGTTGATAGCATGGTTAATCCGAGAACAAAACAACGGTAATGACCCTACGAATGTTACAGGCTCAACTGCCGATACTATAAGATGCCGCCCTGTTTCCGCGCGCCGGCCAAACGGCCGCGTGGCGGGATGGGGATTAGAAAGGATCGCGCTGTAATTATGCGACCACTACGAACATTTTCAGTCGAGCCCGCCCTGCCCGAGGCCCTGATGCCCCTGCACGAACTGGCCTTTAACATGTGGTGGTGCTGGCATGGTGAAGCCCAGGATGTCTTCCGCCGCCTGGATGCGGGGCTGTGGGAAGATGTGTATCACAACCCGGTGGCCATGCTGGGCCGGCTGGAGCAAAGCCGGCTGGCCGAGGCGGCGGGCGATGAAGGTTTCCTCGCCCACCTGGACCGCGTCACCTCGCAGATGCACGAGTACCTGCGCGAGCCGGGCTGGTGGGGCCACGCCTATGGTGTCAGCCGCGAGCCGCAGGTAGCCTACTTCTGCGCGGAGTTCGGCATTTCCGAATGTCTGCCCATCTATTCCGGCGGCCTGGGCGTATTGGCCGGCGACCATCTGAAATCGGCCAGCGAGCTGGGCGTGCCCCTGGTGGGCCTGGGCCTCTTATATCAGCAGGGCTACTTCCGCCAGCGGCTCAATGCCGATGGCTGGCAGCTCGAGCTTTTCCCCCGCAATGACTTCCACAACATGCCCGTGCAGCTCCTGCGGGATAGCCAGGGCAAGCCCCTCAAGGTAAGCGTGGATTATCCCCAGCGGCTGGTCACGGCGCAGGTCTGGCAGGTGCAGGTGGGAAGAGTTCCGCTGTTCCTGCTGGATGCCAACCTGCCGGAAAACGCCCCGGAGGACCGCCAGATCACCGCGCAGCTCTATGGCGGCGACCAGGAGATGCGCATCCGCCAGGAGCTCATGCTGGGTATCGGCGGCGTGCGGGCGCTGCGGCGCTGTCGATTCATCCCAAGGCCTTCCACATGAACGAGGGCCACTCGGCCTTTTTAGGGTTCGAGCGCATCCGCATGCTCATGAAGGATAACGGCCTGTCGTTTGAAGAGGCCCGCCAGGCGGTGGCCGCCTCCAACGTCTTTACCACGCACACGCCCGTGCCCGCCGGCAACGACGCCTTCGAGCCCTGGCTCATCGACCGCTACTTCGAGCACTACTGGGGCCAGCTTGGCCTCTCGCGCGAGCAGTTTTTGGCGCTGGGCCGCCAGGAGCCCAACAATAAGGATGAGCCGATGAACCTGACCGTTCTGGCCATCCGCCTGTCCACCTTCCGCAACGGCGTCTCGAAGCTGCACGGGGCAGTCAGCCGAAAGCTGTGGCACAACATCTGGCCGGCCATCCCCGTGGAAGAGGCCCCCATCATCCACATTACCAACGGCATCCATACCCGCAGTTGGCTGTCCCACGACATGGCCGAGCTGTACGACCGGTACCTCGGGCCCCACTGGCACGAGCAGGCGACCAACGAGGAAATCTGGAAGCGCGTCGACAATATCCCGGATACCGAACTATGGCGGACCCACGAACGCCGCCGCGAAAGATTGGTGGCCTTTTGCCGCCGCCGCCTGCGCCTGCAACTGGAAAAGCGCGGCGCCAGCCAGACGGAGCTGCGCCTGGCCGATGAAGTGCTCGACCCTGAGGCCCTGACCATCGGCTTTGCCCGCCGCTTCGCCACGTACAAGCGCGCAATTTGATCCTGGAAGACCTGGAGAGGCTCAAGAAGCTGGTCGGCAATGAGAACCAGCGTTTGCAGGTCATCTTCGCCGGCAAGGCGCACCCGCGCGACAACCCCGGCAAGGACCTGATCCGCCAGATCGTACACACTTCGCGGCTGCCGGAATTCCGCCGCTGGCTGGTGTTCATCGAGGATTATGACATCAATATCGCCCGCTACCTGGTGCAGGGCGTGGATGTGTGGCTGAATACGCCGCTTAGGCCCATGGAGGCCTCGGGCACCAGCGGCATGAAGGCCGCCGCCAACGGCGCATTGAACCTGTCCATCCCCGACGGCTGGTGGGATGAAGGTTTCCAGCCCGATGTCGGCTGGCAGATCTCCGCCGGCGAAACCTATGACGACCTGGAATACCAGAATCGCGTGGAAAGCCAGGCCCTGTACGACCTGCTGGAAAAGGAAGTCGTGCCCATCTTCTACAAGCGCGGCGCTGACAATCTGCCCCGCGAGTGGATCGAACGCATGCGCGCGGCCATGCGCAAGCTGGCCCCCATGTTCAACACCAACCGCATGGTCCGGGAATACGCGGAGAAATTTTACGCCCCCGCCGCATCCCGCTGGGACTGCCTCACGGCCGACGGCATGGTGGCAGCCAAGGAACTGGCCGCCTGGACCGGCCGCGTGCGCCAGGGTTTTGATTCCATCCGCATCGAATCGACCGGTGATGATGTGAACGGCGTGTGCGGCGTGGGCAATCCGATGCACATCAAGGCCCAGGTGCAACTGGGGGCTTTAAAACCCGAGGATGTGCGCGTGCAGCTTTGCTACGGCCGGCTGGACCCCGACGGCCAGCTCAACCACGGCGAGTACGTGGAGATGCAGTGGACCGGCCAGACCAACGAGTCCGGCAGCCACTCCTACACGGCCGAGGTGGCCTGCCGTTCCACGGGCATCAGCGGCTATACCGTCCGCGTGCTGCCCAAGCACGGCGACCTGGTGGATGGCCGCGATTTAGGACTGGTCCGCTGGGCGTAAAACGGGCCGGCCGAGCGGCAGACAATAGGAAACAGAGAGTAGAGAGCAGAAACGGCAAGACCTATGGAAGGTCCACTTTCTACTCTCTACTCTCTTTTTTAGCGGTCGAAGAGAGTAGAAAGTAGAGAGTAGAAAACGGCAAGTTCTTACCGGCGCCGCCTGTTTCTTCTGCCGTGAACTTGTCTTAGCGCTCCGGCATATTCAAAGAATCCCAGCGGCTCCAGTTCGGCGCAGGGCGGCCAGTTTTTCGGGCGGCAGATTGCCGGAGGCCGCGCGCACGGGGCCGCAATCCACGCCGATCTGGCCCATCAGCCACTTGCCCGCCGAAATCTGGTTGCCCGTGGAGCAGATCAAACCAAACATCCGCCGCACCTGGCCCTGGAGCGACTGGGCCTTGGCGATATCGCCGTCGGCAAACGCATCGGCCAGTTGCCGGTACAGCCGCCCCGCAAACGCATACGTGCCGCCCAGGCCGCCGGCGGCCCCGGTGGCCAGCGACGCCAGGAGCATCGCATCCTGTCCGGAGAGCATCTCAAATCTTCCATCCTGAAAGTCCAGGCAATTGCCCAGGTCCACCAGGTCGCAGTCTGTGAACTTCAGGCCGCGCAGGTTGGGGATGCGCTCCGCCGCCGCGCGGAGGAAATCGATGCCCTTGAAGGGCAGTTTGGTACGTGCGGGGATGTGGTAGTAATAGAACGGCGTTTTCGGCGCCGCCGCCGCGATGACCGCGCACCAGGCGACGAGGTTTTCGACCGAGCTGGGCGGAAAATCCAGGGGCGCGATAGCCGCGATGGCTCGCGCCCCGGCGCGTTCGGCGTGCTGGGCCAGGATGGCGGCCTTGCGCAGCACGGGATGCGCCACGTGTACGAACACATCCAGTCTTCCCTTCGCTGCCTCCAGCCAGCGCTCGGTGAGGCGGCGGCGTTCATCGGTGGTCAGCGCCAGCCCCTCGCCGGTCGTGCCGGCCACGAACACGCCATCCAGCCCTTGCGCGGCCACCAGGTCCGCCTGCATGTCCACCACGTTGAGATCGAGGCTCTGGTCGCGGTGCATGGGCGTGTGCACCGCCGCGATGAGCCGGATGTGCGGTTTTCTGGCCATGGTTTCTCCCGAAGGAACTGGAAGCACGAACAAAATCGACCGCTCTATATTACATGGAACAGGCGGCAATTGCTGGTGTGCCGGATGAGCTCGAGGAGCGAAGCAAGAAAATCTCGCCAAATCTTGAAAAAACCCAGGCAATCAAAATCCAGCGGTTGAACAGGTACTCGTGAACTTACCCCTCCCAAGCCAATGCGGCCCAATTTGTTAGAGTGGCAGCAAATTCGGTGACTTGATTGCCCGCGGGGGTTTTGGAAAAATTTTCGCATCTTCGCTATTGACGGCATCTTGTCGATTGCTAAATTCAGACGTCTAATTGAGTGCAATTATTGATGTTCCCTAACGTCCCGCAGCGCACGTGCATTAGGTCTCGCCTTCTGAAGTATCTCTCAGATGTCCTGTAGTGCCACAGGGTAGGGTAGCCTGTTGGTCCGTTATCGTTGGAGGTTCCTCCGTTGACGAAGAAACAGATTGTCAGGCGGCTGGCAACCGAGCTGGATGTGAGCCAGGCGCTGGCCTACCAAATGGTCCAGCGCACGCTGGATTCGATCGCCGATTGCGTCATCGAGAACGGCCGCATTGAACTGCGCAATTTCGGCGTCTTCCTGATCAAACGCCGGGCCGCGCGGCAGGCGCGAAATCCTCGCACCAACGAGCCCGTGCGCATCCCGGCCCGAACCGTTATTGTCTTCCAACCCAGCCAGACGCTGGTGGACCGCTTGCAGAAGCCCAACTAAACCCCCCCGCCCTCCTACGGGAGAGGCTGGCCCGCGCCTTTGGCCCTGAAAATGATTTCGGCCGTTGCCTTATGACCGTTCTTATTCCGCGCAAAAAACGAGAGGACGCAAAGACTTTCTTTGCGTCCTCTGCGGTTAATTCTTTTCCGGCCGTTTCCGGCCTTTATTTTGCCTTCTCTGCGTCCTCTGCGGTGTCAACTGCGGGAAAGAGAGTAGAAAGTAGAGAGTAGAGAGTAGATCGCCGCAGGTCCTGCCGTTTCCACTTTCTACTCTCTGCTCTCAGTTTTTCTTCCTCTGTATCCTATCCTTACTCTGTGTCCTCTGCGGCGAATCTGTAGCTATCTCGCGTATTCCACGCACCGCGTCTCGCGGATCAAGGTCACCTTGATTTCGCCGGGATAGGTCATCTCTTCCTCGATCTTCTTGGCGATGTCGCGCGCGGCCTTCATGGCCAGCCGGTCATCCACGTTGGCGGCATCCACGATCACGCGCACCTCGCGGCCGGCCTGGATGGCGTACGCCTGCTTGACGCCTTCAAAGCTGGTGGCGATCTCCTCCAGCTTCTCCAGCCGCTTGATGTACCGGTCCAGCGTTTCGCGGCGGGCCCCGGGTCGGCTGGCGGAAATGGCGTCGGCCGCCGAAACGATGGCCGTGTAGATGTCGTGGTTCTCGCCGTCGCCGTGGTGCCCCACGGCCGCGTTCACCACTACCTCATCCTCGCCGTAGCGCTTGCAAAGGTCGGCGCCGATCTGCGGGTGTCCGCCCTCAACCTCGTGGTCGGCGGCCTTGCCGATGTCATGCAGCAGTCCCGCGCGGCGGGCCAATTCTCCGTCCAGGTGCAAATCCTCGGCGATCAACTGGCTCAAGAAGCCGACCTCGATGGAGTGCCGCAGCACGTTCTGGCCGTAGCTGGTGCGGAAGTGCAGGCGGCCTAGAAGCTGCATCAGCTTGCCGTGCAGGCCGCGGATGTTGGTCTCCACGCAGGCCTTCTTGCCCATCTCCAGGATCTTGCTGGTTGACTTCCTTTTCCGTCTCGGCCACGACCTCCTCGATGCGGGCGGGATGGATGCGACCGTCCTGGATGAGCTTTTCCAGGCTTCGCCGGGCGATTTCGCGGCGGACCGGGTCAAACGCGCTGACCACCACCACGCCGGGCGTGTCGTCCACGATCACATCCACGCCGGTGGCCTTCTCGAAGGCGCGGATGTTGCGGCCTTCGCGGCCGATGACGCGGCCCTTCATGTCGTCCGATGGGATATCCACGGTGGAGACCGTGGAATCGGCGGTGTGCTCGGCGGCGTACCGCTGGATGGCCGTCGTGAGGATTTCCCGGGCCTGGTCCTCGGCGGTCTCCTTGGCCTCGTTGATCATGCGCTCGATCAGTTGGGCGGCATCGACCTCCACTTCCTTAGCCGTTCTTTGAAGCAGGACTCCCTTGGCCTCATCCTCGCTCATGCGGGCGATCCGCAATAGTTCGGTCTTCTGCTGGGCGATGGCCTCGGAGATCTGCTTGTCCTTGGCGACCAGGCCGCGCTCTTTCTCGGCCAGGGCGCGCTCGGCAACCTCGACGCCGCGTTCCTTGTTGGCGACCTGCTCGGTCTTCTGGTCGATCAGGTCCTCGCGCTTGGCCAGCCGGCGTTCCTCGGTACGCAGCTCCTTGCGGGTTTCTTCGGTGTCTTTTTCGAACTGCTCGCGCAGTTTGATCGTCTCGGCCTTGGCATCGATCTGGGCCTGCTGTGCGATCTTGGCGGCCTCGGCATTGGCGGCGTCTATTTTGGCCCGGGCCTGCTGCTGTGCCTGCGAACGCATGGAGGCGTTTACCAGCCTCACATACGCCAGCACACCCGCAATACCCAGCACAAAAGCTAGAACCGCCAACCCCGCCGTCAGCCACACATCGGCCAGCAGCATGGGCATGGGCATCACATCATTTTCCTTTCCGTACAGGGCCTGACCTGGTCAGGGCCGACGGACAGGTGCGCGCCTGGAGGTGAGCCCCGCAAGTGCAGATTCAACAGACCAATCTGGACCGGGCCGCAAAAAGCCCCTTACCGATGTCTATACCCTGTGCCGCGGGGGGCCTTGTGGTCCCTGTCGGCGTCTGGGTAGGGAGTGCCAGCGCGAAAGCTCGCGTAGGCGGCCCCCTGTCTCTGGCGTACCGGATGAGTTTTCCGGAATCGTGTTGAACATCGGCATTTTTAATTCAGTTTGGCGTTGTTGAATCTATGGCCACTTGGGCCTCGCCTCTATGGCGATAATCGCCGTTTTGGCTCGCCCGTGCCCTTTTTCAAAATCCCCAAACGGGGCGGCACGGCAAATCACCGCTCTTAAGAACGGTTAACGGCGTCTGTCCGGCGGCCGCTGAAATCCAGCGTGGCCGCTATAATTAGCTGGTTCTGAAGGAGTTACGGCAAGTGCGCCAAAGGCGCCTCCATCTCCCCAAGACCAGCCGCTATCCGGCGAAAGTAAGTCCTTCCGCCAATTTCCGAATACACAGGATAGAGTCTATAAATTAGGTACGGTCCCTGCAAGCAAATTGCCATGCGGCAAACACCTTGGATGGGACTTGCTGGTGGCACGTCTCCAGGCGGTGGCATTTCCGGGCTCTTGCTGCATCAGGCGACGAAGAGCCAAGATCGCTGCCGGATCCAGTCCTGGGCCGCTGGCCGGCTCCTTAGTGGCAGGATGTGCAGCTCAGCCGCAATAAGTGCCTCTGGGCGCAAGTGTATTACCAGCACAAACGCGATCACGGCATGAGCCATGCCTGTGCGTTACGCTGTCTGGCCCAACGGTGGCTGAAAATCCTGTGGAAGATGTGGCAAACGCACACACGCTACGACGAAGGTGTGCATGTGCAAAATCAAGTCAGGCACGGAGTCCTGGGTCCTTACGCCCGGCTTAGGAGACTCCTGTTGATAACCCGAAGAAAAATAGCCTTGCGGAACGAGAGAACATCTACGTATTGGCCAAAATTGAAATGTGCTAATTGTAGGCTTGCGACCGGAGATCATTCGCCATACTCGCTCTTTGGCTCTTCTTGAGCAGTTGGCGGAACAATTGCTGGCGGCAGCGCGTCAGCGGCGCTTCGCCCGTGACCACGGCGGGGGTGAGCACCCACCGCCACAATGGCGGCTCCTGCAAGCCCAACTCAATTAGCAACTCCGCGCTATGTACGCAGTTTAGCGCGCGGGCGGTTAGCCGCAGAGCCGTGGCCAGTGTGCCAGCCGCGCCCGTCCGCCGTGCCGTTTGGGCCAACCAACCCACGTCGATCGCCCCGGCGGCCCGACGGGCGAGCTGGCGGATGTCGCACAACAGTTGCAGCCGCTCAAAACTATGGCTGGTGCCGCCGTGTACCGCGGCGATAAGCAAGCACGAGGCCGGCGTGGGCACGGACAACGCGGCCACGGGCGGTCGCGCAGCAGGTCGCGATTGGACGGCGACCACTGTCGCCACGGCCTGTTGTCGGCCCGCACGCGGCGCGGTAGTTCTGGAGGCATCCCCTCGCGGCGAAACCGTATCGCACAGGTCCGTGGCGGCCTCAAACGACAGATCCTCGTAGCCCACGTTGACCCCGCGGCGCACCGTGGGAGAATTCACCAGGTTCCAGTGCAGTTCGACGGGTCCACCGGCCAGATCCGGGGGCCACCAACTCTCCTGACCGTAATCGCCCGGGTGCTTGAGCCGCGGCGGCGGGGCCGGCTGGTAGCCCAAATCCCGCAGCACATCCTGGGCCGCAGGCACGGCCCCGGCGGGAACCAGCACGTCCACGTCGCGTTGCGTGCGCAGCAGCGGGGCGGGGTAGAGCCGGTCCGCGAAATCCGTCCCTTTGAGTATGATCGCCGGCACTTGAGCCTTGGCCATGGCCGCAGCAGCGGCAACCGCAGCCGAACGCAGCACCAGTGTCGTGCCGGCCTGGCGCAGTAACTCCTGCCGGGCCTTCAGCAGGACGTTCTGGAGGTTTTCGACATTGCAGCCGGCGCCCTGGCCCTGTGGCCCGGCGTGCAGCAGGCGGTTGAGGTTGGCGCAGACGGCCGGCAGTACGCCATGGTCCCGGGCCAGGTCCTGCAGGCGCTCCACGCCGGGCTCCTCGATTGAGGCCGCCGGCAAATGCACGACCGATTGCTCGTCCAAACCCGCCGGATCGCACAGGGCACGCAACCACAGGCTAGCACGCGACCGCATCGCCCACCTCCGGCAAAGCAAGGATCGCCCCGCTCAAACTATTCAAGTCGGGTCCTACGCTCAACGTGTAACAGCCGCAGCAGGCGGCCAGGGCGGCAACGGCGGCGAAAGACACATCGCCGCCGTGGTGCCGGACGTTCTGCCGCGCCAGTTCTGCGACGGCGGACAGCTTATCCACCGGCCGTAACTCGTGGCCGGCGGTGTTGCGCGGCGCATGATCAGCACTGCGGCCGGTACGATGGCCTGCGGCCTCGCTTCGCCCACGCGCGCAAAATCTAAAATGAACTCATCGCCCACGGTGCGAGCCCCGGCGATGAGGCCGGGCAACCAGCCCAGCAGTTCGGCCGTGTTTGGGTGCACTTTACAGGGTCTGGGCAAACCGAAGACCAGCGAGCTCCTGCCGTCGGCGCGAAAGAAGGCGGCATCGTCGCCCAGCAGCCGCAGCGTCCCGCGCGAAAGGGCGAGGGCGGTGGTCGTTTTGCCCAGGCCACTTTGACCGCACAGGAGCAGTGCCCGCGCGCTGGTCCCCGCGCCGGCGCAGACAGGCCGCGTGGATGATGTGCCACCCGACCGTCCGCATCATTTCCGTCAGCAACGGCGTGAGGCAGCCCCCGGCGATGCAACGAACATCTTGGCTGAGCAGCGTGATCTGGGCCTGGCGGGTGGACAGATCCAGTTCGGCAATGGCCACGTTGACAAGTTCCAGGCGTCGGCGACTCTGGTCGGCCATGTACCGCGCGTCATATCCGCTAGGCAGCATGCCCTGCCACAGGCAGGGCAGACCGTTGCACAATGCCGCGGCCGAGCCGCGGCACAGGCGCAACACGAATGGCTCGCTTTGCGTTCGGCGTGCGCCAAAAGGGGCAAGGATGCGGTCGACAGCCTCAAAAAGAATCGGCTCTGCCGCTTCGACGTGCAGGGGCATCCCATGCACGTCGAAGCGGCCGATCTGGTAGCTCCGCGGACGGTCCATCAACTGACGGCCCCTACCACTGGCTGGTTTGCCTCCCCGCCTTCGGTCACTTCCTGAAGCTGCTGTTGCTTGACCAGTTCGGGTTCGACATAAGGCTTCTTCTCGGCGGCTTTTTCTTTCTTGTCCACGGTATCTCCCTTGCTATGTCCCCACCCTAAGTGGGAATTCCCTTGTATGCCCCACCCCAAGTGGGAATACAGGGGAATGATAGCGCTCAACGTGTGATGCGGACGAGTCAACCTAAGCGGCCGCCGCGAGGGTTGGCCGCAGTCGCGGCTGGGAAGCCGGCGCAACTCCAGCCGCAGCAATGAGTAGCCGCAGGCGGCATTACCCCGGCGAAATACGTGTGCACATGCGAACAAGCCGGTAATTTCGTGACAGGACAAGCCGATGGCGTTTTCGGGGAGTTCACAGGTGGCCGCGGGGACCATGCTGGCGAACGGGCGAACCTCGCTACGTTTTGTCCACCGCCGCCGAACCACTGGTGCCCCAGAGGAACAGTTCGGCGACGGGCTCATCGGGCGGATCGGTCAGGCAGCGGCCTTCCAACAGCACCCAGCAATGGCCGTGCATCCGCGCCTGGTCGAGCGTTTGGCGGGGGTAGACTCCAAAATGAATCTCCGCCGGCAGACCCGCCAGGTGCAGGAAGTACCAAGTCGTCAGCCCCAGGCGCAAGCAGGCGCGGCGGCGCATGTTCCGCGGCCGACTGAGCCGCTTACGGGCCGCCGCGACGATTTCGTCGGGACTCAACCGTCGATATAGCCGCCAGGGCCGGCGCGGCGTCAGCAGCCGCAGCAGGGTCTTGAGCGGCAGTTTGTCCAGCAGGGGCAGCAAGCCCGCCAGCAGCCAGACATGCGCGCAACAGCAGACGGCACATGGGCGTTCAGGGCTCCACCGGCACGACGAGTTGCTCCTCCAGGAGCCGGCCGGCCAGGGCAACCAGGTCCCGGTGCAGCCGCTCCAGCGGCACGTCAAACTCCTCAGCCAGGAGCTCCGCCACCTGGCGGATCGTCCGCCGGCCGTCCAAGGCGGCCAGGAACGCCTCGGTTGTGGCGTTGGCGGTGTACAGGTAGCCGCTGTCCAGCGACAGGATGACGATGTCCTGATCGGCTCCCAGCGACTGCCGCGTGACGGCCGAGGCCGTCTCCAGCGTGGTATCCAGTGAAAGCATCTCGGCGCCTCCCCACGGGTTTGACAACACGACCAGTTTGATCTGTCCCCGAAGCCTTGTCAAGGTGGCCCCCACCCAGGGCATGCCCAAACAGGCCTCCATAACTCTCGATTGTTCCGACCGTAACTGCGAATTTGCGTGAATTCGTTTGGTAAAAACCTCGCGCGCCTTTACATTGTCCATCACGCTCTCATGAGTGCTGTCTGAGAACGTTTTTTGCCTTGAGATCACGCGCGGATTTTGCCGCGGATCGAACTGGCAACATCATCAAGATGTTTGGCCGCGCGTGCAGTGGATTGTATGTTCTCAGCGCATCCCGTGCCCAGAGACGGGATGCAGCTCGTGTGTTGCTGCCTTCGGAGGCGGCGGGAGCGGAGGTCCCGTAATCCGAGGCAGTACCATGAGTAAAAGCGAGAGGCTGCGGCTGGAGGTCCTGGAGTCCAGGTTGCTTTTGAACGGGGCCTTGCTCGATGTGCCGGCCGCAGGCGAATCCCATGTTGAGGCCCTGGCGGTCGCCGCCGTGCCCGCCGCGTATCAGATCGTCGCTCCCGCCACGGGCAGGCTCACCATCATGGCCGTGGCCGACGACCCCGCGGTCCACCCCGCGCTAACCGTAAACCTATATGACACCCACGGTTCGCTCCTGGTCAGCACCAGCAATCTCTATTCCTCTACCGGTCAGGTGCGCCTGCGCGTCGAGGCCGGGCAGACCCTGAAGGTCTGGGCCAGGTTGCCACAGGCGGGCCAGTACACGCTGACAGCCATCAGCGAACCCGACGATGACATCGGGAACACGATTGGCGATGCGCGGCCGTTGGCGCTGGATGGCCTCCAAAATGGACGACTGCTGGGGCAGATCGATTACCCCGGCGACGTCGACGTGCTGGCCGTGACCGCCGCGGCGACTGGCCAGATGCGCATCACGATGACCACCACCGCCGGCCTGGCGGGCGGAGGCTCCCTGGCCGTGCTGAATGCCGGCGGGGACGCCACCCTCTGGACGCCGTCGCTGGCCTCGCCGGAATTGACCTTTGATGTCACGCGCGGCGCCACCTATTACATTCGCGCCGCCGGCAGCGGGCGCCAGACCGGGAGCTACTCCATCCTCGTGACCGGCGGGTCGGAAGCTTCTGCACCAAGCGGCGGTTCCAGCGGCGACCCGCCTATTGCGGCCGCCGCCAACCCCGCGGCCCCGCCGGTACAGGTTCAGGGCGAATTGGTGGATGGCCAGCCCCAGCTTTTTGTCTACGGCGCCGATGGGGCCGATTCGATCACCTTGAGCCAGTCCCCAGGGCTAATCGAGGTGCAATCCGGCGCGCAGGCGCAGGTGATCGCCGGCACGTTCACCCTCATCACGCTGGACACCTACGCCGGCGACGATGTGATCACGCTGGAGCATTCCGTGTCGGCGCCGGTGCATGTCGACGCAGGCGATGGAAACGACACGGTTTATGATGCCTCAACCGGAGCCGACTGGATCGATGGCGGCCCCGGTGACAACCTGCTGGTAAGCGTGGGCGGCGGGGCCGACCGCCTCACCGGCGGCGGGGGCTTCGACAGCTTCTGGTGCGATTCGAGCGACACGATAACCGACATCTCCTCCGCCGAACGCGCGGCGGGCGCGGTACACATCATTTCGCAGTTCGCGCAGCCCTTTACGCAGACGGCCACTTCGCCCAAGTACATTCCCCTCGAGGTCGCCGGGCAGAAGCTGGCGGATCCCGCCGGCGGAAGCTACGCAAATTTCGCGGCTTTGCCGCTTTTTGTGAATGACCCCACATACAGCGAGGTCAGACAGGGCAAGCTGACCGACTGCTATTTCCTCTCCTCGCTGGCCGGCTACGCCCGCACCGATCCGGACGCAATTCGGCAGATGATCACTTCCCTGGGCGACGGCACGTATGCGATCCGCTTCTATCGCAACGGCCAGGAGACCTATTACCGGGTGGATGGCGACTTGCCCGGCAGCGGGCGCAGCACGGTCTACGCGCACCCGGGCAAGGATGGGGCGATCTGGGCCCCGCTGCTGGAGAAGGCCTACGCCTTCTTCCGCAAGGGCCTGAACAGTTACAGCTCGCTCGGGGGCGGCTGGATGACGGAGGTTTATACGCGCCCTGACCAATGACCAGACCACGAGCTGGACGCTCTCCGGCCGCGCCAGCCAGACCGTCTATGACAAACTTTCCCAGGACCTTGCCGCGGGCGACAACGTTACCGCCGGCAGCAAACCCTCCGCCGGCGGGCCGATTGTCGCCAGCCACGCCTACACGGTCATGTCCGTCGAGACCCTCGCCGGGCAGCTTTACGTCACTGTTTATAACCCCTGGGGCCGCGATGGCAGGACATATGATAGCGCCCCCTCGGACGGCCTGCTGGAATTGCCGATCACGAAGTTCATCGCCGAGTTCGACCAGCTCGCCGTGGGATACGTGTAGGAATTGTTCTTGCACACCTCGCCCTTCTACGGGAGAGGGGCAGGGGTGAGGGTTCTTTGTTTGGGATTTGGTGCTTGGGATTTGGAATTTGCCTCTAAGAGGCTGGGTGAGGGTTCTTTGTTTGGGATTTGGTGCTTGGGATTTGGAATTTGCCTCTAAGAGGCTGGGTGAGGGTTCTTTGTTTGGGATTTGGTGCTTGGGATTTGGGATTTTCCCAAAGGGGCCGGGCTTGCCCTGCGTAGCTAGAACCCTACGAAGCTTCAGCGAAGTAGGGTAGCGAACCGGGGCTTGCCCGCAGGGCCAAAAAACCCCGGCAGGGGTTTAATAGGCGTAGCCCCGGGTTGCGGCGAAATGCGAAGCATGAGCGCTACCCGGGGTAAGCTCCCACTAAATCAAGAACCCCGGCAGGGGTTCAATAACCGCGGCATCATGTGCACCTGGGCGGCCAGCTGGCGGCCGGTGAGCCCGGCATACACCAGCCAGGCCTTGGGGCTGCCTCGCCGATTTCCCGGCTTGACGAATTTTTCGTTTCGTGCGACCATAGTTCCCGGCTGACAACTAGTTGTCAAAAAAGGCCAAAAAGAAAAGAACAATACTCTTATTCGGTATTTTAAGAGAGAGGCTTGAGAGTTTGCAACCGGAAAAAACAAAAATTTTTCATTCCGGGGAATCCGCGGCCATCGGCTACCGGCTGGCCATGGTGCGCAAGAACCTGAACCTGGAACAGCGGGAGGTTTTGGACCGCATCTCGCTGAGTGAGCGTAGCCTGAATATGATCAGCGTTTTTGAGCGGGGCAGGGCCAAGAAGATCAATGCCGATTTTCTGCTGGGCATTGTGCGCCTGGTGGCGGCATCGGGCTACAGCCTGAAATGGTTCTTCCTGGGCCAGGGTCCGGAAAAGGCCGAGGCTGTAACGCCGCCTGGGCCGGCGGAGACGCTCTCCGATGAGGAGCTGCTGCATGAGATCGCCCGGCGAAAGCTGCTGCCAAAATTAGGGAAGGTGATGGAGGAGCTGCGACACCGGCTGGGGGAGCTGCACAGTTTATAGAGGCGAGGTGAAACATGGCCAAGGTAGTCGTGTTATATATCGTGGGCACGCTATGCCCGATGCCCGCAAGATGCCTTGTCATTTCGCCAATTTGCCCTGTTATCGGCCCGGGTGGTGTTTTGGGTGCGCTTCCGGAATGCCGCGTAACTTAGGCGTCAGATTTGCGCCTTGCAAGCAATGGCACGCCAGTGCCGCCGACAGCTATCTCGGGACACGGTCGCCACTGCGATGCGCCCGTGAAAGGCGGGGGATGAGCGGCTCCAGAAGTTGAGCGGGTCGAACTTGAAGGCGCCTTTGCCAACTTGTCCAGGGTGCGGAGCGTGAGATTCTCCTCGGCCCGCTCAATCGCCCCCACATAGGTGCGATGAAGGGCGCACCGAGCCGCAAATTCTTCTTGTGACCAACTTCGCTCTTTGCGGAGCTTGCGCACTGTCACGGCGACAATTTCGACCGATTTGGACTCTGGCACACCTGACAGCGTCCGGCCTTGATGCCTATAGCTCTACAGAGCCACTTGCAAAACCTCCCGATGACCGCTTGAGTACGGCTTGTTGCCTGGGCGGTTGGCTGGTTGCGTGGATGAAAGTCACCAAATTGCTTTATAAAGGCGTATTTCCGCTGGTGGTGGGCCGTTGGGGCGTCGCCAAGCCCTGCTTTTGGCCAAGCTCCCGCCCTTGGCCGCCCTTGCGGCGGTCACTTGCGACCGTCAACTTCCCCCCGTGTAGAGCCTCAGCACACCATGGCCAGCAGTTGTTCGGCGGCAATCACCAACAATCCAAAGGACAAGTGTGCGGCCACTTTGATCGCGCCGCGCACCCGCACATGACGCCCGCCGTGGTTGTCGTGCAGATGGGAATTGACCCGCTCGGAACTGCTGCGCTCGTGATAGCGAATGGCTTCGGCCGGGGAAAATTCCTGCTTTTCGCCACGGCGGGGATTGTGGTCGATGATGGCCACGTGGCCCAGCCGGGCGGACATTTCGCGGATGGCTGCCGCGTCGTAGGCGGCATCAGCCAAGTCGTACAGGCTGGTAACCCGTTCGGCACTCATCTGCGCCAAAGGGATGGCCGCCTGGCTATCGTGCAGGCTGGCGGAGGTCACCAGCCAGCTTATCGGCAAGTCGCCATCGATCACGTCGATATGCAGCTTGTAGCCGCGCCAGCATTGCTTCTTGCCTTTGCTGTCCTTCTTGGTGCCATAGTCGCAGCCCCGTGGCAAGTCGGCCAGATTCTCCACCAAACCGCGTTCGAGTTGCCGTTGCAGACGTGTGGCTCGGGTGCAGACCGGGTTTTGAGCCGCATCGGGTTGCAGCACGGGCTGGGGTTCTTTCCGGGCGGCTTTCTCGCGGGCATGGATGGCGGTGGCATCACGGCTGATGTGCCCGACGAGCTTGTCACCCAAGTGTTGCTGGAGCATGGCCTCATGAATGATTTGGGGCCATCCATCCTTGGCAAAGACGGCAAAGGCACGCGAGAAGGTAGCTTCGCAGGGAACCTCGGCCAAGTGTTTCCCAACCGCACAGACGGCGTAAGGTGGGGCGGTGGCGGACGGCGGCGATCAGTTTGCGGGTGGTGGGGAAGTCCCACAGGGCTTTGGCGATGAATGCCTTGCACAGCGCCAGCCGATCCTTGGGCGGGCAACCGTTGCCGATCCAGCGATAGCCGCCAGGTGCCGGCGCGGATTGCAAATTTCGCAAACGGCGACGAATTGGCGATGCTGGTCATCGAGTTCGCCGAGTTCATCTTCCAGATTGGGAAAGAGCCAAGCTTGAATGGTGTGCCAGAGGTTGGACAACTCCGCGAATCCGTTCATGGCAGTTCTCCTTGGTTGCCGGCGTCAATCGCCCGAAGACGAAGACTATACCACAAACGATTCAGCATAACAACTGTATTTACAGATACTTACATAAATATTGGGGGGGGGGGTAATCTCATTGACAAATTCGGCGAAAGCGGTATATTCAAGTAGTCTTACGATACCCTGCCGAAGACCCAAGCGGCGGACGTTCCGCCGAACTTCGGGGGTTTTGCAAGAGGCTCTACAGTGTATACCTAGCATTTCGCCAAGTGCACAGACATCTGCCGCCGAAATGGCGGCAATGCGAGATGAGACTTCGTGGGCCGAGATGATGGCGCAAGGTCTTCATCTAAAGCCTGTTGGGAAAGGTAGCTATTATTTGCCCTAACCTATCGCTAGCGGGTATTGTCTGAGGGTTGTGGCAATGGGCGGGGTGGTTTCAACTCATCCCACTGCGTTGCTCGAATGGTGTTCTGGATTCACGCTGACCCTTGACTCTTGCGTGAGAATTTCGGGTCAGATGTGCGGCAGTGCGGCTTTGAAATTGCCGAATTATACGATCAAATCCGCACAGATCTTTCTGTGAATGGAAAGCCAGTATAGGGATGGAGTTGTGGGCATCATCGACCGCGTCAAATTCGAGGGACCGCCAGATGTATTAGTCTGGAAGTGGCATTCTGACAAAGGGCAGTCGGATGCGATTCGTCTCGGCGCCCAGCTTATCGTCAATGAAAGCCAGGAAGCGCTGTTTTTCAAGGGTGGACAGGCGTTAGATCTCTTTACGCCGGGAACCCACACGCTCGCCAGCGGAAATCTTCCGCTTCTCCACCACATAATCAACCTTCCCTTTGGCGGCAAAACGCCATTTGCGGCGGAGGTCTACTCATCAACAAGGCGATATCGCCGCGACAAGATTGGGGAACAAACACCCCTATCATGTTGCTCGATCCGCGATATCGCGTGACCATTCCGCTTCGCGGTTACGGCAGCTATGCGGTGCGAATTGCAAACTCTCGTGAGTTTGTTGTGCAGGTTGTCGGCGCTTCATTCGGCAGCGACAACTCACGCCCGGCGGGCAGTACACCTTCCATCCAATCGGTCGCAGGGGACGCCACTGGTCGCACGGTAGATTGAAGCAGCAACTCATCTACTCGGTGCGCAGATCATTGCTTGTGTGCAGCAGGCGTTCGGGGACTATCTGGTTCAGAAGAAAATAGTGCGTTGGAATTGCCGGCGCCGTTCCCTACAATCGGGGAGCACGTTGGCGATCTGCTCCGAGGTCACTACAAAACCTTCGGCGTGGAGTTAGTCAATTTCAGCGTTGAAAGCATCAATTTCGATCCCAACGATGAAAGTGTCCGACGGCTTCGAGGTA